>NC_018518.1:3369871-4043846 GCF_000306945.1 Bordetella pertussis 18323 | reverse complement strand
GATGGGGAGAGATGAAAGAGCGTTCCGAGGCCATTATAGTGGCACCTCGTTCGGCGTTTCACGTGAAACATCGTAAGCCCTGTAATCCGTACGATCTATGCGGCTTATGCGCCACGGCCTCTGTCCAAAACGCCAGGCCTAGCAATGTTTCACGTGAAACATGCGGCGCCTGTTCCGACCCTCAATAATGCGATTACATGTTTCACGTGAAACAACGGCAGCATGAGCTGTCTGCCACGGGGTTCCGGGCAGCCAAAAACAACGATGTTTTTACCCCTACCCTACCCCTAGGCCAAAACAAGCGCAGTTTTGTCGTCAAACGGCCATGGCGGAATGACCAGAAGCAAGCCGGCTTTCCCGGCTGCCGCGATTTGGATGATCCCGATCAGGCAAGTACCGCACTCCTCCGTACACTGCGCTCGCCAACGCCTGTCCCTTCTCCGCTACACGCGCACGGCCGGCTACGCCCAACATTCGATCTCCAGGCTCGATCCGCATCCCGTTTCGTGTGCCGGCAGAATGTCCGGACTGCGCGGGCCCCCGCGCACGGGACAAGATCTCGAAACGCAGGGCCAATGGGATGGCTCGTCCAGGAAATCTCGCGGGCGTCGTCAACACGCCGCATGCCCGTTGCTGGGCTCAAGGATTTCTCCGACTTGCGGAATGTCCTGGACTCGTTGAGCGGGGGGCCGGACAAATCCGATATAGCGCAAGCGGCATGCCCACCACGAAGCATGTAATCAAAGCAGGTGGTCACGGGCCATGGCATCGAATGGCAATTTTCGTTTCACGTGAAACATCGCGACTCAATACTGCCAACACCGAGGAGCAGAAATATAAGACCGGTGTCTCGTTCAGGTCCGTCGAGCCGCATCGATCACGCAGGGAAAACGCTACCATCCAACGGCTTAATACTTTCGGCTAGGACCCGCCTGAGACTGGTAACACCAAGGCAACATTCATACGTGGACGCGGAAATTTGTGCGGCCTGCATCACCATCTTATCCACCGCCCCCTGTGGACAACCCGATCGCCCGGCGGGGCATCGGGATACGCGTGCCGTTGCCGCATCAATGCCCTCCGTCGAATCCACCCGTGTTGGTTGATGACCGACTCGAGACTGGCGTCGATGCCGGCACTGGCGAAGAACAACCATGGCGCCGGTACACAACCGTGCTGAATTGGGGATCAATCCCCAGAAGTATCCACAAATTTTTCGATCAGGAATCCTCCTGGAATATGTCTCGATACAGGCAAGAAAATTGGGGATATCTTTGTGAACAAATCGGGCCCGACCCGTAATGGAGGTGGGCCCGAAGTCGCCAAACCGTGACGTCCGGAGCTGCGCCGGAAACCCCAGCATGCATATCTGATCGCGTAACACCGTGGATTTACAGGAGATTTTCCCTGGCAAGCGTAGATCAACGAAAGAAGCTGCCCGGGGCGACTCGCACCATCGTCCCACCCGTGGCGCGAAATAACGATGTCATCCGCTGTGTAAAACTCCAGCACCATGTCCGGCGTCGGCGCGCGCAAGCCTGTCCGACCCAGGTGCCGGGCGGAGGCTTATCCACAAAGTTATCCAAGCCCGTAGTGATGTTAGTAAACACTAACTGCATGCCGTGCGGCGATGGCAAAAGCAACAACGCCCCAGAAGCTATGTTCCTGGGGCGTTGTAACCAGGCACTTGGGCCTGGTATGCGGGAAAAACGGGATTTCCCGATTCAGAGCGGGCGAATTTCGGCCGCTTGAGGTCCTTTCGGAACATCCTTCACTTCGAACTCGACTTCCTGACCTTCGTTCAGGCTGCGATAACCGCGGCCTTGAATCGCAGAGAAATGTGCGAATACGTCAGTACCGCCGCTGTCCGGAGTGATGAATCCATAACCCTTGTCGGCGTTGAACCACTTGACCTTGCCCTTTTGAGCCATTTTTTATAGCGTCCTGATATCGAAAAAAAGAAATGCAAGTGAATCAAGGACGCTGACCAACTGACCAACCGGCGGGCACACGCACCCGCTTCAACGTTGCGTTTGTGGCTTGCCATCTACAACAGTAACCGGGTTTGCGCACTGCTTGAATCAACTGCAGGATCAGCATACGCATCGCCTCCGAGGCGAACAAATAGTTGTTTACCCCTATGTGGCTTTTTTTTCACTTGTCTCACAAGTAACCGAGGCCGCCATGGCGACCGCGTAAAAGACCGCGGCCACCGGTCCATCGGCAAGCCCCGCACGCGGGCGCCGGCGGGGCGCCGAAGAACGCGATGAGTTAGTGGGATACTTACGAGAAACGCATTCCCATTGCTTGTCCACATTCCTACCATTGCCATGATCCGATCCAAGCTGCCCGATGTCGGCACCACGATTTTCACTGTCATGAGCCGGCTCGCCATCGAGCACAAGGCCATCAACCTGGGCCAGGGCTTCCCGGATTTCGATCCCGACCCCGAACTGTGCGCCCTGGTCGGCAAGGCCATGGCTGCCGGGCACAACCAGTATCCCTACATGCCTGGCGTGGCGCCATTGCGCGAGGCTATCGCCGCCAAGGTCAAGACCCTCTACGGCCATGCCTACGACCCGGAAACCGAAATAACCGTAACCAGCGGCGCCACGGAAGCGTTGATGGCCACCGTATTGGCGGCCGTAGGCCCTGGCGACGAAGTCGTGGTGATCGAACCCTGCTACGACTCGTACCTGCCGGCGATACGCCTGGCCGGCGGCACCGCCGTGCCCGTGCCCTTGCGCGCCCCCACCCGCGACGATCCGTACTACCGCATCGACTGGCAGCGCGTACGCGACGCCATCGGCGCGCGCACGCGGCTGCTCATGCTGAATTTCCCGCACAACCCGACCGGCGCAGTACTCGACGAAAGCGACCTGGACGCCCTGGAATCCATCGTGCGCGAAACGGGCGTGCTGTTGTTGTCCGATGAGGTGTACGAACACATCGTGTTCGACGGCAAGCCGCACGCCAGCCTGTCGCGCCGCCCTTTGCTGGCCGAACATGCGTTTGTCATCTCGTCATTTGGCAAGACGTATCACACCACTGGCTGGAAAGTCGGCTATTGCTGCGCGCCGCGCCAGCTCAGCGCCGAGCTGCGCAAGGTCCACCAGTTCATGGTGTTCACCGTGTCCTCGCCGATGCAATTCGCGTTGGCCGAGTACATGGCCAACCCCAAGCCCTACCTGGACCTGCCTGCGTTCTACCAGGCCAAGCGGGATCGCCTCGCGGCCGGCCTGGCCAACACGCGTTTTCGCCCCCTGCCCAGCCCCGGCACATTCTTCATGCTGGCCGACTACAGCGAGATAACCAAGCACGCCGAAGCCGATTTCGCGCGCCATCTCACCATCGACCATGGCGTAACCGTGATCCCGGTATCGGCGTTCTACCAGAATCCCGCCGCGCCCGAATCCAACCACCATCTGGTGCGCTTTTGTTTCGCCAAGCAGGACGCTACGCTGGACGCCGCCATCGAGCGTCTGGCCCACGTCTGAACGCGCCAGGACGCCGCGTGCGCCCAAGAAAAATGCCGCGGTGCGAACCGCGGCATTTTTCAATCGGCCGATCGACTACGACTGAGCGGCTTGCCTGCGGCGCGCGCTCAGGCGGCGCATCAATTGCGGAACGATCACCACCGCGGCAGCCGCGATCCACAGGCCTATCGATACCGGGCTGGAATACAGCACCACGGGATCGCCATTGGTGATGGACAGCGCCCGGCGCAGGTTCTGCTCCATCATGTCGCCCAGCACCACGCCCAGCACCAGCGGCGCCATCGGTACGCCGAACTTGCGCAGGAAGTAGCCCAGCGCGCCAATGGCCACCACCATCAGCAGGTCGAACGTGCCGGCATTGATCGCATAGACGCCGATGTAGCTGATGCACAGGATGCCGGGCACCATCATCCACGCCGGCACGGCCAGCACCTTCGAGAACACTCGCACCATCGGCACGTTCATGATGAACAGCAGGACGTTGGCGATGAACAGCGAGGCAATCAGGCCCCACACCAGTTCGGGCTTGCTGTCGAACAGCACCGGACCGGGCGTGATGTTGTAGAGCGTCAACGCGCCCATCATCACGGCGGTGGTGCCCGAGCCTGGCACGCCCAGCGTCAGCATGGGCACGAAAGACCCGATTGCCGACGCGGTGGCGGCCGATTCGGGCGCCACCAGGCCGCGCATATCGCCCTTGCCGAACTTGGCGTCGGGATCCTTGCTCTCGATGATGCGCTTTTCCTGCGAATAGGCAACGGCCGCCGCCACGCTGGCGCCGGCTCCGGGCAGCACGCCCACGCCGAAGCCCACCAGTGAACTGCGCACCACGCTCCACCACGTGAACGACAATTCTTTAAGGTTGAACAGTTTCCGGCCGCTCGGCTTGACCTCGATACTGTGTCCGGCCACGACCTTCTCCAGCATCTCCAGCATCTCGCTGACGGCGAACAGCGCGATCACCACGACAACGAAATCGATGCCGTCGGACAGGTGCACCGAATCAAAGGTATAGCGGTATACGCCCGAGTTCGAATCGACCCCGACCACCGAAATGCCCAACCCTATCATCGCCGCCAGCACGCCCTTGACGGGTTGCTTGCCAAGCAGGCTGGTCAGGCAGCAAAAGGCGAACACCATCAGCACGAAGTATTCGGCCGGCCCGAAGGCAAGCGCCCATTTGGCCAGCAGCGGCGCCAGCAGGATGATGCCGGTCACCGACACGATGGCGCCGAAAAAGGCGGACCACGCCGACAGCGACAACGCCACGTTGGCCAGGCCCTGGCGCGCCAGCGGATAACCATCCAGCGTGGTCATGATGGCGCTGGCCTCGCCCGGCACGTTGAGCAGGATCGAGGTGATGCGGCCGCCATATTCGGCGCCCACGTACACCGCCGCAAGCAGGATGAGCGCCATTTCGGGCGGCAGGTTCATCGCGAATGCGATCGGGATCAGCATGGCCACGCCGTTGATCGGGCCAAGCCCGGGCAACACGCCCACCATGGTTCCGAAGAACGAACCGATAGCCGCGACCAGTACGTTGGTCAGCGAGAAGGCAACGCCGAAACCGATGGCAAGATGATCGAGAATGCCGCTCATAGCAGACCCTCCAGCAACCCGGCCGGCAACACCACGTCCAGGACTTTGTCGAACAACAGGAAGAACAGCACGCCCATGATCAGGCCGCCGATGGCGCACTTGATCCAGTTGCCGCCGAACAGGCGGCCGACCGCGACGGTCATCAGCGCCGTGGCGATGACAAACCCCAGCCACTGGAACAGGAACGCATAGGCGGCCGCATACGCGATCATCAGGGCGATGCGCGCGTTGGCGCCGGCGGAGTTGGTCTCGACCTGGTGGCTGCCCTTGTAGACCAGGCGCAGGCCGCACAGGCCGATGATGAGTGCGACAAGCATCGGAAATGCGCGCGGCCCTACAGGTTCGTAGGCAAACGGCGCTTCGATGTCCCAGCCCGCCCATGTCATGAAGGCGGCCAGGATCAGGGCGAATACGCCCAACATTCGATCATTCATGATCCCGTATCCAATTCGAGAACACGGCGCGGACCGCCCCGATTGCGTGCGCACCGTTGGGAAGATGCGCGGCGGCGGCGCATGCCGCCGGCCGCGCGATCGGTTTACTTCTTGATGAGGCCGAAGCTGTCGGCCAGCTCGGCGTAGTTCTTGACCTGCTGCTTGACGTAGTCGTCCAGGTCCTTGCCGGTCTTGCTGAACGGGAACAGCCCCTGCTGTTCACGCAGCTTGGCGTATTCGGGCGAAGTCATCGTCTTGTCGAACGCGTCGACCCAGAACTGGTAGTCCTTGTCGGAGACCTTGGGACCGACGTAGAAACCGCGGATGATCGGCCATACGATGTCGTAGCCCTGCTCCTTGGCCGTCGGCACGTTGTTCAGCTTGCCCGGCAGGCGCTCGCTGTTGAAGACCGCCAGCACACGGATCGGCGCGCCGCCTTCGAGCATGGTGAAAGCCTCGGCGGCGTCGCCCATGTAGGCCTGGATGTAGCCACCGCGCAGCGCGGTCACCGCCTCACCGCCACCTTCGAACGCGACGAAACGCATTTTCTTGAAATCAACGCCGGCCGCCTTGGCCGTCAGCGCCGCTTTCATCCAATCCTGGCTGCCCACGGTGCCGCCGGCGCCCAGCACGATCTTGGTGGGATCCTGCTTGAAGGCCTCCATCAGGCCCTTGAGGTCGGTATAGGGCGAATCGTTGCGGATCACGGCCACGCCATAATCGGCGCCGATACCGGCCAGCCAACGCACGTCGTCGACCGAATACTTGCCGAACTTGCCTTGCGCCAGATTGAGCAGCGAACCACCGGAAAAGGCAACGATGGTGCCGGCCTCGCCCGGGTGCTGGGCCACGATGTTGTTGTAGGCCACGGCGCCAATGCCGCCAGGCATGTAGACGATGCGCATGGGCGCCTTGAGCGCGCCCGATTGCTTCAGGCCTTCGGTAGCCAGCCGGCAGGTCAGGTCGAAGCCGCCGCCGGGCTGGGCCGGGGCAATGCACTCGGGCCGACGCGGCTCGTCGCCGGCCGCATGGGCGGCGTTGCCAATGAACAGGGCGCACAGGCCAGCCAGGGCGGCAGCAGTCGCGCGGAATTTCGCCAGGGTATGCATCGATGCGGTCTCCGAGATCGTTGTTGGCATGTCGTGCGGACATGGATGGCCATGGAACGATCGCGCAGATCGCAGGCCAACGGATGAGCACCGTACCCAACCCTGCCTTTCCGGAACCTTTCAGATCACCACAATTTCGTGCGGCAGCGCAGCATTTCCCTTGAAACCTAGGGAAAACACCAGTGCCGCGCGCAAACCCGGCTGCGGCTGGCGGTTTTCCAGCACCAGCTGGCCGCCGTGGATTTCGATGATGGTCCGCACAATGGCCAGCCCCAGGCCCGCCCCCGACTTGTTCTTGCCGGCTGCGCCCCGGCGGAACCGTACGCTGGCGCGTGCAATGTCCTCGGCCGACATGCCGGGCCCGTTGTCTTCCACCACCAGCCAGGCATGGCCACCCTCGGCATGGACCTTGACCGTGACTTCGCTGCCGCGCGCCGTATACCGGATGGCGTTGTCGACCAGGTTGCTCAGCGCCTCGCGCAACAGCCACTCGACAGCCTGTACCCGGACCGGCGCGGCCTGCACATCCAGCCCCAGGTCCAGTTGCCTGGCCCGGGCAGCCGGCAACAAGGCCCGGATGACGCCGTCGGCCAGCTCGGCCAGGTCGACCGTTTCCAGCGGCAGGCCGCCCTCGGCCAGCGAGGCGTCCTTGGCGCGCGCCAGCGCGAGCATCTGGTTGGTGGTGCGTACCGCCCTGTCCAGGCCGTCCTGCATCGCCAGGAGGGCTGTACGGACCTCCTGGGGGTCTGTTTCACGCAAGGCATAGGCCGTCTGGGTCCGCAATACCGACAGCGGCGTGCGCAATTGATGCGACGCGTCGTCGAGGAACTGCCGCTGCACCCTCGCCAAGGCCGTAAATCGGGCCATGTGGAGGTTTACGGCGTGGATGAGGGGCTGGACCTCCCCTGGCATCTCCGACGCGCTCACGGGGCTTAGATCGTCCGCAGAACGGCTTGCAACTTCCTCGCGCAACCGTTCGAGCGGCCGCAGCGCCATGAAAACGCTCCAGATGACCACCAACACGCTGATCATCACCACCGCGAGGTCGCGTTCCACCGAGCGCACCAGCGCCCGATGCAGGAAGTCCTGCCGGGTCTCCAGGCTTTCGGCGACCTGGACGATTATACGTCCCCCTTTATCGTTGTAAAGCGGCGGATCCATCGGCCGCGCCAGCGCCGCCACCCGTACCGGCTGGCCCAGGTACTCGGCGTAGAAAAACTGCGGCTGGCCGGAGACCAGCGGCTGCGGCGGCAGCGGCAACTGGGGGTTGCCGATCTCGGCCAGGCCGTCTTCGGTCGCCACCCGGTAGTACACGTTGCCGTTGGCGGTCAGTTCGAAGAACTCCAGCATCAGGTAGGGCTGTTCGAGCGACAGTCCCCCGCTGGCTGTGGATATGTTGTGGTCGATGGATCGCAGCGCTCCGGAAAGCGAGCGGTCGTAGGCGATGTCGACCTGGTTGCGCAGTTGCTGGTTGGACAGCCACAAGGCTCCGGTCATGACGAAAACCAGCGCGGGAATCAGCCACCACAGCAACACCGTCTTCAGCATGCGATGGCGGGTTTTTTCCTGCCTACGGGTTGTCAACAGCGTTCTCCAGGCAATAGCCCATGCCGCGCATGGTGACGATCTGTACGCCGGTGTCGGCCAGCTTCTTGCGCAGCCGATGGACCAGGACCTCGATGGCCTCCAGGTTGACATCGCTGTCGCTGGACTGGATGCGATCGAGGATCTGTTGCTTGTTCAACGGTTCGCCGCTGCGCTGGATCAGGGCGCGCAGCACCGCATGTTCCCGGGGCGAAAGCGCCAGCGGCTGCCCTTTGACGGTGAATCGCTGTGACGCGGTATCCAGTGCCAGGTCGCCCAGCGTCAGGCGGGGATGTTCCCGTCCGCGGCTGCGGCGGATCAGTGCGGTCAGGCGGGCTTCGAGCTCCTCCAGCACGAAAGGCTTGGGCAGGAAGTCGTCGGCGCCCTGGTGCAGGGTACCCACTCTTTCGGCCAGCGAATCGCGCGCGGTCAGGACCAGGACTGGCGTACGGTCGTCGCGGGCGCGGATGCGGGTCAACAGGGTATGGCCGTCCATGCCGGGCAGGCCGAGGTCCAGGATGATGGCATCGAACTCTTCCACGGCCAGGCGGCGTTCGGCCAGCAGGCCGTCATCGGCCCATTCGACCACGAACCCGGCATGGCGGGCAAGGCTGCGCGATAGCCAGCGGGCGAGTTCGGCTTCGTCTTCGATCAACAGAATGCGCATGGCTGGATTTTGCAGCGCGAACGGCTGGTGGCTGGCATGTTTGATGTTTTTCCTTATAGTGTTCTTTATATAAAGACTAATGATTAATAAGGGCTGTGGATAACTACCTTAACCCTGAAAAGGGATTTTATTTCATACGCTTGCGAAGCTTTTAGGCTGTGCACTAGGTCTGTTTGGCTGGAGAGCCGAAGTTGGACAACATTTCGGACCATGGCCGAAAAGCAAGCTTGTTCAACCCGGGTCCACATACTGTGCACAAGCTTGCCTCCCAGTGGTTATCCATAGGGCGCCATGGCCTGGATCCGGGGGATGTCCGGCCCGAAATACGGTTTCCCAACCCCGTTTTCCAGCCTGCTGGCAGGCCCATACAGCGTAAATCAGCGGCGCGGCAAGCGCGCGCGGGCCTCGCCCGATGATGGCGTCTCCTGGACGCCGTGATCAAAAATTGAGCAGGAAATCCGGTCTCGGACGGCGCCTTCCATGCTTCGGCCAGGCATGACGCAAGCGGGAGCTGGCCAACCCATACTGCGGTTCGCGCGACATCAACCCGAGGCAGCATGACCCGACACTCGACCCCCTTCGCCGGACGCCAGGTGCTGGCGGCAAGTTTCGTCATGGCCATCTACGGCTGGGGAATGGGCTTCTATGGGCCGCCAGTATTCCTGCATGCCGTCGTCGAACGCACCGGCTGGCCGCTGCAATGGGTGGCGGGCATGGTCACGCTGCACTTCGTGGAGGGGGCGCTGGCCGTGGCCAACCTGCGGCGGCTGTACCGCCTTGCCGGCATTCCCATGGTCACGTTCTGCGGGGCGCTGGGAAGCGCGCTGGGCACATTCGGCTGGGCCGTGGCGGCCACGCCGTGGCAATTGGCCATTGCCGCGTTGGTGAGCGGCGCCAGCTGGGCGGCGCTGGGGGCCGCGGCGATCAACGCCCTGATCGAACCGTGGTTCGTGGTCCGGCGGCCCGCCGCGCTGGGCATGGCGTACAACGGTGCGAGCGTAGGCGGCATTGTCTTCTCCCCATTGTGGGCGCTGCTGATCCAGGCCTGGGGGTTCGCCTGGGCCGCGGGCGTGGTGGGCGCGTCCATGGTGCTGGTGATCGCCGTGCTGGCCAGCCTGGTCTTTACGCGCACGCCGGCCAATACGGGGCAGGCGCCGGACGGCGAGGCGGTCGCGCCCCGCCCGGCCGCAAACCCGGCGCCGCCCGCCAGGCCTGCGGGCCGCCTGCGCGAGGATCGGCGCTTCGTCACCCTGGCCGCGGCCATGTCGCTGGGTCTGTTCGCCCAGATGGGCCTGGTCGCGCACCTGTACTCGCTGCTCGTTCCTACCTTGGGTCCGGGCACGGCCGGGCTGGCAATGGGCGCGGCAACCGGCTGCGCGATAGCAGGCCGCACGATCGTGGGCCGCATCGCCGGCGCGGGGTCCGATCGCCGCCTGCTGGCGTCGCATGCCTATGCCATCCAGGCGCTGGGGGCCTTGCTTCTGCTGGCGGCCGGCGACACGCCGGCCCTGGTCTGGCTGGGCCTGCTGCTGTTCGGCTCGGGTATCGGCAACGCCACCTCGCTGCCGCCGCTGATCGCGCAAAACGAGTTCGATCCGGCCAGCGTGCGGCGCGTGGTGCCGCTCATCGTCGCCTTGTCGCAAGCCGCCTACGCGTTCGCACCGGCGGTCTTCGGGATGTTGCGCGGCGTCTCGGACGCGGCGTCGGCGCCATGGCTGTTCGTGGCCGCGGCGGCGCTGCAGGCCGCGGCCATCGCCTGCCTGTTGGCCGGGCGGGCTACTTGCCGATGCAGAAACTCGAAAAGATCTCGCCCAGCAAGTCGTCGCTGGTGAATTTGCCGGTGATGCCGGTCAGGGCTTCGTGCGCCAGGCGCAGCTCTTCGGCGAACAGGTCCAGCACGCGGTCGTCCTCGCGGGCGTGTTCGGTGGCGATCTCGAGATGCTGCGCGGCCTGTTGCAGCGCATGCAGATGGCGTTCGCGCGCCAGCCATGGCGATTCGGCGCCGGGGTTCCAGCCGGCCAGTTGCAGCAGGTGCTGGCGCAATGCGTCCAGGCCGATGCCGCCGCGCGCGGAGATGGCCAGGCTGTCGGGCTGGCCCTGGAACGCCGCGTCGAGCAGATCGACTTTGTTGAAGACGTTTAGCACCGGCGTGCGCGCGGGCAGGCGCCTGACGATTTGCGCGTCGAGGTGATCGGGCGGCTGGGTGACGTCCTGCAGGTGCAGGATGAGGTCGGCGCGCTCGATCTCTTTCCAGGTGCGTTCGATGCCTATGCTTTCGACGGCGTCGTCGGTGTCGCGCAAGCCGGCGGTGTCGACGATGTGCAGCGGTACGCCATCGATGTGGATCTCCTGCACGACCTTGTCGCGCGTGGTGCCCGCGATGGGCGTGACGATGGCGATGTCGTCGCCGGCCAGGGCGTTGAGCAGGCTGGATTTGCCCACATTGGGTTTGCCGGCCAGCACGACGTGCAGGCCTTCGCGCAGGATCACGCCCTGGCGCGCCTGGGCAATGAGCGTGTCGAGGTCGTGCGTGAGCGCCTGCAGCGTGGGCCGCGCCTGGTATTTCTCGAGGAAGTCGATTTCTTCTTCGGGAAAGTCCAGGGTGGCTTCCACCAGCATGCGCAGGTGGATGATGCGGTCGGACAGGTCGTTGACGCGCTGCGAGAACTCGCCCGACAGCGACGCCATGGCGCCGCGCGCGGCGGCTTCCGAGGAGGCGTCGATGAGGTCGGCCACGGCCTCGGCCTGAGCCAGGTCGAGGCGCTCGTTGAGAAAGGCGCGGCGGGTGAACTCGCCGGGTTCGGCCGGACGCAGTCCGAGGTCGTGGCCCGCCTGCAGGCAGCGCGCCAGGATGCGGCGCAGCACGGCGGGGCCGCCATGTCCCTGCAGCTCCAGTACGTCTTCGCCGGTATAGGAGTGCGGAGCACGGAAGTAGATGGCGAGCCCTTCGTCGATCACCTCGCCGTCGGCGGCGCGAAACGGCAGGTAGTGCGCGTGGCGCGGCGTCAGCGGACGCCCGAACAGCCGTTGTGCAAGTTCGGCGAGATCGGGCCCGGATATGCGCACCACGCCGATGCCCCCGCGGCCGGGGGCCGTGGCGATTGCAGCAATGGGGGCGTACAGGGACATGGCAAGCATCTGCGTAAAGGTAAGGACAATAAGGGAATATAACTGTTGCGCCGCCCGATGTTTGCTGGTTAACGTGGGCCGTTGGTCCTGAACCCGAACATCCATGGGAGAGCAAGATGATTTCTCGGCTTTCACGTGTAGTGACCTGCGGCTCGGTAATCGTGGCGTTGGCGTTGGGCGGGGCAAGCGCCGCGCTGGCCCGCGATCTGGTGGTGGCGTTGAAGACGGAGCCCAGTTCGATGGATCCGCAGTACCACGCGCTGACTCCCAATACCCAGATTTCCCAGACCATCTTCGATCCCATCGTGCGCGTGGACGAGCAGCTCAAGCCGCAGCCCGCGCTGGCCGAGTCGTGGACCGTCGATGGCAAGGTGTGGACGTTCAAGCTGCGCCCGGATGTGAAGTTCTCCGATGGCACGCCGTTCACGGCGGAGGACGTGGTCTTCACCTATGACCGCATTCCCAAGGTTTCCAACAGTCCGTCGCCGTTCACGCTGTACCTGGGGGCGGTGGCCAAGACCGAGGCGGTCGATCCGCTGACGGTGCGTATCACCACCAAGGATGTGACGCCCCTGCTGCTGGTAAACCTGGCGCAATTGCCCATCATGTCGAAGAAGGCCGCTTCGGGCCCGGCGCCGGAAGGCAAGACAACGACGGAGCTCAACAGCGGCAATGGACTGATCGGCACCGGACCGTACAAGTTCGTGTCGTGGAAGCGCGGCGCCGAATTCGTGCTGGCGCGCAACGAAAACTATTGGGGCAAGCCGCCCGCCTGGGACAAGGTGACCTACCGGCCCATGACCAATGCGGCGGCGCGCGTGGCGGCCTTGCTGGCCGGGGACGTCGACATGATCGAGGATCCGCCCACCGATGACCTGCCCAAGTTGAAGGCCGACAAGAAACTGTACGTCGAGGAAACGCCGTCGGTGCGCGTGGTGTATCTGGCGCTGGACCAGTATGCCGAGCCCAGTCCGGGCGTACAGGGCACGGACAAGAATCCGATGAAGGACAAGCGGGTGCGCGAAGCGTTGTCGCTGGCCTTGAACCGCGACGCGATCGTCGATCGCGTGATGGGCGGCGTGGCCAAACCGGCCGGCAATCTGCTGCCTTATCCGATGTTCGGTTCTTCCAAGGAGCATTCGCAGGCGCCCAAGGCCGATGTGGAAAAGGCCAAGGCCTTGTTGAAGGAAGCAGGCTATCCCAATGGCTTTTCCATCACGCTGGGTTCGCCGTCCGGCCGCTATGTCAACGACGCCAAGGTGGCGCAGGCCATCGCGTCGATGTGGACGCGTATCGGCGTGAAGACCAGCGTGGATTCGATGGCGCCGCCGGTGTTCTTCAAGAACCGCGACAGCTATGCGTTCAGCGCCTATCTGGCGGGCTGGTCGGTGACCAGCGGCGAGATGTCCAACGCCCTGACCTCGCTGCTGGTTACGCGCAACCCCGAGGCTGGCCTGGGTACCACGAACCGCAGCCGCTATTCGAACCCGGCGATGGACGAGCTGGTCAAGCAGGCTTCATCGACCATGGATGACGCCAAGCGCGCCGAGTTGCTGCAAAAGGCCAGCAATCTGGCCATGGACGACTACGCCATGCTGCCGGTGCATTTCGAGCTGTCGGTGTGGGCCATGAAGAACGACATCCGCTATACCGGGCGTCCCGACCAGACCACGCTGGTGCAGTACGCCACGGTGAAGAAATAGGCGAGACGCGGAGCCGCGCGTGCTGGCAACCATCATACGCAGGCTGCTGCAGACAGTCGTGGTCATGCTGGTGATGTCGGCGCTGGTGTTTGCCGGCATCTACATGGTGGGCGACCCCGTGTCGATGCTGGCCAGCCCGGAAGCCACCGAAGCGCAGCGCACGGCCATCCGCGTGTCGCTGGGGCTGGACCAGCCCCTGTGGAAGCAGTACCTGATCTTCATGGGCCAGGCGGTGCGCGGCGACTTCGGCAACAGCTTCCTGACCGGCGAACCGGCCATGCGGCTCATCCTGGAACGCATGCTGGCCACGCTGGAGCTGGCTTGCGTGGCCATGCTGCTGTCGGTGCTGATCGGCGTGCCGCTGGGCATACGCGCGGGCCTCAAGCCCAAGGCGCCGGCCTCGCGCGTCATCATGACGGGTTCGGTGCTGGGGTTTTCGCTGCCGAATTTCTGGGTCGGCCTGATGCTGATCATGATATTCGCGGTGACGCTGGGCTGGTTGCCGGCCAGCGGACGAGGCCAGACCGTCAGCGTGGCAGGCCTGTCGCTCAGCGTCCTGACGCTGGATGGCTGGGCCAGCCTGATCCTGCCGGCGGCCACCATTGCGCTGGCGAAATGCGCCATGATCATCCGCGTGACGCGCGCGGCCACGCGCGAGAGCCTGCCGCAGGATTACATCAAGTTCGCGCGCGCCAAGGGCCTGCCGGAAAAGCGTGTGCTGGGCGTGCATTTGCTGAAGAACATCCTGATTCCCATCGTGACGGTCGCCGGCCTGGAGTTCGGCCAGGTGGTGGAGTTCGCGGTGGTGACGGAAACCGTTTTCTCGTGGCCGGGCATGGGCAAGCTGCTGATCGATTCCATCATCAACCTGGATCGCCCCGTGGTGGTGGCTTACCTGCTGCTGATCGTGTTCTTCCTGGTCATGCTCAATCTCGTCGTGAACATCATCTATACGGTGCTGGATCCGCGCGTACGCCTGGATAGCCGCCAATGACCGTGCCTGTCCAACTTTCCCCCGTCCCGGCGCCAGTTGGCGAAGAGGCGCCGCTGCGGCGCTTCCTGAGCGATTTCTGCGCCAGCAAGCTGGCACTGCTGGGCCTGGCGCTGTTGCTGGTCGTGGTGGGGGCGGCGGTGTTCGCGCCGTGGATCGCGCCGCAGAATCCCTACGATATCGGCGGGCTGGATATCCTCGATTCGAAACTGCCGCCAGGCAGCGAGGCCGGCGACGGCAGCATGCGCTACTGGCTGGGTACCGATGGCCTGGCGCGCGATGTGCTGTCGGCCATCATCTATGGCATGCGCACCAGCCTGATCGTTGGCACGGTGTCGGTGCTGGCGGCGTTCGCCATCGGCGCCACCGTGGGCCTGATCGCGGCGTACTTCGGCGGCCGCATCGACGCGTTGCTGATGCGCATCGTGGATATCCAGCTTTCGTTCCCGGCCATTCTGGTGGCGCTGATCCTGCTGGCCATCCTGGGCAAGGGCGTGGACAAGGTGATCATTGCGCTGGTGGTGGTGCAATGGGCCTATTTCGCGCGCGCCGCGCGCGGCGCCGCGCTGGTCGAACGCGGCAAGGAATACGTCGAGGCGGCGCGCTGCCTGTCGCTGGGCTGGGGGCGCGTGTTGCTGCGCCATGTGCTGCCCAATTGCATGCCGCCTCTCATCGTCATCGCCACGATCGACCTGGCGCATGCGATCGCGCTGGAGGCCACGTTGTCGTTCCTGGGCGTCGGCGTGCCGGTGACCGAGCCGTCGCTGGGCATGCTGATCGCCAACGGTTTCGAATACCTGCTGTCCGGCCATTACTGGATCTCGTTCTTTCCGGGTATCGCGCTGGCGATTGCCATCATCGCCATCAACCTGGTGGGCGACCATCTGCGCGATGTCCTGAATCCTCGCAATGCGGGCTGAGGCCCGCCACGAACAAGAGCCCACGCATGCAAGCAAGCCTGTCCAGCCCGCCCGAATCGGCCACCCGGCCGGTATTGGAGGTCAAGGGCCTGAAAACGCAGTTCGCCACGCGCGCCGGCGTGGTCAAGGCTGTGGACGGAGTGGACATGTATTTGCGCCACGGCGAGATACTGGGCCTGGTGGGCGAGTCGGGTTCGGGCAAGAGCATCACCGGATTCTCGCTGATCGGCTTGCTGGACGAGCCAGGACGGGTGGTGGAAGGCGAGATCAGGTTCGACGGAGAGGACCTGCGCCAGGCGGCGCCGGCACGCTGGCGCGCGCTGCGTGGCGATGCCATGGCCATGATCTTCCAGGACCCGATGATGACGCTCAATCCGGTACTGCGGGTGGATACGCAGATGGTCGAGACGGTGCTGGCGCACCGGCGCGTCAGCCGTAGCGAAGCCTACCAGCGCGCCCTGCAAGTGTTGACCATGGTCGGCATACCCGCGCCGCGCGAGCGCCTGCGCGCCTATCCGCACCAGCTGTCGGGCGGCATGCGCCAGCGGGTGGCGATCGCCATTGCCTTGCTCAATTCGCCGCGCCTGATCATCGCCGACGAACCGACCACCGCCCTGGATGTGACCATACAGGGCCAGATCCTCTACGAGATGCGTAAGCTGTGCGAGGAAACCGGCACGGCCTTGATATGGATCACGCATGACCTGGCCGTGGTGGCCGGACTGGCCGATCGCGTGGCGGTGATGTATGCCGGGCGCATTGTCGAGACGGGCAGCGCCGCCGATGTGATCGAGCACGCGATGCATCCGTACACGCACGGCCTGATCGCGTCGATTCCCACGCCGGATACGCGCGGCAAGCCGCTGGACCAGATACCGGGAATGACCCCATCGCTGTTGAACCTGCCCGCCGGCTGTGCGTTTCGCACGCGCTGTCCGCGTGCTTCGCAGGCCTGCCTGCAGGCGCCGGAACCGGTCGAGGTGCGTCCGGCGCACTGGGTACGTTGCTGGCACGCGGGAGAGGCATGATGGACGCGCCGGTGCTTGCCTTGAGGAACCTGGAGATGCGCTTCGTGCAATCGGTCGATCTTGCCGGACGCATCGCCAACCTGTTTGGCGCCGGGTTGCGCACGCAGGTGGTGCACGCGGTGGCGGACGTCGATCTGGATGTGGCCCCCGGCGAGGTCCTGGGCATTGTCGGCGAGTCCGGCTGCGGAAAATCCACGCTGGGCCGCATGGCCGCCGGCATCCTGCGGCCTTCCGGCGGCACGATCGCGTGGCGCGGCGCGCCGGTGGCGCAGATGGGGGCCTCGCAGCGCCGCGCCTACGAGCTGGGTGTGCAGATGATCTTCCAGGATCCGTATGCGTCGCTCAATCCGCGCATGCGCGTGAGGGACATCATCGGGGAGGCGCCCGTGGCCCATGGCATGGTGCTTTCCCGCGACAAGGCCGAATACGTGGCCGGCCTGATGCGCCAGGTGGGCCTGGACCCGGCCTATGCGCAGCGCTATCCGCACCAGTTCTCGGGCGGACAGCGCCAGCGCATCGGTATCGCCCGCGCATTGGCGCTCAAGCCCGCGGTCATCGTCTGCGACGAGGCCGTGGCGGCGCTGGATGTTTCCATCCAGGCACAGGTGATCAACCTGTTCGCGCAACTGCGCCAAGATCTGGGGCTGACGTATCTGTTCATCAGCCACAACCTGAGCGTGGTCAGCCATATATCGGACCGGGTGGCCATCATGTACCTGGGGCGTGTCGTCGAGCTGGCGCCGACCATCCAGGTGTTCGAGCATGCCAACCATCCGTACACGCAGGCCTTGCTGGCCGAGTTGCCCACGCTGCGGGTGCAACGGCGCCAGTACCGGCCCATCAAGGGTGAACTGCCGTCGCCGCTGGCGCCGCCGCCTGGCTGTGCGTTCCATCCGCGCTGCCCGCATGCCATGCCGCGCTGCAGCGTGGAACGGCCCTTGCTGCGCGAGATCGCGCCGGGCCATACCAGCGCCTGCCACCTCAATGACATTGCCGCGGCGCAGCAGGCCTGAGCGCGCCGCGCGCTGTGCTAAAAGAAACGGAAACGTCCAACTGTCCGGATCCTTGCCATGAAGACCATCGAAGCCATCGAACGCGCGCACGCCGACCTCACCGCGTTGCGCCGCGATATCCATGCCCACCCCGAGTTGGCGTTCAACGAGACGCGCACGTCTGCCCTAGTGGCGGAAAAATTGCGCGAATGGGGGCTGGAGGTGCATACGGGGCTGGGCAAGACCGGCGTGGTCGGCGTGCTGCGCGCGGGTTCGGGCGGCAAGCGCATCGGGCTGCGCGCGGACATGGACGCCTTGCCGATGCCCGAGCACAACCGCTTCGCGCATCGCTCCACCATCGAGGGCCGCATGCACGGTTGCGGCCATGACGGCCACACGGCCATGCTGCTGGGCGCGGCGCAGTACCTGGCCGCGCATCGCGATTTCGACGGCACGGTGCATTTCATCTTCCAGCCGGCCGAGGAAGGCGGCAACGCCGGGGCCCGCGCCATGATGGAGGACGGCCTGTTCGATCGCTTTCCGTGCGACGCCGTGTTCGGCATGCACAACATGCCCGGCATGCCGGCCAACACATTCGGCTTCCGCGCCGGGCCGGCCATGGCGTCGAGCAATCGCTGGGACATCGTCATCAACGGCGTGGGAGGCCATGCCGCGCAGCCGCATCGCTCCATCGATCCTATCGTGATCGCGGCCGAAATGGTGCAGTCCCTGCAGACCGTCATTTCGCGCAGCAAGGATCCGCTGGATTCCGCGGTACTGTCGATCACGCAGATCCATGCCGGCGACGCCTACAACGTGATTCCCGGCAGCGCGGTGTTGCGCGGTACGGTGCGTACCTATACGGTGGCGGCGCTCGACCGCATCGAGGAAGACATGCGGCGCATCGCCACGACGCTGCCGCAGGTGTATGGCGCAACCGGCGACCTGGATTTCGTGCGCGCCTATCCGCCGCTGGTGAACTGGGAGGCGGAGACCGCTTTCGCCGCGCAGGTGGCCGAGCAGTCCTTCGGCAGCGGCCAGGTGGACCGCGATATTCCGCCGTTCATGGGCGCCGAGGATTTTTCCTTCTTCCTGGAAAAGGTGCCGGGCTGCTATCTGTTCCTGGGCAACGGCGATGGCGATCATCGGCTGGAAACCTACCACGGCATGGGGCCGTGCCAGCTGCATAACTCCAACTACGACTTCAACGATGCACTGTTGCCGGTGGGCGCCAGCTACTGGGTCAAGCTGGTGCAGGCCTATCTGCCGAGCGCCTGATGCGGCGGGTTATATGCATATGGCCGGCAATGGCATATGACACCAGGCTTTGTGCAAAGGCCGATTAAATCGTTGGTATAGGGCTTGCGCGTTTTCATAATGGATCGCTCCTGAACAAGGAGCGGTTCCATGTCCCATGCCAACGCACTGCGCCAGCCTTCCATCGCTTTCCCTCCCGACGTGCTCGCGCACGGCCCGTCCCAGGACTTCACGGTCCGGCCGTTGAACGACGCGCTGGGCGCGGAGATCGTCGGCATCGACCTGGCGCGTGCGCTGAGTGCCGCCGATTTTGCCCGCGTGCGCCGTGCGCACCTGGATCATCACCTGGTGGTGTTTCGCGACCAGCGCATCACGCCCCGGCAGCACATCGATTTCAGCCGCCGCTTCGGCCGCCTGATGATCCATGTGCTGCATCAGTTCCACCTTGCGCATAACCCGGAAATCCTGGTGGTGTCCAACATCGTCGAGAACGGCGCGCCGGTCGGCCTGGGCGACGCCGGCAAATACTGGCATTCGGATATCTCGTATAAGCCGCTGCCCAGCCTGGGTTCGCTGCTGCATGCGCAGGAACTGCCCGCCATCGGCGGCGATACGCTGTTTGCCAATATGCATCGCGCCTACGAAACGCTGCCGCGCGCATTGCGCGAGGCGGTCGATGGCCGGCGCGCGGTGCATTCCTATCTGGCCAAGTACGGCCAGCTGCAGAAGGAAGGAAACTGGCGCCCGACGTTGAGCGCGGCCCAGCTGGCGCAGGTGCAGGAGGTGGCGCACCCGGTCGTGCGCACGCATCCGGAAACCGGCCGGCGCGCGCTGTTCGTCAGCGAGGGCTTCACGACGCGCATCGAAGGCGTGGCTGCGGACGAGAGCCGGCAGATCCTGGACGAGCTGTTCGCGCACAGCACCCGCTCCGAGCACATCTATCGCCATCAGTGGCGCGACCACGATCTGGTGTTCTGGGATAACCGTTCGCTGATCCACCTGGCCGCCGGTTGTCCGCCCGAGCTGCGTCGCAAGCTGTACCGCACCACGATCGAAGGCGACGCGCCGTTCTGACGCGCGTCTGCCGCACCCACCCGACATCAGCCAGGAATTCCTCATGCGATCCCACGAAACCGTTCGCCAACGCCTTGCCCGCTATGTATCCGCGTCCTTGCTTGGAGCCTTCATCGCCGTCCTGGCGCTGGCCTCGCCCACGCCTGCGCTGGCCGAGGGCCGCATCCGCATCGCCGAACAATACGGCATCGTTTATCTGCTGCTCAATGTGGCGCGCGACCAGCAACTGATAGAAAAGCACGGCAGGCAGGCCGGCGTGGACATCGATGTGCAATGGACGCGCCTGTCGGGCGGCGCTGCCGTCAACGACGCCCTGCTTTCGGGCGCCATCGATATCGCCGGCGCCGGCGTGGGGCCGCTGTTGACGATCTGGGACCGTACCCTGGGACGCCAGAACGTGCGAGGCGTGGCGTCGCTGGGCAACTTTCCCTATTACCTGGTCAGCAACAACCCGCGTGTGAAGACGATTGCCGACTTCACCGACAAGGACCGCATCGCGCTGCCCGCCGTTGGCGTTTCGGTGCAGGCGCGCGTGTTGCAGCTTGCGTCGGCCAAGCTGTGGGACGACGAACACTACAACAGGCTGGATGCCATTTCGGTGGCCTTGCCGCATCCGGATGCCGCCGCGGCGATCATCTCCGGCGGCACCGAGATCACCGGCCATTTCGGCAATCCGCCGTTCCAGGAGCAAGAGCTGGCCGGCAATGCCAATGCGCGCATCGTGCTGAAATCCTATGACGTGCTGGGCGGGCCGGGCTCATCGACGGTGTTGTTCGCCACCGAGAAATTCCGCCGCGAAAATCCCAAGACCTATGCGGCGTTCCAGGTCGCATTGCAGGAGGCCGCGCAGTTCGCAAGCGCACACCCCGAACAGGCGGCCGACATCTACATCAGGCTGGCCGGCGCCAAGATCGACCGCGACTTCCTGATCCGCATCATCAGCAATCCCGAGGTGCAGTTCAAGGTGGCGCCACAGAACACGTATGCGCTGGCGGCATTCATGCACAAGGTGGGCGCGATCAAGAACAAGCCGCAAAGCTGGCGCGATTACTTCTTCGACGACGCGGCCACCGCGCAGGGAAGCTGAGATGGGCGCGCATCGTTTCGATTCCTCGGCCGAACCGCTGCTGCGCGCCGACGGCGTGACGCTGGAGTACAAGACGCCACGGCGCCGCGTGCGCGCCACGCATCGCGTCAGCTTCGACATGCTGCCGGCCGATCGCTTCATCCTGTTGGGGCCGTCGGGCTGCGGAAAATCCACCCTGCTCAAGGCCGCGGCCGGTTTTCTGGCGCCAAGCGAGGGACAGTTCCTGCTCGACGGACGGCCGATAGACGCGCCGGGACCGGACCGGGTGGTGGTGTTCCAGGAGTTCGACCAGCTGCCGCCCTGGAAGACGGTGCGGGAAAACGTGGCGTTCGGCCTGGTGGCGGCGCGCCGCCTGCCGCGTGCGCAGGCGCTGGAGCGCGCCACGCACTATCTGGAGAAGGTCGGCCTGGGCGCGTTCGCCGATGCCTATCCGCATACCTTGTCGGGCGGCATGAAGCAGCGGGTGGCGATCGCGCGGGCCCTGGCGATGCAGCCGCGCATTCTGCTGATGGACGAGCCATTCGCCGCGCTCGACGCCTTGACGCGCCGGCGCATGCAGGAAGAGCTGCTGGGCTTGTGGGAGGACGCATCGTTCACGCTGCTGTTCGTTACCCATTCGATCGAAGAAGCGCTGGTGCTGGGCAACCGCATCCTGTTGCTGTCGCCGCATCCAGGGCGCGTGCGGGCGGAATTGAACGCGCAGCAGTTCGGACTGCACAGCATGGGTTCGGCCGCCTTCCAGGCGGCCGCCGCCCGCATCCACGGCCTGCTGTTCGACGTCGAGCCGCAAGCCGTGCCGCAACGGGCCGCCGCATGACGAACGCTACCCTGCCCTTGGCCATTGCGCGGCCCGAATACGAACAATCGTTGGCGCCCTTGCCGGCCGATATCGCGATACAGGCGCCGTTGCCATGGCACGAACGCCTGCTGGGCCATGCGTGGCTGCGCAAAGTGCTGATCCTGCTCTTGCTGGCCCTGGCATGGGAAGCCATGGCGCGCTATACCGACAACGATCTGCTGTTGCCAGGCGCATGGCAGACTGCCCGGGCATTCTTCCAGGAGCTGGGCTCCGGACAATTGCCGGCGCGCGCCGCGCTCTCGTTTTCCGTGCTGTTCAAGGGCTATGCGGCCGGCGTGGCGCTGGCCTTCGTATTGACCACGCTGGCGGTATCGACGCGCTTTGGCCGCGATCTGCTCTCCACGCTGACGGCGATGTTCAATCCGCTGCCGGCCATTGCCTTGCTGCCGCTGGCCATGCTGTGGTTCGGCCTGGGCCAGGGCAGCCTGGTTTTCGTATTGATTCATTCCGTGCTGTGGGCAATGGCTGTGAATATGTACTCGGGCTTCCTGACGGTGTCGGAAACCCTGCGCATGGCGGGGCGCAACTACGGACTGACGGGCTTGCGCTATGTGCTGGGGATCCTGGTGCCGGCCGCGCTGCCTTCGATCCTGTCGGGCCTGCGCATTGCCTGGGCCTTTGCCTGGCGCACGTTGATCGCCGCCGAGCTGGTGTTCGGCGCGTCCAGCGGCAAAGGCGGGCTGGGCTGGTACATCTTCCAGAATCGCAACGAGTTATACACAGATCGCGTTTTCGCCGGCCTGGCCGCCGTGGTGCTGATCGGCCTGGCTGTGGAAAACCTGGTGTTCGACACGCTGGAGCGCGTGACGGTGCGCCGTTGGGGCATGCAGCGCTGAATGCCGCCGGCGGCCGGCCCGTTGCGGGCGCGGCCGCCTTGTGTCGCGGCGTCTACGCGTTTACTTCAGGCCCAGGGCCTTGGCCACGCCCGCGGCATAGGCCGGGTCGGCACGGCGGAAGTGCTCGAGCTGGCGGCGCTGGATTTCCTCGGGCACGCCGGCCATGTGGCGGCCGATGTTGCCGAACAGCTGCTGTTTCTGGTCGTCGTTCATGAGACGGAACAGCGCGCCCGGCTGCGAGTAGTAGTCCTCGTCGACCCGATGGTTCCAGCGGTCGGCGGCCTGTCCGTCCAGCGCCAGCGGCGGTTCGGCTGCGTGCTTGGCTTCGCGCCATTCGCCGAAACTGTTGGGTTCGTAGTTCAGCGTGGCGCCGCCATTGCCGTCGACCCGGCCCATCCCGTCGCGATGGAAGCTGTGGAACGGGCAGCGCGGCGCATTGACGGGAATCTGATGGTGGTTGATGCCCAGGCGGTAGCGATGGGTGTCGCCGTACGAGAACAGGCGACCCTGCAGCATCTTGTCGGGCGAAAAGCCGATGCCCGGCACCACATTGGCCGGCGTGAACGCGGCCTGTTCGACTTCGGCGAAATAGTTCTCGGGGTTCTTGTTCAGTTCCAGCACGCCCACTTCGATCAAGGGGTAGTCGGCATGCGGCCACACCTTGGTCAGGTCGAACGGGTTGATGTGATAGGTGGCGGCCTCGGCTTCGGGCATTACCTGCACCTTGAGCGTCCAGCGCGGGAACTGGCCCTGCTCGATGTTCTGGAACAGGTCGCGCTGCGCGCTTTCGCGATCGCGGCCGACCAGCTCGGCGGCTTCGCCGTCCGTATAACAGGCGATGCCTTGCTGCGACTTGAAGTGGAACTTGACGTAGAAACGCTCGCCGGCGTCGTTGACGAAGCTGTAGGTATGCGAGCCGAAGCCGTGCTGCTGGCGATAGTTCTGCGGCAGTCCGCGATCGCTCATCAGGATGGTGACCTGGTGCAGCGATTCCGGGTTGAGCGACCAGAAGTCCCAGGCGGCGGTGGCGTTGCGCAGGTTGGTCTTGGGGTCGCGCTTCTGGGTATGGATGAAGTCGGGGAACTTGAGCGGATCGCGAATGAAGAACACGGGCGTGTTGTTGCCGACCAGGTCCCAGTTGCCTTCGTCGGTATAGAACTTGATGGCGAAGCCACGCACGTCACGTTCGGCGTCGGCCGCGCCGCGCTCGCCGGCCACGGTCGAAAAGCGCAGGAACAACGGCGTCTGCTTGCCGACTTCGGCGAAGATCCTGGCGCGCGTGTAGCGGGAAATGTCATGCGTGACCGTGAAGGTGCCATAGGCGCCCGAGCCTTTGGCGTGCACCACGCGCTCGGGAATGCGTTCACGGTCGAAGTGGGCCAGTTTCTCCAGGAACCAGACGTCCTGCAGCAGGGCGGGGCCGCGCGGCCCCGCCGTCATGGTGTTGTTGTTGTCGGCAACCGGCGCACCGGCGGCGGTAGTGAGGGTCTTGTTGGTCATTGCGTTCATCCTTCTCGGGGTACGGCACGCTAGGTGTGAAGATTCAATAGGTTGTATGCATGGTTCATCCGAACCGGATTTGAGAAACTGGAAATCGCCAACTCCCCAGTTCACTCAAGGAGCCCGGCCGGATGAACACCCATAAGCATGCCCGATTGACCTTCCTACGTCGACTCGAAATGGTCCAGCAATTGATCGCCCATCAAGTTTGTGTGCCTGAAGCGGCCCGCGCCTATGGGGTCACCGCGCCGACTGTGCGCAAATGGCTGGGCCGCTTCCTGGCTCAGGGCCAGGCGGGCTTGGCCGATGCGTCCTCGCGCCCGACGGTCTCGCCCCGAGCGATTGCGCCGGCCAAGGCGCTGGCTATCGTGGAGCTGCGCCGCAAGCGGCTGACCCAAGCGCGCATCGCCCAGGCGCTGGGCGTGTCAGCCAGCACCGTCAGCCGCGTCCTGGCCCGCGCCGGTCTGTCGCACCTGGCCGACCTGGAGCCGGCCGAGCCGGTGGTGCGCTACGAGCATCAGGCCCCCGGCGATCTGCTGCACATCGACATCAAGAAGCTGGGACGTATCCAGCGCCCTGGCCACCGGGTCACGGGCAACCGACGCGATACCGTTGAGGGGGCCGGCTGGGACTTCGTCTTCGTGGCCATCGATGACCACGCCCGCGTGGCCTTCACCGACATCCACCCCGACGAGCGCTTCCCCAGCGCCGTCCAGTTCCTCAAGGACGCAGTGGCCTACTACCAGCGCCTGGGCGTGACCATCCAGCGCTTGCTCACCGACAATGGCTCGGCCTTTCGCAGCCGCGCCTTCGCCGCGCTGTGCCATGAGCTGGGCATCAAGCACCGCTTTACCCGACCTTACCGCCCACAGACCAATGGCAAGGCCGAACGCTTCATCCAGTCGGCCTTGCGTGAGTGGGCTTACGCTCACACCTACCAGAACTCCCAACACCGAGCCGATGCCATGAAATCCTGGCTACACCACTACAACTGGCATCGACCCCACCAAGGCATCGGGCGCGCTGTACCCATCTCCAGACTCAACCTGGACGAATACAACCTATTGACAGTTCACAGCTAGGGCCTGCCGCGCGCGCCGGCCTCGTCGGCCACTTCGGCGGCGAACATATAGCCCCAGCCATGCAGGGCGCGGATCGGCAGGGGCATCTGGTGATGCGCCGCCTTGCGGCGCAAACGGCTGATCATCACGTCCACGAAACGGCTGCGTTGCGCGCCCTGGTCCGCTGCGCCGGGGGCGGACAGGTCGTCGGCGATCAGCGCCTCGCGGCTGATCTTGCGCTCGGGCGCGCGCATCAGGCGCGACAGGAACTCGCGCTCGCCCGTGGTCAGGCCCAGCGTGCGCCCGCCCGGGCTGACCAGCGTCCATCCCTGGTTGGTCAAATGCCATTTGCTGTCGGGCGGCGCCATGGCCGGCTCCAGGGCGAGCGCCTCCATGCCCAGGTCGATGCCCGGCTCGGAGCCGCGCGCAAGCTCGGCGGTCTCGGGCAGAGGCGCCAGCGCGACGATGCGGCGCAGCAGGGCCTGCAGCACGGCCGCCAGCTCCAGTCCGCTGACGTCCGTGGGCAGGCGCGTCGGCGCCGCACAGCAGGGTGCGGATACGGCTTTCGCTGTCGGCGAACGCTTCCATCGCGATGATCCCCACCCGCCGGTCGATGGCGCGCAGCCGCGCCGCGGCGATATGGATGTCGGCAAGCGGCGCGCTCAGTATCACCAGGGGGCAGGCGTGCGCCGCGCAGTTGTCGTAGACCTCGATCAGCTCCGTGCAGGCTCGGATCTTGAAGCCGAGATAGGCAAGGTGTTCCAGCTGTTTTTGGTGCGCGGCATCGTCTCTGACCAGAAAGATGACATCGAGCGTACTGTTCATGAGTGGTGCTTCCGAATCGACTGAAGGCCGGGCGCGCGGAAAGGCGTGGCGCACCGGCGGCGCCGTCAAGCCGCACGCGCGCAACCCGCGCCGGGACGCGGCACCAATGTTGCATTTAAACATGCATGTTTTCATTTGTGAATATATATTTCAAAACATCCCTGCACGCGGGATGCTCCCGTGCGTGGCCGCCACGCAGCGCCCGTGCCGCCGCGTATAGCCTGCTTACCAAGCGGCCGGGCAAAGGGGGCCGAATGGGGCGCACGGGCGGTTACAGTAACGGTTGTGAGATAAGCCCGGAGACCTCCCTCATGCCGATCCGCCCGTTCACGCGCGCCTGCCTGGTTGCGGCATTGGGCGCCGTCCTGGCCGGCTGCGCCAGCAACACCGGCCAGGCGCAGGCCGAAGGCGCCGCGGCCGCCAACGCCGCCACCAGCGCCGATTCCTTCGCCCAGACGACCTGGGAGCTGGTGCGCTGGACCAAGGCCGATGGCGGCTACCGGGTCATTTCCCACGGCGACAACGGCGAGCCGATCTTCCTGACCTTTTTCGCGCAGGGCAAGCAGTACCGGGTCAGCGGCTTTGCCGGCTGCAACCGCTACACGGGCGCCTACCGGCTGCGCGACGGCAAGCTGCAGATCACCGCGCCGGCCAGTACCCGCATGGCCTGCCCGCAGCCCGAGCGCGCCCGGCTCGAAGCCGACTACCTGCGCGCGCTGGCGCAGATCCGCTCGTTCACGCTGGACAGCGGCGGCGCCCCGCGCCACCTGACGTTCAACGTGCAGGGCGGCGACGTGCTGGATTTCATGCGCCGCCAGGATCCTCCCACGCCGGAATAAGCCGCGGCGCGGGCGCGTGCCGCGCGGGCAGGCCCTAAAATCGCTCCCGTGGCGCGGCCCGGCTGGGCCGCCGGTTCCCAGGAGTCCTGTCATGTCCGCAATCTCGCCGGGGCGCGTGGCGCTGTCTTTTTCCCTCTTGCTGGCCCTGGCCGCCTGCGCTGCCGATCCGGCCGGCGGCGGCGCCAGCCGGGCGCAGGCGCCCGAGCGGCACAGCGACATGCTGGCCCAGACCAATTGGGAGCTGGCCCGCTGGACCCGCCCCGGCGGCGCGCTGCGGCCGGTTCCGCATGGCGGCGCCGGCAAGACGGCGCCGATCACGCTGTCGTTCACGCACCAGCGCGGCGCCGCCCGGCTGGCCGGCTTTGCCGGCTGCAACAATTACTCGGGCCAGTACACCATCGCCAACGGCCTGCTGATCGTCACCGCGCCGCCGGTGAGCACCCGCATGGCCTGCGCGAATGCCGACCTGGCCCGCCTGGAGCAGGATTACCTGGCCGGCCTCACCGCCGTGACCGCCAGCCGGCTCGACCATGACACGCGGCCGCAGCGGCTGACGCTGGCGCTGCGCTCGGGCGACGTGCTGGACTTCGCGCGCCGCGCCGATCCGCTGGCCGGTGGCCAGCCCGGCGCGGCCAAGCTGGTGTACGTCGCGTCGAGCAAGGCGCCTTGCAGCGCCGGCGCGGGCCGGGCCCAGTGCTACCAGGTGCGCGACAGCGCCTCCCAGCCCTGGCTGCTGTGGTACGGGGACATCACCGGTTTCGCCTTCCAGCCCGGCATCGAATACCGGCTGCGCGTGGTGGAAGTGCGCGACCCCAATCCGCCGGCCGACGCGTCGGGGGTGCGCTGGGTGCTCGACAGCGTGGTCGAGCAGCGCGTGGCGGCGCCGCGTCCAGCCCCCGCGCCGTAGCGCCTTGGCGGGGCGGTTTACTATTACGCCCTGTTTTTCCTTCGTTCGTGCTTTTCCGCCATGACCGCCGTCGTCAATATCGCCGCCTATAAATTCGTCAGCATCGCCAACCCGGCCGACCTGCGCGAGCCCATGCTCGAACAGGCCGGCCAGCGCCAGCTCAAGGGCACGGTGCTGCTGGCGCCGGAGGGCATCAACCTGTTCCTGGCCGGGGCGGCCGACGCTATCGAAGGCTTTCTGCGCTGGCTGCGCGCCGACGCGCGCTTTGCCGACCTGCAGGCCAAGTACAGCGAATCCGCGCGCATGCCGTTTCGCAAGCTGCTGGTCAAGGTAAAGCGCGAGATCATTCGCATGGACCACCCGGCCATCCGGCCCGAAGCGGGGCGCGCGCCCGCGGTCGACGCCGCGACGCTGCGGCGCTGGCTGGCCCAGGGCCGCGACGACCAGGGCCGCGAGCTGGTGATGCTGGATACGCGCAATGCGTTCGAGGTGGAGGTGGGGACGTTTCGCGGCGCGCTGGACTGGCGCATCGAGCGTTTCACGCAGTTCCCGCAGGCGGTGCGCGACAACCAAGCCGCGCTGGCGGGCAAGACGGTGGTCAGCTTCTGCACGGGCGGCATCCGCTGCGAAAAGGCGGCCATCTACATGGCCGAGGCCGGCATCGAGCATGTCTACCAGCTCGAAGGCGGCATCCTGAAATACTTCGAAGAGACCGATGGCGCCGGCTTCGACGGCGCCTGTTTCGTATTCGACGAGCGCGTCGCGCTCGACGCGGCGCTGGCGCCGCAGGCCTGAAACGGCCGGCCCGCGTGGCGGGCCGGCGGCGGCGCGCTCAGCGCACCCGCATGCCGGGCTGGGCGCCCGGCCAGGGTTCGAGCACGTAGATCCCGGGTTCGGCCTTCTCGTCGGCGTGGCTGGCGGCCAGCACCATGCCCTCGGACACGCCGAATTTCATCTTGCGCGGCGCCAGGTTGGCCACCAGCACCGTCAGCTTGCCGACCAGGTCCTGCGGCTGGTAGGCCGACTTGATGCCCGAGAACACATTGCGATGGCGTCCCTCGCCCACGTCCAGGGTCAGGCGCAGCAGCTTGGTCGAGCCTTCCACTTCTTCGCAATTGACGATGCGCGCGATGCGCAGGTCGATCTTGGCGAAGTCGTCGATGGTGATGGTGTCGGCCAGGGCCTCGCCGCCCGGCAGGGCGGCCGGCGCGCTGGCTTCGGCGGCGGGCGGCTCGAACAGGTCGTCCAGCAGCTTGGGATCGACGCGCTGCATCAGGTGCTTGAACGGCGCCACCCGCTGCGGCAGCTGTTGCGCGTCGCCCCAGGCGAAGTCGGCGTTCGCGCCGAACAGCTCGCGCGCCACGCGGCTGGCCAGCGCGGGCAGCACCGGCGCCAGCATCACCGACAGGGCCTTGAAGCCGGCCAGCGCGCGCGAGCAGATGTCCTGCAGGCGGGCGCGCGTGGCCGCGTCGGCGGCGCCGATGCCCTTGGCCATCACCCAGGGCTGCGCCGCGTCGAACGCCTGGTTGATGCGGTCGGCATGGGCCATGATTTCGCGCACCGCGCGGTTGTACTCGCGCGCCTCGAAGGCGGCGCGGATCGATTCGGCCTGCTGCGCGAACTCGGCCGCCAGCGCGTCCGTGTCGCCGTCGTACGCCAGTTCGCCGTCGAAGTGGCGGGTAATGAAGGCGGCGGCGCGGCTGGCGATGTTGACGTACTTGCCCACCAGGTCGCTGTTGACACGCGCCACGAAGTCTTCGGGGTTGAAGTCCATGTCCTCGACGCGCGCGTTCAGCTTGGCCGCCATGTAGTAGCGCAGCCATTCGGCGTCCATGCCGATTTCCAGGTAGCGCAGCGGCGAGATGCCGGTGCCGCGGCTCTTGGACATCTTCTCGCCGCTGACGGTGATGAAACCGTGCACATTCAGCTGGTCGGGCGTCTTGCGCCCGGCGAACTTCAGCATCGCCGGCCAGAACAGCGCGTGGAAGTAAATGATGTCCTTGCCGATGAAGTGCACCTGCTCGGTCGGGCCGGCCGGGTCGAGCAGCGCGTCGAAGTCCAGGCCCTTGGCCGCGCAATAGGATTTCAGCGAGGCCAGGTAGCCCACCGGCGCGTCCAGCCAGACATAGAAATACTTGCCCGGCGCGTCGGGAATCTCGATGCCGAAATAGGGGGCGTCGCGCGAGATATCCCAGTCGCCCAGCTTGGCCTCGCCGTCGTCGCCGACCAGCCATTCGCGCGTCTTGGCCTGCACTTCGGCCTGCAGGTGCTTGACGCCCTGGCGGTTGGCGCCGGTGGTCCATTGCTGCAGGAACTCGACGCAGCGCGGATCGGACAGCTTGAAGAAGAAGTGATCGGACGACTTCAGTACCGGCGCGGCGCCGGTCAGGGCCGAATAGGGGTTGATCAGCTCGGTGGGCGCATACACGGCGCCGCACACTTCACACGAATCGCCGTACTGGTCCTTGGCGTGGCAGCGCGGGCATTCGCCCTTGATGTAGCGGTCGGCCAGGAACATGCCCTTGACCGGGTCGTAGAACTGCTCGATCGAGCGTGTCTCGATCAGTCCCTCGCTCTTGAGCGCGCGATAGATTTCCTGCGAGAGCGCCACGTTCTCGGGCGTATCGGTGCTGTGCCAGTGGTCGAAGCGGATATGGAAGCCGTCCAGGTAGCGCGGCCGCTCGGCGGCGTAGCGGGCCACCAGCGCCTGCGGCGTGATGCCTTCCTTTTCGGCCTTGAGCATGATCGGCGCGCCGTGCGCGTCGTCGGCACCCACGAAATGCACCGTGTGGCCCGCCATGCGCATCGAACGGACCCAGATGTCGGCCTGGATGTACTCCATGATGTGGCCGATGTGGAACGATCCGTTGGCGTAGGGCAGGGCAGTGGTGACGAAGAGCGTGCGTGACATGTCGTAGGAGGCTCAGGGGGAAGGAACGGACAAGCCGGCTATTTTAGGGCCTTTCCGCGCGGGCGCCCGGGCGCGGCCGCGCCGGCGCTCGACTGGAGGGGGAAAGGTATGGCCCGTGCCGGGGGGCGGCGTGCGCGGGCTGGCCTCAGGCCGGGCCAGGCCGGCTGGGCATGACGGGGGGCTCAGGCATGAAAACGCGCCGCCAGGCCGTGCCACGGCGGCGCTGCAGGGGCCGGCGGGACGCCGGCGTCAGCGCACTTCGCGGGCTTCGACGTCGATGACGTCGCCGCGTGGCTGGCCGAACGGGGCGCTGGCGGCCTGGAACGGACCCGGCCGGGCGGCCTGGCGCTGGCTCCAGTAGGCGCGCACGCCGAACGGCTTGCCGCGTACCTTGGCGACCAGGTACAGCACGCCCACCGCGATGGCCGTGGAGGCCATGAACACCAGGGCCATCATCATCCCGATGAGGCCGAGGAGGGCAAATAGCGCGGCGCTGAAAAAGCGGAACAGTGTATTGACCATGTAGATATGGATGTAAAACCAGGCTAAAGGTTCCCGCGTATCCGCTATCCTTCGAGTAACGGCTCGCGTAATGGCGCGATGACCCTGGGAACCATAGTGTGATGAGTATAACGATAGAACAAATCCGCGGCGCGTTGGCGGGCGTTGCCGATCCGCAGACCGGCCTGGAGCTGAATGTTTGTGTAAAAGATCGTGACATCCATCTGGCCGCGGGCCCGGCCGCCCTCACGATAGAGCTGGGCTATCCGGCCGGCGGCGTGGCCGATTCCGTGCGCGCGCTGGCCGGCGCCGCGCTGGCCGCCGCGGGCCTGGGCGCGGTGCGCGTCGCGGTTACCTGGAACATCATCGCGCACGCGGTGCAGCCTGGCCTCAAGCCCTTGCCGCAGGTGCGCAACATCATCGCCGTGGCGTCGGGCAAGGGCGGCGTGGGCAAAAGCACCACGGCGGTCAACCTGGCGCTGGCGCTGGCGGCCGAGGGCGCGCGGGCCGGCCTGCTCGATGCCGACATCTACGGCCCCAGCGTGCCCGCCATGCTGGGCCTGGCCGGCCGTCCCGAAAGCCGCGACAACAAGACCATGGAGCCCCTGGTCGGGCACGGCCTGCAGGCCAATTCCATCGGCCTGCTCATCGACGCCGACGCGCCGGCGATCTGGCGCGGCCCGATGGTCACCCAGGCCCTGGAGCAATTGCTGCGCCAGACCAACTGGCGCGACCTCGATTACCTGGTCGTCGACATGCCGCCGGGCACCGGCGACATCGCGCTGACCCTGGCGCAGAAAGTCCCGGTCGCGGGCGCGGTCATCGTCACCACCCCGCAGGACATCGCGCTGCTCGATGCGCGCAAGGGCCTGCGCATGTTCCAGAAGGTGCATGTGCCTATCCTCGGCGTGGTCGAGAACATGGCGGTGCACATATGCCCCCAATGCGGCCATGCCGAGCACATTTTCGGCGCAGGCGGGGGCCGCCGCGTGGCCGAGCAGTACGAGGTGCCCTGGCTGGGCAGCCTGCCGCTGCAGCGCGCCATCCGCGAGCAGACCGACGCCGGCAACCCCACCGTGGCGGCCGAGCCGGAGAGCGAGGTTGCCGGCATCTATCGCGACATCGCCCGCCGGGTGGCGGCGCGCATTGCGGCCCTGCCGCGCGACATGGCGGGCAAGCTGCCCGCCGTGGTGGTCCGGCCCGCCTGACGCATGCGTCGGATATTGCGTGTCTGCCCCGCTCTCCTGTTCGCGCTTGCCGCGGGACAGGTCCATGCCAAGCTGCCGGAGGTGATCGTCGATCCCGGCGGCGTGCCGCCGGCCGCGCTGCAGGCCATCAACAGCGCGGTCGACGCCATCGCGCGCCTGTCCGAGGACCAGGACGGCGGCGAAATCGACCGCCTGCGCCGCCGGGCGCGCGACGCGACGCTGGCCGCGTTGGCGACGCAGGGTTATTTCACGCCCACCGTCACCCTGACGCCGGGCACCGACGTGGGCGGCGAAACCTGGGACATCGCCATCGAGCCGGGGCCGCGCGCCCGGGTCGCCAGCGTCGACCTGAAATTCACCGGCCGGGTCGCGCGCCCGGAATACGCCGCGCGCATCCAGAAGTGGCGCGACGACTGGGCCCTGAAGGCCGGCCAGCCCTTCATCAACGGCGACTGGAACAAGGCCAAGTCCGGCCTGCTCGACGCCGTGTCCACGCGCGACTTCCTGCTGGCGCACATGACCCATTCGCTGGCCGAGGTGGACGCCGAAACCGCCCAGGTGCGCCTGTCGGTGGAGATCGACAGCGGCCCGGCGGTGCGCATGGGCGCCTTGCAGACCGACGGCCTGCAGCGCGTGCCGGAAAGCCTGGTGCGCCGCTATGTGAAGTATTCCGAGGGCGCGGCCTACGACCAGGACAAACTCGACCAGTGGCAGCAGGAGCTGCAGTCCACGGCGTTCTTCCGCGGCGCGTTCGTCACGCTGGACCAGGGCGCGCGCGGCGGCCAGGACGACGTGAAGGTGACCGCGCCGGGCGCGAGCGCCCGCGCGCCCGGCTCCAGCGGCCTGGCCTCGGTGGCGCCGGCCGGCGATGCCGAGGTGGCGGGCGGGCCGACGGCCGCCGCGCCCGTGCTCGACTCGCAAGGCGAGATCACCCTGCCGGTGGACGTGCGCGTGGTCGAGGCCCCGCCCAAGCGCCTGGCGGTATCGCTGGGCGTGGACGACGAGGCCGGCGTGCGCTTCGAGACCATCTACCGGCAGAACGTCGTGTTCGGCCAGCCGGTCACCATGGAAACCGGCCTGGGCGTGGACCGGCTGCGCCAGCGCGCCTATCTGGACTTCAACCTGCCGCCCGACGAGCGCGGGCGCAAGGATTCCTTCGGCCTGCTGTTCGACCACTCCGACGTGCAGGAGCTGGACGTCACGCGTTATGCGCTGGGTGTCACGCGCCTGCAGGAGCGCAAGGGCGCCGGCGACAGCCGGGTCGAATACGAGACGCGCTGGGGCGGCCTGCTGGCGCACGACCACGTCAAGATCGATGGCGGCGACGAGTACGACCTGCCCACCGCCACGCTCACGGCCGAGTGGCTGCGGCGCGACGTCAACAGCAAGTACGACCCGCGCGAGGGCAACCTGATCGCCGTCGGCGGCGGGGTGGGCGCCACGCTCGACGATGGCCAGCCCTACATGCGCCTGCGGCTGCGCGGCCAGAAATGGTGGCCGATCGGCAAGCTGGACGTGCTGACCCTGCGCGGCGAGGTCGGCCGGCTCTGGTCCAACGGCCGCACCCGCGTGCCCGACGACTTCGGCTTTCGCACCGGCGGCGCGCGTTCGATCCGCGGCTACCGCTACCAGAGTATCGGCGTGGAGCAGGACGACGCCATCGTCGGCGCGCCCACGCTGGCCGTGGCCAGCGTGGAATACGACCACTATTTCAATGAACGCTGGGGCATAGGCGTGTTCGTCGACGCGGGCGACGCGGCCGAATCCTTCGGCGACATGGACATCGCCGTGGGCTATGGCGTCGGCGCGCGCGTGCGCACGCCGGCCGGCCCGCTGTTCCTGGACGTCGCGTACGGCCAGCGCGAACGCGACCTGCGGCTGCACTTCTCGTTGGGGATCGCGTTTTGAGCAAGATATGGGGCGTCGTGCGCCACATCCTGGTCTGGTGGGTGCCGGGCGTGGCCATGCTGGCCGCGCTGGCGTGCGGGTTCGTGTTCTGGACCGTGGCGTCGCAAAACGGCACGCGCCTGCTGCTCGACACCGTGGCCCGGCAGCTCGACGGCGAGATCGCGGGCGTGCGCGGCAGCGTGCTGCGCGGCCTGCGGGTCGACCGTATCCGCCTGTCGGTGGCCGACGTGGATGTGGCCGTCGACGACCTGCGGCTGGACGTGGCGTGGCGGGCGCTGGGCCAGCGGCTGCTGCATGTGCGCGAGCTGGCGGCCACGCGCGTCGAGGTCGGCCTGCATACGCCGGCCACGCCGCCGCCCGACAGCGACGAGCCGTTCGCCCTGCGCCTGCCGGTGGAGCTGGCGCTGGACCGTCTCAGCCTGGGCGAATTCGTCCTGCGCCAGGATGGCGAGCCGCTGCCCGTGAGCGCGGGCGAGCTGCAGGCCAGCCTGGCGGCGGGCCGCCACGGCGCGCGCCTGACCCTGGACAGCCTGCGCGTGACCCATGCCGTGGGCACGCTGCGCGCGCAAGGCCGCCTCGATGTGGCGAGCCTCGCCCAGCCGTGGCCGCTGACGGCCAGCCTGGATTTGCAGGCGCAGGGCAGCGGCCCCGAATCGCCGCTGTGCCTGGCGCCGCTGCTCGACGCCAGGGACAAAACGGCCAAGGACAAGGCCGCCAAGGACAAGGGCAAGGACAAGGGCAAGGACGACGCCGGGGAAAAGCCGGACGAGCCGGCCGACCCGTGCGGCCTCGCGCTGCAGGTCCAGGCGCAGGGCACGCTCGAACAGCTGGAGGCCGAACTGACCGGCGCCGGCCAGGGGCTGGCCCTGGAGGCGCGCGCCGGCCTGTTGCCGCAGGCGCCCTTTCCGCTGCGCACGGCCAGCCTGAAACTGACGCGGGAGGACAAGTCCAGCCTGGCCGCCACGCTGGATTGGCAGCCGCAGCCCGGCCAGCCCGGCCGCGACCGCGTCGTCGCCACGTTCGAGGCCGAGCGGCTGGACCTGCAGCGCCTGGCCGGCGAGGCCATCCCGCCGGCGATGCTGAGCGCGCGCGGCGGCCTGGACGCCGAAGTCGACGATCTCAGCAGCCTGCACCGCGCCACGCTGACGCTGGACGTGACCAAGGGCAGCAGCTGGAACCGCCACCCCCTGGCCGGCAAGGTCGCCGCCAGCGTGAGCGCGCTGGGCGATCCCCCGGGGGCTTTCGCCACGGCCGCGCCGGCGCAGCCGCACGCGCTGCCGGGCGGGCTGTGGGTCGACCAGCTCGACGTCGACCTGCAACTGGGCCCGAACCGGGTGCGCGCCCAGGGCAAGCTGGACGAACGCGCCGGCGCGCTCAAGCTGGACGCGCAGGCGCCGCGCCTGGACGCGTTCTGGCCCGGCATTCCGGGCGCGGCCAGCGTCAAGGCCGCGCTCGATGGCGCCCTGGCCCGTCATCGCGGCCGCATCGAGGCCGCCTATACGCCGGCCGACGCCCGCGCGCGCGTGCTGGGCCGCGCGCGTGCGCAGGCGCAGCTGGAGTTCAGCGGCGGCTGGGGGGCGGGGCCGGCCGCCGAGGGCGCCGCCGCCGGCTGGCGCGGCTCGGTATCGCGCCTGACGGCCGACAGCGCCGGCTTCGCGCTGGCCCTCGAGCGTCCCGTCACGCTGGCCTACGTGCCCGAGGCGCTTGCCCCGCAATGGCAGTGGCAGGTCGGCGCCACCACCCTGGCGCTGACCTTCCCCGACAAGCAGCGCGTCGCGCTGGCGCATGCCGCCTCGCGCGGCGGCGCCGGGCGCTGGGAAACCGCGGGCCGCGCCGACGCGCTGGTGATCACCGCGGCCATGGTGCGCCAGATACTGGTGGCGCTGGATCCCGAGGCCGTGGCGCGCGCCGAGCGCGACAGCGGCAGTCCGGTCAACGCCCCGGTGCCGGCGGCGCAGCGCCGCATTTCGCTCGACGCCTCGTGGGACCTCAAATTCGCCGGCGCGCTGGCCGGCAAGGTCCGGGTGGCGCGGCGCGACGGCGACCTGCGCATTCCGGGCGATCCGCCGATCCCGCTGGGCCTGCGCACGCTGGTGCTCGAGGCCAACGCCACGCCCACCGGCGGGCAGGCCAGCCGCCTCGACGCGCGGCTGGACATGGCGACCGCCAGGATGGGCGCCATCAACGGCACCGCCAGCGCCACGCTGGGCGGCCTGGCGCTGGACCCGCGCCAGCCGATCCGCGTCGCCCTCGATGCCGACGTGACCGACCTGGCCTGGCTGGGTCTGTTCGTCGGCGACACGCTGGAGGTCGGCGGCATGCTCAAGGCCAATGTGCGCGCGCAGGGCTCGCTCGACGGCAAATGGAACGCCAGCGGCACGGTCAACGGCGACAAGCTGCGCGTGGTGCGCATCGACGACGGCGTGCGGCTGATCGACGGCATGCTGCGCGCGCGCCTGCAGGACGATCGCGTCATCCTGGATTCCCTGCGTTTTCCGGCCTCGCTGCGCGTCATGCCGGCCGAATGGCGCACGCGCGAGTGGGTCAGCACCAATCCCGACGCCAAGGGCGGCTACCTGGAGGCCACCGGCCAATGGGAGCTGTCGGCCGCGCGCGGCCAGGTGCGGCTGCAACTGCATCGCTTCCCGGCGCTGCAGCGCTCGGACCGCTACGGCATGGTGTCCGGCGTGGTGACGCTGGATGCCGCGCTGCCGCGCATCTCCATCAATGGCGACATCACCGCCGACGCCGGCTGGGTCAGCCTGGAGATCCTGCAGGGCGTGCCGACCCTGGACGACGACGTCAAGGTGGTGCGGGCCGGCCAGAAGAACGCCCAAGGCGACGGTCCGCCGCTGCAGATCGACATGAACCTCAAGGTCGACATGGGGCCGCGCTTCTACATCACCGGCATGGGCCTGGATGCCGGCCTGCTGGGCTCGATCCAGATCCGCCTTCAGGAGGGAAGGCTGACCGGCTATGGCGCGCTGCGCACGCGCGGCGGGGGCATCGAGGCCTACGGCCAGAAGCTGCGCCTGCGGCGCGGCACGCTGACCTTCCAGGGCCGGCTGGACAACCCGCTGCTCGACATCGAGGCCTTGCGCACCGGCGAACAGGTCGAGGCGGGCGTGCGGGTGGCCGGCACGGCGCAGCGGCCGCGCATCGACCTGGTGTCCTATCCGGATGTCAGCGACGTCGAGAAGCTGTCGTGGCTGGTGCTGGGCCGCGGCCCGGACGCCAGCGGCGGCGACACGGCGCTGCTGCTGTCGGTCGGCACGGCGCTGCTGGGCGGCGGGCAGCCGTTCTACAAGCAGTTCGGCCTGGACGACGTCAGTGTGCGGTCCGGCGCGATCGGCAGCTCCGGCAGCCTGCTGCCCGACCGCACCGTGGCCGCCGGCGTCAACCGCGACAGCGACGCCGACCTGGCGACGCAGTTCCTGGTGGCCAGCAAGCGCTTCGCCAACGGTATCACGCTCAGCGTCGAGCAGGCGCTGGCCGGCAGCGAAACGGTCGGGCGCGCCAGCTACCGCCTGGCGCGCGGCCTGTCGCTGGACCTGAAGGCCGGCTCGGTCAACGGAATCGCGCTGGTATATCGGATCTTGCTGGATGACTGAGCGCCAAGGCGGCGGCCGGCGGCGGGTAGAATACCCTTCATTCAATCGAGGCGCCCAACCATGAGCATCAAAAGCGACCGCTGGATCCGCCGCGCGGCCGAAGCCGGCATGATCGAACCCTTCGAGCCGGGCCAGGTCCGCACCGCGGGCGGCAACCGCATCGTCAGCTACGGCACCAGCAGCTACGGCTACGACGTGCGCTGCGCGGACGAATTCAAGATCTTCACCAACATCAATTCCACCATCGTCGATCCCAAGCAGTTCGACGAGAAGTCGTTCGTCGACTTCAAGGGCGATGTCTGCATCATCCCGCCCAACTCGTTCGCGCTGGCGCGCACGGTCGAGTACTTCCGCATCCCGCGCAGCGTGCTGACGATCTGCCTGGGCAAGAGCACCTACGCGCGTTGCGGCATCATCGTCAACGTCACGCCGCTCGAACCCGAATGGGAAGGCCACGTCACGCTGGAGTTCTCCAACACCACGCCGCTGCCGGCCAAGGTCTACGCCGGCGAGGGCTGCGCCCAGATGCTGTTCCTCGAAAGCGACGAGGTGTGCGAGACCTCGTATCGCGACCGCGGCGGCAAGTACCAGGGCCAGCGCGGCGTCACCCTGCCGCGCACCTGAGCGGCGGCTATTGCCAGGGGTCGTACGAGCCGACGCTCCAGATATGCCCCTCCGGGTCGCGGCACGAAAAGCCGCGGCCGCCGTAATCGGCGTCGGCAATATCGATCAGTATCTCGGCGCCCGCGGCCTGCGCGTCCCGGTAGGCCTGGTCGGGGTCGGCCACCACCAGGTACACGCTTTGCGTCTCCACGCCGCCGACCTCGTCGGGCTGCTTCATGTAGCGGGAAAACGGTGTGTCCGTCACCGACGCCAGCATGATCATGCCGCTGCCCAGCGTCAGCTGGGCATGCACGATGGTATCGGCCGGGCCGGGCACGATGCGTTGCGCCTCGAACCCGAACGCGTGCACCAGCCATTCGATGGCGGCGCTGGCGTTGCGGTAGCGCAAGCAGGTCACGACGGGTGAGGCGACGGTGGCTGGGGCTGGCATGGCGGTCTCCGGTTCGGCGCGGCGCGTTCAGGGCGCCGCGGCGGCGAGGGCGTCGTAGCCCTCGCCCAGGAACTGCAGGATGCACACGCCGTTGCCGTAGGGGTCGGACAGATGCGCGATGCGGCCCCAGGCGTGGCTGTGCGGCGGATCTTCCAGCATAGCGCCGGCGGCCACCGCCGTGGCGACCGCCCTGTCGCAATCGTCCACCACGAAATCCAGGTGCACCGGCGTCCAGTGGCGCGCGTAGTCGCGCCCCTGGCTCGTGCCCGTGGCCGCCTGCGAGCCGGTTGCCTTCTCCAGCAGGTAGATGGGCACGGCGGCGCCCGCCATCTCGATGGCCTGCGGCCCCAGCCGGCGCTGCGGACGCAGGCCGAAGGCGCGTTCGTAGAACAGCGCGGCCCGCGCCGCGTCGGGAACGTCGATATTGATCAGTACCTGTGCCTGCATGGTGTCGGCTCCAGTCCGGGACCGGCCCTCAGCGCGCGGCCAGCGGGCGGATCATGAGAATATTGGCCAGCAGGCGGCCGCCCACCAGCATCGCGTCGGGCTCGCGGCCATACTCGGCGAAGCCCAGGCTGGCGTACAGCGCGTGCGCGGCGCCGTTGTCGGCGCCCACGCTCAGCAGCACGTGGCGTACCCCGGTCATCCGGGCCACCCGTGCCAGCAGCGCCTCGGTCAATTGGCGCGCCAGGCCGCCGCGGCGTTGCGCGGGTACAACGTAAATACCCCAGATTTCAGCCTTGTGACGTTGTTTCATTGTGTGCCCGCGCGCCACGCCGCCGACCCCGGCCAGGGCGCCGTCCACGAAGGCGCCCAGCAGCACGTAACCCTCGCGCGGGGCAAGGCGGGCGCGCCATTGCGCGATTGTGTCAACGCTTTCTTCTTCGTAACTGGACCCGAAGGCTTCGGGCGCCTCGCGCAGGGCGGCCAGGCGAACGCGTTGAAAAATTCTGCAGCATCCTCGGGCGTCAAAGGGCGTATGGTGGAAAGATTCACGTCTGGCTCCGCAGCGTACGCGCAGGGTGGCGGCAGGGTTGCGCCAAATATAATGAAGATACGTGAAAAGCGCGGCTGTTTCGCGGCGCAGGAGCCCCAGATGTTCGGTTTCCGCAGGAAAGACACGCAGCAGTACGACCAGGAGGCGCAGGACGCCTTCGTTGAACGGGTCGCCGCGGCGGCGCGCGATTTCGTGGCCGCCGTCCCCGCCGGGGCGGGGCTGGACTACTCGCCGGCCAGCATCGCCGCGCTCGACGCCGTGCTCGAACAGGCCCACCTGGGCGCCCTGGCGCTGGACCCGGTGCAACGGGTGGGGGCGGCCGCCTACCTGTACGAGGTGGCGCGGCGTCGCCACGGCGGGCTGTACGAGGTCTGCGACGATGACGATCCGGTGGTGCTGGTGACCGGCGAGCCCGAGTTCGACGTCTGCCTGTGCGCCATCGCCAAGGTCGAGCGCCGCATCGACGCCGGCCCGCAGGAAGACCTGCGGCCGTTTTTCGGCCGCTACGAGCAGGCCGTCGCGGCGCGCCGGCCCGACATCATTCGCTGACGCCGCGCGCCGGCGGGCGCACCCGCTTTCAATCCGTCCTACAATTCCCCGAGGTCGGCCCGCTCGTCGGGCCGGTTGCTTTTTTGTCACCAGCCCGACCCCGTCTGGCAGTACACTCGCGTCCGTTTTGCCTTGCCCGCCCAGGAGCGCCCGCATGAAATTCCGCTTCCCCATTTTCATCATCGACGAAGACTATCGCTCCGAGAACGCCTCGGGGTTGGGCATTCGCGCGCTGGCTTCGGCGATCGAGGCCGAGGGCGTGGAGGTCATCGGGGTGACCAGCTACGGCGACCTGAGCTCGTTTGCCCAGCAGCAAAGCCGCGCCAGCGCCTTCATCCTGTCGATCGACGATGAGGAGTTCGACGTCGATTCTCCGGAAGACGTGGCGGGCGCGATCAAGAACCTGCGCACGTTCATCGGCGAGCTGCGTTTCCGCAACGCCGACATCCCCATCTACCTGTACGGCGAGACGCGCACGTCGGAACACATCCCGAACGACATCCTGCGCGAGCTGCACGGCTTCATCCACATGTTCGAGGACACGCCGGAGTTCGTGGCGCGCCACATCATCCGCGAAGCGCGCAGCTACGTGGACGGCCTGCCGCCGCCGTTCTTCCGCGAGCTGGTCAAATATGCCCAGGACGGTTCGTATTCCTGGCACTGCCCGGGGCACTCGGGCGGCGTGGCGTTCCTCAAGAGCCCGGTGGGCCAGATGTTCCACCAGTTCTTCGGCGAGAACATGCTGCGCGCCGACGTCTGCAACGCGGTCGACGAGCTGGGCCAGCTGCTGGACCACACCGGCCCGGTGGCCGAGTCCGAGCTGAATGCCGCGCGCATTTTCCATGCCGACCACTGCTTCTTCGTCACCAACGGCACCTCGACGTCGAACAAGGTCGTCTGGCATGCCAACGTGGCCGCCGGCGACGTGGTGGTGGTGGACCGCAACTGCCACAAGTCGATCCTGCACGCCATCACCATGACCGGCGCGATCCCGGTGTTCCTGCGCCCCACGCGCAACCACCTGGGCATCATCGGACCGATCCCGCTCGACGAATTCGACCCGGAAAACATCCGCCGCAAGATCGAGGCCAACCCGTTCGCGCGCGAGGCGCTGAACAAGAAGCCGCGCATCCTCACGCTGACGCAGAGCACCTATGACGGCGTCATCTACAACGTCGAGATGATCAAGGAAAAGCTGGGCACCTACGTCGACACGCTGCATTTCGACGAGGCCTGGCTGCCGCACGCGGCCTTCCACGAGTACTACCGCGACATGCACGCGATCGGCCCGGACCGCCCGCGCAGCCAGGACGCCATGGTGTTCGCCACGCACTCCACGCACAAGCTGCTGGCCGGCATCTCGCAGGCCTCGCAGATCATCGTGCAGGAGTCCGAGAGCCGCAAGCTGGACCGCAACCTCTTCAACGAGGCCTACCTGATGCATACGTCGACCTCGCCGCAGTACGCGATCATCGCGTCGTGCGACGTGGCCGCCGCCATGATGGAGCCGCCGGGCGGCACCGCCCTGGTCGAGGAAAGCATCCGCGAGGCCATGGACTTTCGCCGCGCCATGCGCAAGGTGGCCTCCGAGTTCGGCAAGGACGACTGGTGGTTCAAGGTGTGGGGCCCCAACCGCCTCGCGCCCGAGGGCATCGGCCATCGCGACGACTGGGTGCTGGAGTCGGGCGACCACTGGCACGGCTTTGGCGACCTGGCGCCGGGCTTCAACATGCTCGACCCGATCAAGGCCACCATCATCACCCCGGGCCTGGACATGTCGGGCAGCTTCGGCGAAAGCGGCATACCGGCCGCGCTGGTGTCGAAGTACCTGGCCGAGCACGGCGTCGTGGTGGAGAAGACCGGCCTGTATTCGTTCTTCATCCTGTTCACCATCGGTATCACCAAGGGCCGCTGGAACACCCTGCTGACCGCGCTGCAGCAGTTCAAGGACGACTACGACCGCAACCAGCCCCTGTGGCGCATCCTGCCCGAGTTCTGCCGCGGTCACCGCCGCTACGAGCGCATGGGCCTGCGCGACCTATGCCAGCAGATCCACGAGGCCTATCGCGAACGCGACGTGGCGCGCCTGACCACCGAGATGTACCTGAGCGACATGGTGCCGGCGCTCAAGCCCTCGGACGCCTTCGCCCGCATGGCGCACCGCGAAGTCGAGCGCGTCGAGATCGACCAGCTCGAAGGCCGCGTGACCGGCGTGCTGCTCACGCCGTACCCGCCGGGCATTCCGCTGCTGATCCCGGGCGAGCGCTTCAACCGGACCATCGTGCAATACCTGCAGTTCGCGCGCGAGTTCAACGAGCGCTTCCCCGGCTTCGAGACCTACATCCACGGCCTGGCCGACGAAGAGGGCCCCGATGGCGCCAAGCGCTATTACGTCGACTGCCTGAAGGACGCCGGCGAGCAGTAAATCCGACGCGCCGCGCCGCGCCGCCCGAGGGGGCGGCCCGGCGCGGCGTTGTCTTCGAGGGAGTATCCCGTTTCGATGTTCGATGTCGCCGTCATCGGCGCCGGGGCCGCCGGCATGATGTGCGCCGCCGTGGCGGGCCAGCGCGGCCTGCGCATGGTGCTGATCGATCATGCCGCCAAGCTGGCCGAGAAAATCCGCATCTCCGGCGGAGGGCGCTGCAACTTCACCAACCTGGGCGCCGGCCCGGCCAATTTCCTGTCCGACAACCCGCATTTCTGCCGCTCGGCGCTGGCCGGCTACACCCCGCAGGATTTCCTCGGCCTGTTGCGCCGCCATCGGGTGCATTGGCATGAAAAGCATCGCGGGCAACTGTTCTGCGACGACAGCAGCGAAACCATCATCGAGGTGTTGCGCGCCGAGTGCGGGCAGGGCGGGGTGGCCTGGCGCATGCCGTGCCGCGTGGACGAGATCGCCCGCCGCGAGGGCGGCGGCTTCACGCTGCGTACCAGCACCGGCGCGATCGACGCGCGCGCGGTCGTGGTAGCCACCGGCGGCATGGCGATCCCGCAACTGGGCGCGACCGACTACGCGCTCAAGGTGGCGCGCCAGTTCGGCCTGAAGGTCGTCGAGCCGCGGCCGGCCCTGGTGCCGCTGACCTTCGATCCCGCGCAATGGCAGCCGTTCGCCGCGCTGTCGGGCGTCGCCCTGGAAGTCACGCTGTCGACCGGGCAGGGCAAGGGGCGCGCGGCGTTCCTGGAAGACCTGCTGTTTACCCACCGGGGCCTGTCCGGCCCCGCCATCCTGCAGATATCGAGCTACTGGAAGCCGGGCGAGCCCATCGTGCTGGACCTGGCGCCCGGCCGCGACCTGGCCGCCGAACTGATAGGCGCCAAGCCGGGCAACCGGCAGCAGCTGCATACCGTGCTGGCCGGCCTGTGGCCCCGGCGGCTGGCCGATACCTGGCTGGACGTGGCCGGGCGCGCCGTCGGCGCGGACCTGGCCGCCGCGCGCCTGGCCGACGTGCCGGACCGCACGCTGCGGGCGCTGGCGGCGCTGATCCATGACTGGCGCCTGGTGCCCAGCGGCACGGCCGGCTACAAGAAGGCCGAAGTGATGCGCGGTGGCGTCGACACGCGCGCCCTGGACCAGAAGTCCATGCAGGCGCGCGGCGTGCCAGGGCTGTACTTCATCGGCGAGGCGGTCGACGTGACGGGCTGGCTGGGCGGCTACAACTTCCAGTGGGCCTGGGCGTCGGGGTACGCCTGCGGCAACGCCCTCTAGCTGTGAAGATTCAATAGGTTGTATGCATGGTTCATCCGAACCGGATTTGAGAAACTGGAAATCGCCACCCCCCCAGTTCACTCAAGGAGCCCGGCCGGATGAACACCCATAAGCATGCCCGATTGACCTTCCTACGTCGACTCGAAATGGTCCAGCAATTGATCGCCCATCAAGTTTGTGTGCCTGAAGCGGCCCGCGCCTATGGGGTCACCGCGCCGACTGTGCGCAAATGGCTGGGCCGCTTCCTGGCTCAGGGCCAGGCGGGCTTGGCCGATGCGTCCTCGCGCCCGACGGTCTCGCCCCGAGCGATTGCGCCGGCCAAGGCGCTGGCTATCGTGGAGCTGCGCCGCAAGCGGCTGACCCAAGCGCGCATCGCCCAGGCGCTGGGCGTGTCAGCCAGCACCGTCAGCCGCGTCCTGGCCCGCGCCGGTCTGTCGCACCTGGCCGACCTGGAGCCGGCCGAGCCGGTGGTGCGCTACGAGCATCAGGCCCCCGGCGATCTGCTGCACATCGACATCAAGAAGCTGGGACGTATCCAGCGCCCTGGCCACCGGGTCACGGGCAACCGACGCGATACCGTTGAGGGGGCCGGCTGGGACTTCGTCTTCGTGGCCATCGATGACCACGCCCGCGTGGCCTTCACCGACATCCACCCCGACGAGCGCTTCCCCAGCGCCGTCCAGTTCCTCAAGGACGCAGTGGCCTACTACCAGCGCCTGGGCGTGACCATCCAGCGCTTGCTCACCGACAATGGCTCGGCCTTTCGCAGCCGCGCCTTCGCCGCGCTGTGCCATGAGCTGGGCATCAAGCACCGCTTTACCCGACCTTACCGCCCACAGACCAATGGCAAGGCCGAACGCTTCATCCAGTCGGCCTTGCGTGAGTGGGCTTACGCTCACACCTACCAGAACTCCCAACACCGAGCCGATGCCATGAAATCCTGGCTACACCACTACAACTGGCATCGACCCCACCAAGGCATCGGGCGCGCTGTACCCATCTCCAGACTCAACCTGGACGAATACAACCTATTGACAGTTCACAGCTAGCCGCCGTCTCCAATCCCAAGGCCCTGCTTTTCTTTGGCGCGTTCCTGCCGCAGTTCATCGACCCGGCGCGCAGCCTGGCTACCCAATTCGCCGTCATGGCCGCCACCTTCGCCGCCATGGAATTCGTGGTCGAGTACGGACTGGCGCGCGCGGCCCACAAGGTCAGGCCCTTCCTGCAGCGGGCCGGCCGGCGTTTCAACAAGACCTGCGGCGGCATGTTCGCCGCCATGGGGATCGCCCTGCCCGGCACGTAAGCGCCGCCTGCGACTTGAACCCGACAGCCGAAATCGTGTATAATTTTTTTCTTCGTTGAGCAGCATGTGGGAATTTTCCAGACGGGAGACTTCTGCGTTGCTTGGCCTTAAGCAGTACCCATGCGGGAATAGCTCAGTTGGTAGAGCGCAACCTTGCCAAGGTTGAGGTCGCGAGTTCGAGACTCGTTTCCCGCTCCAAACACCAAAAAGGGAAGCTAGCGGTTACCTGCCGTGCTTCCTTTTTTCTTGTAGCCTGCCGGCGCAATGGCAGAGTGGTTATGCAGCGGATTGCAAATCCGTGTACGTCGGTTCGATTCCGGCTTGCGCCTCCAAACACTTCAAGGCCCGCCGCGTCGCGGGCCTTCTTGTTCCAGGATGCGGGTTTGGCGCCCTGCGCATCTGGTTACCCTTCCCTACCCTGCGTACCCAAGATTTGCGCGCGCGTTGCTAACGTGTGGCCGTCGCAATTACGTCCGCACGCCCATGCCTACCCTGCATTTTCCCCGTCCGTCGGCGCGCCACGGAGCCCGCCTGCTGCTGGCGCTGGTTGCGCTGACCCTGGCCTGCGCGCCCATGATGGCGCGCGCCGACGACGATGACGACGATGACGATTACCGCCCGCGCCGCGAATACAAGGAAAAATACTGGGACGGCGCGTGCAAGGTCGAGCGCAAGTGGAAACGCAACGGCGAGTACCGCGAAAAGCGCAAATGCCCGGGCTACCGGTCCGGCTATGACTATGGCTATGCGCAGCCAGCCATGGTGCCGATGATCCCCGCCAACCCTGCCATCATCATCAGCGCGCCGCCCATGGTGATCCGGCCGTAGCGCGGCCCGGCGCGCGCGCTTGCCTATAATGGCGGCCGGAATCCGTCCCGTGGCGCTATGGATCAACTGGTAAAAGACGCTTTGGCCCGCTGGCCCGACGTGCCGGCAGTGTACGGCTGGCTGTCGCTGGACGCCCGCGGCCGCTGGCACCTGCATCCGCAAGGCGACGCGGCGCGCGGCGCCCCGGGAGAGTCCATCACCAGCCCGCAGATCCTCGCCTTCATCGGCCGCAACTACGAATGCGATGCGCAGGGCAACTGGTTTTTCCAGAACGGCCCGCAGCGTGTGTATGTGCGCCTGGATGCGGCGCCGCTGATCCTGCGCCGCGCCGACGAATTCTCCGGCCTGCAGACCCATACCGGCCAGGCCGTCACCGCCGTGCGGCAGTGGTGGCTGGACGACGAGGGGCGCCTGTACGCATCCACGGCGGCGGGCCCCGGGCTGGTCGAAGACCGCGAACTGGCGCCGCTGCTGGCGCAGTTGCACGTGGACGGCCAGGCGCTGGCCGACGTGCTGGAAACAGGCTGGCCCGAACCGGGCCGGCCGCCCCTCATGGTGTCGCACCCTGCCTGGCCGAACGCCGCGCCGCTGCATGGCGTGGCCAGCGGCGATGTCGCGCGCCGCCTGGGCTTCGTGGCCAACCCGGCCAAGCCCGCCTAGGGCCTGCCGCGCCGTCCTCAGGCGCGCGGACGTGGCAGGAGCGCGGCCTTGCCATTGCCCAGCAGCGCCAGCGCCGCGGCACCGACCGCCAGGAAAACCGGATACTCCCAGCCCCCGCCCGGATTGCCGAACACCCAGCCATTGCCCGCGTGCACCGTGGCGGCAGCCAGCAATTGCACGGCGGCAATGGCCGCAACCCAGCGCGGGTAGATACCCAGGATCAGCAGCACCCCGCCAACGATCTCGAAGTACGTCACGGGATAGGCCAGCCAGCCGGCAAACCCCACCTTGGCGAAGAACTGGGCCGTGCCGGGCAGCGTGAACACGAGCAGCTTGGTCAGGCCATGGGCCAGGTACATCACGCCCAGCGCCAGTCTCAGCAACAGGACGGCATAGGGAGCCGTACGGGAATCGATCATGTCTTTCTCCAATGAGCGCGCCGGACGGCGCGCCAAGCCCGGGCATTGTCTCGATTCCCGAAATGAAGATAAACATGCAAAATAGCAAATTATTGTTGTCAAAGTAGGAACAATAGTGGACACGCACACTGCCATGCAGACCTTCGCCCGGGTGGTAGAACTCGGCTCGTTCGCCGCGGCCGCCGACAAGACGGACCAGGCCCGCTCGGTGGTGACGCGCCAGGTCGCCTTTCTCGAGCGGAAGTACGGGGTACGGCTGCTCAACCGCACCACGCGCAAGCTGAGCCTGACCGACGCAGGACGGGCGTTCTACGACCGCATCCGGCCGGTGCTGGCCGAACTGGCCGAGCTCGACCTGGCCTTGCAGGCCCAGGGCAGCCAGCCTGCCGGACGGCTGCGCATCAGCGCGCCGGTGTCGTTCGGCGTACTGCACCTGGGCCCGGCCATCGCCGACTACCTGCTGCGCTACCCCGAAGTGGTCATCGACCTGGATCTCAACGACCGGGTCGTCGACCTGGTGGAGGAAGGATACGACGTGGCGGTACGCATCGGCCCGCTGGTCGACTCCTCGCTGGTGGCCCGGCCGCTGGCGCCGCAGCAGCTGGTGGCCTGCGCCGCCCCGGCCTATCTCGAACGCTACGGCGCGCCTGCGCAACCGGAGGACCTGCGCCGCCATCGCTGCCTGCACTATGCCTATGCCAGCACCGGCAACGACTGGCACTTCGAAAAGGACGGCCAGACCCACGTGGTGCGCGTCAACGCCACCTTCCGCGCCAATAACGGCGATGTGCTGCGCACCGCCGCGCTGGCCGGCCACGGCATCATCCTGCAGCCCGAATTCCTGGTGGGCGAGGACCTGCGCGCCGGCCGCCTCACGGCGCTGCTGACCGACTACCGCCATTCGCTCATCACGATGATGGCCGTCTACCCCCACCGGCGTTTCCTGTCGCCCAAGGTCCGCTCGTTCGTCGAGCACCTGGAAAAGCGCTTCGGCGGCGCGCGCCAACCGTTAGAATCGCGTTCATGAGCGCCCAACAGTCCCTCCAGTATTTCCCCGCGCCGCGCCGCGCGCGCTTTTGCAGCCAATGCGGCTCGCCGGTCGATCACCGCGTGCCCGAGGGCGACAACCGCGCCCGCGACATCTGTGACCGCTGCGGCGCCATTCATTACCAGAATCCTCGCATGGTGGTGGGCACCGTTCCCGTCTGGGAGAACCGCATCCTGCTGTGCCGGCGCGCCATCGAGCCGCGCTACGATACCTGGACGCTGCCGGCGGGCTTCATGGAGCTGGGCGAAAGCACCGCCCAGGGCGCCGAACGCGAAACCCTCGAGGAATCGGGCGCCCGCATCCGGCTGGGCCAGCTGTATAGGGTGATCGACGTGCCGCAGGTCGAGCAGGTGCACTTCTTCTACCTGGCCGAGGCGCTCGGGCCGGGCCTGGACCCCGGACCGGAAAGCCTGGAGGCGCGCTATTTCGACGAGGCGGAAATCCCCTGGGACGATTTGTCGTTCCGCACCGTGGTCACCACGCTCAGGCGCTATCTGGAAGACCGGCGCAAGGGCGAATTCCCCACCCACCACTACAGCCTCGAATCGCACCGCTGATCCCTTGAAACTGCCCTGGCTGGCCGCCGACACGCCGTTTCCCCCGGTCGAACAAGCGCTGCGCGATCCCGACGGATTGCTGGCCGCGGGCGCCGACCTGTCGCCCGAACGGCTGGCCCAGGCCTATGCGCACGGCATTTTCCCCTGGTACGCGGAGGGCGAACCCATCCTGTGGTGGAGCCCGGACCCGCGCATGGTGCTGGCATGCGCCGACTTCGCGCCCTCGCACTCGCTGCGCAAGCGCCTGCGCGCCTTGGCCCGCACCGAACACGACCCCGCCGCGCGCCTGCAGGTGCGCGTCGACACGGCCTTCGCCAGGGTCCTGCACGAGTGCGCCGCGCCGCGCCACGGCCAGCCCGGCACCTGGATCAGCCCGGCCGTCCAGCAAGCCTATCGCAGCTGGCATGCGGCGGGATTCGTGCACAGCATCGAAACCTGGATCGACGGCGAGCTGGCCGGCGGCCTGTACGGCGTCAGCCTGGGGCACATGTTCTATGGCGAATCGATGTTCGCGCGCGCCACCGACGCCTCCAAGATCGCCCTGGCGCACCTGGTGGCTTTCCTGCGCCGCCACCAGGTGGCCTGGATCGATTGCCAGCAGCAGACCGGCCACCTGGCGCGCCTGGGCGCGCGTCCGGTGCCGCGCGCGCTTCATCGAACACATCGCCCATGCCGTCGCGCAACCCCGCCTGCCGTGGCGCAGCGGCCGGCTCGACAGCGCCGGCATGCTGCATCCGCTGCCGCCGGCCAACGGCGTTATGATGTAAGCCACGTGCCGGCGACCAGACGCCGGCATGCCCGACATGAGCCAGCTAAAAGAACTCCCCTTCTCCACGCTGCAGTTTTATGCCACTGCCCCCTACCCCTGCAGCTACCTGCCAGGCAGGCAGGCGCGTTCGCAGGTGGCGGCGCCCGGGCACCTGATCAACGCCGGCACGTACTCGCAACTGGTGGAACAGGGCTTTCGCCGCAGCGGCCTGTTCACCTACCGGCCCCATTGCGACAATTGCCACGCCTGCGTGCCGGTGCGCGTCGATGCGGCCCGCTTCGAGCCCAACCGCACGCAGCGCCGCGCCTGGCGCAGCCACCAGGCGCTGCGCGCCTTCGTGGCCGAACTGGCCTGGTCCCCCGAGCACTACGACCTGTACACCCGCTACCAGCAAGGGCGCCACCCCGGCGGCGGCATGGACGAAGACAGCCGCACCCAGTATGCGCAGTTCCTGCTGACCACGCGCGTCAACACGCGCCTGGTGGAATTCCGCGCGCCGCAGGGCCAGCTGGCCATGATCTCCATCATCGACGTGCTCGACGACGGCCTGTCGTCGGTCTACACCTTCTACGACCCCGACATGGCCGGCAGCCTGGGCACCTACAGCATCCTGTGGCAGATCGAACAGTGCCGCACGCTGGACCTGCCCTGGCTGTACCTGGGCTACTGGATCGCCGACAGCCGCAAGATGGCCTACAAGGCCAATTTCCGGCCGCTGCAGATGCACGTGGACGGCGCCTGGCGCGAAACGCCGCCCTGAGCACGCGCGGGGCGGCAAAGTCGATCTACAATTCCGCCCCATGTCTATCCTCTTCCACGCCTACCCCCTGGCCCGCCCGGCGCTGTTCGCCATGGACGCGGAAACCGCGCACGAAGTCACGCTTGCCCAGCTGCAGCGCGCCTACGACTGCGGCCTGACCCGCAAGCTGCTGCACGCCCAGCCCGAGGCGCCCGCCACGCTGATGGGCCTGTCGCTGCGCAACCCGGTGGGGCTGGCGGCCGGCCTGGACAAGAATGGCGCCCACATCGACGCGCTGGGCAACCTGGGCTTCGGCTTCGTGGAAGTAGGCACCGTCACCCCGCGCGCCCAGCCCGGCAACCCCAAGCCGCGCATGTTCCGGCTGCCGCGCGCCAACGCGCTGATCAACCGCCTCGGCTTCAACAACCAGGGGCTGGATGCCTTCATCGCCAATGTGCAGCGCAGCCAGTGGCGCTCGCAGGGCGGGATCCTGGGCCTGAACATCGGCAAGAACGCCGACACGCCCATCGAACGCGCGGCCGAGGACTACCTGATCGGCCTGGCCGGCGTCTATCCGCACGCCGACTACGTGACCGTGAACATTTCCTCCCCCAATACCAAGAACCTGCGCGCGCTGCAGGGCGGCGACGAACTGTCGGCGCTGCTGGGGCAACTGCAGGAGCGGCGCCTCGCGCTGGCCGACCAGCACCAGCGCCACGTGCCGCTGGCGGTCAAGATCGCCCCTGACCTGAGCGACGACCAGATCGACGCCATCGCCGAGATCCTGCCGCGCCATGGCATCGACGGCGTCATCGCCACCAACACCACGCTGGCGCGCGATGCCGTGCAAGGCCTGCCGCACGCCGAGGAAGCCGGCGGCGTATCGGGCGCGCCGGTCCATGAACTGTCGCTGCGTGTCATCGAACGGCTGCGCAGCCGCCTGGGCGACGCGGTGGCCATCATCGGTGTGGGAGGCATTCTCTCTGGCCGCCAGGCCAGCGAGAAAATGGCCGCCGGCGCCCAGGCGGTGCAGCTGTATACCGGGCTGATCTACCGCGGGCCGGCGCTGGTCGGCGAATGCGTGCGGGCACTGGCCCAAGGCAGCCGCTGAGGCGGGATCCCGAGCGGGCATGGGCCCCAAGAGGGCTTTTTGCCTTGGGCAAAAAAAGAGGCCACCCGAAGGTGGCCCGAATTCCAGCTCTGCTCTGTCACTCAACAGTACTACAGTATGGGCTGTCGCAACAGCCCCCTGGTACGATCAGGCGGCGCGGCGATTGCGGCCCGCGGCCTTGGTCGCGACCTCGGCGGCGTCGCTGGCAGCCTTGAAAGAGGCATTGGCGGCGGCGTTCAGGTTGCTTTCGGCGACTTCGGCGGCCTGCTTGGCAGCCTTGGTCAGCGAATCGTAGGCGCTGTTGGCCGTCGCCAGCGACGACTTGATCAGGGCCACGGCGCTTTCCGAGCCGGTGGGCGCGTTCTTGGAGAACTGCTCGACCGCTTCGGTCAGCTGCTGTTGGCCTTCGGCGATCTGGGCCTCGGCCAGCTGGGCCAGTTCGGCTTGCACGCCGGCCACGATGTCGTACACATGCTTGCCATAGGCCAGCGCCTTTTCGGCGCCCGGCTGCACCAAGCCGCTGGTGAACGAGGCAACGTCTTGCGGATCCTTCAGCTCAGCCGCTTGCTGCGACTGCTGGGCGACTTCGTCCAGCGTGGCGCGCACGACCTTCAGATTCAGGTCGACCAGCTTTTCGAAACCGGCGAACATGGCCGATTGCGCGGCGACCAGCGAGTTGACGGTGGCTTTCTGGCGGGCCAGAACTTGTTGGGGGATGGCGCTCATAGGTATCTCCTGTCAGGGTCCGGCCGGGCCGGAAAATTTCACGACGGTCTGTGACGACAAAACGTGCGCGGATCTGGTAGGAAAATTCACCGCCGGCGCGTTTGCTGCATTGCACAATTGCCATTCTACGGACCTAAAAAGTCTTGTCAAGCACTTTTTGTGCGTCGCAACAATTGCTTGCCGGACTCCCCGTGGCGCAACCTGCGTCCCCCTTTTTCTGCAGCCAGGATTAATCCGGTTGGGGGATACCCGCAATGACGCTGTTTCGATTGTTTTCTACACTTCCGACAGCCTGACGGCATTACCCTCATCGACCGTCAGACATAACAAGAAAGGCCAACCCGGCCCGAATCAACCGCAGCCATACCAACTGCATTGGAGACCTCATGCCCCCCATTTCCCGTAAGCTCTCGGCCCTGTTCGCCGCCGTCGCCCTGACCGGCGCGGACACTGCCCTGGCGGAGTATCCCGAGCGCCCCGTGAACATGGTCGTGCCGTTCGCGGCAGGCGGTCCTACCGACAACGTGGCCCGCTCGCTGGCCGAATCCATGCGGCCGACCCTGGGCGAAACCGTCGTGGTCGAGAACAAGGGCGGCGCCGGCGGCACCATCGGCACCACCCAGGTGGCGCGCGCCCAGCCCGACGGCTACTCGATCCTGCTCATGCACGCCGGCTTCTCGACCGCGCCCTCGCTGTACAAGAACCCCGGCTACGAGCCCTACACCAGCTTCGAGCCCATCGGCCTGGTGGTGGACGTGCCGATGACCATCATTGCCCGCGGCGATTTCCCGCCCAACAACATCAAGGAACTGGCCGAGTACGTCAAGAAGAACGCCGACAAGATTTCACTGGCCAATGCCGGCATCGGCGCGGCCAGCCACTTGTGCGGCACCATGCTGGTCGAGGCGCTGGGCGTCAACCTGCTGACCATTCCCTACAAGGGCACGGCGCCGGCCATGAACGATCTGCTGGGCAAGCAGGTCGACCTGATGTGCGACCAGACCACCAATACCACGCAGCAGATCACCAGCGGCAAGGTGAAGGCCTACGCGGTCACCAGCCTCAAGCGCGTGCCCACCCTGCCCGACCTGCCCACCATGGACGAGTCCGGCTACAAGGGTTTCGAAGTGGGTATCTGGCACGGCATGTGGGCCCCCAAGGGCACGCCCAAGCCGGTGGTCGACAAGCTGGTCAAGAGCCTGCAGGCCGGCCTGGCCGATCCCAAGTTCCAGGAGCGCATGAAGCAGCTGGGCGCCGAGGTGCTGACCAACGAGGCCAATCCCGAGGCGCTGCAAGCCAAGGTCAAGCAGCAGGTGCCGCAATGGGCCGAGCTGTTCAAGAAGGCGGGCGTGGAAAAGCAATAAAGGCCGCGTCCCAATGCGGCCGGGCCGCGCATCGCGCGGCCCGGCCGGCCGATCGGGCGAGGCCTGCGCGCCCGCCGTTTCGCGGAATGCGATTCAGACCGGCGCCGGAAACAACGTCACCAATCGTTCGTTCAACACATCCAAGGCACTGCCGCTGCCTGCCCAGGCCAGATCCTCCGCCAGCAGGACGGCTCGCGCCCCTTGTCCGTCGTTGGAAATCAGAACGTATACCTGGCCGAGGCGGGGAACGGCCGACGCCTGGACTGCTGCGTTGTAGTCGAACGAAACCACACTGCCCGCCCCCTCATCGTGACGCGTTATGCGCGTACTGCCGCCTCCCGGCACATCCTTGCCCAGATAGGCAATGACCGCCCGGTCGTAGGTCGCGGCGATGCTGACCAAGTCGTCATTGCGCATCGGCGCCGGGATTGAGATCGGCGCGTACCCCATCGCCAAATGGGCCTGGTAAAGCGCCTGTACGCCTTCGCGCGCAGTCGCCCAATCCCCGAGTTCGGTCGACTTGCCAGTGTGGTAGAAGGCCAGGTAGCCCTCCTTGACCCCAACCATCGTCGTGCACCCGCTCAAGGAGCCGCCAGTCAGGATGAGCGGCGTCGCGACGGGAACAGTGTCGAGCCTCACGCGCACCCCGATCGCCCCTTCATCGCCGTTCTCGATGCTGATGATCCGCACATTGTCGGTCAGCATGACCTCGCGTGCCGCTGCGGGCGCGCCGTACGCATATTCGATCTCAGCCCCCGTCCACGATTGAATATAGCCATGGACAGGCCCGTCGACCGGCCTGAAGACGCTGGCGTCGAGCGCACGCGGCGCGGACATGCGCACCGGGCGGTCGTAACGCACGAACGAAATATCCAGCCCCGGAGGAAGATCGATGTCGCGCCTGCCGCCCAATGGCGGCCTGGCGCGCAGCGGGGAAATATCCCCATGGTTGAGCAATCCGATATCGGTATTTGCGTAATCCAGGCGCGTCGGGCTGATGGCGGCAGGACCGAAGTTCCATACCAGCGGCCCCCCGCCGGAAGCCTGTCGCCATGCGGGAAATATATCGTTCACGAACGACTGGAATATCGCGGGCGACGATTCCGAATAGGCGCCCAGCATGACGAAAAGACCGGTGCTGGCGGGATTCCCGATACCGCGTTCGAGCTGGGCGACGTTCGAGATATCGAACACATTGCCCAGCAGCCGGGGCGAAACGGCCTCCACGACCTCACTGGCCGTCGCGGCATGGCCCAGGCTGAGCAGGTGGAACGCCATCAGGTCGACAAAACGCGCATTTTCATAGCCGAGCCTGGCATGCAAATCGACAATGGCATCCAGATACAACTCCATCCGAGCCTGCCTGCCCAGCGACGTGTTCCGGTCCACTGCGTTAAACAGCGTTGCGACATCGTCGAGGTCATATCCCGCCCGGTACAGCACGTCATTGACCGGACTCAGATCGCCGATATAGGCCCTGACCTCCTGCAGGCGTCGCCCGATACGCTGGCGAAGGCCGGCGTCCGGCTCGCCGAAGAAAATCCGGATCGCCGCGTCCATATCGGATTCAGCGCGCGGCAACGCAAGCCTGCTCCTGCAGGTATCGATATGCCTGAGCGCCACACGCCTCGCCTGGTTGAGCAGGCGGCGCATCGGCGCGGCCTGCTCGGCGGCAAGGGCGACCAGATTACGCGTGCGGATGCGTCCGAAGATTTCCGGCGCCCCACCCCGGCCAGGGACATCCAGATGCGTCTCCCAGTGGCCTTGCCCGTTCAGCCGAACCGGAACGGTATAGGTCAGCCTCGGCGGCAAACGCCCATTGACCACGCGCCAACCATGCGTGTATGCATCCCAGATGACTCTGTAGGCATTCCCGGATTCGACGATGAAGTGCTCGGTGCACTCGCTCAACGGTCCCAAGCCGCGCGTGTAGATGCCCTCAAACCTGCCGCCCGACGTGGACTCGACCAAACCGGTGGCGTCCACGCCGGCCATCCGCCATTCGCTTGCCAATTGGCCCCCCGTGCGCCCGGCCGAGGAACTGGCAGCGGAGAATGCCTGCCGCAGGAAGGCCTGGTTACGCCCGCCGACCGTAGTGGCGCTCACGAATCCCGCGACAAGCCGACGGATAGGCACGGGCTCGAAGATCTCATACAGATCGACGAGCAGCGAACGCGACAGGCGCAACCCGCTGGCTCCGATCAATGCCGGAAGCTCCTTGAGCACCGAACGCCACAAGCGCTGCCCGCTCAACCCCGCGATGCGTTGCCGCACCACGAAATTGCGCAGGTTGCCATACTGGGTACGGGTGAAACTGCCCAACTTCCCTCCTATGCTGAACACCGAGGCAAGCAAGGAAATCGAATCAAAGACGATGCTCCCCACATCGACCCGATAGGAACGATCCTGGGTCGAAAAGAATATTTCCCGGTAGAACGGCACGATCCAGAAGGCGAACTTCTGCCATTCGCTGGGTTTGTACAAAGCGGACTTCGCGTGCGCCGCGAGGTCGTCCAGACTGTGCCTCAGGGCAACGGAAACAGCGAATAGCGGCACACCCAGCGCGCCTGCGGGCAGCCTGTACTCTTGCCGATACCCGAAATACCAGCATTTCTTGACATCCAGCCCCGGATTGCTCTGCCTCAATTTGAGGAGGTAGTTGTCGCGCAGACTTGGCCCTTCAGTCGCGGGGCCGCCGAGAAACCACCCGCCCGTTCGACGGCCGGTTCGAAAGCGGCCTTGCGGCTCGGCAAGGGCGGCCAGCGTAGGATTCTGCATCACCTCAGCGTTCGCAAGGACATCAGACCAAAGCTCACCGTTGATGTTCGATACCAACAGCCAGCTGGAATCATGGAGCTGGAACATGGTGAAAAGACCCGGCAGATCGGTCAGCGGCGGCCGCCCCAGGCAATATTCAATGCCCCTGTTGTGATTTTCGATTCCACGCGCGATCAGCCCTGGCTGCGATGTCAGCACCTTGTAGTGCCGTACTTTCTGCAGGGGAAGGCACCATTGATCGACCGTCATCCGCGAGCCCAGGGCCAGAATCCGCGCCAGCCGCTGCGCCTCGAGTATGCTGTATTGATCGATATAGTCGTTGAACTGGGCCGCATACTCCGCGTAGCTGGCGAACGCGTCGCTATCGCGAAAATCGGTAAAACTGATGAAGCCCCGAGGCTCCGGCTCCTGGTCGCCAAGCAGCATGCCCGCGGTTTCCTGCTCCAGCCTTCTGAATCGCGCAAGCACGCCAAGGGGCCGAAACCTGGCCAATACGACGGGCAACGTGCGCTGCGCGCTCTCGAGATCGCAGAGCACGCCCGCGATCAACGCGGCGGCCATGGATACATAAGCCGCGTCATTGGCTGCTCCACTGGCCACGATTTCGTCGTACTCGCCAGCCGCAACCGCCGGCATCGTAGAGGCGTTGCCGCGCCGCGCCCCCAGCAACCGCAAGGCCTCGCGCTTGATGAACCGAAGAGCCAGCGCATTGCGGTAATCGCCGTAGACGCGCACATCGCGCAAGGCGGCGTAGTCGAGCGCGAACGCCGCCTCGAGCAGATCAACCCGCGCCTGCTGGGTCGCGGCCAGATGAAACTTGGCGATTTCCCACGCATCAAGTTTGCGTGGCATCTCGTCTCCCGGGCTATCGACCGAGCCTTGCGCCCGGATGCGCAGTTGGGCATGCAGGCAATCCGCCAATGCATCGGCATACGCCAGATCGGCAACGGTGCGCATATACCCTGCATCCGCGACCACGCCATATGGGCCGGATGCCTGGAAAATCGCCTGCTCGCCCCGATTGATGCCGTCGCGGCACAAACGCCATACGTCGTGTTCGGCGGTATCCAGACTGCCGTCGTCCGGCTCTCCGTCCATGCGGCGTTCGATGCTTTCGGCGAGCGCCTGCTCGTAGATGTCGGCATCCAGATCGACGGTGCCGGCCAATTCGTCGTAGGCGAACCATAGCGGGTGTTCGAACACCGAGCCCAGACGTCCCGAACGATCCACCGGACGCTGGCGGCGGCGCTTGAGGTACGCCGTCGCCAGCGGATGCGGCACGCGATTCAGTAGGTAGTAGATCTCGTAGCGCGCCTTGACATACTCGAATACCAGGTCGCTGATCACAGTGCGGGACAAGGCGGCGATCAACACGCCGAGATAGACATCGAGTGCGATCAACCACTGCAGGATCAATGACTCAGGCTCGAGACGAGCACGAATCGCCACCTGCATTTTCTTCAAATTGGAAACCGCCACCGGGCGGTACTTGGGAAAATAGAACCATGTACGAGCATCCTGGCCGATGGGTTCATCCCCGTTGGGCGCTTCGCTAAACAGCGCGAATTCGGCCTTCTCTCGTTTGGCCCGTCCACCCGCAAGATCCCCGGACTCTTCCGAGGGCAGCGCCAGCAACTCTTCCACCACGCCGTCGTAGCCTACAAGCGCCATGTCGACAAGTTGCCGCAATGCCGATTCATCTTTATCCACGTTTGTTTGCCCCTGACCGGAAACCGGAAACGACCCCAGGTCGCCTGTTAGTCAGGCTAGCAAACACACAAGAACCGGCCCATCGGATGCGCAGCCATCTCCCAGCCGAACGCTCCGGAGATCAGGACGCCGCACCAACGGTTACGGTGCGATCGCAGCCACGCCTGCACGCACCGCCTTATCGCCAGGCCAGGCCGGACTCAGGCAGCCGCTGGCGCGTGGATCCCGTTGACGCCGGGCTCGTAGCCGAGCGCCTCGGAAATGCTGGCGGCGGCATCGACCAGCAGGCGTATCCATTCGTCCTGCAGGCGCTCGGCCGGGGCCGAGATGGACAGGCCCGCGACCAGCTTGCCGGTGTCGTCGTAGATGCCGGCGGCGATGCAGCGTACGCCCAGTTCCAGCTCTTCGTTGTCGCGCGCGTAGCCGTGCCGGCGCACCAGGGCCAGCTCGCGCTCGAGGCGGTCGAGCTCGGTCAGGCTGTTGCGGGTGTGCCCGGCCAACCCGGTACGCAGCGCATAGGCGCGCACCAGCCGCGTATCGTAGGTGGACAGGAACAGTTTGCCGGTGGAGGTCAGGTGCAGGGGCGCCCGCCCGCCGATGGCGCGCACCACCTGCATGCCGGAGCGCTCGCTCCAGGCCCGGTCGATATAGACGATTTCGTCGCCTTGCTGGACCGACAGGTTGATCGTCTGCCCGGTCTGCTTGTGCAGCGAACGCATGGCGCCGATGGCCGCCTCGCGCACATTCAGCCGCCCCTTGACCAGCGAACCGAGCTCCAGCAGGCGCATGCCCAGCTGGTACAGGCCGTTGTCGACCCGCTCGACATAGCGCCCTACCACCAGGTCATTGAGAATGCGGTGCGCGGTGGAGGCATGCAGGCCGGTAGTGGCCGACAGTTCTTTGAGCGTGACGGGTTCGGGCTGGGCCGCGAGCGCATCGAGCAGGCGCATGGCGCGGTCGATCACCTGGATGGCGATGGGATGCTGGCCGGCGCCGTCGTCGGAGTGAGACCCCGGCCCCCTGGCTGTAGCGTTCGGAATACGGGACATAGTGGTTGCGGATAGATGCCGCCCCGGGGCGGCGCCGATGCGGCACCGCAACAAGGAGCAGATTTATCGTATTGTGAAATCTATAAAGCCGTTTGGCAACCGCTATTTTTCTCGCCCCCTATTTTTCAGCAGAACGTCAGCATGACGTCAACTCATCGTCAGTTTTGAGCTGGCGGAGCCAGTTTTCCGCCCAGGCGCACCACCTCGGCGCGCAGGAAGGCCAAGGCTTGCGCCGCCGCCTCGGGTTCGCCCTTGACGCCCAGGTCGATATGCGATGGCCCGCCCGTCTCGCCCACGCTGGGCAGGCTGAAGGCGCGCACGCCCGGCCAGCGCTGCTCGATTTCCAGCATGGCCGGCGTGATGCGCGACTCGGGCATGTCGAACACCAGGAACGAATGTTCGGCATGCCGCACCTGGTGATGCAACGCGCGGTAGCGGGTATCCAGGGTCCATTCCAGCATGGGCCAGGCCATCACGGGAAAGCCCGGCACGAACGTATGGTCGCGCACGAAGAAGCCAGGAATGCGGTTGTACGGGTTGGGCACGATCTCGCAGCCTCGCGGGAACATTCCCATCTGCAGGCGCTGCTGGTTTTCCGGCGTGCCCATGTCGGCCGTACCCTGCCCCTTGGCGGCCATTTCGGCCGCGCGCAGCGCGATCGCCTGTTCGGCCTCGGGATGCAGGGCCAGCGGCAGGTCCAGCGCCTCGGCCGCGGCCTGGCGCGTGTGATCGTCGGGCGTGCCGCCGATGCCGCCACACGAAAAGACGATATCGCCGCTGGCGAAGCTGCGCCGCAAGACGGCCGCCAGCGTGGCGCGATCGTCGGGCAGGAGTTCGGCCCAGGACAGCTTCAGGCCGCGTGCGCCCAGCAGTTCGACCACCTTGGAAAAATGCTTGTCCTGGCGACGGCCGGAGAGGATCTCGTCGCCTACGATGATGAGCCCGATGCGGCGGGCGGATTCGGCTGCCATGTCTGGTTTCCGGAAAAAATGAGGCCCCCCCCGGGGGGGCGTGCAGGGCAATGCGCTAGATGTGAACTGTCAATAGGTTGTATTCGTCCAGGTTGAGTCTGGAGATGGGTACAGCGCGCCCGATGCCTTGGTGGGGTCGATGCCAGTTGTAGTGGTGTAGCCAGGATTTCATGGCATCGGCTCGGTGTTGGGAGTTCTGGTAGGTGTGAGCGTAAGCCCACTCACGCAAGGCCGACTGGATGAAGCGTTCGGCCTTGCCATTGGTCTGTGGGCGGTAAGGTCGGGTAAAGCGGTGCTTGATGCCCAGCTCATGGCACAGCGCGGCGAAGGCGCGGCTGCGAAAGGCCGAGCCATTGTCGGTGAGCAAGCGCTGGATGGTCACGCCCAGGCGCTGGTAGTAGGCCACTGCGTCCTTGAGGAACTGGACGGCGCTGGGGAAGCGCTCGTCGGGGTGGATGTCGGTGAAGGCCACGCGGGCGTGGTCATCGATGGCCACGAAGACGAAGTCCCAGCCGGCCCCCTCAACGGTATCGCGTCGGTTGCCCGTGACCCGGTGGCCAGGGCGCTGGATACGTCCCAGCTTCTTGATGTCGATGTGCAGCAGATCGCCGGGGGCCTGATGCTCGTAGCGCACCACCGGCTCGGCCGGCTCCAGGTCGGCCAGGTGCGACAGACCGGCGCGGGCCAGGACGCGGCTGACGGTGCTGGCTGACACGCCCAGCGCCTGGGCGATGCGCGCTTGGGTCAGCCGCTTGCGGCGCAGCTCCACGATAGCCAGCGCCTTGGCCGGCGCAATCGCTCGGGGCGAGACCGTCGGGCGCGAGGACGCATCGGCCAAGCCCGCCTGGCCCTGAGCCAGGAAGCGGCCCAGCCATTTGCGCACAGTCGGCGCGGTGACCCCATAGGCGCGGGCCGCTTCAGGCACACAAACTTGATGGGCGATCAATTGCTGGACCATTTCGAGTCGACGTAGGAAGGTCAATCGGGCATGCTTATGGGTGTTCATCCGGCCGGGCTCCTTGAGTGAACTGGGGGGTTGGCGATTTCCAGTTTCTCAAATCCGGTTCGGATGAACCATGCATACAACCTATTGAATCTTCACAGCTAGACGTCGATCGCGCGTTCCTGGCGCAGGCGCTGCAGGGCGTCCAGGCCATAGTGCGCATACACCAGCCCCGAGAACACGGGCAGGATGATCCAGGCCGGCGGCAGCAGGTTGAGCAGCGAACAGACCAGTCCGATCAGCCAGAACCCGCTGTTGTGGCGCTTGAGCAGGATGGCGCGTTCGGCCGGGCTGGCGTGTTCGACGATGGCATCCAGGCGCAGCATGCGGGTGAAGGCGAACGCCCACCAGAACACCGACAGGATCACCACCATGGGCGGGATCAGCCAGAAGGGCAGCGTCAACAACCAGCCGGCGCCGAACGCCAGGCTGACCCATAGCGCGTTCCAGACGCTGACCGCCGTGGCGTTCCTGCCCTGGCGGGCCAGGCCGGCATATTCCCGGCCGCCGACATGCCGCAGCACCAGCGGCATGACGAACACCGCCGCGATGGCCAGGCCCAGGATGCCGGAGATCGGCAGCAGGATCGCCGCCGCGATGACGGGCACCAGGTAGATCTTGAGCGAGAACAGCCCCGCCGCGACCATCCAGTCGTCGACCTGGTTGATGGCCTGCCACTGCGATGCCTCGAAGCGCAGCCACTCGTTCAGGGGCGTCCAGAACAGCCACAGCAACAGGATGGCGCCCAGCAGCGCGATCAGGAACGGCAGCAGCACCGCGAACAGCATATTGGGATGGCACTGCGATACCAGCGCCCGCTTGAAGGCCCGCGCGATGCCGGCGGCGCCCGTGGCGGCGTTGCCGGCGGGCGGGATGATCGATTCGGGACGGGGTACAGTCATGGCGCGGCCGGAGAACGGATATGCCGGCTATGATAGTCAAACACGCTGCGATTTGCCCACAATGCCGCTACACGTACCTGGTTCCGACATCCCCACCCTGCGCGCCGCCCTGGCGCGCTCCGACGCCTGGCTGGTTGCCTGCTTCTGCGCCGCCTGGTGCGATACCTGCCAGCAATACCGGCCCAAGCTGCTGGAGCTGGCGCGGGCTCGGCCAGGACATACCTTTGCGTGGATCGACATCGAGGACCACCCGGACCTGCTGGGCGAGGAAGACGTCGAGAACTTCCCGACGCTGCTGGTGCAGGCGCATGGCAAGGTGCTGTTCTATGGCCCGATGCTGCCGCATATCGGCCATCTGGAGCGCCTGCTCGACAGCCTGGATCCGCAAGGCAGGCCCGTGGCAACCGGCCTGCCCGACGTGGCGCGGCTGCTGGCCGCAGCCTGAAGCGGCGCCGCTCAGCCCTTGCGGCTGCCGCCCAGCAGCACTGCCAGTTGGCGCTTGGGCGCGTTGCTGCGCCCTTCCTGCTCGGGCGTCTCGGGCGAGGCCGGCTGGCCGTTGGCAGGCTCGTAAGGCTTGTAGAAGAGTTCGTCGACCGGCTGGCGCGGCGCGGCCGCGCCTGAAGTGCAGCGTTCGCCGCGGTGGCGGTCGGCGCCACGCTCGCGCGGGGCGTCGCGGTCGCGGCCATGGCTGCGCGCAACCAGGTCGGCCGGCAGTTCCAGCTTGCCGCGCGGCACCTGGCGCTTGATCAGCTTCTCGATGTCGAGCAGATAGCGCTCTTCGTCGGCGGTGAACAGGGCGATCGCCTCGCCCGACGCGCCGGCGCGGCCGGTGCGGCCGATCCGGTGGACATAGTCTTCGGCGTTGTACGGCAGGTCGTAGTTGATGACGCAGGGCACGCCGGCCACGTCCAGGCCGCGCGCCGCGACGTCGGTCGCCACCAGCACTTCCAGATCGCCGGCCTTGAACGCCTCGAGCGCCTTCATGCGGTCGCCCTGGGTCTTGTCGCCGTGGATCGACTCGGCCTTCACGCCGTCACGCTCGAGCTGGCGCGCCAGCCTCGCGGTGCCGATCTTGGTGTTGGAAAACACGATGACCTGCTTCAGGCCGCGCGACTTGACCAGGTGCACCACCGCCGCCCGCTTGGTATCGCCATGCATCTGGTAGGCGATCTGCGTGACGGTGTCGGCCGTGGCGTTGCGCGCGGCGACTTCGATCTCCACCGGGTGGTTCAGGTACGAACGGCCCAGCTTGCGGATTTCATTGCTGAACGTGGCCGAGAACAGCAGCCCCTGGCGCTGCGCCGGCAACAGGCGGATGATGCGTTCGAGATCGGGCAGAAAGCCCATGTCGAGCATGCGGTCGGCCTCGTCGAGCACCAGGATGCCGACCTGGCTGAGGTTGACGTTCTTCTGCTCGACGTGATCGAGCAGGCGCCCCGGCGTGGCCACCAGGACTTCGCAACCGCGCCGCAGGGCTTCCTTCTGCGGACCGATGTCCACGCCGCCGAACACCACGGCGCTGCGCAGCGGCGTATGCAGGCTGTAGCGCTTGACGCTTTCGTAAACCTGGTCGGCCAGTTCCCGCGTGGGCGTGAGAATGAGGGCCCGCACCGGGTGGCGCGCCGGCGATGCGCTGGTATTGGCCAGCGGCATCAGGCGATGCAGGATCGGCAGCGTGAATGCCGCCGTCTTGCCGGTGCCGGTCTGGGCGGCGCCCATCACATCGCGGCCTTCCACTACGACCGGAATCGCCTGCGCCTGAATCGGCGTGGGATTCGTATAGCCGGTGTCGGCAATCAACTTGAGCAGTAACGGATGCAGGCCGAAGTCTGCGAAAGTGCGCGTAGGCGCGTCGGTAACAGGCGCGTCGGAGGAGGTAGATTCAGTCATTAAGATGGGCAGATGCCGGGGGCTGCAAAAAGAACAAGAACGGACGTACGGCCAGGCCCGGATTGCTTGTGGATAATTTATTTTAGCGCACCGGCGGCCCGGGGCGCCCACGCGGGCTTTTTTGCCGCCGGGCCGCCCCAAGGCAAAAGCCCCCCTGGGGGGCAGCAAGCTGGCGCAGCGAGCGCAGCGTGGGGGCTTTTCTACCCTCAGCCGGCCAGCCAGCGCAGGCCCCACAGGGCCACCATCCCGACCACGATCACCAGCACCGCGCTGCGCGTACGCAGGAACGCCATGATGGCAAGAACGCCAGCCACCAGCTTGTAGTCGAACGCCGGCCCGAGGCCGGCTTTCCAGGGCAGCAGGTCCGGCACGACGATCGCCGTCAAGGCCGCCGCCGGCGCGTAGCGCAAGGCCCGCCGGACGCCATCGGGCAGGGGAATGTAGTCGCCGAACAGCATGAAGCCGGCCCGCGTCAGCACGCTGCATAGCGTCAGCAACAGGATGGCGCCGTAGACGTAGAGATCTCTGTCCGACATGGTCAGGTGCGCCCCTTGAAGAAGCGTTCGGCCCAGATGCCGGCCACGATGCCCGCCACCACGGCGGCCGCCAGGCCCAACCGCAATGGCAGCAGCTGGCCCACCCAGGCCACCATGCCCGCCGCCAGCATCGACACCAGCATGGGCTTGGAATTGGCCAGCGGCACCGTGATGGCCAGCAAGGCCAGCACCGCGGCGAAGTCCAGCGACCAGGCTTCCGGCACCAGCGACCCCAGGTAGATGCCGACGATCGAGGTCACCTGCCAGACCATCCAGCCGGGCGCCACCGTGCCCAGGAAGAACCACAGTTGCTCGCGGGTGCCGCGTTCGGCGGCGTCGCCAAAGCGCGGCATGAACAGCACGAAGCCCATGTCGGTGGTGAAATAGCCCAGCCCCAGGCGCCGCGGCCAGGACATATGGCGGAAATAGGGATGCAGGGCCGCGCCGAAGATGAGAAAGCGCAGGTTGACCACGAAGCCGGCGGCGAAAATCAGCCACAGCGGCGCGCCGGTGGCGATCAGCGGCAGCGAGGTCAATTGCGCCGATCCGGCGTACATCAGCAGCGTCATGGCCAGCGCCATGGACTCGGTCAGCCCGGACTTGACCATGGCCACGCCCGTGACCATGCCCCAGGTGCCGGTGGCGATCAGGGCGGGGGTAATGGCGCGCACGCCGGCGCGAAAGGCGTCCGCGCGTTCCTGCCGGGCCTGGCGGGCGTCTTCGAGCGCGGAAGTGGCAGGATCAGAAGCCAAGGCGCAGCCCCTGGCGATACGGACAGGACGACATGGGACTCACAGGAGAAACGAAACGCGCGACCGGCCAGGCAGACGCCAGGCGGCGCGCAAACCGCGCGACGGGCGGCCACGCCGCCAGCACGACATCATTGTAACCTCGCTGCTTGATACAATACGCGCCTCTATAGAGGGAGAACATCATGTCGATGTCGGACCGCGACGGCTTCATCTGGTATGACGGCAAGCTGGTGCCTTGGCGCGAGGCCACCACGCACGTGCTGACCCACTCCCTCCACTACGGACTGTCCGTCTTCGAAGGCGTGCGCGCCTACGAAACCGCGGCCGGCACCGCCATCTTCCGGCTGCAGGACCACACCAACCGCCTGTTCAATTCGGCCCACATCTACCAGATCCCGCTGCCGTACGACCGCGACACCCTCAACGAGGCCCAGCGCGAAGTGGTGCGCGCCAACGGCCTGGCATCGTGTTACCTGCGCCCGCTGGCCTTCTATGGCTCGGAAAAAATGGGGGTCTCGCCCAAGGGCGCCCAGGTGCACGTGGCCATCGCCGCCTGGCCCTGGGGCGCCTATCTGGGCGAGACCGCCCTGGCGCAGGGCATCCGCGTCAAGGTGTCCTCGTTCGCGCGCCAGCACGTCAACGTCACCATGCCGCGCGCCAAGGTGGCCACCACGTACGCCAATTCCATCATCGCCAATGCCGAAGCGCTGCAGGATGGCTACAACGAGGCCCTGCTGCTCGATACCGAGGGTTTCGTGGCCGAAGGCGCCGGCGAGAACATTTTCATCGTCAAGGACGGCGTGCTGTGCGAGCCCGAGATCGCCTCGGCGCTGACGGGCATCACCCGCTCCACCATCCATGCGCTGGCCGCCGACCTCGGCCTGCGCGTCGTCACCAAGCGCCTCACACGCGATGACGTCTACATTGCCGACGAAGCCTTCTTCACTGGCACCGCGGCCGAGGTCACGCCGATCCGCGAGGTCGACAACCGGCAGATCGGCGCCGGCCGCCGCGGCCCGGTCACCGAGAAGCTGCAGCAGGCCTTCTTCGACCTGGTCAACGGCCGCAACCCCAAATACCAGCATTGGCTGACCCCGGTATGACCGCCAGCCACGCTGTCCACGCTGTCTTTTTTTTCAGGAATCACTCATGACCGCCGCCGCCCAAGCCGCCGTCCCCGCCCACGACGCCATCGAAGTCGGGGCCGAAGACCTGCCCGTGTACTGCCCGGGCCCGAAAGCGCCCCTGTGGAGCATGCATCCGCGCGTCTTCCTCGACGTCACCCATACCGGCCAGGCCAGCTGCCCGTACTGTGGCGCCGCCTACCGCCTCAAGCCCGGCACGGTCGTCCACGGCCACTGAAATCCCTACCGCCATCGCCACCATGTTTGCCACGCCCGACGAAGCCGAACACGCGTTCTACGAAGCACTGGAACATGCCGACCTGGATCGTCTGATGCAGGTCTGGTCCGACGACGAGGAAATCGCCTGCATCCATCCAGGCGGCCTGCGTATCGTCGGGCACACGGCCGTCCATGAGTCGTGGCAGCAGGTCCTGGCCAACGGGCCGCTGCACCTGCGGCCGCTGCGGCCGCTGGTCATGCAAAGCATGATGTGCGCCGTGCATGTGCTGGTCGAACAAGTGACGGTAATGACGCGCGAAGGCGCGCAGTTCGCCAATTGCTACGCCACCAACGCCTATCACAAGGGGCCGGCCGGCTGGCGCATGGTGCTGCACCATGCCTCGCAGGCGCCGGCCGAGGCCGGGGTGCTCGACCTGCACGACTTCCCCGACCGTCTCCACTAAGGGCGGGTGGATCTCGTTGGCTGCCTCCAGAATCGACCTGACGCCCTGCCCCGTTCCGCCCTGGCTGCCCGACCGGCATAGCCAGACGGTATACGCGGCGGCGCTGGCCCAATACCACCGCATCGCTTTCGTGCGCGAGCGGGTCGACACCCCCGATACCGATTTCGTCGACTTCGACTGGACCGGCCCTGGCCTGTTCCCGCACAAGACCGCCGAAGGCGCCGCGCCCGCCGGCCCGGCGCCGCAAGGCAATGGCCGCATCGCGGCGGCGCGCTGGATCACCGCGACCGACTGGGCCTCGCTGCCGCAAACGGCCGACACGCCGGCGCTGATCCTCTTCCATGGGCTGGAAGGCGGCAGCGCCAGCCGCTACGCGCAGTCGATCGCCCATTATTTCCGGGCGCGCGGCTGGATCGTCGTCATCGCCCATTTCCGCGGCTGCTCCGGGGTCCCCAACCGGCTGGCGCGCGCCTATTATTCGGGCGACTCGGCCGAAGTCGGCTTCATGCTCGATACCGTGCGCGCGCGCATCCCGCACGCGCGCTGGCACGCGGTGGGCGTTTCGCTGGGCGGCAATGCCTTGCTCAAGTACCTGGGCGAACACCACGACGAGGCCAGCTGGCTGGCCGCCGCGGCCGGCGTGTCGGTACCCCTGGACCTGGTGGCCGGCGGCAAGGCCCTGTGCACCGGCTTCATCGCACGGCGCATCTACACCGCGTACTTCCTGAAGACCATGCGGCGCAAGGTACTGGAGAAGGCCAAGCGCTTTCCGGGCGCCATCGACGTCATACGCATCGCCCACGCGCGCGACCTGCGCGACTTCGACGATGCCTATACGGCGCGCATGCATGGCTACCGCAATGCGCTGGACTACTGGACGCGCGCGTCCAGCAAGCCCTGGCTGGCCCATATCAAGACGCCCACGCTGGTGCTCAACGCCCGCAACGATCCGTTCCTGCCCGAAAGCGCCCTGCCCATCCCGGCCGAATGCTCGGACAGCGTGCTGCTGCACCAGCCGGCCGAAGGCGGCCACGCGGGGTTCCCTACCGGGCCGTTCCCGGCGCACCTGAACTGGCTGCCGCAGCGGCTGGGACGCTTCTTCGAGATGGGCAGCTGAGGCCCGGACCTCGGCGAGCGTCCTCCGCCACTGGGCATACAGCCAGCAATCGCGCGGCTGGCCGCGCAACGCTGCCGGCATCCATGCTTGCCCGCCTCAGCCCGACTTGAACCGTTCCAGCAGCTGCCGCTCGTCGGCCAGCTTCTGCTTGATTTCGCGGATCGAAACGTCGATCTGCGACTGCTCGTAGAAATCGTTCGACAGGCCGCGCGCCTGCTGCAGCTGCGACTCGGCCGAGGCATAGGCGCCGGTCAGGTCGTAGTAGCGCGCCATGTTGCGGCGCGCATCCACCGGGTGGCCGGTGCGTTCTTCGCTTTGCGCAAGCAGCTGGTACAGGCTGGGCTCGTCGCCGCCCCACTGCCTGGCGCGCTCGCGCAAATAGGCCTGCGCGTCGGCATGCCGGCCGGCAGCCTGCAGCGCCTGGGCGTAGGCAATGCCCAGCGCCTTGCGATCCGGCCAGCGCTTGACGGCGGCTTGCGCCAGCGCCAGCGCCTGGTCATTGTCCTTGGCAGCCACGGCGACGTCGATCGCCAGGCGGGCCATCTGGGGCGAGGAACGGCCGCCCGCCCCCGCCTGCTCCAGGAAGGCGCGCGCCTGGGCCAGGTCGTTGCGCTGGAACGCATACAAGGCCAACCCATAGAAAGCGGCCGCCTGCCGCACGCCCGACAGCGCGCGCGACTCGTCCTGCAGCTGCTGCTGCGCGGTGCGCAGGCTGAGCGCATCGCGCCCCTGCGCCACCCGCATCTTGGCGCGGATGAACCAGAAATCGTCGCTGTCCACATGGCGCGAGCCCGGCAGGCCGCGGATGCGGTTCTGTACGTCGGACATCCGATCGATCGACAAGGGGTGAGTACTGGCCCATGCGCCGCCGCCCATGCCTTCGTTCAGGCGCGACGCATTCATCAGGCGCGAGAACATCTGGGCCATGCCGTCGGGGTCGTAGCCGGCCTTGGCAAGCATCTGCAACCCGGTGCGGTCGGCTTCGCGCTCGGCATCGCGCGAAAAACCCAGTTGACGATTGATCGCCGCCGCCTGGCCGAACGCGGCCACCCCCATGGCGAGGTTGCCTCCGCCGCCGGCCAGCGCCGCCAGCAAGGCGCCGGCCAGGCTGGCCAGCATCACCATGCTGTTCTGGTTCTGCTGCGTCATCCCCCGGGCGATATGGCGCTGGGCAACGTGGCCGATTTCGTGCGCCAGCACCGCCGCCAGTTCCGATTCGCTCGCCGAGGACACGATGAGGCCCGTGTTGACGCCGATATACCCGCCCGGCATCGCGAAAGCGTTGATTTCCGGATCGCGCACGCCGAACATCTCGACGTGCGGCGCGGCGCCTGGAGCGAACGAAGCCAGCTTGCGCCCCATGGTGGTCAGGTACTGGCGCAGTTCGGGATCGTTGATATAGGTGGGGTCCCGCCGGCCCTGGGCCATGATGGCGTCGCCCAGTTGGCGCTCCAGCATGGGCGAAAGCTCGGAGGCGGACGCCGCGCCCATTGAAGGCAGGCCGGAAGGCTGCCCCACCGCCGGCGCGACCGGCAAGCCCAGCGCCAGGCTCAACGCCGCGGCAAGCGCGCGCCTGCCCAGCGATGGCGAAAATGTCAGGTTCCAGCGGTTCATGGCACTATGATAGCCAGAGGTGGTAAAAAGTTTGCCGCTTCGACAAATTTTCCCGCACTTCCCCCTGGAGTTTTCATGCAAGTTGTCCGCAAAGCCGTCTTTCCCGTGGCCGGTATGGGCACCCGTTTTCTGCCCGCCACCAAGGCCATGCCGAAGGAAATGCTGCCGGTCGTGGACAAACCCCTGATCCAATATGCCGTCGAAGAGGCCGTCGCCGCTGGGATCACCGACCTCATCTTCGTCACGGGCCGCAACAAGCGGGCCATCGAAGACCATTTCGATGCCGCCCCCGAGCTGGAAACCGACCTGGAAGCGAAGGGCAAGCACGAACTGCTGGCGCTGGTCCGCGACATCCTCCCCGCGCACGTGAACTGCCTGTACATCCGCCAATCGGCCCCGCTGGGCCTGGGACATGCCGTGCTGACGGCCGCGCCGGCGGTAGGCAACGAGCCCTTCGCGGTGCTGCTGGCCGATGACCTGATCGACGCCGACACGCCGGTGCTCAAGCAGCTGATCGACGTGGCGGTGGCGCGCCAGGGCAGCGTGCTGGGCGTACAGGAGGTGCCGCGCGAAGACACGCGCAAATACGGCATCGTGGCCAGCCAGCCAGTCGATGCGCGCACCGAGCGTGTCACCCACATCGTCGAGAAACCCGCCCCCGAGCAAGCCCCCACCACCCTGGCGGTCGTCGGCCGCTATGTGCTGGAGGCAGCCATTTTCGACCATCTGCGTGCCACCACGGTCGGGGCGGGCAATGAAATCCAGCTGACGGACGGTATCGCCGCGCTGCTGCGCGAACGCGACGTCTATGCGCACCGCTATGACGGCAAGCGCTATGACTGCGGCAGCAAGGCGGGCATGTTCCAGGCCACCGTGGCCCTGGGCCGCAAATACCACGGCCTGATTCCGGAATAAGGCCGGGTATCGAAGCCGCGCTCAGGCGGCCGGACTGGTCGGACTCCCGGCGGCCCGCTGCCGGGCCCGCGCCGCGCGGTCCTGCGGCCGCAGGCGGCCCTTGCCCGACAGGCGCATCAAGGTGCCCAGCGCCACCAGCAGGCCCACCACTTCGACCAGCGCCGCCGGTATCCACATGGTCAGCCCGCCTATGGTCTGATCGGTCTGTGCCGACATGGCGATGGCCCGGCCGCACAGTTCGAACAGGGGATACAGGTCGCGCTCGGTAAAGGCGATGACCGCGCCGGCCACCATTTGCGGCGCCATGGTCAGCGCCGGCGACAGCACACGCCCGCCCGGCGTCATGGCCGCGGGAGGACTGGGGCGGCGATCAAGAATGAGGTTCCAGTACATGAAACCGCTGATGACGACCGACCAATTCATCAGCCGGTACAGGCGCCAGTCGAGCATGGAATAGAACTGGACGGAAGGCAGCAGCCACACCAGCACCAGGAAGACGAACAGCGTCGGCACGAACACCTTGTGGGTCAGCACCGCCGCCAGCGCCCGCCCCGTGCCGGTACGCAGGAAGTCGCGCAAGCGCACGCGCCACGCCATGGGCAGGCCGGCACGCATCGCCGAACCGGGGAAAGCCGCCATCACCAGCAAGGGCCCCAGATGGTGCAGCACCAGGTGCTGGGCGCGGTGGATGAAGAACATGCGCTCGGCGTAATAGTCCAGCCGCGTATGCATCGACAGGTACAGCAGCACCATGCCCGACCAGAACAGCCATTGGCGTGCCGCGGTCACGTGATGCACGCGCTGTCCACGCACGAACAACACAATGGCGACGACAAACGCCGCCACCAGCGTGGGCGAAAATTCCCAAGGTATGAGCCACTCCAGCCAATCCATGCGCGTCATCCGAAAACAGCCAGCAGGTGGCGAGGCGCGACGCCTCGCCACCTGATTGTAGTTGACGACGCGCTGAAAGGCCGGGAATGCTCAGAAGCGCTGGGTCATTCCCACGCCAAACCGCGTGGCGCGGCCCACGTCGGAGGCGAAGGGGTCTTCCAGATCGTAGCCTTTCATATACCCGCCATAGGCATAAAGGCTGGTGCGCGCGGAAAGATCCTGGCGATAGCCCAGCGTCACGACATAGGCCTTGCTTGCCTGCTGGCCATTGGCCCAATGCCAGTCGGGGCGGGCCATGGAGCCCTGCACCAGCCATGCGCCATTGCCGTGCACGGGCACTTCCAGACCCAGCAGCCATGCATTGATGGCGCCACCATGGGCGAACGGCTCCGGGCCCAGGCCGATCTGGCCGCCACCGTTCAGGCCCACGAAACCGTTGCGCTGGCGCGACCAGGCTAGCGCCATCTTGAGCGCCTCGAAATCGTACGTGAAACCGGCCTGCAAGGCTTGCGGCGAGCGGCCGCCGGTTGCCGACGTGTCGTGGAGGTTGAGCTTGTCCCAGGTGAAGGCGGCCAGCAGCGGGCCATCCTCGTACTTGAGACCGGTGCTGAAAGCCGGGCTGCGGTCGAACCGCCCGGTGTCGCCGCTTTCGACGTCGAAGGCGTAGCCCACCCCCCATTGCCAGCCGGAGAACTCCGGCGACAGGTAATTGACCAGGTTGTTGACGCGATAGTTGTCGGACGCCTTGAACAGCGCCCCCATGCCCATGTCGCGCCACGAGGCGATTTCGAGCTGGCCCCCGTATTGCAGGCCGATGGACTGCTGGCGGCCCAGGCTCAATTCGCCAACGCCGGCGTGGCCCAGGCCGACCCAGGTGCCGTAGTCGAACAGCCGGGCGTCGTCGTTGCGGGTGCCGTTGGCGGCGTCGAAACCGCTTTCCAGGCCGAACGACGCCCGCCAGCCGCCGTCCAGCTCCTCGGTGCCGCGCAGGCCCCAGAGGTTGTCGGTCTGCCCCCCGCCGAGCACCTGCTGCCGCGTGCCCAGGCCGGACACGCGCGTGGTGGCCAGCCCCACGTCCACCACCCCATACAACTCGAGTTGGTTGGCGGCCCTTGCTGGCGCGACGGACCAGAAAACGCTGGAAGAGCCGGCCGCCATGGCGGCCACGACGAGAAGACGACGCATGCCTGGAACTCCCGAATCAAGGGTGAAAACAGGGTTCAGCCTAGCGCGCCGCGTCGTACCCGGAGGTTAGCCAAGAAGAAAAGCAGACTGGTCCGATGCCAAAACCCGCAAACATTCACCTGTCCCGGAGCCAAACCGCACGCGGAGATACAAGAATGGAAGAAAAGCGCCTAGACCGCCGGCGTGCGCGGCTGCGCCGGTATGGCGCCGGCCGCGCGGCGCGGCTGGAGGGAGGAAGCGCGCATGGCCCGCGCGGTTCAGGCCACGGCCTCGGCACAGGCGCGCGCGCCGGCTGGCTCGGCGGCGCCGAAGCGCAGCTGCTGTACCGCCGGGTTGGCGCTGAGGCGGCGCGCCTGCGACATCAGCTCGGCGCGCAGCTCGGGCGGGCAGCTGACCGTGATGCAGGCCGACGCCAGCTCGGCGTCGCGGCCGCTGTCGACCTGGAACTGGGCCACGCTCAGGCCGGCGGCCGAGAAATCCAGGCAGATCTGCTTGCGCACGGCGCCCAGCGCATCGCGCGGGCAGACGAAGGTAAGGCGGGAGGTGCCGCGGCGTTGGCTGAGCGCATGGGTGCGATCAACCCCGGCACGGCGCAGGAACAAGTCAAAGAAACGCATGTCGACCTCCGTTACTGAGCGGAATCGGACTGCGGATACGCGCGCACGCGACAACCACGCAGCAAAGGCGGCGCACGACGATACGCGCGCGGACTTACGCTGGCGGCAGGCGGCGGTTCTGGCGGATTTGGTGGGAAGGCCCGGCGCGCTGCGCGTCGGACATACCGCACCCTGCATGACAGGATGCGGCAGATGGGTGCTCTGCTTGCGTCCTGTCAGGCAATAGCGTCGATGCAAGATCGACTACTGTCGCCGGAATCGGTATTCACAGAACAACTCCAGGGGATATAAACACGTCGATTCTACTCGGGTTTCTACTAATAAACAACACTTTTGGGCCGCCGCCGCGCTGAAACGGCCAGCGTGGCGGCGTCATGCGGCTCAAGCGTAGAAATGCCAGCCCAGGTATCCCGCGAACAGGGCGTACAGGCCGCCCACCGCCGACAGCGCCGGCACGCTCATGGCGGCGCGCCGGAAGCGCAGCCACAGCAGCAGGATCGCCGCCAGGGTGAAGCCGCCGGCGGCGAGCAAGGGGGCGTCGAGCAGCCACGGCGTCAGGAAGATGCCCAGCGCGCTGGGAATGGTGGCCTGGATCATCATGGCGCTGGGAATGGTGGCCTGGATCATCATGGCGCCGGAAATATTGGCCAGTGCCAGGCGCTCCTTGCCCTGCCGCACCCAGATCAGGGCGTTCATGATTTCCGGCAGTTCCGTGGCCACCGGGGCAAGCAGCAGGGCCGCCACGTGCGGCGAGGCGCCCATGGCCAGGCCCAGCAGCTCGATCTGGCGCACGAACACGTGCGAAGCCAGCGCGATCACGGCCAGCGCCAGCACCGTCTGCGCACAGGCCCAGAACAGGCTGGGGCTGGGATCGCGCGGCCGCAGCTTGAGCGGCTCAAGGTCTTCGCAATCCAGGCACTCTTCCTCGCGGGTCAGTTCGCGCTTGACGTACAGTCCGTAGACCGCCAGGAACAGCAGGCCCAGCCAGGGCTTCCAGGCGAATGCCAGCAGGCCCAGCGCCACCTTGAACACGAACACGCCCATGAACCAGGCCTGGTCGCGCGCCAGGCGCCGCTGGTCGGCATTGATGGCGGCCTCCACCTGGCTGGAGCCGGCGCGGCGCGTGCGCGCCAGCGTCAGCCCCACCACGGCATAGGCCAGCGTCGCCAGCACCAGCGGTCCGCCCATCGCGGCGCCCACGCCGATATCCTTCTGCTCGGGCGTGGTGCCGAACACCACGGCCATGAACGTGACGGCGCTTTCCGGCAGCGCCGTGCCGAAGGCCGCCAGCACGGTGCCGGTCGCGGTGGCCCCGAGCTTGAAGCGGTGGCCGACCCATTCGACGCCGTTGACGAAGAACTCGCACGCGAAATAGATGATCGCGGCCGAGAGGAAGAACAACAGCAGGGTGATGAACATGATGACGCGGCCGGACGAGCAGATCCCAATGGCACGACGACGCGGCTCGCCCGGCAGGGTGAACGCATCGCGGCCAAAGGTCTCGCCGGGCTGCTGCGCGCGGATGATCCGTGCGTGCGGGCCGTCAGCGCCATGGGGTACGAAACCACCAAGTGTGTTGACGCTGACTCTCTGGAGCCGGCCTCTGTTCGGAGACGGATCCGGGGATAGAGATGGCTACTCCCCAATGACAGTGCGCGGATTGTAGCAGGCAATCTGCCTGGCCGGCGCGCGGGCGCGGTAAAGTAAAAAGCCCCGTATCCGAGCGCGCCACGCAATGAGCCTGCCTCCCGACGACATCGCCCCGTTTGCCGCGCGCCGCCGGCGCCTGATGGATCACATGCGCGCCGCGGGCGGCGGCATCGCCATCCTGCCCACCGCGCCGCAGGCCTTGCGCAATCGCGACGCCGAGTATCCGTACCGGCACGACAGCGATTTCTTCTACCTGACCGGCTTCACCGAGCCCGAGGCCTGGCTGGTGCTGGTCGCCGGCGCCACCGATCGCGCCCTGCTGTTCTGCCGCGACAAGCATCCCGAGCATGAGATCTGGGAAGGGTTCCGCTTCGGCCCCGAGGCGGCCGCGGCGCGCTTCGGTTTCGACGACGCCCACGGGATCGGCACGCTGGACGAACTGGTGCCCGCCCTGCTGCTGGACCAGCCCGCCCTGTGGACGCCCGTGGCGGCCAGCGCGGCGCTCGACGAGCGGGTGCGCAGCTGGCTGGCCGCGGCGCGCGCGCAGGGCCGCAGCGGCCGCCTGGCGCCGGCCGTGCTGCGCGACCCCGCCCCCGTCCTGGCCGGCATGCGGCTGGTCAAGGACGCCGCCGAGATCGCCGCCATGCGCCGCGCGGCCAAGATTTCGGCCGCCGCGCACCAGCGCGCGATGCGCGCGGCCCGTCCCGGCATGCGCGAGTATGAGCTGGAGGCCGAGCTGCTGTACGAATTCCGCCGCCAGGGCGCGCAATCGGTGGCGTACAACAGCATCGTGGCCGCCGGCGCCAATGCCTGCGTGCTGCACTACCCCGCCGGCGACGCCGAACTGCGCGACGGCGACCTGGTGCTGATCGACGCCGGTTGCGAATACGACAGCTACGCCGCCGACATTACCCGCACTTTCCCGGTCAACGGCCGGTTCAGCGGACCGCAGCGCGCGCTGTACGACCTGGTGGCGCACGCCCAGGAGGCGGCCGTGGCGGCCACCGGCCCGGGCCGCAGCTGGAACGACGGACACGAAGCGGCGGTACGCGTGCTGGCCCAGGGCATGCTGGACGAAAAACTGTTGACGGGATCGCTGGACGGGGTGCTGGAATCGGGCGCCTACAGCCGCTTCTACATGCATCGCACCGGGCATTGGCTGGGCCTGGACGTGCATGACGTGGGCGATTACCGCGGCGCCGGGCCGGCCGGCGCGCAACGCCCGTGGCGCATGCTCGAGCCGGGCATGATGCTGACGGTGGAGCCGGGCATCTACGTGCGCGCGGCCGACGACGTGCCGGCGCGCTTCTGGGATATCGGCATCCGGATCGAGGACGACGCCCTGGTGACCGAGGAAGGCTGCGAACTCATCACCCGCGGCGTGCCGGTGCAGGCGCGCGAGATCGAAGCCCTGATGCGCGAATAGCGGCGCGCCCTAGAACACGTAGCCGTCGAGCCAGCCCATGGCGACCCAGGTGTAGACCACGACCATCGCGACGGCGAACATCGACGCGATGGCGCCCACCAGCACACCGGATATTGCCACCAGCACCGGCCCCCAGCCGGTGCGCGAGACCTGCCCCAGCCCGGGGTTGTACAGGCGATCGAATTTCTCGTCGGGCATCAGGCTGAACACCACCCCTTCGATGAACCCGTCGATCATGGGAATGAACAGCAGGAAGAACGCCGGGTTGTCGTACCAGACCGGAAACCACTGGGTGGCCGCCAGGCACAGGATGGCCGCCAGGGTGACCATCCAGGCGCGGCGCCGCCCCAGATACCACCAGTGCGCGCCGATCCAGCCCAATGCGCAGGCCAGCAGGCCCAGGGCGATCTTGCTGCGCGGCCGGCGGGCGGCGCCGGGAACGGAAAGGTGTGCCTGCGTCATGTCGGATTGTGAGGAAATCGGAAAAGCGGCGCGTGCCGGACAGGGGCATTTTAGGGGCTGGCGCGGCCAAGGGAAGCCCCGGAGGGAACGGGTAGAATGCGCTGCATGACTCTGCCCGCCTACGATATCGCCATCCTGGGCGCCGGCCCGGTCGGCCGCGTGCTGGCCCTGCTGCTGGCGCGCCTGACGCCGCAGCCGCAGCCGCAGCGCATCGCCCTGCTGCAAGGCGGCGCGGGCCTGCCCCCGACGCCGGCGGGCACGCTCGGCCCGGCGGCCGACCCGCGCGTGCTGGCGCTGAACCACGGCAGCCGGGTGCTGCTGGAATCGCTGCGCGCCTGGCCGGCCCATGCCGCCGAGATCCGCCATATCCACGTTTCGCAGCGCGGCCGCCTCGGCCGCACGGTCATCGACCGCGAGGATTTCGACGTGCCGCAACTGGGCAATGTGGTCGCCTACGCGGCCCTGCATGCGCAGCTGGAACAGGCGGTGCAGGACTGCGGCGTTACGGTCTTGTCCGGCCCGCCTGCCCGCGTCGACGGCCAGGATGGCGAAGGCCTGACGGTGCGCCAGGGCGACGCCGCGCTGCATTGCCGGCTGGCCGTCCAGTGCGACGGCGCCGGGGGCAGCGACGTGCGGCGCGACTATGCCCAGCACGCGGTATTGACCAGCGCCCACGCCACGCTGCCGCGGTCCGGCTGGGCCTGGGAGCGCTTTACCAACGAAGGTCCTCTGGCCATGCTGCCGCACCCCCAGACGCCGGAGGCCTACTCGGTCGTATGGTGTTGCGCGCCGCCGCGCGCCCGGCGGCTGGCCGGCCTGGATGACGAGGCGTTCTCGCGCGAACTGACCGAAGCGTTCGGCACCCGGCTGGGGCGCCTGCGCAGCGCGGCGCCGCGCCACGTTTTCCCGCTGGAGCTCAAGGCGCGCCATGCGCAGGCGCACGGCCGCCTCGCCACGATAGGCAACGCCGCCCAGACGCTGCACCCGGTGGCCGGCCAGGGCCTCAACCTGGGGCTGCGCGACGCCGCGCAGCTGGCCCACGCCCTGCCCGACTGGCTGGCCGCCCCGCAGGCCGACCCATCCCCCCTGCTGGCCACCTTTGCCCGCGCCCGGCTGGCCGACCGCTGGGTGACCGCCGGCCTGACCGACCTGATGCCGCGCATTTTCGCCACCGGCCTGGCTCCGGTCGAACACGCCTGCGGACTGGCCCTGCTGGGGCTGGACATCGCCGCGCCATTGCGCGCGCCGCTGGCTCGCCATCTGTTGCAAGGCCTCAGGGTCTGACCCTGAAACAGGGCCCGCGCGATCTGGAAAAATGGGGATGGACGCAAGGCGGTTAAAATGTGCGCATGCGCATCGGTCCCTGGTCCCTTCCCAACAACGTTCTGGTCGCCCCGATGGCCGGGGTGACGGATCGTCCCTACCGCCAGCTCTGCAAGCGGCTGGGGGCGGGCTATGCGGTCTCGGAAATGGCCGCGAGCAACCCGCGGCTGTGGGACAGCGTCAAGACCTCGCGCCGCTTGAACCATGAGGGCGAGATAGACCCGATTTCGGTGCAGATCGCCGGCGCTGACCCCACGATGATGGCGGAAGCCGCCGCTTTCAATGTCGCCAAGGGCGCCCGCATCATCGACATCAACATGGGCTGCCCGGTCAAGAAGGTGTGCAACGTGGCGTCCGGCTCGGCGCTGCTGCGCCACGAAGACCTGATCGTCCGCATCCTGGAGGCCGTGGTGGCAGCCTGCGCGCCGCTGGGCGTGCCGGTGACGCTCAAGACCCGCACCGGCTGGGACCGCGAGCACCGCAACGCCTTGCGGGTGGGCCGCCTGGCCGAACAGGCGGGCATCGCCGCCCTGACCCTGCATGGCCGCACCCGCGCCGACCTGTACACCGGACAGGCCGAGTACGACACGATACGGGCCGTCAAGGCCGAACTGAAGATTCCCGTTATCGCCAACGGCGATATCGATTCGCCCGAGAAAGCGCGCCAGGTCCTGGATTACACTGGCGCCGACGCCGTCATGATCGGCCGGGCCGCGCAGGGGCGTCCCTGGATATTCCGGGAGATCGACCACTACCTGCGCACCGGCGCCAGGCTGGCGCCGCCGTCGTACGGCGAGATGCGCGACCTGCTGCTCGAACACCTAGACGACCACTACCGCTTCTATGGCGAACACACCGGCGTACGCACGGCGCGCAAGCACATAGGCTGGTACCTGGACGACCTGCCGGGCGCAGCCGCGTTCTGCGCCCGCATGAACCAGATCGACAACACGCGCGAGCAATGGCGCGCGGTGGCCGACTGGTTCGACACCATTTTGCGCGAGGGCCGCGACCAGCAGGCCTTTGTGGCGCAACCCCTGCTGGCGGCATGACCGCCAGTCACCACCAACATAAAAACACTCTGCACTCAAAATGAGCAAGAAAGATGTCCTGGAAGAATGCGTGCGCGCCAGCCTGGAGCGCTATTTCGAAGACTTGGGCGATTCCGAGCCCCACGACATGTGGGACATGGTGATGCGCTGCGTGGAGCGCCCGGTTCTCGAAGTGGCCCTGGAACGCTCCGGCGGCAACCAGTCGCGGGCATCGGAAATGCTCGGCATCACGCGCAACACCCTGCGCAAGAAGCTGCTGGCGCACAACATCCAGCCGTAGAACATCGCCCTTTTCCCGTATCCCGCGCCCTGCTCGCCCGCGACGGCGGCGCCCCACCTGCCTGCTGACATGAAAATCGAAACCGCCCTGCTCTCGGTGTCCGACAAGACCGGCATCGTCGAATTCGCCCGCGCCCTGACCGCTCGCGGCGTGCGCCTGCTGTCGACCGGAGGAACCGCCCGCCTGCTGTCCGAAGCCGGCCTGGCCGTCACCGAGGTCGCCCAGCACACCGGTTCGCCGGAAATCCTGGAAGGCCGCGTGAAGACGCTGCATCCCAAGATCCACGGCGGCCTGCTGGCGCGGCGCGACAGCGCCGAGCACATGGATACGATCGCCGCCTGCGGCATCGATCGCATCGATATGCTGGTGGTCAACCTGTATCCGTTTCGCGAAACCGTGGCCAAGCCCGACTGCACCTTCGCCGACGCCATCGAGAACATCGACATCGGCGGCCCGGCCATGCTGCGCGCCGCCGCCAAGAACCATGGCACCGACGCCGGCGGGGTGACGGTCGTGATCGATCCGGCCGACTACTCGCGCGTGCTGGCCCAGATGGACCAGGGCGGCAGCACCTCGTACGCGCTGCGCCTGGAGCTGGCGGCCAAGGTCTACAGCCATACCGCCGCCTACGACGGCGCCATCGCCGCCTACCTGACCAGCCTGGCCGAGGCCGCGCCGGCCCAGGACGCGGTGCCCGCGCGCAACGAATGGCCGGGCACCTTGACCATCCAGGTGCGCCAGGAGCAGGCGCTGCGCTACGGCGAGAACCCGCACCAGACCGCGGCGTTCTACGTCGACGCGCAGCGTCCGGCGGGCCTGCTGGGCAACTATCGCCAGCTGCAGGGCAAGGAGCTGTCGTACAACAACATCGCCGACGCGGACGCGACCTGGGAATGCGTGCGCAGCTTCGACAGCACCGCCTGCGTCATCGTCAAGCACGCCAACCCGTGCGGCGTGGCGATCGGCGACGGCACGCTGCACGTCTACCAGCAGGCCTTCAAGACCGACCCGACCTCGGCCTTCGGCGGCATCATCGCCTTCAACCGCCCGGTCGACGCCGCCACCGCCGAAGCGGTCAGCGGCCAGTTCCTGGAAGTGCTGCTGGCCCCCGCCTACGACGGCGCGGCGCTGGCCATCCTGGCGGCCAAGAAGAACGTACGCGTGCTGGAAGTGCCGGCCGGCCCGGGCCAGAATGCCTTCGACATCAAGCGCGTGGGCGGCGGCTGGCTGGTGCAGAGCCCGGACGCCTACAACGTGCCGCGCGACGCGCTGAAAGTGGTCAGCAAGCGCCAGCCCACCGAGCAGGAAATGAACGACCTGGCGTTTGCCTGGAAGGTCGCCAAGTACGTCAAGTCCAACGCCATCGTGTTCGTGGGCGGCGGCATGACGCTGGGCGTGGGCGCCGGCCAGATGAGCCGCATCGACTCGGCCCGCATCGCCTCGATCAAGGCCGAGAACGCGGGCCTGACCCTGCGCGGTTCGGCGGTCGCCTCGGACGCCTTCTTCCCCTTCCGCGACGGCCTGGACGTGGTGGTGGCGGCGGGCGCGACCTGCGTCATCCAGCCCGGCGGCAGCGTGCGCGACGACGAAGTGATCGCGGCGGCGGACGAGCATGGCATCGCCATGGTCCTGACCGGCACGCGCCACTTCCGCCACTGATGCGCGTACTCGGCATCGACCCCGGCCTGCGCCGCACCGGCTTTGGCGTCATCGATGCCGAGGGCATGCGCCTGCGCTACGTCGCCAGCGGGACCATCGTGGTCCCGCCGGCGCTGGCGCTGCCCGAACGCCTGAAGGTCATCCTCGACAACCTGCGCGAAGTCGCGCGCGAGACCCGGCCCGACGTCGCCGCGCTGGAAATCGTCTTTCTCAACACCAACCCGGCCTCCACGCTGCTGCTGGGACAGGCGCGCGGCGCGGCCCTGTGCGCGCTGGCCGACAGCGCGCTGGACGTGCACGAGTACACCGCGCTGCAGATCAAGAAAGCCGTCATGGGCACCGGCCGCGCGGCCAAGGAGCAGGTGCAGATGATGGTGCAGCGCCTGCTGTCGCTGGACGGCACGCCCGCGCCCGATTCGGCCGACGCGCTGGCCTGCGCCATTTGCCATGCCCACGTCGGCCCGCTGCACGACAAGCTGGACCGCCTGGGCACGGCCGCGCAACTGGGCAGCCGCCCGCGCCTGCGCAACGGCCGCCTGGTCGGCTGAGCGCGGCGCGGCGGCGCTGCGTATAGAATGCGGGCAAACGCCGCCGCCGTGGCGGCGCCCTCATCCTGGCCTGTCACCCCATGATCGGACGCATTACCGGAACCCTCATCGAGAAATCGCCGCCCGTCGTCTGTGTCGACGTCAACGGAGTGGGCTATGAAATCGATGTCCCCATGAGCACCCTGTATGCGCTGCCCGAGACCGGCGCGCGGGTCACCCTGTTCACCCACCTGGTGGTGCGCGAGGATGCGCAGCTGCTGTACGGGTTCGGCAGCAGCGCCGAGCGCAGCACGTTCCGCGAGCTGATCAAGGTGACCGGCATCGGCGCGCGCACCGCGCTGGCGGTCCTGTCGGGGCTCTCGGTGGCCGAGCTGTCGCAGGCCATCACGCTGCAGGAGACCGGGCGCCTGACGCGCGTGCCGGGCATCGGCAAGAAGACCGCGGAGCGCCTGCTGCTGGAGATGCGCGGCAAGCTGGGCGCGGACATCGGCGCCACCCCGCACGCGGCCAGCGGCCACCAGAGCGATATCCTCAACGCGCTGCTGGCGCTGGGCTACTCCGACAAGGAATCCCAGGCGGCGCTCAAGAAGCTGCCCGACGGGGTGGACGTGTCGGAAGGCATCCGCCTGGCGCTCAAGGCCCTGGTCCGCTAGGACCGGCGGGCCGCGCCCCTAGCGCCGCGCCAGGTAGGCCGGCGCGACCGCCTCCAGCGCGGCGGGCGGCGCGGCCAACCCCGAGGGCGCGGCGCCGCTGGCCACGTTGTCGCGCGTGAGCGAATCCAGGTTGTCGCGCGAGACCAGCGGATCGCCGGGCAGGCATTCGAACAACAGCGCCTGCATCCGGCCCAGCGCCATCGGCATTTCGCATACCGGCCGCGGGTGGCCGCTCCAGAGCGCGCACAAACGCACGATTTCACCCAGGGTGTAGACCTGCGGGCCGCACAGCTCGTAGATCTTGCCGGCCGTATGGCCGTTGGCCAGCGCCGCCATCATGGCGTCGGCCACGTCGCCCACATAGACCGGCTGCATGCGCGAACGCGCGCCGGCCAGCGGCAGGACGGGGAACAGGCGCGCCAGCCGCGCGAACATCCGGGTGAAGTTGTCGTCGGGACCGAACACCACCGAGGGCCGGAACAGCGTCCAGCCGCCCGTGGCGCCGAACACGCGCTGGATGGCGGCCTCGCCGTCGCCCTTGGAGCGCAGGTACATGCTGGGGCCGCCGCTGTCGGCGCCCAACGCGCTGACGTGCAACATGCGCGCCACGCCGTTGCGCACGCAGGCCTGGGCAATGCGCTCCGGCAACAGCACGTGCGCGCGGGCGAAGCCGGCGCCGTAGGGACGTCCGCGGCCCCCATGCAGCACGCCCACCAGGTTGACGACCGCATCGCACCGGTGCATGAGCCGGTCCAGCTCGGCGTCGTCGTGCACGTCCGCTTCGATCAGGGTGACCGTGGGCAGCACCTGCAGGTCCCGCCCCTTGTTGTAGCGGCGCGTCGGCACCAGGACCTTGTGCTCTTGCGCCGCCAGGCGCGCAACCAGATGACGGCCGATGAAGCCGGTTCCGCCGATGACAAGGATACGCATCGCGCAGCCCCCTGTAGCATCATTGTCGACCGGCCCATTCTGCCCTGCCCCGGGCGCGCCCGCAAGGGCGCGCTCAGTCGGCCAGCAGGCGCGCGTAGACCGGCAGGTCGACGTTGCCGCCGCTGATGATGACGCCGACGCGCTTGCCGGCCGCCTCGGGGATGAGTTTGCGCAACGCGGCGGTGGCGGCCAGGCAGCCGGTGGGTTCGACCACCATTTTCATGCGCTCGGCGAAGAACCTCATGCTTTGCACCAGTTCGGCATCGCTGACGGTCAGGATGTCCGCCACCTGCTGCTGGATGATGGCGAAGGTCAGCCGGCCCAGGTGCGTCGTGACCGCGCCGTCGGCGATCGACTTGGGGGCGGCGATGGTGACGATCTCGCCCTTGCGCAAGGATTGCTGGCCGTCGTTGCCGGCCGCCGGCTCGACGCCGTAGACGCGGCAGGCCGGGCTGAGGGCCCGCGCCGCCAGGGCCGAGCCCGCCAGCAGTCCGCCGCCGCCCAGGCACACGAACAGGAAGTCGAGTTCGCCGACCTCGTCGAACAGTTCCTTGGCGGCGGTCCCCTGCCCGGCGATCACGTCGGCGTGGTCATAGGGCGGGATCAGCGTGGCGCCGGTTTCTTCGTGCAAGCGGCGCGCGATGGCCTCGCGGTCCTCGCTGTAGCGGTCGTAGGTGACGACCCGGCCGCCGTAGCCCTCGGTGGCCGCGCGCTTGGCCGCCGGCGCGTCCTGCGGCATGATGATGGTGGCCTGCACGCCCTGCAGGCGCGCGGCCAGGGCGATGGCCTGGGCATGGTTGCCCGACGAAAATGTCACCACGCCGGCGCGGCGCTGTTCGGGCGTCAGGCGGGCGATGGCGTTGTAGCCGCCGCGGAACTTGAACGCCCCCATGCGCTGGAAGTTCTCGCACTTGAAAAAGACCTGCGCGCCGGCCATGGCGTCGGCGGTGGCCGAGGTCAGCACGGGCGTGCGATGGGCCACGCCAGCCAGCGTGGCGGCCGCCTGCTCGACGTCGGCGTAAGTGGGCAATTGGGGCTGCATGGGGGAATCCTCGATGGGCGGACTGCGATTGCCGCATCATATCGCTATCGCCGGCGCCCGGCGGGCGCAAGGCCTGCCCGGGTGGTGTACGATGCCTTTCGCGCACGCCCAGATCCGAATTTATGGCCATTCAGTCCGACTCGCTCTCTTCCCTGCCCGATTCTCCCCGCATTGTCGCGCCGCAACCGGTGTCGCCCAACGAGGAGTCGATCGAACGCGCCCTGCGGCCCAAGGCGCTGGAAGAATACGTCGGCCAGCAGCGCGCGCGCGAACAGCTGGAGATCTTCATCGCGGCCGCGCGCAAGCGCGGCGAGGCGCTCGACCATGTCCTGCTGTTCGGCCCGCCGGGCCTGGGCAAGACCACCCTGGCGCACATCATCGCGCACGAAATGGGCGTGCAGCTGCGCCAGACGTCCGGCCCCGTGCTGGAGCGCCCGGGCGACCTGGCGGCGCTGCTGACCAACCTGGAACGCAACGACGTCCTGTTCATCGACGAGATCCACCGCCTGTCGCCGGTGGTCGAGGAAATCCTCTATCCGGCGCTGGAAGACTTCCAGATCGACATCCTGATCGGCGAAGGCCCGGCCGCGCGCAGCGTCAAGCTGGACCTGCAACCCTTCACGCTGGTGGGCGCCACCACCCGCGCCGGCATGCTGACCAATCCGCTGCGCGACCGCTTCGGCATCGTGTCGCGGCTGGAGTTCTACAACACCGACGAACTGGCCCGCATCGTCACGCGCAGCGCCAGCCTGCTCAACGCCGACATCACCGCCGACGGCGCGCACGAAGTGGCGCGCCGCTCGCGCGGCACGCCGCGTATCGCCAACCGCCTGCTGCGGCGCGTGCGCGACTATGCGCAGGTCAAGTCTCACGGCGTGATCGACCAGGACGCCGCCGGCCGCGCGCTGGCCATGCTGGATGTGGACCCGCAGGGCCTGGATGTCATGGACCGCAAGCTGCTCGAAGCCATCGTGCACAAGTTCGACGGCGGCCCGGTCGGCGTGGACAGCCTGGCGGCGGCGATCGGCGAAGAGCGCGACACCATCGAAGACGTCATCGAGCCGTATCTGATCCAGCACGGCTACCTGCAGCGCACGCCGCGCGGCCGCACCGCCACGCTGACGACCTGGCGCCACCTGGGGCTGACCCCGCCGGCCGCGGCGAGCGGCGGCACGGGCGAGCTGTTCAGCAAGTAGGCCGCTACGGGCGCTGCACGCAGCGCAGGATTTCCTCGCCGTAGGCTTGCAGCTTGCGCGCCCCCACGCCGCTGATGTGGCTGAGATCGTCCAGCGACTCCGGCCGGGCCAGCGCGATCTCGCGCAGGGTGGCATCGTGGAAGATCACATAGGCCGGCACCCCGTTGCTCTTGGCAACCTCGCCGCGCCAGCTGCGCAGCGACTCGAACACCGGCTTGGCCTCGGCCGGCAGGTCGATGGGGTCGGGCCGCGCGCGGGCGCCCGCGCGCGAGCTGCGCGGCTTTTTCTCGGCCTCGCGGCGCAGCATGAGCTGATGCTCGCCCTTGAGCACGGCGCGGCTGCCCTCGGTCAGCGCCAGGGTGCCGAAACCCTCGTGATCGACCGCCAGCAGGCCCTGGGCCAGCAGCTGGCGCAGCACGCCGCGCCAGGCATTCTCGGACAGGTCGGCGCCCACGCCGAATACGCTCAGGGTTTCGTGGTCGTGCTGGCGCGTGCGGTCGGTGCTCTTGCCGCGCAGGATATCGATGATATGGCCGGCGCCGTAGCGCTGGCCGCGCTCCTTCCACAGGCGGTACACGGCCGACAGCACTTTCTGCGCGGCGACCGTGCCGTCCCAGGCCTGCGGCGGTTCGAGGCAGACGTCGCAGTTGCCGCAAGCCGTGATGGTCTGCCCGAAGTAAGCCAGCAGGCGCACGCGCCGGCATTCGACGGTTTCGCACAGGCCCAGCATGGCATCGAGCTGCTGGCCGAGCCGGCGCCGGTAGGCATCGTCGCCGGGCGACTCGTCGATCATGCGGCGTTGCTGCACCACGTCCTGCAGGCCATAGGCCAGCCACGCCGAGGCCGGCAGCCCGTCGCGGCCGGCCCGGCCGGTTTCCTGGTAGTAGCCTTCGACCGACTTGGGCAGGTCGATGTGCGCCACGAAACGCACGTCGGGCTTGTCGATGCCCATGCCGAAGGCGATGGTGGCCACCATGACGATGCCATCCTCGCGCAGGAAGCGCGCCTGGTTGGCGGCGCGCACCGCCGGGCTCAGACCGGCATGGTAGGGCAAGGCGTTGACGCCATTGGCGCACAGGAAGTCGGCGGTTTCCTCGACGCGGGCGCGCGACAGGCCGTACACCACGCCCGATTCGCCTTCGTGCTCGCTGCGGATGAGATCCAGCAGCTGGCGCCGCACTTCGTTCTTCTCGACGATGCGGTAGCGGATATTGGGACGGTCGAAGCTGGCCACGAAATGGCGGGCTTCGTCCAGGGCCAGGCGCTGCGCGATCTCGCTGCGCGTGGCCGCGGTGGCGGTGGCCGTCAGCGCGATGCGCGGCACCTCGGGCCAGCGCTCGTGCAGCATCGACAGCCCGAGGTATTCGGGCCGGAAATCATGCCCCCATTGCGAGACGCAGTGCGCCTCGTCGATGGCGAACAGGGCGATGCGCCCGCGCTCGAGCAATTGCAGGCAGCGGTCGGTCAGCAGGCGCTCCGGCGCCACGTAGAGCAGGTCCAGCTCGCCGGCCAGGAATGCCTGCTCGACCTCGCGCGCCACGCGCCAATCCTGGGTGGCATTGAGAAACGCGGCCCGCACCCCCAGTTCGGTCAGGGCGTCGACCTGGTCCTGCATCAGGGCGATCAGGGGGGAAACCACGATACCGGTGCCTTCGCGCACCAGCGCGGGCACCTGGTAGCACAACGACTTGCCGCCGCCGGTAGGCATCAGCACCAGCGCGTCGCCGCCGCCGATGACGTGCTCGACGATGGCTTGCTGGTCGCCACGGAAGGATTCGTAACCGAAAACGCGCGCAAGCACGCCCAGGGCGCGCGGGTCAGACATGGGTAGCAGGCAGATGCATCATGGCGGGGATTTTAAGCCCCAGCGCCGGCCTGTCCCTAATCGCCCCGGCCGCCGGCTAGAAACCCAGCCAGCGCCCGCGCATGAAGGCGTCCACCGGCATGCTGATATTGGCCCGCATTTCGTAGTCGCCGGAGATGACGTCGCGGTCCGCGCCCACCGCGAACTTCACGCTGGGCGCCAGCAGCATGCTGTGCTGCAGGCCGAAGCGCCGCTCGGTGACGCTGTCCACGCCCATGCCGCTGGCCTGGTAGGTGCCGCTTAGCTGTGAACTGTCAATAGGTTGTATTCGTCCAGGTTGAGTCTGGAGATGGGTACAGCGCGCCCGATGCCTTGGTGGGGTCGATGCCAGTTGTAGTGGTGTAGCCAGGATTTCATGGCATCGGCTCGGTGTTGGGAGTTCTGGTAGGTGTGAGCGTAAGCCCACTCACGCAAGGCCGACTGGATGAAGCGTTCGGCCTTGCCATTGGTCTGTGGGCGGTAAGGTCGGGTAAAGCGGTGCTTGATGCCCAGCTCATGGCACAGCGCGGCGAAGGCGCGGCTGCGAAAGGCCGAGCCATTGTCGGTGAGCAAGCGCTGGATGGTCACGCCCAGGCGCTGGTAGTAGGCCACTGCGTCCTTGAGGAACTGGACGGCGCTGGGGAAGCGCTCGTCGGGGTGGATGTCGGTGAAGGCCACGCGGGCGTGGTCATCGATGGCCACGAAGACGAAGTCCCAGCCGGCCCCCTCAACGGTATCGCGTCGGTTGCCCGTGACCCGGTGGCCAGGGCGCTGGATACGTCCCAGCTTCTTGATGTCGATGTGCAGCAGATCGCCGGGGGCCTGATGCTCGTAGCGCACCACCGGCTCGGCCGGCTCCAGGTCGGCCAGGTGCGACAGACCGGCGCGGGCCAGGACGCGGCTGACGGTGCTGGCTGACACGCCCAGCGCCTGGGCGATGCGCGCTTGGGTCAGCCGCTTGCGGCGCAGCTCCACGATAGCCAGCGCCTTGGCCGGCGCAATCGCTCGGGGCGAGACCGTCGGGCGCGAGGACGCATCGGCCAAGCCCGCCTGGCCCTGAGCCAGGAAGCGGCCCAGCCATTTGCGCACAGTCGGCGCGGTGACCCCATAGGCGCGGGCCGCTTCAGGCACACAAACTTGATGGGCGATCAATTGCTGGACCATTTCGAGTCGACGTAGGAAGGTCAATCGGGCATGCTTATGGGTGTTCATCCGGCCGGGCTCCTTGAGTGAACTGGGGGGGTGGCGATTTCCAGTTTCTCAAATCCGGTTCGGATGAACCATGCATACAACCTATTGAATCTTCACACTTAGCGTGCCCCACCCGCTGATCGGCACGCCGGCCGACAAGGTATTGCGCATCTGCCGATGGGCGAAGCCGCCGTCCTGGAAACTGGCCAGGTCGCCGAAGCCGGCGCCCACTTCCTCGGTCGCCACGCCCAGCGTGACCGCGTCGTCGGCCAGGTTGACGTTGTAGCCGAACCGGTAGCGCCAGGCGTTGACCGCGTCGAAGGTGCTCTGGGTGGCGCCGGCCTGGAAGGTGCCCAGTTCGCCCGCCGCGTAAGTGGTGCCCACGCCGCGCGTGGTCAGCGAAGGCGCCGACTGCATCTGCCCTTCCAGCGTCAGGCTGGGGGTCAGCCCGTAGCGGACCATGCCGCTGCCCGCCGAGGCGCCATAGTCGACCGCGCCCGAGGTGGCGGCCGGATCCATGTTGTTCAGGCGCCCGAACACCGACGAATAACCCAGTTGCCCCTCGGGCAGCAGCCCGCCGGGGGAGAGCCGGTCGCTGAGTTGCACGCCGCCGATCGGCGCCGTGCTGCCCCAGCCCGGCGCCTTGGAAACGACGTTGCCCATGGCCAGCGAAGGGCCGGTCACGGGCCGGTAGACCCAGCTGCGGTCGCCGTAGCTGACGGTGGGCACGGCGCTGGCGGAGGAAAACCAGGGCCTGCGCGGCTGGGCCACGCCGGTCATGAGGTAGACCGAACGCTTGCCCGCCAGGTCGTCGGTTTCGAGACCGAAGGAGTAGTTCGGCTCGGCCGGCGGCACGTCGGGAAACAAGTCCTCGCAGCCCAGGGGCATGCTGGCGGGCGCATCGGCGCCGTCGCCGGCAGGCGGCAACGGCACGGCGGGGTCATGCCCGAGCGCCGGCGCGGCCGCGTGCACCGAGGCGTCGGCGCCGGTTTCCGCCGGCAGCATGCGGCAGGGTTCGGGAATGGCGCGCTCCTGCAGCACCGGCGCCAGCGCGACCGGCTGCGAGCTGGCCGGCGCCAGCACGGAGATGCCGTAGCGGGCGACGTCGTCGGCCGCGCGCGCATAGGCCCGCCCGGCGGGCCGGGGGGCCGCCGTCTCGGGCGGGGTGGTGTCGATCGCGGCAGGCTCGGGGCCGGCCTCGAGGCCCGCCGGGGCCCTGGAGATATCCGGCGGATCGGGCATGGCGCAGGCCGCCAGCGCCATATTGCCGGCCAGGACAGCGGCCACCGCCACGCGCGAGACGCCTCTGTGTTCGCGTTCGCAGGCAAGCATCACGCGCACCAGTGTAGGAATTCCCGAGCGAGGCATCTGTAAACTTTCTTGATAAATCGGCACGGGAACTGACCCGGCGCGGCGGCCAACGGGCCTGATTTTACGTCCGCGCGCGCCGGCTTCGCCGGCGCTGTCCGTTTCAGTCGATTTCCCGCCTCTTGCGGCGCCCGGGGCGCCGCGTCACTATGCGAACATGGACAATCCTCATACCAAGCTGCTGGTCGTCGACGACGACCCCGCCTTGCGGCAACTGCTGGCCGACTACCTCAACCGGCATGGCTACGACACCCTGCTGGCGCCCGACGCCAGCGACCTCGCCGCGCGCATCACGCGCTACGCCCCCGACCTGCTCGTCCTGGACCGCATGCTGCCGGGCGGCGACGGCGCCGACGCCTGCCGCCGCCTGCGCGACCAGGGCGAAGACATCCCCGTCATCCTGCTGACGGCGCGCGACGAAGCCGTGGACCGCATCATCGGCCTGGAAGCCGGCGCCGACGACTACCTCGGCAAGCCCTTCGACCCGCGCGAGCTGCTGGCGCGCATCGAAGCCGTGCTGCGGCGCAAGCGCGGCCCCTCGGCCCTGACCAAGGACGCCCCGGTCAGCTTCGGGCCCTTCGTATTCGATCCTGCCACGCGGCAATTGCTGCGCGATGACACGCCGGTCAAGCTGACCGGCGGCGAAATCAACCTGCTCGAAGCGCTGGTACGCAATGCCGGCAAGCCGCTCTCGCGCGAACGCCTGCTGGCGCTGGCGCTGGCGCGCGACGACGACGGCGGCGAGCGCAACGACCGCGCCATCGATATCGCCATCCTGCGCCTGCGGCGCGCCATCGAGGAAGACCCGAAGCAGCCGCGCTGGATCCAGACCGTGTGGGGCATCGGCTACCGGTTTTCGCCCTGATGAAACTGCTCCGCCTGCCGGCGCCGCGCTCGCTGCGCATGCGCCTGATCCTGCTGGTGCTGGGTTCGGTCCTGCTGGCGCAGGCCGCCACGCTGGCCACGGTGTCCTATTTCCGGCACAAATTCATGGAAGACGTGGCGATCGACTACATCGCCACCACCATCCGCACCTTGCGCGCCTCGCTGTCGCAGGTGCCGACCGACGAACGCGCGGAGTTCGTGCGCCAGGCTTCCGGCAACCAGTGGCGGCTCTGGTCGCGCTCGCTGCCGGCCGACGCGCGGCTGCAGCGCTGGCATCGCGGCCCCCAGGAAGACGAGGCCGAGCGCGAGCGGATGCGGCGCGAGTACGAACGCCGCCATCCGCCGCCCGACGACATCCGGCGCGACCTGCGCGGCCTGGTCAGCGAACTCAACGAGCGTCTCAGCGACGGCACCCGTGTGGCGCTGTCGCGCGGCCCCCGGCCGGAAATCTTCATCTCGCTGGCGCCCAGCCCCTCGCCCGACGACGCGCCGCCGCTGCGCGAATGGCTGGTCATCCCGCTCGAACGCCTGGATCCGCCCGTCGCCACCCCATTGATCGCATTCTGGGTCGGCGGGATCGGGCTGGTGCTGCTGCTGGCCGCCTGGTTTTCGTGGCACATCACGCGGCCGCTCACGCGCCTGGCCGACGCCGCCGACCAGCTGGCCGCCGGCCAGCCCCAGCGCGTCGAACCCTCGGGGCCGCATGAAACGCGCGTGCTGGGCGAACGCTTCAACGCCATGCTGGACGCGCTGGCCGAGTCCGACTCGGTGCGGCGCACGCTGCTGTCAGGGCTGCCGCACGACCTGAAGGGGCCGCTGTCGCGCATGTGGCTGCGCATCGAAATGGCCGACGACCCGACGCTCAAGGAAGGATTGCGCAAGGACCTGCAGGACATGCAGCACATGGTCGACCAGTTCATCGGCTTCGTGCGCGGCACCGACCCGGCCGCCTACCGCTACGCGCCGCTGGCGCTGGGCGAATGGCTGGCCGAGCGCGTGGGCGCATGGCAGGGTGCGGGCACCGACATCCGCCTGCAGGCGCCCGACAATGGCGCGCTGGGCATACAGGCAGACGCGGTGGCGCTGGGCCGCCTGCTGGACAACCTGATCGGCAACGCCCTGCATCATGGCGCGCCGCCGGTCGAGGTCAGCCTGCGGCGCGACGCGGACATGGCGGTGCTGGAAGTGTCGGACCACGGGCCCGGCATCGCGCCCGAGCGGCGCACCGAGGCGCTGCGGCCCTTCGCGAGGCTGGACGACGCCCGCACGCGCACCGGCAACGTCGGCCTGGGGCTGGCGCTGGCCGAGGCCATCGCGCGCGCCCACGGCGGCGGGCTCGAATTGCGCCAGGCGCCCTCGGGCGGCCTGCTGGTGCGCATTACCCTGCCGCTTGCGAAGGCTTGACCCGCCGGCCGCGCCGTCAGGCGCCCGGCGGCGGCAAGAGCGGCACCGGCCGGCGTTCCTTGCCGAACACCGAACGGTACGCCAGGATGTTGAATACCAGCACCACGGGCACCCCGATCATGGTGCCGGCCAGCACCAGCCGCATGGAATCCAGCGCGCCGCTGCCATCCCAGATGGTCATGTCGTCGAGGATCAGGTACGGGAAGAAGCTGTAGGCCAGGCCGCACAGCATCAGCACGAACAGCATCACGCACAGGACGAACGGCAGCCAGCTGAAGCCGTCGGCCTTGCCCGGCAGCCGCGCCAGCAGCATCTCGGCCGCCACGAAGCCCAGCAGCATGAGGGCCCAGACCATGGCGGCCACGCCCAGGTGGGCCGTATTGCTCCATTTGTAGAAGATGCCGGCGTTGGCCAGGCCCAGCGTCACGGCGATGGCCACCATGCCGGCGGCGGTCCAGCGGATCGAGTGCCGCGCCCAGCCGGCGGCGCGCCGCTGCAGCTCGCCGTCGACCCGCATGACCAGCCAGCACGCGCCCAGCAGCGCATACGCGGCCATGACGCACAGCCCGACGAAGAAGGCGAACCAGCCGTAGCCGGAGTCGGCCTGGTAGTCGGTGGCGATGCGCCCCAGCACCATGCCCTGGCCCAGCGCGGTCAGCAGCGACCCCACCCAGAACCCGAAGATCCAGCGCGGCTTGATCTCGGTGCGGGCGCGGATACGGAACTCGAACGACACGCTGCGCAACACCATGCCCAGCGCCATCACGGTCAATGGCCCGAACAGCTTGCCCAGCACCCCCCCCCCCAGGCGAACGGGAACGCCGAGACGAACAGCCCCAGCCCCAGCAGCGGCCAGAACTCGTTGGCATCGCGCCACGGGCTGAGCAGGCCCATCATGCGGCCGCGCTCTTCCGAGGGCGCCAGCTGCAGCAGCAGTCCGACGCCGATGTCGAATCCGTCGAGCACGATGCCGGCCGCCATCAGCAGCAGCAACAGCCCGACGAAAACCAGCGGCATCCAGAACGAGGGATCGTCGGGGCTCAGGCCCAGCGAGGCGGCCAGGGTCGCGATCATGAGGATCCTCCGGTCTTGCGCACGGGCACCACGCCATAGCGCGCGGCGTGAAACAGCATGCCCACGAACGCGGCCAGCAGCACGGCGTACAGCGCGATATGGCCGGCCAGGCTGTAGAGCAGCGCGGGCGTGGTCACCGGCCCCAGCACTTCGGACTGGGTCACGGCGCGATTGACGGCATACGGCTGCATGCCGGCCAGGTCGTAGCACCAGGTGGCCACGACTCCGAGCGCGCCGGCGAACATCAGCAGCGAAAGCACGCGCAGCCACCAGCGCGGCAGGGCCACCGGATCGAAACCGCGCCGGCAGGTCAGCGCCAGGGTGGCGCACGAGGCCGCCAGCATCAGCAGGCCCAGTCCCAGCGCCAGCCGCAAGGACCAGAACGTGAAGGCCACGGGCGGCTGCATGCCGGAGAATTTGTCCAGGCCCAGGTAGCCGAGCGAAGCGTCGCGGTGCAGCCAGCGCCCGCCCGCCCCGGCCAGCGAGACCGCGGCCAGGTTGGCCTGGGCGCGGGCGCTGGGCCAGCCGAACACCACCAGCTCGGGCTCGGCGCCGCTGTGCCAGAAGCCCGCCGCGGCGGCGGCCTTGGCCGGCTGCAGGCGCGCCGTGACCTCGCCCATGCCGGCGGCCACCGGCCCCAGCAGCAGCGAGGCCAGCAGCGCGACGGTCAGGCCGGCGCGAAAGGCGTGGCGCTCGCCGTCGTCCAGCGGGCGGCGCAGGGCCTGCATGGCGGTCACGCCCAGCATCAGGAACCCGGCCGTCAGGAAAGCGCCCAGCACGGTCAGGCCCAGGCGCCAGCCGAACGACGGATTCAGGACCACCGCGCGCCAGTCGTATACCTGGTAGCGGCCGTCGATCAGGACCGCGCCGTCAGGCGTCTGCAGCCAGGAAAACAGGGCCAGCACCCAGCCCACCGCCACCAGCTGCCCGATCGCCACCATCAGCACGGCCAGCGTATGGGCGGCGTCGGAGACCCGGCGCTGGCCAAACAGCATCACGCCCAGGAAGCACGACTTGACGATGAAGATCGACAGCACGCCGTAGCCCAGCAAGGGACCGGCCAGGTTGCCGATCTTGTCCATCAGGCCCGACCAGAGGCTGCCCAGCTGGATCAGCACCGGCACCGCGCAGGCCAGCGCCAGCACGAACGCCAGCGCGAAGATGCGCACCCAGAAGCGGTAGGCGGCCGTCCAGCCGGACTGTCCCGACCAGCGGGCGCGCAGCTTGAAGAACAGCAGCAGCCAGGCCAGCGCCAGCGATATCGCCAGGAACAGCGCCAGAAAGCCCAGGCTTGCCGTGAACTGCGCGCGTGCCAGCAGGAGTGGAGGGATATTCATGATGGGCGGTAGTTTAGAGCCTGTTTCCGGCATGTGGGGGACGGCTTGCAACAGTGTTTCCGCGCGAACGTGGCAAAATTGACTCTTTGTCGCCGCTTTTTCCTATTCTTTCAGAATGACCCACGCCCCGACGCCGCCTGCCGCCAGCAATTTCCTGCGCCCGATCATCGAAGACGACCTGCAAGCGAACCGCTTCCAGGGCAAACTGTGGGCCGGCAAACCCGGCCCGGCCGCGCTGCAGGCACAGGGACAGCCCGACCCGGCGCGCATCCGCACCCGCTTTCCGCCGGAGCCCAACGGCTACCTGCACATCGGCCACGCCAAGAGCATCTGCGTGAACTTCGGGCTGGCGCGCGACTACGGCGGCGTCTGCCACCTGCGCTTCGACGACACCAACCCCGAGAAGGAAGAGCAGGAGTACGTCGACGCCATCATCGAGGCCGTGCATTGGCTGGGCTTCGATTGGCAGGCCGATGGCAATGACAACCTGTATTTCGCCAGCGACTACTTCGAATTCATGTACGAGTTCGCCGAGGCGCTGGTGCAGGCCGGCCACGCCTACGTCGACGAGCAAAGCGCCGAAGAGATCCGCGCCAGCCGCGGCACGCTGACCGAGCCGGGCACCGACTCGCCATGGCGCGACCGCCCGGCCGACGAGTCGCTGCTGCGCCTGCGCGAGATGCGCGACGGCAAGCATCCCGACGGCAGCCTGGTGCTGCGCGCCCGGATCGACATGGCCTCGCCCAACATCAACCTGCGCGACCCGGTCATGTACCGCGTGCGCCATGCCACCCACCACCGCACCGGCAACGCATGGTGCATCTACCCGATGTACAGCTGGGCCCATCCGGTGGAAGACGCCCTGGAAGGCATCACCCACAGCATCTGCACGCTGGAATTCGAAGACCAGCGGCCGTTCTATGACTGGATCCTGGCGCGCCTGGCCGAGCTGGGCAAGCTGGCGCGCCCGCTGCCGCACCAGTACGAGTTCGCCCGGCTGAACCTGACCTACGTGGTCACCAGCAAGCGCAAGCTGCTGCAACTGGTGCGCGAAGGCTACGTGGATGGCTGGGACGACCCGCGCATGCCGACGCTGTTCGGCCTGCGCCGGCGCGGCTACACGCCGTCCTCGATCCGGCTGTTCTGCGACCGCACCGCGGTATCGAAGTCGGATTCGCGCATCGACTACAGCCTGCTCGAGCAGGCGGTGCGCGACGACCTCGACCCGGTGGCGCCGCGCTCGGTCGCGGTGCTGGACCCGCTCAAGCTGGTGATCACCAATTACCCGGAAGGCCGCAGCGAGACCTGCTCGGCCCCGCGCAACCCGCACGATCCGCAGGCCGGCGTGCGCGAATTCCCGTTCACGCGTGAGCTGTGGATCGAGCAGGACGACTTCCGCGAAGAGCCGCCCAAGAAGTACTTCCGCCTGTTTCCCGGCAACACGGTGCGGCTGAAGTACGGCTACGTGGTGCGCTGCACCGGCTTTACCAAGGACGAATCAGGCAAGGTCGTGGAAGTGCAGGCCGAATACCTGCCGGACACCAAGAGCGGCACGCCGGGCGCCGACAGCGTCAAGGTCAAGGGCAATATCACCTGGGTGAGCGCGGCCCACGCCGTACCGGCCCAGGTACACCTGTACGACCGGCTGTTCGCCGACGCGCATCCCGACGGCGGCGACAAGGACTTCCTGGCCTGCCTGAACCCCAATTCCAAGCAGACCGTGCAGGCCTGGCTGGAGCCGGGCATCGAGGCCGTCCCTGGCGCCACGTGGCAGTTCGAGCGGCTGGGCTATTTCACGGTGGACAGCAAGGACTCCCGCCCCGAGGCGCCGGTCCTGAACCGCATCGTGACCCTGCGCGACTCCTGGCAGGCGGCCTGACCGCGCGCCAGGACGCTCCGCGCGGCGCTGGCCGGGTTATCATGCCCGACAATCCGCTGTCGCCGGCCGCCCTCCGCTTCGGGCCGGCGGCCGGCGCTTCCATTCCAATCCATGAACACTGAATCCCTCGCCCTGGACTTCAAGAGCGCCACGCTCTATGCCATTCGCGTGGTGCTGCACGATGCCGACACCACTCGCCTGCGCGCCGCGCTGGACAAGCGCATGGCCGATGCCGGCAGCTTCTTCGAGAACGAGCCGGTGGTCATCGATGCCACCCGCGTCGATGCGCCGGTGGACTGGCCCGCCCTGCTGCAGGCCCTGGCCGACCACAATCTGCCGCCCATCGGCGTGGTGGCCGAGGGCGCCAACCTGCAGGGCGCCCGCGATGCCGGACTGGTGCCGGTCGAGCTGTCGACCTCGGTGGCCCGCGCGCCCCAGGTGATCGACACGGCGCCGCCCAACGATGTGGCCACGCCGGTGCCGTCCGTGCCCGAGGCGACCGCCGAGGCCACGGCCAAGGCCGGCCCGCAGGACGACGAAGCGGACGGCGAGCAGGCCGACGAAGCGCCCGCGCACAACCCCGAGTCGGTGCCGACGCGCGCGGCGCGCGAGACCACCGAAGCCAACCGCCCTACCGCCACGCCGCCCCAGTCCTCGTCGGCGCTGGTCATCACCAAGCCCCTGCGCTCGGGCCAGCGCGTCTATGCGCGCCATACCGACCTGATCGTGATCGGCATGGTCAGCCAGGGCGCCGAAGTCATCGCCGACGGCAACGTGCACGTGTACGGCCCGCTGCGCGGCAAGGCCATGGCCGGCGCGCGCGGCGACACCTCGGCGCGCATCTTCACCACGCAGCTCGATGCCGAACTGCTGGCCGTGGCCGGCGTGTACCGGGTGGTGGAGGACAAACTGGACCGGGCGTTGCATAACCAGCCGGCCCTGGTGCGGCTCGACGGCGACACCTTGCGCATCGAGGCGCTGAAGGGTTGAAACGACACCAGGCGAACGGCATACGACTGCCTACATCTTGTAAGAAGCCTTCATACGCTTTTTGCTTTACGATAACGCGATTTGTACGCACATAAATAAGGGTTCGAGCGTCATGACACGTATTGTTGTGGTGACTTCCGGCAAGGGCGGGGTGGGCAAGACCACCACCAGCGCCAGCTTTTCCGCTGGCCTCGCAATGCGAGGCCACAAGACCGCTGTCATCGACTTCGATGTCGGCTTGCGCAACCTGGACCTCATCATGGGGTGCGAGCGCCGCGTCGTCTACGACTTCGTCAACGTGATCCAGGGCGAGGCGTCCCTCAAGCAGGCGCTCATCAAGGACAAGCAACTCGAGAACCTGTTCATCCTGCCCGCCTCGCAGACCCGCGACAAGGACGCGCTGACGCAGGAAGGCGTCGAGAAGGTGATCGACGAGCTCAAGGAAATGGGCTTCGACTACATCGTCTGCGACTCGCCCGCCGGTATCGAGGCGGGCGCGCTGATGGCCGCCTATTTCGCCGACGACGCGCTGGTCGTGACCAACCCCGAAGTATCGTCGGTGCGCGACTCCGACCGCATCCTGGGCATCCTGGCCGCCAAGTCGCGCCGCGCCGTGCAGGGCGACGAGCCGGTCAAGGAATACCTGCTGCTGACCCGCTACAACCCCAAGCGCGTCAACGACGGCGAAATGCTGTCGCTGAGCGACATCGAGGATATCCTGCGCATCAAGCTGATCGGCGTGATCCCGGAATCCGAAGCCGTGCTGCAGGCCTCCAACCAGGGCCTGCCCGCCATCCACCTCAAAGATACCGACGTCTCCGAAGCCTACAAGGACGTCGTGGCGCGCTTCCTGGGCGAAGAACGCTCGCTGCGCTTTACCGACTATGAAAAGCCTGGCTTGTTGAAGCGGCTGTTCGGGGGAAAGTAAGCAATGTCCTTCCTGTCGTTTCTGCTCGGTCAGAAGAAGTCCTCGGCCAGCGTCGCCAAAGAACGTCTTCAGATCATCCTGGCCCACGAGCGCGGCCGCGGCGACTCGCCGGACTACCTGCCGCAACTGCAGCAGGAGCTGGTTGCCGTCATTTCGAAATACGTCAAGATCGACCCCGAAGACATCAAGGTCCACCTCGAACGCCAGGACACCCTGGAAGTGCTCGAGGTCAAGATCGAAATGCCGCAAAACTGAATACTCGGGTGCCTGTCCCCGCACGGGGGACAGGCACCCGCTGAATCTTGGTCCCCGCACACGGGACAGCCGCCCGCTGAATCTTGGTCCCCGCACGGGGGACAGATACCGTCTTGGCAGTCAACCGTTCATGGCGTAATTGGGCTGGTAGGGGATGCGGTTTTTGAGGACCCCGAAGCACAGATGCACCAGTTTTCTCATGGCCGCGCCCAGCGCGGCCTTTTTGCTTTTTCCTGCTTTGAGCAGGCGCTGGTAAAGGGCGCGGATGTGGGGGTTGTGGCGGGTCCCAACCAGGGCCGCCATGTATAACGTGGCGCGCACCTGGGAGGGGCCGGCTTTGGACAGGCGTGCGCAGCTGTTCAGACTGCTGCCGGATTGGCGCTGCACAGGGACCACCCCGAGATAGGCGGCCAGGCTCTGGGCGGAGTCGATATGCCGATTGTGCATGACGGCCAGGATGGCGTTGCCGGCCTGAGGCCCGATGGCGGGGATGGAGTTCAGCAGCTCGCAGTCTTGCTTGAGGTCGGGGTGGTTGTCGATGTGCTGATCGATCGCCCGCTCGATTTGTTTGATCTGTTCGCGCAAGAACGCGATGGCCTTGTCGATGGAACCATCGACCAAGGGCGCCGAGGGGCTGAACTGGCTCTTCTCTTTGCGATTGAGCTCACGCAACAGATCCTTGCTCAGCGCCTCGCGTCGCGTCAACAAGGCGCGCAGTTGACGCGCATGCAAGGGCGCCGGGTGCCACAGCGCCGGGCTCAGCGTCTGTCCATAGCGAGCCAGCACGTAGCTGTCGAGCGCATCATTTTTGGAGCGCAGCGCCAAGGCCTTGGCAAAGTCCCGGGCCTGGGCGGGATTGACCAAAGAGACCCGGACCTGGGGCAGCGCCGTGGCCGCTTGCTCGTGATACAGACCCGTAGGCTCCAGGATGGCGTGCAACTGCGCCGGCTGTGCGCCGTGTTTGGCGCACCACGCCAGCAGGGCTTGTACGCCCGCGGCGGTGTTGACCACCACCTTGGTCTTACGCTTGTCAGCCTCAGCCGTCAGCAACGTGCAATCCAGCTTGGCCTTTGATACATCAATACCTATGAAAACATGGACTTGGCCTCCTGCAGATAACAAACTGCTGTCAGCCACTGCGCCCACTTGCCTTGTACATACAGGGTCCTCGCCCTACGATACCGTCCAGTGTCTCGCCGGCCCAGCAGTGCGCTGCCGAGCCGCTATCTGTCCCACAAAGTCCTCGCTTTGGGCACCAACTCGCGGTCATCGGCGCGCGGTGGTGATAGCTAATCACCACCGGAGGAAAGATACAAGGCTCCCGCTGAATCTTGCTCCCGCACGCGGGACAGCCACCCGCTGAACCCATGCCGGCCGCCTCCCCCGACGGCGCCTCGGCAGCCACGAAAAACCCGGCCGAAGCCGGGTTTCTCGTTGAGGCGCGGAGTTGAGGCGCGGGGCGCGGATCTACTTGCCGACCTGGTCGCCGATCACGCCACCGATGGCGGCGCTGCCGACCGTGCCGAGAATGCCGCCGTTGGTGATCACGGCGCCCGCCACGCCACCCAGTGCGGCACCGCCCACGGTGCTCTTCTGGCGGCGGCTCATGCTGTCCCAGGACGAGCAGCCGGCCATGGAAACGGCCAGCAAGGCGGCCATGCAGGCTTTGGAGAGGGTACCGATCTTCATAACAAGCTCCTATTCTTGTGCCGGGATAGCGCACCAGCAGCGAAGCGAGCGCAACACGCACAAAGCGCGTCCCATGAAACTTAGAGCCTACAGAATCGCAAAATACTGCACCGGATGCTGTTAGGTTTGCCCAGGAATTGTGTCAATGGGTAGGCAATCCCGCCCGGATGCAGGCAGGTTGTTGCCGGAACGCGCGTTCATTTGACCAAACGTAACACGTCGCGAAACTTGGGATGTTCGCAAGTTTCCATCCATTCGAAAATCGCCATCTCGGTGGTGACGATTTCGGCGCCGGCGCCGCGCGCGCGGCGCAAGGCCGCATGGTGATCGGCCGGCTTGCGCGAGCCGGCGGCATCCGAGACCAGCAAGGCGCGGTAGCCTTCCTCGAGCAGGCCCAGCACGGTTTGCAGCACGCAGATGTGCGCTTCGCAGCCGGCCACGAGTATGGTCTTGCGGGCCGGCGGCAGCCAGGCGGTGAAACCGGGCTCGCGCGTGGCCGAGAAATGCATCTTGGGGAAACGGGCCTGGATCTGCGTGTCCAGCGGCGCCACCGTGACGCCCAGCATGCGCGCATGGTGTTCGGTGGCCACCACGGGGACATCCAGCAGGCGGGCCGCCTGCGCCGGCTTGTGCGCGGCGGCCAGCACGGCCTGGCCGTCGTGGATGGCGGGCATGAGGCGGCCCTGCATGTCCACGATGAGCAGCGTGGCCTGGTTGGCTTGCAGCAGTGCGGACATGCGGACCTCCGGTTGCGGCCTTACTTGAGGGCCTTGTAGCGCAGGCGCTTGGGCTTGGCGCCCTCCTCGCCCAGGCGGTGCTTCTTGTCGGCTTCGTACTCCTGGTAGTTGCCGTCGAAGAACACCACTTGCGAATCGCCCTCGAACGCCAGGATGTGGGTGGCGATCCGGTCCAGGAACCAGCGATCGTGGCTGATCACCATGACGCTGCCCGGGAACTCGAGCAGCGCGTCTTCCAGCGCGCGCAGCGTTTCGACGTCCAGGTCGTTGGACGGTTCGTCCAGCAGCAGCACGTTGCCGCCGGCGATGAGGGTCTTGGCCAGGTGCAGGCGGCCGCGCTCGCCGCCGGACAATTGCCCGACGATCTTGTTCTGGTCGCCGCCCTTGAAGTTGAAGCGGCCCAGGTAGGCGCGCGAGGGCATTTCGAACTTGCCCACGGTCAGCAGGTCGGCGCCGTCGGCCACCGCGTCGAACACAGTCTTGTTGCCCTCGAGCGAATCGCGCGACTGGTCCACGTAGGCCAGCTTGACCGTCTGGCCCAGCTTCACTTCGCCCGAATCGGGCTGCTCGCGGCCGGCCAGCATGCGAAACAGCGTGGACTTGCCCGCGCCGTTGGGGCCGATGATGCCGACGATGGCGCCGGCCGGCACCTTGAAGCTGAGGTCGTCGATCAGCAGGCGGTCGCCCACCGGAATGAAGATTTCCTGGGTTTCGTTGCGCTTCTGGTATTCGTACGAGGACAGCTCCTCGAAGCGGGCGATACGCGCCTTGGCCTTGGCCTGGCGGCCCTTGGGGTTCTGGCGCACCCACTCCAGTTCCTTCTTGATGGTCTTCTGGCGCGCGGACTCGGTGGCCTCTTCCTGCTTGAGGCGGTCTTCCTTCTGCTCCAGCCAGGAACTGTAGTTGCCTTTCCAGGGGATGCCGTAGCCGCGGTCCAGTTCGAGGATCCACTCCGCCGCGTTGTCGAGGAAGTAGCGGTCGTGGGTCACGGCCACCACGGTGCCAGGGAACTTGTGCAGGAACTGCTCCAGCCACTCCACGCTTTCCGCGTCGAGGTGGTTGGTGGGCTCGTCCAGCAGCAGCATATCGGGCTTGGACAGCAGCAGGCGGCACAGCGCCACGCGGCGTTTTTCGCCCCCCCGACAGCTTGACCACCATCGCGTCCCAGGGCGGCAGGCGCAGGGCGTCGGCGGCGATTTCCATCTGGTGCTCGATATCGTCGGCGCCGCTGGACGCGGCGGCGGCGATGACGGCCTCCAGCTCGGCCTGCTCGGCCGCCAGGGCATCGAAATCCGCATCCGGCTCGGCGTAGGCGGCGTAGACCTCGTCAAGGCGCTGCTTGGCGTTGAAGACGGCGCCCAGGCCCTCTTCCACCGACTGGCGCACCGTATGTTCGGGGTTGAGTTCGGGCTCCTGCGGCAGGTAGCCGATGTTCAGCCCCGGCATGGGGATGGCTTCGCCTTCGATTTCCTTGTCCACGCCGGCCATGATCTTGAGCAGCGTGGATTTCCCCGAGCCGTTCAGGCCCAGCACGCCGATCTTGGCGCCAGGAAAAAAGGAAAGGGAGATGTCGCGCAGGATCTGCCGCTTGGGCGGCACGATCTTGCCGACACGGTTCATCGTGTAGACGTATTGGGCCATGGACTCAGGGTCGGAAAAAGACAGTGATATACCGGAACAAGCCCTGATTGTAGGCCGGAACCCGCCGGCCCACCGCAGGCCGGCCGCAACGGCCTCAGGCGCGGCGCCGCGCGGGGCGCCACTGGGCCAGGCTGACGCCGGCCAGCGCCATCAGGCCGCCGGCAATGTGATACAGGTGCGGCGTTTCGCCCAGGAAGGCGGCGGCGATGGCGACCGTGACGACCGGCATCAGGTTGAGGAAGATGCTGGCCCGGTTGGGTCCCAGGTAGCGCACCCCCTGCATCCACAGAAATGGCGCGAACAGCGACGGGAAAATGCCTGCATACAGGACCAGCGGGATGTTCTGCGCATTCAGGGACGAGGCCGGCGTCAGCAGGAATGCCGGCAACTGGAACACAATGCCGAACAGCACCTGCACGAACAGCGACTGCCACGGCCCGACCGACATCGGCCACTTGCGCAACAGCACGCCGTAGAGCGCATACGCCAGCGCCGCCAGCCCCATCAGCGCGTCGCCGCGGCTGCCGCCCAGCGCCAGCAGGCGCAGCGGATTGCCCTCGCCCAGCAGGATGCCCAGCCCCGCGAGCGAGACCACGGCGCCGAGGATGGCGGTGAGCGCCGGCCGTTCGCGCAGCACCAGCGAGCCGACCACGACCGTCAGCAAGGGAACCATGGCGGTGATGATGCCCATGTTGGTGGCGGTGGTCGTGCCCGCCGCCACGTACATCAGGCCCTGGTACAAGGCCATGCCGAGGCCGCCCAGGACCGCCAACCTGCCGAGGTTGGGCCGGATCTGCGGCCATTGCCGCAGCACTCCGGGCAGGGCGAACGGCGCCAGCAGCAGGCCGGCCAGCACCCAGCGGTAGAAACCGATGGAGGCTGGCGCGATCACGTCGGCCGCCATTTTGGTTACCACCATGTTGACCGACCAGATCGTCGTCGCCAGCAGGGGAAACGCCATGTGGCGCGGCTGCGGCTGGGCGGCGCCGGGCGGCGAAGGGATGCTGCGCATCGAAAATCCGGAATTGGGGAAACCCCGCGATGTTAGCGCAGAGCCGCCATGCGCCCGGCCGCGGAAAGCGCGACAATACGGGCTGCCTTTCGTTGTCCCACCAGGAATCACCATGTCCGCCTCCGCCCAGCCGCCCGCCTCGCTCACGCATTTCAGTCCCGCCGAACTGGACATGCTGGCCAAGACCGCCGACGCGCTCAGCGCCTATCTGGGCAAGCCGGTGCTGGCCGAAGTGGCGCTCGGCGACGAAGGCACCGAATGGGTCACGTTCGGGGTCGCGCTGGATACCGACGCCGACGAAACCGACGACGCCGCGCCGCATGTCCAGATGGGCGGCGCCGGCGCGCGCCTGCTGGGCGGGCGCGGCGGCCTGCCCGACTCCGACACGGAAAGCTATGACTGCCTGTATCTGTGGGCGGTGCAGATTTCGCTCGTCGAAGGCGAGCGTTTCATCAAGCTGGACCAGGACGGCGACGAATGCGCCTGGTCGGACCAGCTCACCGATGTGCTGCCGTTCGCGCTGAGCGAAGACGAGCTGCCGCCGGACGACGACGAAGACGACGAGGACGACGAGGACGGGGCCGACGACGACGGTCCCGGCCACAACGGCGATACACACCGTCACTAAGCGGGCAGGCATCGGGCGGATTTTGCGGTAGTCTGGCTTCTGTCCGGGCGGCCATGCAGCAACCGTCCCGCCAGCCGGCCGGCCCAGGCCGCGCGGCCGATCCGTTGCGCGACAGCCCGGAACGCAGGCGCGGGTCGACGACGAAATACAGCAGATCGACGATCAGGTTTATCACCACGAACACCAGCGCGATCAGGCACAGATAGGCCGCCATCACGGGCACGTCGGCGAACTGCACCGCCTGGATGAACAGCAGCCCCATGCCGGGCCACTGGAATACGGTCTCGGTGACGATGGCGAACGCGATGATGCCGCCCAGCTGCAGGCCGGTGATGGTAATGACGGGCACCATGGTGTTCTTCAGCGCGTGGCCGAAATGGATGGCGCGCTGGCGCAGGCCGCGCGCGCGGGCGAACTTGATGTAGTCCGAGCGCAGCACTTCCAGCATCTCGGAACGCACCAGCCGCAGCACCAGCGTCATCTGGAACAGCGACAGCGTGATCGAGGGCAGGATCAGGTGCTTCCACCCCGTGGCGGTGAACAGCCCCGAGGTCCACCAGCCGAAGCTGACGGTATCGCCGCGGCCGTAGCTGGGCAGCCAGCCCAGCTGCACCGAGAACACCAGGATCAGCAGGATGCCGATCAGGAAGGTGGGCAGGGATACGCCCAGCAGGGACCCGGCCAGCACCAGCTGCGCCAGCAGGCCGTGGCGGCGCAGCGCCGTGTACACGCCCAGCGGCAGGCCGACGACCAGCGCGAGAACCGCCGCCACCAGCGACAGCTCCAGCGTGGCGGGCAGGCGGGCCTGGATCAGGCTGGAGACCTTCTCGCTCTGGCGCAGCGAAATGCCGAAATCGCCCTGCAGGGCGTTGCCGACGAAGCGGGCGAACTGGACCGGCGGCGCGTCGTCCAGGCCGAGGCGCTCGCGCAGCTCGACCCGCTCGGCGTCGGTGGCGTCCTGCCCCAGCATGATGGTGACGGGATCGCCGACGTATTGGAAAAGCACGAAAGCCAGCAGGGCGACGGTGAGCATGACCGCCGCGGCCTGCAGGATGCGGCGCAGAATGAATGCAAGCATGGCAACTCGATACGGGGTGCGGCGCCGCCAGGCGCCGCACCCGGGACGGGACGCCGGCGCGCAGCGTCCCTCGCGGGCCTCAGTCGATACGCACCCAGTCGGCCGACAGGCGATTGTCGGCCCGATGGATCACCGTCACGTTCTTGCGCATGGCCCAGGGAATGACCTGGTCGTGCAGCGGAATATGGCCGAACTCCTGGGCATGGATTTCGAGCGCGCGGACGATGTCGGCGTCGCGCTTGGCCGGGTCGGTCTCGGTCTTGATGCGGTCGATGATCGCGTCGGCTTCCTTGTTGCTGTAGTCGCCCAGGTTGTACATGCCGTCGGCGCCCTCGCCCTTGGTGCGCACCAGGTTCTGCAGCGTGTACATGGCGTCGAAGGTCGGCACGCCCCAGCCGAACAGGAAGGCGCTGGTGTCGCGCGACTGCACCTTGGGGAAATAGGTGGCGCGCGGCATGGCGTTCAACGAGGCCTTCACGCCCACCTTGGCCCACATGCCCACCACGGCCTGGCAGATCGCCTCGTCGTTGATGTAGCGGTTGTTGGGGCAGTCCAGCGTGAAACTGAGCGTACCGTCATAGCCCGCCTCCTTGAGCAGCGCGCGCGCCTTCTCGGGGTCGTAGGGCACGCGCTTGTGCAGGGCTTCGGTCCAGCCATGCACCTGCGGCGCGATCATGGTGCCGGTCGGCGCCGACAAGCCGCGCATGACCGCGCGCTTGATCGCCTCGACGTCGATGGCGCGGTACAGCGCCTCGCGCACGCGCACGTCGGCGAACGGGTTCTTGCCCTTGACGCTGGAATACAGCAGCTCCGGGCGCTTCTGGTCGAAGCCGAAATAGATGGTGCGGTACTCGTTGCCCTCCACCACCTTGGCCTGCTGGCGCAGGCGCTCCAGGTCCTGCGCGGCCGGATCGAGCACGAAGTCGATCTCGCCGGACAGCAGCGCGGCGGTGCGGGTGGCGTTCTGCTTGATCGGGGTGAAGACCACTTCCGTGACGTTGCCGATCTTCCTGTCCTTGTTCCACCACTCGGTGTTCTCGACGAACACCGTGCGCACGTCCACCTCGCGCGACTTCAGCTTGTAGGCGCCGGTGCCGTTGGTGTTGCGCGCCGCGAAGGTTTCTTCCTTGTTGACGAAGTCCTGCGGCTTGGCGACGTTGTGCTTCTCCGACCAGGCCTTGTTCATGATGAACACGTTGGGCAGCTGCCGCAGCAGCACCGGGTTGGGCGCGCTGGTTTCGATCTCGATGGTGTAGTCGTCGATCTTGCGCGCTTCCTTGATGCCCGTGATGTACGCCTTGTAGTTCGAGGTGGGCGCCATGGCGCGATGGATCGAGAACACCGCATCCTCGGCGGTGAACGGCGCGCCGTCGTGGAACTTCACGCCCTCGCGCAGCTTGAAGCGATACAGCGTGGGCGAGACCTGGGTCCATTCGGTGGCCAGCGCCGGCACCACCTTGAAATCCTTGTCATAGGCCACCAGCGGTTCGTACACATAGCTGTTGGCGGCAATCGTCATGCCTTCGTTTTGCGAATGCGGGTCGAACGTGAGAATGTCGCCCTGCGAAGCCCAGCGGAAAGTCTTCGCCTGCCCGATCGACGGCAGGGCGCAAGCAGCGGCGATCGCGATAGCAATCATGGTGCGGCGCATGGTTAGCTCCTGACAGATATCTGAATGACCGCCGGATATTGCCGTAGCGCCGCTTCGCGCGTCAATTAGGGGTTTGTGCCGATACCGGGGGGCACCCGCCGCCGCGGGCGCAGGCGCTCAGGCCACGCCGCGGCGGCGATCGCGGCGATACAGCAGATAGCCCAGCGGCCACATCAGCAGGACCAGCAGCCGCGCGGACGGCTGGGTCAGCCGGTACGCCTGCACCGCGGTGGGCAGGCCGGAGTTGTCCAGGTGCAGGCGAAAACGCGTGTAGCGCGCCGCCGCCATGATGAACTCCCGCGGCCGGTAGCGAAACCAGTCCAGGTGATGCTGCAGCATGTCCCAGGCCAGCAGGTACAGGCCCTGGATATTGCTGCTCAGGGACACGCCGCCCTGGCTCAGGCCGCCCGGCGTGTCGTGGTACACACGCACGACCCGGTTGATGAAGCGGCTGAGATAGCCGGCGCGCGAGATCGCCCACCACACCAGGCTTTCCGGCACGAAGCCGGCCACGTCCTCGGGAAACGGAAAGCGGCGCAGCACATCGGCGCGCATGGCGCCGAATTTCTCGCCCTGCACGCGGTAGCGGAAGTACATGTCCACCGCCGTGCTGTCGAAGACATCCTGCGGGAAGCGGTCGCCCACGATGGAACCGTCGGGCCGCGCGCACAGGCCGGTGACCGCCACATAGGTCTCGCGCCGGTCGGCGGGTATGCCCTCCCAGGCGTCCTTGAGTATGGCCAGGGCGTCGGGCGGGATTTCGTCGTCGCTGTCCAGGCCCACCACCAGCATGCCGCGCGCTTCGCGCACGCCGCGGTTGAAGGCGGTTTTCTTGTGCTGGTTGTGCTGCCACACATAGCGGATGGGAAAATCCGCCTGCGCCTGCCAGGCCCGCACCACCTCGTGCGTATTGTCGGTGGAACCATCGTCGACGACGACCCATTCGAAATCCCGACAGGTCTGGCGTTGCAGTGACTGGAACACTCGGTGCAACGTGACGGCCCGGTTATACGTGGGCGTCAGCACCGTGAATTGGAATTGCGAATCGATCATGCTCGTTTAGCCGGTACGCAACGGACGAGTCGGTTATGGGGGTGGCGCGAGAGTTGCAGTGTATGGGATAAGCCTCGCAGGCACACGCGCACTCCCTCTCATTTTGCAATTGAATATGTCATCTATTGGCATATTCTTACTTCGCTATAGGACGCGGTACACTCGCGCCGTACCTGTCCGACCCCGTCATGCAAGCGCAAACCGTCCAGCTCAACGATATCGCCCTGTTCGTCGAAGTCGCCAAGCGCAAGAGCTTCAGCCTGGCCGCCCGCGCGCTGGACATGCCGACGTCGACGCTGTCGCGGCGCATCAACCAGCTGGAAAAGGCCATCGGCCTGCGGCTGATCAACCGCAATACCCGGCGCCTGGAGCTGACCGACGCCGGCACGGTCTATCTGCTACGTTGCCAGGGCCTGATCGACGAAACGCGGCTGGCGCGCGAACAACTGGAATCGCTGACGGGCCGCCCCAAGGGCCGGCTGAACATATCCATGCCGTACAGCCTGGCGATCTGGCTGCTGCCGACCTCGCTGGGCGCATTCCTGGACAGCTACCCCGAGATCGATTGCGAATTCGATCTCAACCTGAATGCCAGCGCGACCTCGCAGGGCGCCCCCTTCGACGTCATCCTGCGCTTCGGGCGCGACAGCGGCGACGACGAAACGCCGGATCCCAATACCGTGGTCGACGAAATCATTTCGCTCGACAGCTACCTGTACGCCTCGGAAGATTATCTGGCCCGCTACGGCGAGCCGCGCGACCCCGCCGACCTGGGCCGCCACGAATGCCTGCGCACGGCCATCGACCCGGAACATTCGCACTGGACGCTGCACAATGGCGAACGCACCGAGCGCGTCGAGGTAAGCGGCCACGTGGCGGGCAACAACATCAGCGTGGTCGGCACGCTGGCCGGGCTGGGGCTGGGCATCACGCGCCTGCCGCATTGCCAGGTGCTCGATCCCGTGATCGAACGCAACTCGCTGCGCCGCGTACTGCCCCAGTGGCGGGTGTAGCCGATCTCCATCTACGCGGTGTACCCCTCGCCGATCCTGCCGGGCCGCACGCGCGTGTTCATGGATTTCGTCCGGCCGATGCTCGGACCCGCGCCGACCGGCCCGCAGCCGCGCGCCTGACCCCGGCGCCGCGCATAAAAAAACCGCCGGCAAGGGCCAGCGGTTTTTTTACCTGCAAGCAACGCAACTTACACGCGCTTGATCTTTTCCAGCATCTTGAAAACGCCCTTGGGCGACTTCACGAAAAGACGCTTGAAAGCCTTGCCCAGGCAACGGCGTTCCAGGGTGTTGCGACGCACGCGTTTGCGTTCGGCCATGATGATCTCCAGTGGGGTGGCCGCCGCGCCCGCCCCTGCCATTGCAGGCGCGAAAAGGCGACGGCGAAAATCTGAATAACTCGGCATTTTAGCCTGAAACAGGCGGGGCCGCCAAGCCGCGAGGGAGCATGGGCCCGGCCAGGCCGGCGCCACCGGCGGTCACGCCCCATCGGACAGTCTTCCTGGATCCTGGCCAGCAAGACATCAGGAAAATCTGCGATACTGTTTATTTATACAGCACGAAAATCCGGACGCTGCGGCGCTGGCAAGGCAACGGTCCGGCCGTTGACTGCCCGCCGGCGCCGCGTTCCCGCATGGCGGCGCAGCCCGTACTCCGCCGCTGTCCTCCCTCAGGCTACGATTACGCCCCATGAGCTCCCAGATCCGCATCGTTGGCGCCCGCCAGAACAATCTCAAGAACCTCGACCTGACCATCGCCACCGGCGAACTCGTGGTGGTAACCGGGGTGTCCGGCTCGGGCAAAAGCTCGCTGGCCTTCGACACCCTGTATGCCGAAGGACAACGCCGCTACGTCGAGACCTTCTCGCCCTACGCGCGCCAGTTCCTCGACCGCATGGACAAGCCGCAGGTCGACCGCATCGAAGGCATCCTGCCGGCGATCGCCATCGACCAGACCAACCCGGTGCGCAGCTCGCGCAGCACGGTCGGCACCATGACCGAGCTCAACGATCACCTGAAGCTGCTGTTCGCGCGCGGCGCGCGGCTGTACTGTCGCGGCTGCGGCAAGCAGGTGCGGCGCGATACACCCGAGTCGGTGTTCCATTCGCTGGCCGGGCGCGCGGCCGCGCTGGGAGATCCGCGCCTGGTGGTGACCTTCCCCATCGCGGTGCCGGCCAATTTCACCGAGGACGAGGTGCGCGGCTTCCTCGACCAGCAGGGCTACACGCGCGTGCATGCCGAGGAAGCCGCCAGCGCCGCCGCGCCCGCGCCCAAGGCGCGCCGCGGCAAAAGCGCCAAGGGCGCCAAGGACGGCGCCGCGCCGGTCGCGCGCCGCATCCTGCACGTCGTGCAGGACCGCTTCCGCTTTGCCGCAGCCGAGCGCGAGCGCGTCATGGAGGCGCTGGATACCGCGCTGCGCATGGGCGCGGGCCATCTGGCGGTGTACGCCATGGGCGAGGAAGGCGGCGCCGACCAGGCGGTCTGGAAATACAGCGACCGGCTGCACTGCGCCGACTGCGACATCGAATACACCGATCCGCTGCCCAGCAGCTTCTCGTTCAACTCGCCGCTGGGCGCCTGCGAAGCCTGCCGCGGCTTCGGGCGGGTGATCGGCATCGACATCGGGCTGGTGATTCCCGACGAGAACAAGACCTTGCTGGAAGGCGCGATCAAGCCGTGGCAGACGCCTTCGTTCAAGGAATGCCAGGACGACATGATCAAGTACGCGCCGCGCGCCGGCATCCCGCTGTCGGTGCCATGGAAATCCATGACGCCCGAACAGCGCGGCTGGGTGCTGCACGGCGACCCCGACTGGAAAGGCGGCAACCAGGCCTGGAAGACGCAGTGGTACGGCGTGCACAAGTTCTTCGCGTGGCTGGAGAGCAAGGCCTACAAGATGCATGTGCGGGTGCTGCTGTCGAAATACCGTAGCTATACCCCCTGCCCCACCTGCCACGGCGCGCGCCTGAAACCCGACGCCCTGCTGTGGCGCCTGGGCAGCCGCGCCGAGGCCGATGCGGTGCTGCCGCCAGGCGAAGGCCGCTACCAGCGCTTCATGCCGGCCGGCACCAGCTGGAGCCGGCCGCAGCTCGAGGCGCTGGACGGCCTGTCCGTCCACGATGTGATGCAGCTGCCCATCGAACGCGTGCGCCGCTTCTTCGACGGCCTGCGCTTCGAGGGCGTGCTGGACGCCGCGGCCGACCTGCTGATGACCGAAGTGCGCGCGCGCCTGAAGTTCCTGTGCGACGTCGGGCTGGGCTATCTCACGCTGGACCGCCAGAGCCGTACGCTGTCGGGCGGCGAAGTGCAGCGCATCAACCTCACCACGGCGCTGGGCACCTCGCTGGTCAACACGCTGTTCGTGCTGGACGAGCCCTCGATCGGCCTGCATCCGCGCGACATGCATCGCGTGGTCGAGGTCATGCACCGCCTGCGCGACGCCGGCAACACGCTGGTGGTGGTCGAGCACGACCCGCAGGTCATGGTGGCCGCCGACCGCATCATCGATATCGGCCCCGGCCCCGGCGAGCGCGGCGGACGCATCGTGTTCGACGGATCGCCGGCACAGCTGCGCGCCGCCAATACCCTGACCGGCGATTACCTGGGCGGGCGCCAGCGCGTGGAGGCCCCCCGGCCCATGCCGGTGGCCAACAATACGCCGCGGCTCATCCTCGAAGGCGCCACCGCGCACAACCTGAACAACGTGTCGATCGAACTGCCGCTGGGCCGACTGGTGTGCGTCACGGGCGTGTCCGGCTCGGGCAAATCGACGCTGGTGCAGGACGTGCTCTACCCCGCCCTGCTCAAGCAGAAGGGCAAGCCGTCCGAAGCGCCCGGCGCGTTCGATCGCCTGCTGGGCGCCGAGCAGATCGCCGACGTGGTGATGGTGGACCAGACGCCCATCGGCAAGACGGCGCGCTCCAACCCGGCCAGCTACGTCGGCGCATTCGACGCGATCCGCAAGCTGTACGCCCAGGCGGCGCTGTCCAAGGAGCGCGGCTACACCGCCGGCACCTTCAGCTTCAACAGCGGCGACGGACGCTGCCCGACCTGCGGCGGCACCGGTTTCGAGCACGTCGAAATGCAGTTCCTGTCCGACGTCTACCTGCGCTGCCCCGATTGCGACGGCAAGCGGTTCCGCCCCGAAGTGCTGGAGGTGCGCGTCGAGCACCTGGGCAAGAGCGCCTCGATCGACCAGGTGCTGGAAATGACGGTCAGCGAGGCGCTGGAATTCTTCAAGGGACTGCGCGACGTGCAGACCGGCCTGGCGCCGCTGGCCGACGTGGGCCTGGAGTACGTGCGGCTGGGCCAGCCCGTGCCCACGCTGTCGGGCGGCGAGGCGCAGCGGCTCAAGCTGGCCGGCCACCTGGCCGAGGCGGCGCGCAGCGGCATCTCCACCGCCAAGGTTGCCAAGAAGGGCAGCCTGTTCCTGTTCGACGAGCCCACCACCGGCCTGCACTTCGACGACGTGGCGCGCCTGATGCGCGCCTTCCGCAAGCTGCTGGCCGCCGGCCATACGCTGCTGGTGATCGAACACAACCTGGACGTCATCCGCGCCGCCGACTGGCTGATCGACCTGGGCCCGGAAGGCGGCGACGCCGGCGGCGAAGTGGTGGGCGTGGGCACGCCGCAGGACCTGATGGCCAATGACCGCTCGCATACCGGCCTGGCGCTGCGCGACTACGAAGGCAGCATCCTGCCCGTGGCGCCGGTCAGCGCGCTGGCCGAGCCGGCCGCCGCCTATGGCGAGGAAGCCGGCACGCCGCTGCAATCGCTGATGCGCCGGCGCCGCCAGGCGGCCCAGTCCATCGAGATCCGCAACGCGCGCGAGCACAACCTGAAGAACGTCAACGTCGAGATCCCGCGCGACAAGTTCACGGTCATCACGGGCGTGTCCGGGTCGGGCAAGTCGACCCTGGCCTTCGACATCCTGTTCAACGAAGGCCAGCGGCGCTACCTCGAATCGCTCAACGCCTATGCGCGCGCCATCGTGCAGCCTGCCGGCAAGCCCGACGTGGACGCCATCTTCGGCATCCCGCCCACCGTGGCGATCGAACAGCGCACCAGCCGCGGCGGACGCAAGTCGACCGTGGCCACCATGACGGAAATCCATCACTTCCTGCGCCTGCTGTACGTCAAGCTGGGCACCCAGTACTGCCCCGATTGCAAGGTGGCGGTCGAGCCGCAGAACGCCGACCAGATCGTGGCGCGCCTGCTGCGCGAACACAAGGGCCAGCACATCGGCGTGCTGGCGCCGCTGGTGACGGCGCGCAAGGGCTACTACACCGACCTGGCCAAATGGGCAGGCAGCAAGGGCCACACCCATCTGCGCGTCGACGGCGCCTTCATCCCGGTCAGCCCCTGGCCGCGCCTGGACCGCTACAAGGAACACACCATCGAACTGCCGGTGGCCGATGTGGTGGTCGACCCCGGCAACGAAGCGGCGCTGCGCGATGCCGTGCGGCAGGCCCTGGAGCATGGGCAGGGCGTGCTGAGCGTGGTGTACCCGCTGGACCGGCTGCGCGCAGGCCTGGATGGCGATCTGCAACAGCAGCACTTCTCGGTCAAGCGCGCCTGCCCGTCGTGCGGCATCAGCTTCCCCGAGCCCGATCCGCGCCTGTTCTCGTACAACTCCAAGCACGGCTGGTGCGGCGGCTGCTTCGGCACCGGCCTGCAGCTGCAGGGCTTCGACGCCGAACAGACCGGCGAGGAAACCGCCTGGAACGCCTGGTACGAAGGCGAAGCCAGGACCTGCACGGTATGCCATGGCCAGCGCCTGAACCGCGTCGCGCTGGCGGTGCGCTGGCGCGACCGCTCGATCGCCGAGCTGGCGGCGCTGCCCGTCTCCGACGCCCATACCTTCTTCACCGGCCTGGTCACGCGCGGCCGCGAAGGCGAGATCGCGCGCGACATCCTGGCGGAAATCCGCGGCCGGCTCAATTTCATGCAGGAGGTCGGGCTGAGTTATCTGGCGCTGGACCGCGCCGCGCCCACGCTCTCGGGCGGCGAGGCGCAGCGCATCCGGCTGGCCGCGCAACTGGGCTCCAACCTGCAGGGCGTGTGCTACGTGCTGGACGAACCCACCATCGGCCTGCATCCGCGCGACAACCGCATCCTGCTCGACGCGCTGGCGCGCCTGGAAGGCAATGGCAACACCCTGGTGGTGGTGGAACACGACGACGACACCATCCGGCGCGCCTCGCACATCATCGATATCGGCCCAGGCGCGGGTATCCGCGGCGGCCGTGTGGTGGCGCAGGGCAGCGCGCAGGACCTGATCGACGCCCCCGAGTCGGTCACCGGCCGCTACCTGGCCAAGCCGCTGGCGCACCCGCTCAACGGCCGCCGCGCCGTCACCGCGGACACGCCCATGATCCGCGTGCACGGCGCGCGCCTGCACAACCTGCGCAGCGTGGACGCCAGCATTCCGATCGGGCGCCTGAGCGTGGTGACCGGCGTGTCCGGTTCGGGCAAATCCACCCTGGCGCGCGAAGTGCTGCTGGACAACCTGGTCCAGGCCGTGTCGCAGGGCAAGGCGCCGGGCTGGAGCGGCTGCGAACGCATCACCGGCTGGGAGGTCATCGATCGCGTGCTCGAGGTCGACCAGACCCCCATCGGCAAAACGCCGCGCTCGTGTCCCGCCACCTATGTCGGGTTCTGGGACGATGTGCGCAAGCAATTCGCCGATACGCGCGAGGCGCGCATGCGCGGCTGGACCGCGGCGCGCTTCTCGTTCAATACTGGCGACGGCCGCTGCCCGATCTGCGAGGGCCAGGGCATGCGCACCATCGAAATGAGTTTCCTGCCCGATGTGAAGGTGCCCTGCGACGCATGCAACGGCGCGCGCTTCAGCAGCGATACCCTGAGCGTGCAGATGCGCGGCAAGAACGCCGGCGAACTGCTGGCCATGGAAGTGGACGACGCCATCGGCTACTTCGCCGCGCATCCGAAAATCCACCGTCCGCTGCAATTGATGCAGGACGTCGGCCTGGGCTACCTGACGCTGGGCCAGCCCTCGCCCACGCTCTCCGGCGGCGAGGCGCAACGCATCAAGCTGGTCACGGAGCTGTCGAAGGCGCGCCTGACCGAAGGCGTCATCACCACCGGGCGCGCCTCGCGCGCGCCGCACACGCTGTATGTGCTGGACGAACCCACGGTGGGCCTGTCGATGGCCGATGTGGAGAAGCTGATCCATGTGCTGCACCGGCTGGTCGAAGCCGGCAATACCGTGGTGGTGATCGAACACAACCTGGACGTGATCGCCGAAGCCGACTGGCTGCTCGACCTGGGGCCCGAAGGGGGCAGCGGCGGCGGCCAATTGGTGGCCGAGGGTTCGCCCGAACACGTGGTAAGTTTGCGCGAGCGTTCGCACACCGGGCGCGTACTCAGTGAGTTCCTGCAGCAGTAGAAGCAATGGAATGCCGTTTTGAAGACCGGCTGGCCGGACGCGCCCTGCGCCTGGCCGGCGACCCGATCCGCATCGAGGCGCGCAGCGTCGACGCCGTGGCGCCCGCCCTGCGGGAGATCGAGCGGGCGCGCGCCGGCGGCCGCTGGATCGCGCTGCTGCTCGACTACGAACTGGGCGAATGGCTGCTGCCGGAGGCCTTGCGGGCGCCCGCGTCCGGGGCGGCGCCCGCGCCCCGCGAGGACGGCCGGGCGCGCCTGACCGCGCTGGCCTTCGAGCGCGCCGAGGTCGAAGCGCCCTGGCCCGCGCCCGCCACGCCGGCGGCGCGCATCGTCTCGGTCGCGCCGCGTATGGCGCGGGACGACTATCTGCGCGCGGTCGACGCCATCCGCGAGCTGATCGCCGCGGGCGAGCTGTACCAGGTCAACTACACCCAGCCGCTGGACGTGCGCATCGAGGGCGACCCCCGCCTACTGTACCGGCAGATCGCGGCGCGCCATCCCGTGGGGAACGGCGCCTACATCGAGGACGGCGAACGCACCATCCTGTCGTTCTCGCCGGAACTGTTCGTGGCGCGCCAGGGCGAACGCCTGGTGACGCGCCCGATGAAAGGCACCGCGCCGCGGCACGCCGATCCGGCCGAAGACGCGCGGCTGGGGCGCGAGCTGCTGGCCAGCGACAAGAACCGCGCCGAAAACCTCATGATCGTCGACCTGCTGCGCAACGACCTGGGGCGCCTGGCCACGCCGGGCTCGGTCAAGGTCGATGCCCTGTTCTCGCTGGAACGCTACCCCACCGTGTGGACCATGACCTCGACCGTCTCGGCCCATGCGCCGCACGCCGGCCTGGCCGACGTGCTGCGCGCGCTGTTTCCCTGCGGCTCGATCACCGGCGCGCCCAAGATCGCCGCGATGCGGCGCATTCGCCAGATGGAGGCGGCGCCGCGCGGGCTGTATTGCGGCAGTATCGGCTGGCTGGCGCCCGATGGCGATTTCTCGCTCAACGTGGCGATCCGCACGCTGGTGCTGGATCGCGCCGGCCACGGCGTGTACGGCGTGGGCGGCGGTATCGTGCACGACTCGGACGCCGCGCAGGAATGGCAGGAATGCCATTGGAAAGCGCGCATCCTGGGCTGACGCCGGCGCGCCGCTTGGCCTACACTAGCTGGGGCACCGCGCCGCAAGGAACCGCATGCAACCCGAGCTCATCGAAACCATCCTGGTCACGGCCGACCGCCAGCTGCCGCTGCTGGGGCGCCACCTCGCGCGGCTGCTGACCTCCTGCCAGGCATTGCGGTATCGCTGCAACGAGCCGGCCGTCGAATCCGCCATCATGGCCGCCGTGCGCGGCCTGCACGCCCCCGGTCCGCACCGGCTGCGCCTGCTGCTGGCGCGCGACGGCAGCCACGACATCCAGACCGCGCCGCTGGCGCCGCTGCCGCCCGACCAGGAAGTGATGCTGGCGCCGGAGGCGCTGGATGCCGACGAGCCGCTGCTGCGCTACAAGACGACCTACCGCCCCTGGTACGCCCACACCATCGAATGGCTGCCATCCCATCCCCGGGTGTTCGACCTGCTGTACCTGAACCAGCACGGCGAACTGTGCGAAGGCAGCCGCAGCAATGTCTACCTCGAACTGGGCGGACGCTGGTACACCCCGCCCATCGCCAGCGGCTGCCTGCCCGGCGTGCAGCGCGCCGAACTGATCGACCAGGGCAAAGTCCAGGAACGCACCCTCACCATGTCGGACCTGCGCAGCGCCGAATCGATCCGCCTGTCCAACGCCCTGCGCGGATGGATAGAGGTGCAATACCACTGACTCCGGTGCCTGTCCCCGCAGGGGGACTGGCACCGGCAAACTTCCGTGCCTGCCGTGCAGAGGGACTGGCTCCGGCAAACTCCTCCGGTGCCTTGTATCTTTCCTCCGGTGGTGATTAGCTATCACCACCGCACGCCGATGACCGCGAGTTGGTGCCCAAAGCGAGGACTTTGTGGGACAGATAGCGGCTCGGCAGCGCACTGCTGGGCCGGCGAGACACTGGACGGTATCGTAGGGCGAGGACCCTGTATGTACAAGGCAAGTGGGCGCAGTGGCTGACAGCAGTTTGTTATCTGCAGGAGGCCAAGTCCATGTTTTCATAGGTATTGATGTATCAAAGGCCAAGCTGGATTGCACGTTGCTGACGGCTGAGGCTGACAAGCATAAGACTAAGGTGGTGGTCAACACCGCCGCGGGCGTACAAGCCCTGCTGGCGTGGTGCGCCAAACACGGCGCACAGCCGGCGCAGTTGCACGCCATCCTGGAGCCTACGGGTCTGTATCACGAGCAAGCGGCCACGGCGCTGCCCCAGGTCCGGGTCTCTTTGGTCAATCCCGCCCAGGCCCGGGACTTTGCCAAGGCCTTGGCGCTGCGCTCCAAAAATGATGCGCTCGACAGCTACGTGCTGGCTCGCTATGGACAGACGCTGAGCCCGGCGCTGTGGCACCCGGCGCCCTTGCATGCGCGTCAACTGCGCGCCTTGTTGACGCGACGCGAGGCGCTGAGCAAGGATCTGTTGCGTGAGCTCAATCGCAAAGAGAAGAGCCAGTTCAGCCCCTCGGCGCCCTTGGTCGATGGTTCCATCGACAAGGCCATCGCGTTCTTGCGCGAACAGATCAAACAAATCGAGCGGGCGATCGATCAGCACATCGACAACCACCCCGACCTCAAGCAAGACTGCGAGCTGCTGAACTCCATCCCCGCCATCGGGCCTCAGGCCGGCAACGCCATCCTGGCCGTCATGCACAATCGGCATATCGACTCCGCCCAGAGCCTGGCCGCCTATCTCGGGGTGGTCCCTGTGCAGCGCCAATCCGGCAGCAGTCTGAACAGCTGCGCACGCCTGTCCAAAGCCGGCCCCTCCCAGGTGCGCGCCACGTTATACATGGCGGCCCTGGTTGGGACCCGCCACAACCCCCACATCCGCGCCCTTTACCAGCGCCTGCTCAAAGCAGGAAAAAGCAAAAAGGCCGCGCTGGGCGCGGCCATGAGAAAACAGGTGCATCTGTGCTTCGGGGTCCTCAAAAACCGCATCCCCTACCAGCCCAATTACGCCATGAACGGTTGACTGCCAAGACGGTATCTGTCCCCGCAGGGAGGGTGCCTGTCCCCGCGGGGACAGGCACCCCGTCATACACCATGCGCACTTGGCCGCCACGCTCACACCGTCATGCCCCCGCACACATACAGCACCTGCCCGGTGATGAACCCGGCGCGCGGGTCGAGCAGGCTGGCCACCGCATGGGCCACTTCGTCGGGACGGCCGACGCGGCCCACCGGAATGGCGGCTTCCAGTTGCCGCGTGCGCGGATCGCCCGGCGGGTTGGACTGGTTGAACAGCTCCGTGGCGATCGGACCGGGCGCCACGACGTTGACCGTGATGCCGGCCGGCGCCAGCTCCAGCGCCCAGGTGCGCGACATGCCGGCCAGCCCTGCCTTGCTGGCGCCATAGGCCGAACGGCCGGGCTTGCCCAGCGCGGCGCGGCTGCCGATATTGACGACCCGCCCGTAACCGCGCGCCCGCATGCCCGGCAGCAGCGCCTGCAGCAGCACCAGCGGCGCCACCAGGTTCAGCGCCAGCGTGCGCTGCATGGCGTCCGGCGCCACCTGGTCGATCCCGGCCACTTCGATCAGGCCGGCGTTGTTGACCAGATGCAGCACTTCTCGCTGCGCCGCCAGTTCGGTGGCCGCGCGGCGCGCCGCTTCGGTATCGGACAGATCGACCGGCACGAAGCGCTCGCCCGGCAGCACATCGGCCGGCTTGCCGCGGCTGAAGTTCACGACGTCATAACCATCGGCCAGCAGGCGTTGCGCGATGGCGCGGCCGATGCCGCGGCTCGCGCCGGTGACCAGGACGACGGGCCGGCTCATTGCGCGCGGATCCCGCGTTGCTTGATCAGCTCGCCCCACTTCTGGCGTTCGGCCTGCTCGAACTGGCCCAATTGCGCGCCGAACTTGTCGCCCGGCCGCGCGCCCATGGCGCCGAACTGGCGCGCCAGCTCCGGCGCCTGCAACCCCTGGCGGGCCGCCGCCACCGGCTGCGGCGTGCCGCGCGGCGCGTACAGCGCGAACCACGCCGTCACATCGAAACCGGCGACGCCGGCCTCGGCGAAAGTGGGCAGGTCGGGCACCGAGGGATCGCGTTGCGCCGAGGTGATGGCGATGCCGCGCACCAGCGAACCGTCCTTGATCTGCGCCAGCGCGCCGGGCAGGTTGTCGAACAGGAGATCGACCTGCCCGCCCGCGACCGCCGGCAGGGAGGCCGAAGTGCCCTTGAACGGCACGTGCAGCAGGCTGATTCCGGCCACGGCCTCGAAATAGGCGCCGGCCAGGTGCACCGACGAGCCCACGCCCGGCGACGCGTAGGTCAGTTTGTTGTCCTTGCGCTGGCGGGCCGCCTCGATCACGTCGGCCAGTGTGCGGTAGGGAGACCTGGCGCTGACGGCCAGCACGTTGGGCGTGGTCGACACCAGCGCGACCGGCACCAGGTCCCGGCCCGGGTCGTACGGCATGTCGGCGTAGAGGAATTGGTTGATGCTTTGCGTACCGATGGTGCCCAGGCCCAGCGTGTAGCCGTCGGGCTTGCTGCGCGTGACGTACGTCATGCCGACGTTGCCGCCGGCGCCCGGCCGGTTTTCCACCAGCACGGTCTGCTTCAGGTGCGGCTGCATCGCATGGGCGATGGCGCGCCCGAAGATGTCCGCCGCGCCGCCGGGCGGATACGGCACCACGACCGTCACGGGATGCTCGGGGTAGCCCGCGGCGCCTGCCTGCGCCGCCAGCGTCGCCATGCACGCGGCAATAAGGGCGCGGACTGCCGCCCTGCACGCGCGCCACTGCCCAGGTGTTCGCTTCATGCCTGCCTCCACTTGTATCCGTCGCCGGCTTTTTCTAAAGTACGTAAATACGTACTTTATTCATCTAAACATAAACGTCCAGGGCAGACAACCGCATGCGTGCCGCGCTTGCGCCCCTTCCGGAGGCCGCCATGCCCGCCGCTGAACTGTTCGCCACGAGGCTCGACACGCATGCCCGCGAGCGCCCAGAGGCCGTCGCGCTGATCGACCGCGACCGCCCCGTCACGCATGCCGCGCTGCGCGCCGGCGTGCTGGACCTGGCCGGCGGCCTGGCGGCGCTGGGCGTGTGCCGCGGCGAGCGCGTCGCGCTGTGGCTGCCCAATTGCGCGCACTGGGTGACGATGTTCCTGGCCTGCGCCCGCCTGGGCGCGCTGACGCTCGCGGTCAATACCCGCTTTCGCGCCCAGGAGCTGGGCGACATTCTCGGGCGCGGCCAGGCCGACTGGCTGGTCTACTGGCCGGGCTTGAAGGGCATCGACTTCGCCGGCATCCTGGCCGCCGTGCCGCCCGCCGCACGCGCGCGCCTGCGCGGCGCCATCGTCGTGGACGGGAGCGGCGCACAGGCTACCCCCGGCCCCGCCGGCCTGGCGGCCCACGCCCTGGCCGCGCTGCACGGCCCCGCTCCCTTGCCGGCGCCCAATGCCGGCGTGCTGTGCTTTACCACTTCGGGCACCACGTCGCTGCCCAAGTTCGTCCTGCACGACCAGGACACCCTGCTGCGCCATGGCGACGCCATCGCGCGCTCGTACGGTTATGACGACGACAGCCGCATCTTGGCCAGCGCCCCCTTTTGCGGCGCGTTCGGCTTCGCCACCCTGGTGGGCGCGCTGGCGCGCGGCGTGCCGGTGATATGCGAACCCGCGTTCGACGCGGCGCGCTCGGTGGCGGCCGTCCGCCGCCACCGCGTCACCCATACCTACGCCAACAACGAGGCCCTGGTGCAGATGTTCCGCCTCGGCGAACGGGCCGACTTCGCGACGGCGCGGCTGTTCGGCTTCGCCAGCTTCGCGCCGGCCCTGGGCGACCTGCTGCCGCTGGCCCGGGCGCAAGGCGTACCGCTGACCGGCCTGTATGGCTCCAGCGAACTGATCGCGCTGGTGGCGGCGCAGCCGCGCGAACCGGCCGATGGCGACGTCTCGGTGCGCTACGAGCCCGGCGGCGCATTGATCCACCCCGAGGCGCGCGTGCGCGCCCGCGATCCGCAGGACGGCCGGATCCTGACCGATGGCGAATCGGGCGAAATCGAAATCCTGGCGCCCAGCCTGATGCGCGGCTACCTGGACAACCCGCAGGCCAGCGCCGGCGCCCTGACCGACGACGGCTATTTCAGGACCGGCGATCTCGGCTACACCCTGGGTACGCGGCAGTTCGTGTTCCAGACCCGCATGGGCGACTCGCTGCGCCTGTCCGGGTTCCTGGTCAACCCGGCCGAAATCGAACAGGCCGTCGAGGCGCTGCCGGGCATACGGGCCTGCCAGGTCGTCGGCGCCACCCGCGACGGCAAGACCGTGCCGTATGCCTTCGTGTTGCTGGACGCAGGCGCGAGCCCCGATCCGCCCGGCTGGATGGCCGCCTGCAGACAGGGCATGGCCGGTTTCAAGGTGCCGGCCGGCTTCCAGGTGCTGGAGGCGTTTCCGGTGGTCGAAAGCGCCAACTCGGCCAAGATCCAGAAACACAAGCTGCGCGAACAGGCCGAGGCCTTGCTCGCCGCCGCGCCTGCCGCCTGACCATGTCCGCCGCCCGGCTCTTTGCCCGCAGTCCCCAGCCGCTGTACCTGCAAGCCGCGGCGGTATTCCGCGGCCACATCCAGACCGGCGTCTGGCGGCCCGGCCGGCAGATCCCGCCGCTGGATGCGCTGGCGGCCCGCTACGGCATCGCCCGCTCGACCGTGCGGCAGGCGCTCGGCCTGCTGGAGGCCGACGGCCTGATCCGCCGCTCGCGCGGCAGCGGCACCTTCGTCGAGGACACCCTGCCCGAAACCCCCACGCTGCTCATCCCCAAGAACTGGGCCGAGACCGTGGCCCTGAGCAGGCAGCTGGGCACCGTGGCGCTGCACGAATCCAGTGCGCAGCAGCCGCTGCCCGACGACCTGGGCATACCCTGCGACTTCGCCCGCGACGGCCGCTTCCAATACCTGCGCCGCCTGCACACCGCCGCCGCCGGCCCGTTCTGCTTCAGCGAGGTCTACCTGGAAAGCGCGCTGTTCCGCAAGCACCGCGCCGAGATCCGCGCCAGCACCGTCGCGCCCGTGCTGGACCGCCACTACCGGGCACGGCTCAGCCACGCGCGCCAGGTGCTCAACGTCATCGAGGCCGGCGCCGCGTCGGCCCAGGTCCTGCGCATTCCCGTATCCGCGCCGGTGGCCGAACTGCGCCGCTACGTCTGCATCGACGCGCGCGTCGTCTACTTCGCCCGCCTGGAATTCCCCTTCCACAAGGTGCGGATGGAATTCGACCTCCTTCCATAAGAAGGCGTGCCTGTCCCCGTATGGGGACAGGCGCCCGCCAACTTACCGGGGTGCCTCTTCCCGCAGGAATCCGGGTGCCTGTCCCAGCGGGGACAGGCACCCCGTCATACGCCAGCACGCTTGACCGCAGCGTACCGGCGCGCCGGCGCCACTGCTCAAGCGCCCGGCTTGCCCACCACCCATCGCAGCACTTCGTTGGCCGCGGCCAGGCCCATGGCGGCGGTCACGGTGACGACCGAGCCGTAGCCGGCGCACGACAGGCCCTGGGGGGCCGCGCGGGTCCCGGCCGCGCCCATATCGTCCTCGCCCTCGACGGCGCGGGTCCAGGCGTCGGGCAGGATGGCGGGCTGGTCGAACCACAAGGCACGCACGCCCATGCGCGGCACCCGTTTGCGGACCTTGCCGTTGGCGTCCGAGGCCCGGGGGAAGCCATGCTCGCGCCGCAGCTTGTTGCGCAGCTTGGCCAGCAGCGCGTCGTTGACGGCTTCGGACAGGTCGCCGGCGCGCAGCGCCAGCGGGTCGGTCTTGCCGCCGGCGCCGCCGCACAGCAGCAGCGGCACGCCGCGCTGGCGCGCGTGCAGGATCATGGCGATCTTGGCCGCCGCCTGGTCGGTGCAGTCGACGATCGCGGCATAGGGACCGCCCAGCACTTGCATCACGTTATCGGGCGCGACGAATTCGTCGACACGGGTCACGGCGCAGGCCGGGTTGATCTGGCCGATGCGTTGCGCCATGGCCTCGATCTTGGCCTGCCCCAGCGTGTCCGACAACGCATGGATCTGGCGGTTGACGTTGGATTCGGCGATATGGTCCAGGTCGATCAGGGTCAGGGCGCCCACGCCGCAACGCGCCAACGCTTCGGCGGTCCAGGAGCCGACGCCGCCCAGGCCCGCCACCGCGACATGGGCCCCGCGCAGGGCGGCCGGCGCATCCGGGCCATACAGACGGGCCAAGCCGCCGAAGCGGCGTTCGGCATCGGCCTCGCAGGCCGGCGCGATCACAGAAGGCTGAGAGTTCATGGGCGCCATTTTCCCATGCCGGCCCCGACGCGGGACGATAGGCCGGACTCGCCGCCGAGGCGGTTACGTTGCACATACGACACATTACCGCGCCGAAAGCCGCCGCCAGGCCAGGACATGCCCACGGCGAGGCTTGCGCCAACTGCTGCCAAATGCCGCCAACTGGCCGCCACCTGCGCCATACAGGCCGCCTACCTCGCGCCATGCGCGCCGGAGCGCGCGAGGCGGGCTGCTCGACATAGGCCGAAGTTAGGGACAGAATGAAAGCAGTTACGCCGTGTCTACCTCCGACCCTACCCCCTCGCGCCCGACCCATGGCCCCGAACTTTCGGGAGCAGGGTATCTGTGCCTGCTGGCCATGCTCAATCACATGGCCCTTACCGGGGGACGCATCACCGTCTCGCTGACCGCCCTGAAACTGGGCCTGTCGACCTTCACGGTCGGCATGCTGGTGGCGGTGTTCGCCGTGCTGCCTAGTTCGCTTCGGTGCATGCCGGGCGCTGGGTGGACAAGATCGGCGTCGTGCGGCCGCTGGTGATCGGCTCCTCGCTGGTCACCTTCGGCACGGCCCTGCCCTTCGTCTCGCAAACCCAGGCGGCGCTGCTGGTGGCGTCGTGTTGCATCGGTATCGGCTTCATGCTGCATCAGGTAGCGACGCAGGACCTGCTGGGACACGCCGAGCCGCGCGAGCGGCTGCGCAACTTCTCCTGGATGTCGCTGGCGCTGGCCGCCTCCGGGTTCTCCGGTCCGCTGATCGCCGGCCTGGCGATCGACCACCTGGGCACGCGCCTGGCGTTCGGCATGCTGGCGCTCGGCCCCATGCTGTCGCTGGTGGGCCTGTACCTGCTGCGCCAACCGCTGCGCACCATGAACGGCGCGCTGACCGGGGGCAGCAACCGCCCCGCCGAGCGGCGCCGCATCACCGAGCTGCTGGCAGTGCCGCCGCTGCGCCGCATCCTGATGGTCAACACCATCCTGTCGGGGGCCTGGGATACGCATTTGTTCGTGGTGCCCATCTTCGGCGTGGCGATCGGCCTGTCCGCCACCACCATCGGCGTCATACTTGCCGCCTTCGCGGCGGCAACGTTCGTCATCCGCCTGGTTCTGCCGTTCATCCAGACGCGCGTGCGCTCGTGGACGCTGGTGCGCGCCGCCATGGCCACCGCCGCCATCGATTTCCTGCTTTATCCGTTTTTCACCGACGTAGGCATGCTGATCGGCCTGTCGTTCGTCCTGGGACTGGCGCTGGGTTGCTGCCAGCCGAGTATGCTGTCCCTGCTGCACCAGTATTCGCCGCCCGGCCGCGCAGCCGAGGCCGTGGGCCTGCGCATGGCGCTGATCAACGCCTCGCAGGTATCGCTGCCGTTGACGTTCGGCGCGCTCGGTGCGGTAATTGGCGTGGCGCCCTTGTTCTGGGCCTATGCGCTCGCCCTGGTGGCGGGCGGCTGGGCCAACCGCAATCCCCCGCAAGAATCCGATTCCTCCAAGTCTTCGTGAATACGCAGTCCCCTCCGTCCCCGCACGATCCGCACGGCGCCGCCGCGCTGCCCTTTCGCCTCTGGACTGCCGAGGAGCGGCGCGCCTCGCTCGACACCGCGCTGCGCGAATGGCGCGACGGCGAAGACGTCTGGGTATACGGCTATGGATCGCTGATCTGGCGGCCCGACTTCGATTTCGTCGAGCGCAGGCTGGCCACCCTGCACGGTCATCACCGGGCGCTGTGCCTGTGGTCGCGCGTGAACCGCGGCACGCCGGAATGCCCCGGGCTGGTGTTCGGGCTGGACCGCGGCGGCTCGTGCCGCGGCGTGGTCTACCGCCTGGCCGGCCGGCAGGTGCCCGATTACTTCCCCGCGCTGTGGGACCGCGAGATGTCCACCGGCGCCTATCTGCCGCGCTGGCTGCGCTGCGCCACCGAGCACGGTCCGGTCAACGCGCTGGTGTTCATCATGAACCGCGCCAACCCGGCCTATATCCGCGTCTTGCCCGAACCCGAACTGCTGGCCATCGTGCGGCGCGCCTCGGGCCGCTACGGCCCCTGCACCGAGTACGTGGTGCAGACGGCGCAGGCGCTGCGCCAGGCCGGCATCCGCGATGCGCGCCTGGAGCAGATCGCGCGCCAGCTGGAGGCCGACGTCCATCCGCTGGGCGTATAGGGCCGCGCCCACGCGGGCGCGGCGTTGGCGGTACACTGACAGCCTTCCATCCAGCCGGTTCCGCAACAGCCATGTCCGTGTCCGATCTGCGCCAGAGTTACGAAAAAGGCGTTCTCGTCGAAGAGCAGGCCGCCGCCTCGCCGTTCCAGCAGTTCGCGCGCTGGTTCGACGAAGCCGTCGCGGCCCGGGTGCCCGAACCCAACGCCATGACCCTGGCCACGGTCAACGCCGAGGGCCAGCCCAGCGCCCGCATCGTGCTGATCAAGGGCTACGACGACGCCGGCTTCGTGTTTTTCACCAATTACGAATCGCGCAAGGGCCTGGACCTGGACGCCAACCCGCGCGCCAGCCTGCTGTTCTTCTGGCAGCCGCTGGAGCGCCAGGTGCGCATCGAAGGCGTGATCGAGAAAGTCAGCGCGGCCGAATCGGACGAATACTTCCACAGCCGCCCGCTCGGCTCGCGCCTGGGCGCCTGGGCTTCGCGCCAGAGCCAGCCCATTACCCGCGACGAGCTGGAAGCGCGCGAGCGCGAGTTCCGCGACCGCTACGGCGAGCATCCGCCGCGTCCGCCGCACTGGGGCGGCTACCGCCTCAAGCCGAACCGCTTCGAATTCTGGCAGGGCCGCCCGTCGCGCCTGCATGACCGGCTGCGCTACGAGCCCGACGGCAAACAGGGCTGGACCATCGATCGCCTCTCGCCCTGACGCGCCCTTTTGCCGCCATCGCCGCCTGAATGTCCGCAGCTTTCCCCCCCGCCTTTGACGCCGCCTTCTTCCGCACCGCGCTGGGCCGTTTCGCCACCGGCGTCACGGTCGCCACCACGGCCGGGCCGGACGGCCAGCCTGTCGGGCTGACCGTCAGCTCGTTCAACTCGGTGTCGCTCAACCCGCCGCTGATCCTGTGGAGCCTGGCGCGCACCTCGTCCTCGCTGGCGGCCTTCGAGCGCTGCCAGCGCTATGTGGTCAACGTGCTCTCGGCCAGCCAGATCGCGCTGGCGCGCCGCTTCGCCACCGGCAAGACGCCCGAGCGCTTCGCCGGGCTGACGCTGGCGCAGGCGCCGGCCGGCACGCCCATGCTGGGCGAAGGCTGCGCCGCCTGGTTCGAGTGCCGCAACCGCAGCCGCTACGAAGAAGGCGACCACATCATCATGGTCGGGCAGGTCGAGCACTGCGGGCACAGCGGCGTGCCGCCGCTGGTGTTCCACGCGGGCGGCTTCGATCTCACGCCGCCGCATGGCGGCGCTTCCAGCTGAGAGAATCTCCATGAGCACCGACATCGATTGCATCGTCATCGGCGCCGGCGTGGTCGGCCTGGCCATCGCGCGCGCCCTGGCCGCCGGCGGCCATGAGGTCCTGGTGGCCGAAGCGGCCGAGGGCATCGGCACCGGCACCAGTTCGCGCAATTCGGAAGTCATCCACGCCGGCATCTACTATCCGGCCGACAGCCTCAAGGCGCGCCTGTGCGTGCGCGGCAAGCACCTGCTGTACGAATACTGCGCCGCGCGCGGCGTGCCGCACCAGCGGCTGGGCAAGCTGATCGTCGCCACCTCCGACGCGGAAGCCAGCCAGCTCGACAGCATCGCGCGGCGCGCCGGCGCCAACGGCGTCGACGACCTGCAGCACATCGACGGCGCCGCCGCGCGCCGGCTGGAGCCGGCGCTGCACTGTACGGCGGCCCTGGTATCGCCGTCCACGGGCATCGTCGACAGCCACGCGCTGATGCTGGCCTATCAGGGCGACGCCGAGAGCGACGGCGCGCAATTGGTTTTCCATACTCCGCTGATAGCCGGCCGGGTGCGCCCCGAGGGCGGCTTCGAGCTGGATTTCGGCGGCGCCGAGCCCATGACGCTGAGCTGCCGGGTGCTGATCAATGCCGCGGGCCTGCACGCCCCCGGCCTGGCGCGCCGCATCGAGGGCATACCGCGGGACAGCATTCCGCCCGAATACCTGTGCAAGGGCAGCTATTTCACGCTGGCCGGCCGGGCGCCGTTCTCGCGCCTCATCTACCCCGTCCCCCAGCATGCCGGGCTGGGGGTGCACCTGACGCTGGACCTGGGCGGACAGGCCAAATTCGGTCCCGATACCGAGTGGATAGCCACCGAAGACTACACGTTGGACCCGCGCCGCGCCGACGTCTTCTACGCCGCCGTGCGCAGCTACTGGCCGGCCCTGCCCGACGGCGCGCTGGCGCCCGGCTACACTGGCATCCGCCCGAAGATCTCCGGCCCGCACGAACCGGCCGCCGACTTCGCCATCGCCGGCCCCGCCAGCCATGGCGTGGCCGGCCTGGTCAACCTGTACGGCATCGAATCGCCCGGGCTGACGGCCAGCCTGGCCATCGCCGAAGAAACCCTGGCCCGCCTGGCCGCCTGAGCGCGCCGGCCGGCCCGTACCAACCCCTGCCCCATATTCTCCGACCATGCAGCACAACGACTACATCCTGACCCTGTCCTGCCCCGACCGCACCGGCATCGTGTTCCGCGTCAGCGGCCTGCTGTTCGAACTGGGGTGCAACATCCGGGATTCGCAGCAGTTCGGCGACGAAGAGACGGGGCGCTTCTTCCTGCGCGTGCACTTCGACCTGCCGCGCGCAGCGGCCGAAAGCGCGCTGCGCGAGCAGTTCGCGGCGCTGGCCAACGGCTACGACATGCAATGGCAGATCCACGACGCGCATCGCAAGGCGCGCCTGCTCATCATGGTGAGCAAGCAGGGCCACTGCCTGAACGACCTGCTGTTTCGCGTCAGCAGCGGCCAGCTGCGCGCCGAAGTGGCCGCCATCGTGTCCAACCACAACGACTATGCCAGCCTGGCGGCGTCATACGGCATCCCGTTCCACCATATGCCCGTCACGCCCGACACCAAGGCCGCGCAGGAGCGCCAGGTGCTGGAGCTGGTGGAACGCGAGCAGATCGACCTGGTGGTGCTGGCGCGCTACATGCAGATCCTGTCGGCCGACATGTGCCAGGCGCTGGCCGGGCGCGCCATCAACATCCACCACAGCTTCCTGCCCAGCTTCAAGGGCGCGCGCCCCTATCACCAGGCGCACGCGCGCGGCGTCAAGATCATCGGCGCCACCGCGCACTACGTGACCTCCGACCTGGACGAAGGCCCCATCATCGAGCAGGACATCGAGCGCGTGGACCACACCATGACGGCCGCCGACCTGACCCAGGTGGGCAGCGACATCGAATCGCTGGTGCTGTCGCGCGCGGTACGCAGCCACGTCGAGCACCGCATCCTGCTCAACCGCAGCAAGACCGTCGTGTTCCGCTGAACTAGGCGCGCACGGGCGGCGGCGCGAAATGGCGCAAGGCCGCCTGCAAGGCCGTTGCCTGCAGGGACGTGGGCGCCAGGCTGGGCCAGGCGATCTGGCACACCGAGCGCGCCTGGTGCTCGAACGCCACATAGCAGGTGCCGGCCAGCCCGGCCCGCGCCAGGCACGCCGGCACGATGGACACCCCCAACCCGCTGGCCACCAGCGCCGCGACGCTGAGCCAATGCCGCACCTCGTGGCGCACCGCCGGGTGAAAGCCGGCCGCCACGCACAGCGACAACACCGTCTCGTAATAGCTGGGCGAGGCGGCCTGCGCGAAGAACACGAAATCCTCCCCGGCCAGGTCGGCCAGGCGCAGCGAACGCTGGCCTGCCAGGCGGTGCGTGTCGGGCAGGCAGACGACGAACGGCTCGGCCACCAGGTCGCGCGCGCTCACACCCTCGGGCGGCGGATTGGCATGGATGAAACCCAGGTCGAGCTCGCCGCACCGTAGCGCCTCGAGCTGGTCGTGCGAATTGCGCTCGGCCAGCACCTGCTCCACATCGGGCAGTTCGGCGCGCAAGGCCGCCAGCAGGTCGGGCAGGCCCCGGTACAGCATGGACCCCACGAAGCCGATGCGCAGGCGGCCTTGCAGCCCGGCCTCGGCGCGCCGCACCAGCCGCCCCACCTCCTCGCCCTGGCGCAGCAGCGACAGCGCTTCGCCATAGAGCACGCGGCCGGCGTCGGTCAGCGCCACATGGCGGCTGGAACGCTCGAACAGGCGCGCGCCCAGCTGGATTTCCAGCTGGCGGATGGCGTAGCTCAGCGGCGGCTGCGAGATATGCAGGCGCTGGGCGGCGCGGCTGAAATTGCGCTCCTGCGCCACGGCGATGAAATAGCGCAGCAAACGGGGCTCCAGGTCCATGCCTCCTCCTATTCATACTTTAATTGTATTGTTCTACACCAAAACGATATTTGTATAGATATATCGAACGGGCGACCATGGCGGCAAAGAATCCGGCAAGGGAGACACCATGGATACGCTTTCCTCCACCGACACGTCCGCCACGGCGGCCAGCCCGGTGCCCGACGCGCGCGGCCTGAACCTGTTCCGCGCCGATCCGTATGCGGCCGGCCTGGCGCGCTGCTACCTGCCCGCCGATCTCTGCGACCACCTGTTGCCGCACCTGGATCGCCTGGGCGCGCTGGCCGGCGGCCGCATGGACGAACTGGCCATGACGGCCGACCGCCACCCGCCCACGCTGTCGGTGCGGCACCGCACCGGCACGGACGAATCGCGCATCGACAAGCATCCCGCCTATGTGGAGCTGGAGCGCCTGGCCTACAGCGAGTTCGGCCTGGCGGCCCTGTCGCATCGCGGCGGCGTGCTCGGCTGGCCGGACCCCATGCCCGCCGCGGCCAAGTACGCGCTCAGCCATCTGTTCGTGCAGGCCGAATTCGGCCTGTGCTGCCCGGTCAGCATGACGGACTCGCTGGCGCGCACGCTGCGCAAGTTCGGCGACCCCGCGCTGGTGGAACAGGTCTTGCCGCAAGTCATCACGCAGGATTTCGACCAGCTGCAGCAAGGCGCCATGTTCATGACCGAACAAGGCGCCGGCTCGGACGTCAGCGCCACCACGGTGACCGCCCAGGCGCAGGCCGACGGGCGCTGGGCGCTGCATGGCGACAAGTGGTTCTGCTCCAACCCGGATGCCGGCTTTGCCATGGTGCTGGCGCGCAGCGAGCCGGACGCAGGCCTGCGCGGCGTGTCGCTGTTCCTGCTGCCGCGCCGCCTGCCCGACGGCAGCCCCAACCACTACCGCATCCTGCGCCTGAAGGACAAGCTGGGCACGCGCTCGATGGCCAGCGGCGAAATCCGCCTGGAAGGCGCGCTGGCATGGCTGGTCGGCCAGCGCGGCCAGGGATTCAAGCACATGGCCGACATGATCAACAACTCGCGCCTGTCCAACGGCATGCGCGCCGCCGGCCTGATGCGCCGCGCGCTGACCGAGGCGGTGTTCTTCGCCCAGCAGCGGTGCGCCTTCGGCAAGCGCCTGATCGACATGCCGCTGATGCGCCGGCAACTGGCCAAGATGGCCATGCGCGCCGAGCAGGCGCGCAGCGTCATGTTCCAGACCGCCCAGGCGCTAGCTGTGAACTGTCAATAGGTTGTATTCGTCCAGGTTGAGTCTGGAGATGGGTACAGCGCGCCCGATGCCTTGGTGGGGTCGATGCCAGTTGTAGTGGTGTAGCCAGGATTTCATGGCATCGGCTCGGTGTTGGGAGTTCTGGTAGGTGTGAGCGTAAGCCCACTCACGCAAGGCCGACTGGATGAAGCGTTCGGCCTTGCCATTGGTCTGTGGGCGGTAAGGTCGGGTAAAGCGGTGCTTGATGCCCAGCTCATGGCACAGCGCGGCGAAGGCGCGGCTGCGAAAGGCCGAGCCATTGTCGGTGAGCAAGCGCTGGATGGTCACGCCCAGGCGCTGGTAGTAGGCCACTGCGTCCTTGAGGAACTGGACGGCGCTGGGGAAGCGCTCGTCGGGGTGGATGTCGGTGAAGGCCACGCGGGCGTGGTCATCGATGGCCACGAAGACGAAGTCCCAGCCGGCCCCCTCAACGGTATCGCGTCGGTTGCCCGTGACCCGGTGGCCAGGGCGCTGGATACGTCCCAGCTTCTTGATGTCGATGTGCAGCAGATCGCCGGGGGCCTGATGCTCGTAGCGCACCACCGGCTCGGCCGGCTCCAGGTCGGCCAGGTGCGACAGACCGGCGCGGGCCAGGACGCGGCTGACGGTGCTGGCTGACACGCCCAGCGCCTGGGCGATGCGCGCTTGGGTCAGCCGCTTGCGGCGCAGCTCCACGATAGCCAGCGCCTTGGCCGGCGCAATCGCTCGGGGCGAGACCGTCGGGCGCGAGGACGCATCGGCCAAGCCCGCCTGGCCCTGAGCCAGGAAGCGGCCCAGCCATTTGCGCACAGTCGGCGCGGTGACCCCATGGGCGCGGGCCGCTTCAGGCACACAAACTTGATGGGCGATCAATTGCTGGACCATTTCGAGTCGACGTAGGAAGGTCAATCGGGCATGCTTATGGGTGTTCATCCGGCCGGGCTCCTTGAGTGAACTGGGGGGGTGGCGATTTCCAGTTTCTCAAATCCGGTTCGGATGAACCATGCATACAACCTATTGAATCTTCACACCTAGATGGACGTCTGCGGGCCACCTGGTCTGTCCAGGCGCAGGTCGCCCAAGACGGCAAGGTATACGCGGCTGGCATGGCGCTCGGTGCTTATGCCGGCGAAGGTGGGCAGGTTCAAACGTCGGTGTACTTCCTGGCTGATCGCTTCGCCTTTCTGAACCTAGCCAACGGGAAGGTATCGAGCCCCTTCGTGATCCAGAACGGGCAGACCTTCTTGAACCAAGCGTTCATCGGGAAGGCGTGGATTAAGAGCGCGCAGGTCGAGAGCCTGGACGTGGGCAAGATCGTGGCTGGTGTCATGAGCGCCGATCGGATCAACGCCAATTCTCTGATAGCGAAGCTGGCCAGCTTCACCACGGCCTACGTCAAGACTGCCCATATAGGTGTTGCGCAGGTCGATACGCTGCGCCTCGCATCTGGTGCTGTTGTGACAGGCTCTCACAGCATCATCTCCAAGTCTTTGTGGCGAGGGGGATCGGAGTTGGCGACTGTCGCGATCGGTAGCTTGTACCTGCCTTATGGCGGTTCGGTAGTAGTCTTTATGCAGTACGCGCAATCGGGAGGACGGTTTCCATTTGGGCGTAACACCATTGTTTCCATCGACGGAGAGATCATCCCGAATGCTTTGTCGAATCCTCCCGATGGGGTTGCCATGATTACCTGGATCAGCGATACCTTGCCGGAGGGGAAAACGATCTCTTGTTCGATCAAAGCCAGACATCCTGTCGATGGTACGTACTACATAAGCGGCCGCGTAGCAGTACTGGCGATCCAGCGGTGATGAGATGAGTGGATTTGTTAAGCCCCGCATGGGGAATTTTGTTATGTACGACCAGATCGGACGCATTCACCAGGCCACAAAAGGTCAGGCCCACCGTACGCAGGCTGATGCGCGTTCGATGGGGCTGCAGGTCCTGGAAGTAGACGATCTGTACAGCCCCGATCACTACATGGTGGTCGATGGAAAGGTAGTGCCGCGTCCAGCGAGCCCTATCACTCGGCGTGGCCTGGTGCTATCAGGCGTGCCGGCCACGCCCGAGGCGCCGGCGGATCTGATGATCGGCCAGGACGGCTACTACGAGGTGACGGACAGCCGCGTGGAGCTGGAGTTTGGGGAGGAGGGGACACACCAGATCACAGTAAAGCGCTGGCCATACAAGGACTGGGTAGGGACGATTGAGCATGCAGAAGATCAGCTATAAGGCGTCTCACGTTGAGCGCCGTGCGCGTGCATACCCACCTATTGGTGACCAGCTGGATGCTGCCATGAAGCTGGCGGCTGCGCTGCAGGTGGCAGGCGTGCCGTTGCCCGATGAGGTGGCTCGCTGGATCGATCAGTGCAAGGCAGTGAAGCATAGGTACCCGAAATCCAATGAATGAACGGGCCCATAGGGGGCTTTTTTTGTGTTGAGAGTGAAGCATGATGAAAGATCGCTTTATCCTGTATCAGCCGAGCTTAGGTGGGCCTGTCAATAGCGCCTTCGCCGTCACTCCGAGCGATACGCAAGACCTTCGTGAAGTGACGCGAGCCTTGTACCTTGGAGCGGCGGGATCCATGCGAGTGCGCTTCGCCGACGGTACGGAACACACCTATGCCGCGCTGGCTGCTGGGCGACATCCTTTGCGTGTCGTGCGAGTGTTCTCGACCGGCACCACGGCAACGGATATCACGGGGGAGGTCTGATGATAGGGGTTGGTGTATGTCTGTGGGCCGATTCGACTCTACAGAGTGGAGGGCATGCCAGTCGGTTGCTACTTGACGGTAAGCCGTTCGACACACGAGCTCCGCTTTCGCTTGGCACGCAGGCACGGATCAGCGGTGGCAGGGGGGATGAGAGCCTGTCTGGCCCTTTGGCCGGAGGGCCGGCTCGTCGTGTCAAGGGCTACTTGCCTGCTTTGCCAGATGGGAAGCTGGTGGCGCGGTTTTCTTCGGTAGCCGAACTTACGGGTGTGTCCGATGCCTGGATGGGAGGCACCTCGGTAGGGAGCGGGCGCCGGGCGCAAGTTTTTCACTTTCGGAAAATCGACGATCAGAAGGAGGTACAGCTGCAGATCGTGGCGGGCCAGTATACGAAGGCGGTCAAGGTGCGCTTCTACGACGACCGTGATGGTATCAAGGCCGGTGTAATGTATGCGCGCTATGTTGAGGGTTCACAGCTGGGGCTGGACTTTGACATCATTGAAGCGCGTAGCCAGGAGATTGCTACGGCTGAGAGCGAGATCGGGTACGGGTGTGCTGCAATCTCACTGGTTGGCATTCAAGAGTATGTGTTTCTGACTTACGCTTTGGATTCAGATGTGATTTTGACGGTGAGCGGGGCAAATACTTATATCGGTACAACGACTGTCGAGTCGGGAACGGTACGGATAGGACACCCGTTGGCCTTCGGGCGCAACGGATTGATAAAGGTGCGAGCAGGGGCCGCACTGGACAAGCATGGTTATGCGCTGCCGCATCGGATGATTGTCAATGATGGCGCGACGGTTTTGGAGTGAAGCCATGGAGCCACAGCCAATCGTGGATAAAGTGGCGGCGAACGTCACGTATGTCGGTAGCGGGTGGGCCGTGATTTTCGGACTATCCGCCAATGAATTTGCCGCCCTCGTGGGTGCGGCAGTTGCTGTTGTGGGCCTGTTAGTTAACTTGTGGTTTAAGTGGCAACATCTGCGAATAGCACGGACGGTTGCAGCCACCAGGAAGCAGCACGAGGATGAAGAATCATGCGACCTGGAAGAAGAATAAAGGGCGGCGTTGCCGCCCTTGTTGCATCTGGGGTGCTGGTTCTGGCGTCGGTCAGATTGATGGATTTTTTGGGCCGTTGGGAGGGGCAGGGGCAGCAAGTCGTGTATGCCGACAGACTCGCGCGCGGTCTGCCGACGATGTGCAAGGGGGTCACCAAGCACACCAGCCCGTACCCTGTCGTCGTGGGCGACTATTGGTCGCCCGAGCGCTGCGCGGAGGTCGAGCGCATGGTGGTGAGCAAGGGCCAGCTTCAGCTGGCTCGGTGCATCAACGTCGCCATCAGCCAGCCGATCTTCGACGCACTCAGCAGCCACGCGCATAACTTCGGAGTACCGTCCACCTGCGCCAGCCGTGCCGTGGGCCTGATCAATGCTGGCAGGCTGGCCGAGGGATGCAATGCCCTGGCCAACGCGCCCGACGGCGCGCCGGTTTGGTCCTATGTCACCGATCAACGGGGGCGCAAGCGCTTCGTTCAGGGCCTGCGCAACCGCCGGTTGGAGGAGCGAGCGCTATGTCTCTCAGGGCTGTAGTGGGCGCTTGGCGGCGCTCTGCGGTCGTGGCGTTGCTCAGCGCTGCGTTGGCTGCTGGTGCAGCTTGGACTGCGCAGGGCTGGCGCAAGGATGCCGCAATCGCCCGCCAGGCGGCGGCTTTCGCGCTGGAGCGCGACCGCCAAGCGCAGGCCACCGTTGCCGCACTCGAAGCGGTTCGAGAGGAGGGCAGGCGGCGCACTGCCGCTGTGGAGAAAGCTCGTGATGACGCTCAAGAATTGGCCGCCGCTGCGGCCGCTAATGCTGTTGGCGCTCGTGCTGAGCGTGACCGGCTGCGCACCCACGCAAACGCGCTGGCTCGCGCCGCAGTCGCCCGAGATCCCGATGCTGCCGATGGAAGCCCGACAGGGGCCAGCGCCGTCGATCTGCTTGCCTACATGCTCAGCAGGGTTAGCGGCCGAGCTGAAGCGCTTGCAGGAGTTGCGGACCGTGCCCGCATCGCCGGATTGACCTGCGAACGCGCCTACGAGGCGGTGCGCGGCAACGTGCGCCCTTAGCCCTTGCGAGGCTGGGCCGGCGCGTTCAGCATCTCGGCCACGTCTGCGTCGCGCTCGAGCACACAGGGCTCGACCACCAGCTGAGCCATGTATTCGTCGTAGCAGTTGGCGAGGACGCCGACAGGCCGGTGGAATTCGCCCGAGAGCTGATAGGCGCGCAGCATCATCGAGCGCAGGCGCTTGACCTCCCATAGGAGGGTCAGCACGTCGGGGTTCCAGGGCTGGCGCTCGCGGATGGCGCGCAGCTCGTCGTGGGTGAGGGGGGCGCGGAAAGGCATCACCACCCCCGGTAGCGGCGGGGCGTTCGTATCGGCCGGCGCGCGCGATCGGCTTCGGTCGCCGGCGCCTGCACCTGATCCTCGCCGAACAGCACGCGGTCGCCAGCCTGAAAGCGGCTGGCTTTCACCAGCTGCTCAATGATGATGCCCTGGTAGTAGCCGCCGGCGCGCCGCCGCGCGTGCAGGCCCGGGCGTGCCGAGTAGGCGCGCGACCAGCTCAAATTGAAACTCGGTCATGCTCGAAGGCCAATTGTGGCCCAAAAAAACTGTATGGACATACAGTGTATGCGAGCATAGAATCCGTTCAACTTGGCCCCGTTTCTGGCCGAGAAGGGGGCGGATCATGGTGGATGCGGCGGCTTGGCAGCAGAGGGACGATTACTACTGGTCCGGCCCGCCGGGCTGGACGATCTGTCGGGTCTGGGTCGATGGCGGATACCGACATGAACTCTGGCAGAGCCGGGGAGATGTCGGCACCCTGGTCGGATCTCGCGCTACGCTCGCGGCTGCTCAGGCGCTGTATGAGCAACAGGCGGCACGGTAGCCGCCGTCATAGCGGGTCGACAGCATCGGGCAGCTGGTATTTACTGGATCCGACTTCCTGCCGGACTGGGTACCACGAAAAGGCCGTTTCGGGCAGGCCGGCGCGTAGGATCTCCTTTGCCCTGGCCACTGGCGTTGCCGGGTCCACCCATTCTCTGGCCAGCTCAGGCGGCAGCGCCACCGGGCGCCGGTCGTGCACGTCGACCATGCCGCCCAGGGCGTCGTTCGTGACGATGGCAAAGCCGTGGGCCTCGTCCAGCTCGGCACCGCGGCGCCACGCGCTCAGACCTGCGAAGAGTAGCGGGGCGTCGCCATGGATGTAGTAGGACTGCTTGGCTGGCTTCGGGCCGCTATCGAGCGCCCTCCATTCGTACCAGCCGTCGGCCGGTACCAGGATGCGGCCGACCCCGATCATCAGCTTCCAGGGCCAGCCGTGGCGCTCGATCGTCTCCAGCTTGGCGTTGACCATGAAGAACCGGGAGCCGTGCGGCTTGTATCCCCAGGGCAGTCTGGCCAGCGCCTCGGCCTGGTCTACCAGCCGGTGCATCGTCAGCGGCCTGGTGCCGGGCGGGATGTTGTACCGCGGCCCTGCCACGTCATCGAAGATCAGCCGCGCATTCGGCCAGAGGATCTCGACGTAGTCTTCAGGCGCTGACTTCTGGGCGATGCGGCCGCACATATGACCTCCGCAGGTCCTGGCGGCCCGTATTCGGAGTCCGCCAAATTTACGCTAAGGGCGCTGCAAATGGCGTAGATGCGTCGTTTCGCTGTCCCGCCCTTGGACTCGAGCATGACCTGGGCGTACAGCGGCGTCGCCACCTGCAGCGTGCCGTCGGCCGCGAACTCCAGGCTGCTCTCCAGCACGCGCGCCGGCTCCAGCAGCGCCGAGTCATAGGCTTCGTTGGTGATGGCCGCCAGGGTGCGGTAGTCGTTCCAGCTGTCGATGACCAGCAATACCACCACGCCCGGCAGCAACAGCGAGATGAGCAGCGCCCGGGCCCACCAGCGGCGTGCGCGACGATGCGCGCGAACGCTCAGCTTTCGGAGGATTCACTGACGGTGCTTTCCAGCATGTATCCCAGGCCGCGCACCGTGACGATGCGCACGTCGCTGCCCGTCAGTTTCTTGCGCAGGCGGTGCAGCACCACTTCGATGGCGTCGGGATTGGCCTCGCTTTCGTGCGTGAACACTTTGCCGAAAAGCTGCGACTTGTCGACCGGATAGCCGCTGCGGGTCAGCAGCGCCGCCAGGGCGGCATGCTCGCGCGGCGTCAGGAACAGCAGCGCACCGTCCAGGGTGAAGGCGCGGCTTTCGCCGTCGTACGACAGCGAGCCGCATTGCAGGCGGGGGGGCTGCCGGCCGCGGCTGCGCCGCACCAGGGCGGTCAGGCGGGCCTCCAGCTCTTCGAGCGCGAACGGCTTGGTCAGGAAATCGTCGGCGCCGAGATTGAGCCCGCGCACCCGGTCCTGCAGCGCGCCCTGGGCGGTCAGCAGCAGCACCGGCGTACGGTCGTCCCGGTTGCGCATTTCGCGCAGCAGCACCAGCCCGTGCTTGTCGGGCAGGCGCAGGTCCATGACCACCGCATCATATTCGTTGCCCACCATCAGGCCTTCGGCCGTACGGGCGTCCGGCGCGTGGTCGGGCGTGAACCCGCTCTGCGCCAGCGCCCGCATCAGCCAGGCCGCCATGTCGCGCTCGTCTTCAACCAGCAATATGCGCATGGCCATCCGTCTCGGAGGACGGGCTGTCGGTCGAACGCGGCCCATGCACCCGCTGGCGCAGATAGCGCGTTTCGTGGTGCCGGCGGAATAGAATGACAGCCAGCTCGTTCAGGGCCTGCGTATAGACGTCGCGCTTGAACTCGATGACCGCGTCCAGGGGCACCCAATACTGGCTCCAGCGCCAGGCGTCGAATTCCGGGTGCTGCGTGGCGCGCAGGCATACGTCGCTGTCGCGCCCTACCAGGCGCAACAGGAACCAGATCTGCTTTTGTCCTTTATAGTGGCCACGCCACTCTCGCCGGACGAAGTGATCCGGCACGTTATAACGCAACCAATCACGTGTACGCCCCAAAATGCGGACATGCTCGGGCTTCAAGCCCACCTCTTCATGGAGTTCGCGATACATGGCCTGCACCGGGCTTTCGCCGTACTTGATGCCACCCTGCGGGAACTGCCAGGCATGTTCCCGGATTCGCTTGCCCCAGAAGACCTCGTTTTTACCGTTTACGAGAATGATGCCGACATTGGGACGGTAGCCTTCGCGATCAAGCATGGGCCACCCCCACCGAATTCAATACAATTACGGTCGATTATACGTATCTGCTGCCACCTTTAACTATGCGCGCCTCCAAGTACCACCTGAACACTTTGAAAGAAGCCCCTGCCGAGGCCGAGATCGCCAGCCACCAGTTGATGACGCGGGCCGGCATGATTCGCAAGCTGGCGGGCGGAATCTACACCTACATGCCGCTGGGGCTGAAGGTCATCCGTAAGATCGAGGGCATTGTCCGCGAGGAAATGAACGCAGCCGGCGCCATCGAGCTGCTGATGCCGGTGGTGCAGCCGGCCGAACTCTGGATGGAGTCCGGCCGCTGGGAACAGTACGGCGCGGAGCTGCTGCGCATCAAGGACCGCCACCAGCGCGATTTCGTCCTGCAGCCGACCTCGGAAGAAGTGATCACGGACATCGCGCGCAACGAGATCCAGAGCTACCGCCAGCTGCCGCTGAACTTCTACCATATCCAGACCAAGTTCCGCGACGAACGCCGCCCCCGCTTCGGGTTGATGCGCGGGCGCGAGTTCACCATGAAGGACGCCTACTCGTTCGACCGCGACGAGGCCGGCGCCCAGCGCAGCTACGACATCATGTACGCCGCCTACCAGCGCATTTTCCAGCGCCTGGGCCTGGAGTTCCGCGCCGTGGCGGCCGACACCGGCTCGATCGGCGGATCGCGCAGCCATGAGTTCCAGGTCATCGCCGACACCGGCGAGGACCTGATCGTGTACAACCCCGAGTCGGACTACGCCGCCAATATCGAGCTGGCCGAAGCGCCCGCCCTGCTGGCCACCCGCGCCGCTCCCGGCCAAGACCTGGAGGCGGTGCCCACGCCCGGCGCGGCCAAGTGCGAGGACGTGGCCAAGCTGCTGGACCTGCCGCTGGCGCGCACCATCAAATCCATCGTGCTGGCCGTCGACCAGCCCGAGGGGCCGGCGCAGGTCTGGCTGTTGCTGCTGCGCGGCGATCACGAACTCAACGAAATCAAGGCGGGCAAGCTGCCCGGGCTGGCCGGCTTCCGCTTCGCCACCGAGACGGAAATCCTCGACCATTTCGGCTGCAAGCCCGGTTACCTGGGCCCGATCAAGACGGCCAGGCCGGTGCACGTGGTGGCCGACCGCACAGTCGCCAACATGGCCGACTTCGTCTGTGGCGCCAACCGCGAGGACTACCACTACCAGGGCGCCAACTGGGGCCGCGACCTGCCCGAACCCGAGCTGGTCGCGGACCTGCGCAACGTGGTCGAGGGCGACCCCTCGCCCGACGGCAAGGGCGCCCTGTCCATCCAGCGCGGCATCGAGGTCGGCCACGTGTTCTTCCTGGGCACCAAGTACTCGGAAGCGCTCAAGGCCACTTTCCTGGACGACAACGGCAAGCCGGCCGTGCTGCAGATGGGCTGCTACGGGATCGGCGTCACCCGCATCGTGGGCGCGGCCATCGAGCAGAACCACGACGCCCGCGGCATCATCTGGCCGCGCGCCATCGCCCCCTACGAGGTGGTGATCTGCCCGGTGGGCTGGGGCAAAAGTGAAACTGTTCGTGACACCGCGCTGGCGCTGTACGAGGCGCTGCGCGCGCGCGGCGTGGACGTCATGCTCGACGACCGCGACAGCCGTCCGGGCGTCATGTTCGCCGAATGGGAGCTGATCGGCGTGCCCCTGCGCGTAACAGTTGGAGAACGCGGCCTGAACGAGGGTGTGGTGGAATTGCAGGCCCGCCGCGAAGCCGAGGCGGCCAAGGTCCCGGTGGACCAGGCCCTGGCGCAGACGCTGGCCAAACTCGACTTGCTATAGTCCCCAGGGCGGGCGCCAGCCCGCCCCGGCAGCCACAGGGCTCCTATCGATCGTGACCGACCCGAAGTTCTCCGAATCCGTGCTGGATATCCGTGTCTACTATGAAGACACGGACGCCGGCGGAGTCGTCTTCTACGCCAACTACCTGAAGTTCCTGGAACGGGCCCGCACCGAATGGCTGCGTGGCCTGGGCGTGAACCAGTCGGACCTCGCCGAGCGCGAGCACCGCCTGTTCGGTGTCCACTCGCTGGACATGTCCTACCGCAAGCCCGCCCGGCTGGACGACCTGATTACCATACGCAGCCGGATTACACGAATCGGCCGGGCTTCGATACACTTCGCGCAGCGCGCCGAGCGCAATGGGGAACTGCTTGCCCAGGGCAACATCCAAATCTGCTGCGTCGATTCGATCCGTATGCGTCCGGCCGAACTGCCGGACGATATTCGCGCAAAACTGAAATTCATCCAGATTCAGGAATAAACATGCAAGTCACCAACGACATGTCGTTGCTTTCGCTGATCTCCCACGCCAGCGTGCCGGTTCAGTTGATCATGCTGCTGCTGCTGGGCATCTCGATCATGTCCTGGACCTATATTTTCGCCAAGCGCCTGGCAATCAAGCGGGCGCACCAGCAGACCCGCCGCTTCGAGGACGACTTCTGGTCGGGCGGCGACCTGGCCATGCTGCAACAGGCGGTGGCCACCCGCCGCGACGAACAGGGCGCCCTGGCGCGCATTTTCGACGCCGGCATGACCGAATTCCTCAAGGCGCGCCGCACCAGCGCCGCCGGCGACGTCAACGCGGTGCTCGATGGCCCGCGCCGGGCCATGCGCGCGGCCTACCAGCGCGAAATGGACTCTCTCGAATCGCACCTGAACTTCCTCGCCTCGGCGGGCTCGGTCAGCCCGTACATCGGCCTGCTGGGCACGGTGTGGGGCATCATGCACGCCTTCATCGGCCTGTCGAACATGCAGCAGGCCACGCTGGCCGCGGTGGCGCCCGGCATCGCCGAGGCCCTGATCGCCACGGCCATCGGCCTGTTCGCGGCCATCCCCGCCGTGGTGGCCTATAACCGCTTCACCAACGACATCGACCGCCTGTCGATCCGGTTCGACAGCTTCGTCGACGAGTTCCTGAACATTCTGCAGCGGCAGGTGCGCTAATGCCTTCGGTACGCTCCAACGGCCGGGCCGGCCGCCGCATGAAGGCCGACATCAACGTCGTGCCCTATATCGACGTCATGCTGGTGCTGCTGGTGATCTTCATGGTCACCGCGCCCCTGATCACGCCGGGGCTGATCGAGCTGCCCTCGGTGGGGCAGGCCGCCGATGTGCCGGCCAAGCCGCTGGAAGTGCAGATTTCGGAAGACGGCAAGATTGCCTTGCGCATGCGCGAGCCGGGCGCCACGCCCCAGGACATCGCGCGCACCGAGCTGGTCAACCAGGTCCGTTCGCGCATTACCGCCGAAACGCCGGTGGTGATCGCCGCCGACGGCAAGGTGCCGTACGAGTCGGTGGTGAAAGTCATGGACGAATTGCGTTCCAGCGGCATCACGCGCCTGGGCCTGCTGGTCGACCAGGGCGCCGGCGCCGAGACGCAGCAACCTGCCCGGAAACGCTAACGCGCCGCTTGCGGACAAGCCGGCACAGCAAGACACATGACCCCACCCCTTATTCGAAGCGACCGTTCGGCGCCTCCCTCGCCCGCCACCCAGGACAACCGCAAGGCCCTGGGCCTGGCGGTACTGGTGCACCTGCTGCTGTTGCTGGTGCTGATCTTCGGTGTGAACTGGCGTTCGGAAAACCCCGGGCCGGTGCAGGTCGAACTGTGGGCCGACGGCGACTCGCCAGTCAACCCGCCGCCCGACGAAGTCAAGCCGCAGCCCAAGCCGGAACCGCAGCCGGAACCTGAACCGCAACCGCAGCCCGAGCCCGAGCCCGAGCCCGAGCCGGAGCCCGAGCCGGAGCCCGAACCGCCGCCGCCCCCTCCGCCCCCCCCTCCGCCGCAGCCGGAAGTCCAGCCCAAGGAACAGCCGGACCCGGAGATCGCGCTGGAAGAAGCGCGCAAGAAGCGCGAGCAGGAAGAAAAGGCCCGCCAGGCCGCCGAGGCCGCCAAGGAAAAGGCGCGCCTGGAAGAAGAGCGCCGCCAGGCCGAGCTGAAGGAAAAGCAACGCCTCGAACAGGAGCGCCGCGCGGCCGAGAAAGCCGCGGCGGAGAAGGCCGCCGCCGAGAAGCAGGCCGCCGAGAAGAAGGCCAAGGAAGAGGCCGCCAAGAAGGCCGAGGCCGAGAAGAAAGCCGAGGCCGAGAAAAAAGCCAAGGAAGAGGCGGCCAAGAAGGCGGCCGCCGAGAAAGCCGCTGCCGAGAAGGCGGCCGCCGAGAAGAAAGCCAAGGAAGAGGCCGCCAAGAAGGCCGCCGCCGACAAGGCCCTGCGCGATGCCTTCCGCAACGACGCCCTGGGCGCGGCCGGCATCCCGGGCGGCACGGCCGACCGCAACCAGGCCGGCGGCGGACGCGACAGCGGCTATGGCGCCAAGGTGCGCGCCTGCGTGCAGCCAGGCGTGGCCTATCCGCCGCCGCCGCGCGCCGGCTCGGCCAATCCCACGGCACAATACCGGGTACAGTTGGGTTCTGATGGGAAGGTCAATGGTGTCACGCTGACCAGTTCTTCGGGCAACCCGGGTTTCGACCGGGCGGTCGAAACCGGCATCCGCCGCTGCAACCCTTTCCCCAAACCATCGACCGGCCGCTACGAGCCCATTATCGATGTTGTGTACCGCATGTACGATTGACAGGAGATTGCCCGCTATGACACCCGCCTTCCGCCGCGCAGACCTGACGGGGTTCCTGCGCACCTACGGCGCCGCGCTCATTCTGCTGCTGGCAGCGATGCTGGCCTGGCAACCCGCCCAGGCGCAGTTGCGCGTGGACATTTCCGGCACCGGCGCCACGCAGTACCCGGTGGCGATCGCCGACTTCGCGGTCGACGACACGCACGGACGCGCGCTTGCCGAAGTGATCCGCGCCGACCTGACCCGCACCGGCCAGTTCCGCCTGATCAACGCGGCCGGCTCCGGCCTGAATGTGGACTCGCAGGTCGCCCACGACGACTGGCGCGCCAAGGGCGCCGACTTCCTGGCCTACGGCAGCATCACCCGCGGCCCCGACGGCCGCTACGACGTGCGCTACCGCCTGGCCGACACGGTCAAGAAAGGCCAGCTCGACGGCGTGGCGTTCTCGGGGACGGAGCAGGAGCTGCGCCGCGTGGCGCACCAGATCGCCGACCGCATCTACGAGAAGATCACCGGCGTGCGCGGCGTGTTCTCGACCCGCATCGCCTACGTGCTCAAGCGCGGCAGCACCTACGAGCTGCAGGTCGCCGACGCCGACGGCCAGAATCCGCAGGTCGCCCTGCGCTCGCGCGAGCCCATCATTTCGCCCAGCTGGTCGCCCGATGGCTCGCGGCTGGCCTACGTGAGTTTCGAGTCGGGCAAGCCGGTGGTCTACGTGCACACGCTGGCAACCAGCGCGCGCATTCCGGTGGCCAACTTCAAGGGCAACAACAGCGCGCCCGCGTGGTCGCCCGATGGCAGCCAGCTGGCGGTGGCGCTGACCCGCGATGGTTTGTCGCAAATTTACATCGTTAGCGCCGGCGGCGGCTCGAATATGCGCCGTATTACGCGCTCTCCGGGCATCGACACCGAGCCGAACTTTACGCCCGACGGCCGTTCCATTATCTTTACCAGTGACCGCAGTGGTGGGCCGCAAATCTACCAGACCGGCCTGGATGGTGGAGATGCCCGCCGCCTGACGTTTAATGGTGGTTACAACATTTCACCCCGAATTTCCCCCGATGGATCGACGCTGCTGTACGTTGCAAGACGCGACGGCGCGTTTCGTATCGCTTCGCTCAACCTGTCCTCAGGATCCGAAACGCTGCTGACTGACGGTCGTGACGATCAGTCTCCCAGTTTCGCGCCCAACGGCATGCAAGTGCTCTACGCCGCAATCCAGAATGGTCGTAGCGTGCTTGCCGGTGTCTCGAGCGATGGGCGCGTGCGGCAGACCTTGTCCGTCCTGAACGGGGAAATACGTGAACCAACGTGGGGCCCTTTTACCCGTTAACACGTGTGACTCTCTTTGCAAAGGAACTATCATGAAGTCGCGCATTGCCAAAAGCCTAACCATAGCTGCGCTGGCCGCCACGCTGGCAGCCTGCAGTTCCGTCCCTCTCGACGACAAGGCAGGTCAAGCTGGAGGCTCCGGCCAGGGTTCGGCCTCCGGCCAGATCCTGGATCCCTTCAACCCGCAAAGCATTCTGGCGCAACAGCGCTCGGTGTACTTTGACTTCGACAGCTATACGGTGTCGGAACAGTATCGCGGCCTGGTCGAAACCCACGCCCGCTACCTGGCTTCGAACAACCAGCAGCGCATCAAGATCGAAGGCAATACCGACGAACGCGGCGGCGCCGAGTACAACCTCGCACTGGGCCAACGCCGTGCCGACGCTGTCCGTCGCATGATGACCCTGCTGGGTGTGTCGGACAACCAGATCGAAACCATTAGTTTCGGCAAGGAAAAGCCGAAGGCGACGGGTTCGAGCGAGGCTGATTTCGCCGAGAACCGCCGCGCCGATATCGTTTATCAGCGCTAAGTCCTCGCGACGCCAAGCAGCCCCACCACGCGTCGGGACGGTCATCCGGCCGTCCCGACGTTTTCGTTTCAGACCTGGATATTTTCATGCGCGATCAAGCCCTGCCCCTGCGTACTCTGGTCATTACCGCCAGCCTGGCCCTTGCGGCCATGGCAGCTCCCGCCCATGCCTTTGCCGACGATGAAGCGCGCCGCGCCATCCTGGATCTGCGCCAGCAGGTGCAACAGCAGAATGAGCAGAACCAGCGCGCGCGGCTGCAATTGGCCGATCAGTTGCAGGCCATGCAACAGGAAATCGCCCAATTGCGCGACCAGTTGGAACTGATTTCGCGCCAGCAGCCCAATGCCCAGGGCGGCCAGCCCCAGCACGCCGGCAACCCGCCCGGCGTGACCGCGGTCGACCAGCAGGAACAGGCCGCCTATGACGGCGCGATCGATCTGTTCCGCAAGGGCCAGTACAAGGACGCCGCCGAATCGCTGGCCGCCTTCATCGCGCTGTACCCGAACAGCCAGCTGGCGCCGACGGCGCAGTTCTACCTGGGCAGCAGCCGCTACGCCATGAAGGATTTCAAGGGCGCGATCGAGCAGCTCAACAATCTGGTGCAGAACGCGCCGACCAACGCCCGCGCCCCCGACGCCCTGCTGGTGATCGCCGGCAGCCAGATCGAGCTGAACAACCGCGCCGGCGCCAAGGCCACGCTGCAGCGCATCGTGCGCGACTATCCCACCACGCCGGCCGCCAACACGGCCAAGAGCCGCCTGCAACTGCTGCAGTAATGGCCGAGGCCGCTCCCGACGCGGTGCGGGCCTACGGCCGCCTGCTGCGGCGCCGCCGGTGGCTGATGGCCGCCCTGGCGGCGGCGGCCTGCGCGGCCCTGGCCGCCGACGCCGCGCTGGGTCCCGCCGGCCTGACCCTGGCCGACCTCTGGCGCACCCTGCTGCAACCCGGCGCCGCCGATACGGCGGCCCGCGTCATCGTCTGGGACATCCGCCTGCCGCAGGCCGCCATGGCCGCCATCGTCGGCATGGCGCTGGGCCTGGCGGGGGCCGAGATGCAGACCATCCTGAACAATCCGCTGGCCAGTCCGTTCACGCTTGGCGTTTCCTCCGCGGCGGCGCTGGGCGCTTCGCTGGCCATCGTGCTGCACGTCGGCGTGCCCGGCGTGGCCGCGCCCTGGCTGGTGCCGCTTTACGCTTTCCTGTTCGCCGCGCTGGCCGGCCTGCTGCTGGACCAGGTGGCGCGGCACCGTGCGATCGGCGCGCCGGCCATCGTGCTGTTCGGCATCGCGCTGGTCTTCACCTTCAATGCGCTGATCTCGCTGATCCAGTTCACCGCCAGCGCCCAGGCGCTGCAGAATCTGGTGTTCTGGACCATGGGCAGCATGGCGCGCGCCGATTGGGCCAGCGTGGGCATCCTGGCGCTCGCCTGCGCGCTGGCCCTGCCGCTGGCGCTGCGCCACGCCTGGCGGCTGACCGCCCTGCGGCTGGGCGAAACGCGCGCGGCCAGCTTCGGCGTGGACGTGCGCCGGCTGCGCCTGGCCGCCCTGTGCCGCATCAGCCTGCTGGCGGCGCTGGCGGTGGCATTCGCCGGCACGATCGGCTTCATCGGGCTGGTGGCGCCCCACATCGCCCGCCGCCTGTTCGGCGAGGATCACCGCTTCTACCTGCCTGGCAGCGCGCTGACCGGCGCGCTGATCCTGTCGCTGGCCGCCTCGGTGTCCAAGAGCCTGGTGCCGGGGGTGATCGTGCCGGTGGGCATCGTGACCTCGCTGGTGGGCATTCCCTTTTTCGTGGCGGTGCTGCTGCGCCGCCCGCAAAGCCCGTGAACGCGCCAGGACTGGCCATCGAAGGCCTGGGCGTGGCCTATGGCGCGCGCACGGTCATCGCCGGGCTGAGCCTGGGGCCCTTGCCGCATGGCACGCTCACCGCGCTGCTGGGCCCCAACGGCAGCGGCAAATCCACCCTGCTCAAGGCGGTGGCGGGACTGCTGCCCGCGCGCGGCGGCGCGATCGCCCTGGACGGGCAGAGGCTGGACCAGGCCGACCTGGCGCAGCGGGCGCAGCAGGTCGCCTATCTGCCGCAAGGCCTGCCGGCCGATGTCCACTTGCGCGTGTTCGAATCGGTGCTGGTCGCGGCGCGCGCGCATGGTGGCGAGGCGGCCGGACAAATCGGGCCGCCGGCCATCGCCGCCCTGCTCGAACGGCTGGGCATCGGCCATCTGGCGCTGCAATTCCTCGACGAACTGTCCGGCGGACAGAAGCAGCTGGTGGGCCTGGCGCAGGCGCTGATCCGGCGCCCGCGCGTGCTGCTGCTCGACGAGCCGCTATCGGCGCTGGACCCGAACTACCAGTTCCATGTGATGGACCTGCTGTGCCAGGAAACCCGCGACCATGGCTTGATCACCATCGCGGCGCTGCACGATATCAATATCGCCCTGCGCCATGCCGACCAGGCGCTGCTGATCCGCGCCGGAGAGCTGGCGGCGGCCGGCGAGCCGGCCGCCGTGATCGACGCGCCGATGCTGGCGCGTGTCTACGGCATCCAGGCGCGCGTGGAACGCTGCTCGCGCGGCCACCCCCATGTGCTGGTGGACGGCGTGGCCGGCCCCGTCAGGTAGAAGCAACCCCAGCGCCATCGGTGACGCGTGGCCGGCCGTACACGGCGGCACAAAACGTTGACATAGCAACTATATGCTCATAGGATGAGCACCTCGCCCGCCGCCAGCCCGGCCGCGGCGCGTTTTCCGCTGACTTCCCCCGCCCATATCCGCCCAGGAGATGCATTCATGTCCGGTTTCCGCTGTTTTACGCTGGCGCGCCTGATCGCGCCCGTCTTCGCGGCCGCAGCGCTGGCCGCCGCGCCCGCCAGCGCCGCGGATTTTCCCAGCCGTCCGATCAAGCTGGTCGTGCCGGCGCCGCCGGGCGGCGCGGGCGACATCAGCGCGCGCGCCATCGCCGAAGGCATGGGCGCCAAGCTGGGCCAGCCGGTCATCGTGGAAAACCGCCCCGGCGCGGCCACGCTGCTGGGCCTGCGCGCCGTCGTGCGCGACCAGCCCGACGGCTACACCATGGCGCTGCTGCCGGTCACGGGCGTGGCCATCAGTCGGCCACCGTGGCCGAACTCGTCGCCCGGCTGAAGGCCGCGCCCGGCCGCTACAACTACGCTTCGCAGGGCGTGGGCTCGCTGTCGCACCTGGAGTCGGCGCTGTTCCTGGACGGATCGAAGGCGCAGGCCGAGCACGTCCCGTACAAGGGCAGCGCCGAAGCCCTGCCCGGCCTGATGAGCGGCGAGACCGCGTTCATGTTCGACAGCGTCGCATCGGTGGCGGCCGGCAAGCTGGTGGCCCTGGGCACCAGCGCCAGCGGCCGCGTGCCGCAGTTTCCCGATGCCCCCACGATGGCGGAACTGGGCATCGCCGACCTGAAGGCCGACAACCCATTCGCGTTCGTCGCCCCGGCCGGCACGCCGCCGGCGGTGATCGCGGTGCTGACCGATGCGGTGCGCACCGCGCTGGCAGACCCCAAGATCATCGAGACGTTGACGCGCGCCGGCATGGTGCCGGCGTTCCAGCCGCCCAAGGATATCGCCCGCATCGCCGCCGAGGACCTGGCGTTCTGGCCCGGAATGGCGCGCCGCGTCGGCGCCAAGAAGGAGTAATCGCATGACCGCCCCCCTCCCCCTGGACTGGACTTTCCCGTACGTATCGCAGCGCATGCCCGCGCTGGGCGAGAACATGGTCTGCACCGAGCAGCCGCTGGCCAACCAGGCCGCCATGCGCATGCTGGCGGCTGGCGGCAACGCCGTCGACGCGGCGATCGCGGCGGCCATCACCATGACGGTGGTGGGCCCGTGCATGAACGGCATCGGCGGCGATCTGTTCGCCATCATCTGGGACGGACGCCAGCTGCATGGCCTGAATGCCTCGGGACGGGCGCCGCAGGCCTGGACGCGGGAATACTTCTCGCGCCATGACGCCATGCCCGCGCGCGGCTGGGACGCCGTGACGGTGCCGGGCGCCGTGTCGGGATGGGTGGCGCTGTCGCGCAAATTCGGCAAGCTGGATTTCGCCCGCCTGTTCGAGCCGGCCCTGCACTACGCGCGCCACGGCTTCCTGGTCACGCCCATCACCGCGCGCCAGTGGGCGGACCAGGCCGAGCCGATCATGCAGGACCCCGGCTTTCGCGATGCCTTCGCCCCCCAACGGCCGCACGCCTCAGCCCGGCGAACGGTTCATCTGCCCTGGGCAAGCCGATACGCTGCAGGATATCGCGGACACGCACGGCGAATCGTTCTACCGCGGCGCGCTGGCCGTCCGCATCGCCGCGTTCGCGCGCGAGACCGGCGGGGCACTGACCGAGGCCGACCTGGCCGCGCACCAGGCGGATTGGGTGGACCCGATCGGCGCGCAGTACGGCGAACTGACGCTGCACGAAATCGGCCCCAGCGGCCAGGGCATCGGCGCGCTGATGGAGCTGGGCATGCTCGACGGCCTGTCGGGCAAGCTGGGCCAGCCCGACAGCACGGACTTCTATCACTACCAGATCGAGGCCATGAAACTGGCCTTCGCCGACATCAACCGCTATGTGGCCGACCCTGCCTCGATGCGCGAGGTCTCGGCCGAGATGCTGCTCGACCGCGCCTACCTGGCCACGCGCGCCGGCGCGATCGACCCCGCCGAGGCGCGCTACCTGTGAAGATTCAATAGGTTGTATGCATGGTTCATCCGAACCGGATTTGAGAAACTGGAAATCGCCAACTCCCCAGTTCACTCAAGGAGCCCGGCCGGATGAACACCCATAAGCATGCCCGATTGACCTTCCTACGTCGACTCGAAATGGTCCAGCAATTGATCGCCCATCAAGTTTGTGTGCCTGAAGCGGCCCGCGCCTATGGGGTCACCGCGCCGACTGTGCGCAAATGGCTGGGCCGCTTCCTGGCTCAGGGCCAGGCGGGCTTGGCCGATGCGTCCTCGCGCCCGACGGTCTCGCCCCGAGCGATTGCGCCGGCCAAGGCGCTGGCTATCGTGGAGCTGCGCCGCAAGCGGCTGACCCAAGCGCGCATCGCCTAGGCGCTGGGCGTGTCAGCCAGCACCGTCAGCCGCGTCCTGGCCCGCGCCGGTCTGTCGCACCTGGCCGACCTGGAGCCGGCCGAGCCGGTGGTGCGCTACGAGCATCAGGCCCCCGGCGATCTGCTGCACATCGACATCAAGAAGCTGGGACGTATCCAGCGCCCTGGCCACCGGGTCACGGGCAACCGACGCGATACCGTTGAGGGGGCCGGCTGGGACTTCGTCTTCGTGGCCATCGATGACCACGCCCGCGTGGCCTTCACCGACATCCACCCCGACGAGCGCTTCCCCAGCGCCGTCCAGTTCCTCAAGGACGCAGTGGCCTACTACCAGCGCCTGGGCGTGACCATCCAGCGCTTGCTCACCGACAATGGCTCGGCCTTTCGCAGCCGCGCCTTCGCCGCGCTGTGCCATGAGCTGGGCATCAAGCACCGCTTTACCCGACCTTACCGCCCACAGACCAATGGCAAGGCCGAACGCTTCATCCAGTCGGCCTTGCGTGAGTGGGCTTACGCTCACACCTACCAGAACTCCCAACACCGAGCCGATGCCATGAAATCCTGGCTACACCACTACAACTGGCATCGACCCCACCAAGGCATCGGGCGCGCTGTACCCATCTCCAGACTCAACCTGGACGAATACAACCTATTGAATCTTCACAGCTAGCGCGCTTGTTCGTGGTTCAGGTCCAGGTGCACCTGCATGGTTTCCACCAGCTGGCTTTCCACCGTCTGCAAGGGGTCGAGCGAAGTCAGCGGATCCTGGAAGATCATGCCGATGCGGCGGCCGCGCACCTTGCGCTGCTCGGCGTTGCTCAAGGTGTCGATGCGGCGTCCTTCCAGCAGGACCTCGCCGCCAGCCAGCCGGCCGGGCGCCTCCAGCAGGCCGATGACGGCGTTGCCGATGGTCGATTTGCCGGCGCCGGACTCGCCCACCACGCCGAGGATCTCGCCCTTCTCCAGCGACAGCGAAACGCCGTCGACGGCCACCAGCGTGCCGCGCCGGCTCGGGAATTCGATGCGTATGCTGTCGATGTCCAACAATGCCATGAGCGTCTCAGCGCAGCTTGGGGTTGAGGGCGTCGCGCAGCCAGTCGCCCAGCAGGTTGACCGACAGCACCAGCGCCACCAGCGCGATGCCCGAGAAGATCGAAATCCACCACATGCCCGAGAACAGGTAGCTGTTGCCGATGCGTATCAGCGTGCCCAGCGACGGCGCGGTGGGCGGCACGCCCACGCCGAGAAACGACAGCATGGCTTCGGTAATGATGGCGATGGCCAGGTGGATGGTGGCGATCACCAGCACCGGGCCCATGACGTTGGGCAGGATGTGGCGGCGCAGGATGGTGAAGGGGCCGATGCCGATCAGGCGCGCGGCCTGCACGTATTCCTTGTTGCGTTCGACCAGTGTCGAGCCGCGCACCGTGCGCGCGTACTGCACCCAGCCCGAAATGCCGATCGCGAAGATCAGGACGTACAGCGCCAGCTTGTCGTGCATGTCACGCGGCAGCAGGCCGCGCGCCACGCCGTCGATCAGCAGCGCCACCAGGATGGCGGGAAACGAGAGCTGCACGTCGGCGATGCGCATGATGATGCTGTCGACCCGTCCGCCCGCATAGCCGCTGATCAGCCCGAGCGTGACGCCCAGGACCATGGCGAACAGCACCGAGGCAAAGCCCACCAGCAGCGAGACGCGCGAGCCATACAGGATGGCCGACAGGATATCGCGGCCCTGGTCGTCGGTGCCCAGCACGAAGGCGCTGTTGCCGTCGGCTTCCCAGGCCGGCGGCGTGTTGGCGTCCATGATGTTCAGCGACGCCAGGTCGAACGGATTGTGCGGCGCCACGAGGGGGGCGGCCAGCGCGCCCAGCACGATGATCAGCGTGACGACGGCCGAGATGATGGCCCCGGGCGAGCGCTTGAAGCTGTGCCAGAGATCGCTGTCGCTGGCGCGGGCGAAATAGGGAGCGAGACGGGCAATCATGGCGCGTCCTTCATTTGCTTTGCACGCGCAGGCGCGGATCGACGGCGAAATAAAGCATGTCGACGATCAGGTTGATGACGACGAAGAAAAAGGCGATCAGCACCAGGTAGGCGGCCATGACCGGGATGTCCACCATGCTGATGGCCTGGATGAACAGCAGGCCCATGCCCGGCCACTGGAAGACCGTTTCGGTGATGATGGCGAAAGCGATGATGGAACCCAGCTGCAGGCCGGTGATCGTGATCACCGGCACCAGCGTGTTCTTCAGCGCGTGGCGGAAGTTGATCAATCGTTCGGGCAGGCCACGGGCGCGCGCGAACTTGATGAAGTCGGTGCGCAGCACCTCCAGCATTTCGGCGCGCACCAGGCGCATGATGAGCGTCATCTGGAACAGCGCCAGCGTGATGGCCGGCATGATCAGCGCCGCCAGCCCCGAGCGCGTGAGCAGCCCGGTGGACCACCATCCAAGCGAGATGACCTCGCCGCGCCCGAAGCTGGGCAGCCAGCGCAATTGCACGCCGAACACCAGTATCAGCAGGATGCCGATCAGGAACGTGGGCAGCGAGATGCCTGCCAGCGAGAGCGCCATGAACGTCTTGGACAGCACGCCGTGGCGCCGCAGCGCCGTATAGATGCCCATGGGAATGCCGAAGACCAGCGCCATCAGGGCCGAGACGAACGACAGTTCGAGCGTGGCGGGCAGGCGTTCTTCCAGCAGTTCCGCGACCGGGCGGCGCTGGCGATACGAAATGCCGAAATCGCCTTGCACGGCGTTGCCGACAAAGCGCGCGAACTGCACCACGAACGGATCGTCCAGCCCCAGGTCGACGCGCAGCTGCGCGCGCTGCTGCGGCGTGGTGTCCTGCCCGACCATGCTGGCGATCGGATCGCCCACATAGCGGAACATCGAAAAGGCGATCAATGCCACGGTCAGCATGACCAGCAGCGACTGAAAAAGTCGTCGCGCTATGAAAGCAAGCATATCGGGTGCCCTGGTTTGGCGTGTACGGCGCGGGTCGCCCATGGCGCGGGCCGCGATGGCCCGCGCCGGTCCTCACGTTACGGCATCACGACGTTGCGCAGGTCCAGCACGTCGTCGGCGCGCTGGATCAGTTTGATGTTGTCCTTGACGCCCCAGGACATCGGCTGCTGGTGCAGCGGCAGGTAGCCGTACTCCTTGCGCACGATCTCGAAGGCTTCCTTGATCATGGCGTTGCGCTTGGCCTGGTCCGTCTCCACGCCGATCTGCGCGGTCAGCTCGTCGACCTTCTTGTTGCAATAGCCGCCCAGGTTGAATTGCCCCGCGGCGGTCTTGGCGTCGCGGCAGGCCGCCAGGTTGAGCAGCGCATTGTGCGCGTCGATCGAGCTCGGCGTCCAGCCGAGCATGTACATGCTGGTCTGGTTGCCCGCCTGCAGCAGGATCTTGCCGAAGTACTTCGACTTGGTCTGCGCCAGCAGATTGATCTTGATGCCCACGCGCGCCAGCATGCCGGCCACCGCCTGGCAGACCTTCTCGTCGTTGACGTAGCGGTCGTTGGGGCAATCCAGCGTCACCGTGAAGCCCTTGGGATAGCCGGCCTCGGCCAGCAGCTTCTTGGCGCGCTCGACGTCCGGCTTGATGGGCGCGCCGAACGAGTCGTCGTAGCCGTTGATGGCGGTGGCGATCAGCGAGCCCAGCGGCTTGGCCGCGCCGCGCATGATCTTGTCGTTGATGGCCTTGGTATCGACCGCCAGCACCACAGCCTCGCGTACCCGGGCGTCCTTGAACGGATTCTTGCCCTTGACGTCCGAGAACAGCAGTTCGTCGCGCGCCTGGTCCATGCCGATGAAAATGGCGCGCGCCTCGGGCGCGGTCAGTGGCCTGACGCCCGGCGCGTCGTCCAGGCGCTTCCAGTCCTGCACGGGCACCGGCTGCACCAGGTCCATCTCGCCCGATATCAGGGCCGCCACGCGGGTGGCTTCCTGCGAGATCGGCTGGAAGACCACCTCGTCGATATTGGTCTTGATGTTCTTGTCCCAATACCCGTCGAAGCGCTTGAGCACCGTCTTCACATCGGGCTGGCGTTCGGTGACCATGAAGGGGCCGGTGCCGTTGGTGTGCAGGTTGGCGTAGTTGCCCTGGTTGTCGCCCTTGACGTTGGTCGCCTCGGTGGTCTTGTTCTTTTCCGACCACGACTTGCTCATGATGTACAGGAACACCCATTCGCGCGGCAGGATGGGGTTGGGCGTGGCCGTGATGACTTCGATGGTGTGGTCGTCGATCTTGCGGATCTCGGAGGCCTTGGCGCCGTAGCCCTTCATGTCGGAGCCCGGCGTCAGGCTGCGCTTCCACGAGAAAATCACATCGTCGGCCGTGAACGGCGAGCCGTCGTGGAACTTGACGCCCTTGCGCAGCTTGAACACCCATTTGGTCGGCTCGGTGTTCTCCCAGCTTTCGGCCAGCAGCGGCACCAGCTTCAGTTCGCCGTCGTAGCCGGCCAGCGTCTCGTAGATATTGCCCTGGAAGCCGAGCGTGAAGGTTTCGTTCAGCGCCATCGGGTCCATCGACGTCGCGTCGCCCTGGTACGACCAGCGGAAAGTCTTGGCGTTCGCCGTGGCCGACAGGCCGGCCGCGGCGATGGCCAGCGCCAGTGCCGTGTGCTTGATGAATGGAGAAATACGCATAGCCCTCGTGCTCCGTGTGCGGCGCGCGGTGTGCGCCGGAAGTGACAGGGCCCCGGTCGTTGGATAAGGCGGCCGGGGTAAGGCGTACTGCTTAGTGAGGCGAAAGGCGGTGGGAAGATTGCGGCGCGGCGCGATGGACGCCGGTGCGCAAAGCAAGCAGGCACATCAGAATGCGGGACTTCGGCTTCACGATGGACCAGCTCCCAGGGGGTGTCGATGCAGCGGCCGCCTTACGCGGCGTAGTCGAATCTTATAGACGCCATCGTTTAAGCGTCAATCTTTTTGGATTGGGGTTATCACCCGGTAGCGCGCCGGCGTGGCGCGGCGGGCGGGATCAGGCGTCGCCGGCTTGCGCCAGTTGCCGCGCGAGCTGCGCGACGACGCGCTTGCGGCGTTCGTCTTCCTGGTAGCGATCGCCCAGCGCGGACCATTCCGGCCGGCTGCGCGCTTCTTTCAGGCCGTCGGGCAGCGGGCCGCTTTGCCAGGCGCGGTCGTCGGGCCGCTGCAGCTGCACCGGCGTGCGCGCCGCGTGTCCGCGCCGCTCCAGGGCATGGATCAGCTGGCGCTGGCGCAACGCCAGCAGGCGCACGATGGGATCGTCGACGCTGAGTTCGCGATAGCCGCGCAGCTTGCCCGCCACGCGCTTGCCCAGCCGTTCCACGCCTTGCCACAGGCCGCCGGCGGCCGCGCCGATCAGCATGCCGGTGCCCAGGCTCAGGCCGGCGCTGAGCAGATCGACCGCGGCGCCGGCCATGGCGCCGGCGGCCATGCCTACGCCAAGCTGAACGCCCATGTCCTTGAGCGCCTGCGGGTGGAACAGGTCCATGCCCCAGCGTTCGCCTTGCAGCGGCAGCTCGGCGCCGTCGTAATCGTCGCGATGGAAGTTGTACAGCGCCAGCAAGGCGTCGACGCAGGCCTGCTCACGCCGCCGGACCTGCTCGCGCAGCGTGGCGGCCGCTTCCTGCAGCGCGGCCTCGTTGCCCGGGCTGGACACGTGCAGCGCCGCGACGTCGACCAGCAGGTCGGCGACCAGGACGCAGGCGGCCTGGCGGCGTTGCTCGCGCTGCTGCGCCAGGGCCTGGGCCAGGCGTTGCAGCATCGCCGCGTGGCGGTCCAGCAGCGCCGCCAGCCGCGCATAGAGTTGCGCTTCGCCATCCAGCGGCGGCGCGACCGTGTCGAACTCCAGCACCGCGTGCAGGCCCAGGCGGGCCATGGCTTCGCGCCACTGGTCGGCGCGGTGTTCGGGCGCGTTGACGAAATTCAGCACCGGCAACAGCGGCCGCGCGCACGATGCCAGGATGGCAAGCTCGTCGCGATGCTTGCCCAGCACCGGGTCGCGCGCGTCGATGACATACAGGCCGGCGTCGCATTCGAGCAGTTTGCGCAGCACGCGCGCCTCCTGCTCGAAACGCCGGTGCGCTTCGGGCGATTCGAGAAAGCGGCGTACGCGCGCCGGTCCGTCGAGCCGCTCGCCGGGCGCCTGCAGACGCTCCAGGTATTCCAGCAAGGCGATGCTGTCTTCCATGCCGGGCGTGTCGAACCATTCGATCGCGGCCGCATTGTCGATGGCCAGGCGCGCGCCTTCGACGTGGCGTGTCGTACCGGGCTGATCCGCCACTTCGCCGAAATCGGGGTTGCGCGTCAGCGTGCGCAACAGCGAGGTCTTGCCGGTGTTGGTGTGGCCGACGACGGCGATGCGCAGCGCGGCTTCAGTCATGCGCGGCCTCCAGCCATCGCAAGGGATGGTCGGCGTCGCGCAGGATGGCCGCCTCGGGCAGGCCGGCGTCGAGCAGGCGCGCCTGCCACAACGAACCGCGTCCCTGCCCGGCGCCGGCCGCGCCGGCCTGCAGCAGCCATACGCGTGTCTGCGCCGCCTTGTCGGAGAGTTCGGCCAGCAGGGCCAGTGTGCCGCGGTCCGGCGTCTGGCGCGCGTCGCAGGCGATCAGCAGGCGCGAGGCGGCGCTACGCGCCAGCGCGTCGAGCAAGGCGCTGCGCTGTTCGCGGGTGTCCAGATTGCCGGCGTCGAATACGTTGGCAGGCAGGCCGGCCGGCGGCCATGGCTGGTCGGGCGCCAGCTCCAGGGCGGCCAGCACCGGCCGGTTGGCCAGGTCGGGCAGCACCTGCGCGGCGATCATGCGCGGTGCATGCAGGGGATCGGCCGGCCGGTCGATGCCGGTCGATGCGGCCGGCGGAAGCAGGCGGTCGCGCAGGACGGCATAGCCGGGCAGGCTGGTGTCCAGGCGCAGCCCGCGCAGGGCGCGCGCGGCCATGGCCAGGCAGTACAGCGCGGCGAGCAGGCGCGGCGCGATGCCATAGCAGACCAGGGCGCCCAGCAGCCAGATCGACCATTGCACCTGCGCGGTGGCGGGCAGGACCTGCGCTCCGTCGCTGGCGCGCACCAGCGCGGCATCGGGCAGCGCGAACCCCAACTGGCCCGGCAGCCAGCCCAGCGCCTGGGTCAGGGTCACGAAGGTCTCGGGCTGCAGCAGGGTGGTGGCCCACACGAAGCGGTAGCTGGCGGTCGAGAGCACGATCAGCAAGGTGGCCAGCGCCGCGCACAAGGCGGCCAGCCACAGGATGTGGCTGACCGCGCCCAGCAGCCAGCGCAGGGCGCCGGCGCGCGCCAGCAGATCGAGCAGCGCCTGCGGGATCAGGGCCGCGTCGGGACCGCGCGCCAGCTTGCGCGTGGCCCACAGCCAGATGCCGCCCAGCCCCGCCGCGCGGGGGCGCAACGCGAAGCTGGCCAGCCACAGGACGAAGGTCAGCGCATGCAGGCCCAGCAGCGCATCCAGCGCCCACAGCACGTTGACCGGTCGCGCGCCCGAGCCCAGCGCGCCCAGCGCGACGCCGACGCCGGCCAGCAGGGCGGCGACGGCCAGCACCACGAACGTCAGCGCGGCGCCCTGGCGCCAGTGGACCAGCAGGTCCTGCAAGCCTTCGCGGCGGCCCAGCGCCTGGGCCCGCGCCAGGATGCGCAGCGTGAAATCGGGCGCCAGCTGGCGCGCCTGGCGCACGGCGTCGGCGTCTTCGAGGGGGCCCCAGTGTTCTTCGCGCAGGCGGACGGTCTCGGCCAGCCAGACGGCCGACCGGTGCGTGCTACCCGTTGCCGGCGGCATCATTGGCGGCGGGGCCCAGCCATTGATCGAGTTTGCCGCGCGCCTGCGCCTTGACATCGTCGGTGATGGCAAAGGCGACCGTGGCCAGCGCGGCGGTCATGACGCCGAGGTCGTCGGTGTACCCCACCAGCGGCGCCAGGTCGGGGATGGCGTCCAGCGGCAGCACGAAGTAGCCCAGCGCGCCGTATATGACGCGGCGCGCCCACTTGGGGGTGGCGGGGTTTTGCACGGCGAAGTACAGCCACAGCGCCTTTTCGAGCGCCTGGCGGCCCGCGCCGGCGGCATGGCCGCGCAGTTTGCGCCAGAAGCGCCGGTCGGAATAGGCGTGTTCGTAAGCAGAGGTGGCAATAGGCATGTCGTCTCCCGGACAGGGTGGGCGCGGCGGGCCGCGCCTACGGGCGATGTCTGCATTTTAGACTGCCTCGCGGGCGAGGGGTTCAATGGGCCCGCGCGCCGGCCCGGTACTGGCCCGGCGTAGCGGCCGTGGCCTGGCGGAACACCCTGCTCAAGTGGCTGGCGCTGCCGAACCCGCTGGCCTGCGCCACCGCGTCCAGCCCCGCCTGGCCGGGCGCGCGCAGCAGGGCCTGGGCCCGCGCCAGCCGCCGGGCCTGCACCCAGAGGTGGGGCGGAACCCCGAACGAAACATGGAACATGCGGGCGAAATGGTAGGTGGACAGGGCGGCCTGGGCGGCCAGCCGCTCCAGCGTCAGCGGCTCGTGCAGATGGGCCTCGATGTAGTCGCGCATCCGCCGCCGCACCACCGGCGCCAGCCCGCCGCGCGCGGGCATGCCGGGGCGTCGCCCGGTGCCCTGGACCAGCAGATGGTGCAGCACGGTCTCGGAGGCGGCGCTGGCGGCCAGGCGTTGCGACGGATCGGTCCAATCGGCGTCCAGCAGGATGTGGCAGGCCTGGCCCAGCGCCGGATCCTGGATATAGGTGCGGTCGCGCAATGCCAGCTCGCGCGGCTCGCAGTCCAGCCGCCAGACGGCTTCGCGCGCCAGCCGCTGCGGCGCGATGTACAGGTGCAGGAAGCGCACGGTGTCGTTCATGTTCCAGCGCGAGCGGTGCTCGGATGGCAGGACGCAGAACTTGCCCGCGCCGCCATAGCCGTCGTTGCCGGCCCGGAACGATTTTTCGCCGCCATGCAGGTAGAGCGACAAGGTGTGATGGCCGGGATGGTCGTAGTCGACGACTTCGTGGCCGGCACGGCGCCATTGGGCCGCCGCCACGCCGTCGCCCAGCGTGGCGGCGCGCTCCAGCCGCGCCGCGCCGGCGCCTGCCAGGGTGCGAAAGACCGAAAATCCGGCCGGATCGGATGCGGCGAGACTCATGCGCCCTATGCTACGCCATTGTCCGGGCGCCGGCGCGCGCTCCCGGGCAAAGAAGCGCAAGATCCGGCAATCGCGCCGGCCGCGCCTGGCGCATACTTGCGGGCGCCGTCCGCTTTGGCGGCGCCCTGTCCTGCCCACTATCGTGAACCTGACCCTGTACCTGCTCACCGTGCTCATCTGGGGCACGACCTGGATCGCCATCAAGCTGCAGCTTGGCGTGGTGGCCATCCCCGTTTCCATCTTCTACCGCTTCGCGCTGGCCGCGCTGATCATGATGGCGGCGCTGGCGCTGCTGCGCAAATTGCAGAAGCTGGACCTGCGCGGCCACCTGCTGTGCCTGGGCCAGGGACTGTTCCTGTTCTGCCTGAACTTCCTGTGCTTTTACGCGGCCACGCAATGGATTCCCAGCGGCCTGGTCTCGGTGGTGTTCTCCGCGGCCACGATCTGGAATGCGGTGAACGCGCGCCTGTGGTTCGGCACGCCCATCGCGCCACGCGTCATGCTGGGCGGTGCCTGCGGTCTGGCCGGCCTGCTGCTGCTGTTCTGGCCCGAACTGGCCAGCCACGCCGCCGAGGCCGGCACGCTCAAGGGGCTGGGGCTGGCCCTGCTGGGCACGCTGTGCTTTTCCACCGGCAACATGCTGTCGGCCGCCCAGCAGCGCGCCGGCATCCGGCCGCTGACCGGCAACGCCTACAGCATGACCTATGGCGCGCTGATCCTGCTGGCGGGCACGCTGGCGGCCGGCGTGCCGTTCGCGTTCGACCCCTCGCCCACCTATGTGGGCGCCCTGCTGTTCCTGGCCGTGCCGGGCTCCATCGTCGGTTTCACCGCGTACCTGACCCTGGTCGGGCGCATGGGGCCGGCGCGTGCGGCCTATTGCACGGTGCTGTTTCCGGTGGTGGCGCTGACCATTTCCACGTTCGTCGAGGGTTATCGCTGGACGCCGCAGGCGCTGGCGGGCCTGGCGCTGGTCATGCTGGGCAACGTGCTGGTGTTCGCGCGCTGGCGCGCCCGGACTGCCAGGGCGGCCTGACAAGGGCATCGGGCGCCGGCGTCCGGGCAGGCAGCAAAAAGCCCGGTTCGCATGAACCGGGCTTTCTGGAATCTGGCTCCCCGAGCTGGGCTCGAACCAGCGACCTGCGGATTAACAGTCCGTCGCTCTACCGACTGAGCTATCGGGGAAAAGGTAGAGGGGCGCAATTATGCACGAAAATCGCAATGCGTGCAGGCGGCAGGCGTCATGGCGCCGGGAGGCCATCCCGGTACCAGATGTCGACGACCCGCCGCCGGGCCCCCTGCCCGGCTCGGCGCTCCACCACCACGACGATATCGATCACGGATTCGACCAGCGCGCGTAGCGTCGAGTAGGGAAGCATCTGGCAATTCGGGTGTTGCATGCACATCAGCGTCAGCCGCTGCAGCGCCATATCGGCGCTGGCGGCATGGCAGGTGCTGATGCCGCCGCTGTGTCCGGACGCGCATGCCTGGAGGAAGTCGAAGGCTTCTCCCCCGCGCAGCTCCGCCAGCAGGATGCGCGTGGGCGCCATGCGCAGCGCCGCGCGCAACAGCTCGGTGGCCGATACGGCGGCCGTCCTGCCTTCCGTCGGAGTGCCGTACAACAGGTGTACGTGATTGGTTGCCGGATCCAGCCGCAACTCGCGCACGTCCTCGATCGTGACGATGCGTTCGCGGGGCGGAATCTCCCCGCTCAACGCGTTCATCAATGTGGTCTTGCCCGAACCGGTCTGGCCGGCGACGAGTATGGCCTTGCCCGCCTGCACGGCCAGCCGCAGGAAGTCGTCCCATGCGCCGCGCCTCCACGGGTCGAGCAAGGGGTCTGGCCGCGCTTGGCTGGCGCCCGGGACGCCTGGCAGGTCGAGCGTATCGCGCAACAGTTCCGATAGTGGCCAGATGCGCCGGGCGGGCTTGCGGATGGTCAGCGACAGCGTGCCCGGTTCGCAGGCTGGAGGGACGACGATCTGCACCCGTTCGCCGCCAGGCAGGGACGCCGCCAGCAAGGGACGCTCCGGGCAAATGTCGCGGTCGCAGAACCGGGCCGTCGCGGTAGCCAGGGCGTGCAGATGATCAAGCGTGAGCGCGCCCGACTCCTGGCGGTTCCAGCCGTTGCGGTCTTCATACCAGAGCTGCCCCGGACGGTTCACGCAGATTTCCGCTATATCCTGCCGGCTCAGCCACGGATGCAGCGCTTGGAGGTGGAAGTCGACCGATGCCTGTCGATCCGGCGCGGCATCATTCATTCGTCCCCCTGAGTATGGAGAAGTCCAATGGACGGGCGACCAGGATGCCGATCTGGTCGCCGTGGTTCTTGTAGAGCGTGGGCGGGATGTTGATCGTGTTGTTCAGGGCGCTGGCGGCCAGCGAATTCATCGTTCCCGCGGCGGTAAGGTTCACGTTCACGCCGTGGCGCGCATCGGTGGCGCGCGCCAGCATGTACGAGGTGGCATCGCCCAATACGCTCAGCAGCAGGGCGCCGCCGAAACGCTGCGCGAATTTGTCGTCCACCACGCCGGGCAGCCCCGCGGCGCCGGTTCCGTCCACGGCCGGCGATGCCAGCTCTATCGTGAGCCCGGACGGCATGAAAAGCCGGCTCCATGCGACGTAGATGCGTTGCGAGCCCTGCGCCAGGTCGGCGCGGTATTCGCCCACCACTGTCGTGCCACGCGGCACCAGGACGCGCTTGCCGCTGGCGCTGTAGACATCCCGCGATACGATGCAGGTCGTCAGCCCCGGGACGTTGGTGACGATCCGGGTCTGCAGGATGCAATCGATAAACGTGCCGGGCAGCAGCCGGTAATCGCGGCCCCCGGAGCGGGTTGCGCGGCTGACGTTCCTGCCGATGAGGGTGGCCGCATCCGCGGACACGCCGTCGTCCGCCATGCCCGCCCGCTCGGTTTGTCCAAGGCGCGCGGCCGTGGCGACCATCATGGCCGGGCCGGACTTGAGCGCCGCGCTGTCGCGCCGGGGCGCCGGTTCATCGTAGTCGTACGGCGCGCGGATTGGCGGGGGCGGGACGGGTGGCGCCGGCCGCGGCTGCGGCAGGATCGGGTCGGGAGCCGCCGGCATGTCCGGAAGCGGCGCCGGTTCGGGTTCGCGTGGGTGGACCGTGAATATGCGCCCCGGCGGCAGGGCTTGCCCCGCCGGCGCGACGGTCTGCGTCGCGGCGTGCGGCGGCGCGGCGCGGCTGCGCCATATCCCCGTTGCCAGCAGGCATGACAGGGCCACGGCGACAAGGGCGAACATCCAGCGCAGCGGACGCCGATGCGCATGCTCGGCATTGGCGAAAACAGGGATTTCGGGGTCCGGCGGCCAAGCGTGCGCTTCGCCGCCATCGGGACTAGAGGGCCGGTTCAGCATGGCATTCGAAGGCTGGGGACTCGGACGCATCGCCGTTCTGGTTGACGATCCGGATGACGCTGGCGCCGGACCGCAGCATCAGGACCGGCGCTACCCGGTGTATGACCAGTGATTGGTTGTCGATATGCAGATTGACCAGGGTTTCCGTTCCGTCCGGCGCTACCGCGAATACGGCCGGAAACGGCTGACCCGGTCTGAACGTGAGCCAGGTATGCCGGCCGTCGTCGTACGCAGCGATGGGTGCGATGCCGTCCGACCCGTTGCCCACCTGCATGGCGTAGCGCCGGTTCAATGCGCCGGCGGGAACAGCCGGGCCGACGGGGCTGGCGCGGGATGCCGCCTGCGGCGCGGCCGGGTAGCGGAATTGCAGGCGATAGGCCATGCGCGAACGCTGCAACGCCTGCGGTGTCGCCGCGTCCGCGCTGGCCAGCACCAGGTCGAAGTCGTAGAGCCGGCGGTCGGTTTTGACGAGCAGATTGGTGTTCCACAATCCCGGCTCCGGCGCCTGCGCGGGCGAGCCCTGCGCGGGGAAGGATTTGGCCTTGATATACAGCACATTGCCTTCCGGGCTGAATTGCCAGCCGTCGGCGAACCCCGCGGCGACGTCGATGATCTTCTCCTGCTCGTCGAATACGATCCGGGTGACGTAGCCGTTCCAGGCGCGCACCAGCACCACCTCCTCCGGGTGGTACGGCACGGTCTGTATGCGGGCGTCCTGTTCTCCTGGCGTGGGTATCCGGAACGCATGCGCCGAAAGCGCCGTGGCCGCCAGGCCGGCCGCCATCATCCGTGCCGCCATCATGGCTGTCCAGCCTCCGCGTCGACGCGATAGCTGGTGACGGCAAAGCCCAGCGGATTGAGCCAGCGCTGGGCCTGGGTCAGCGCGCGCGGCTGATCGTAGGCGAATGCCACGGTCGCTACCCATATCGAGGATTCGGCGGCGCCCTGCCCGTCCGCGTCGCGCCGTGTCCGGACAAAGCGCACCGTGCCGACGCCCTTGCCATGGTCGATGGCGCTGAGAATTTTCACGGCCAGGGTCGTGCCAGCGCCGTACTTGCGGTCCGGCGCATCGGGCGCCTCGTAGCTGGTTTCGTAATCGTGCCTGACGGCGGGCGCGGACAGCAGGCGCACGTAGTCGTAATCGTGCTGGATCGTGTGCCAATCGTAGCGCTCGCGCGCCGCGACATAGCGCGTCAGCCAGTACTGGTTCATCAAGGTGTCCGGGGTGAAATCTCGGGGTTCGAATTGCGTGACGACCGAGGCCGCGCCGCTGCTCTTTTCGACCTCGATCAGGTAAGGAATGGTGGTCTTGAGCGGAAGCATCGTCGCGATGGCGATCAATGACAGCGCGGTCACGGCGAGCGCCGCCCACGCCACCGTCCATGCACGGCGTTCCGACTGCGCCAGCCGGTACAGGCGGGACGCTTCCCAGTCCACCGCGGCCTCGGCATGCCCGCGGCCATGCGTCTGGTCAGGCGTCAAGGGGCGCGGGTCTGGCATGACGATCCTTGCTCCGGGGCGGCGGTGTTGATGGGAATCAGGGGCTTGCCATCGGGATACGGCAAGCCGGGCGGCCCGTTCGGGGCGCAGGCGCCGAGCGTGACGGGGGCGATGGCCAGGATGGCCCATCGCAATAATCTGGCGTTGGAATGTGCGTGGATCATGGCAGGTTGGGTTTGCGGGGAAGAACCCGTCGGTCCGGCGCCGGCGCGGGCCGGTCGTCGCGTCGCACCCTGGGCGGCGGCCTTCTCGCGCCGCCCAGGGCGTACTGCCTATAGGCGTGCGCCGGGAAGGATGGGGCCGGGCGGGCCGGCGCCGGCGCCGGCGTGGCCGAGGCTGCGTACGTACCGGCCTGGTGCGGTCCCGCGGCGGCGGCCGCCGCGGCCGGACGGGGGGCGTACTGGCGCGCAGCGGCTTGCCGATGAGCCTGCGCGAGCCCGGGATGGGCCGCGTTAGGCCACAGGCGGCGCCGCAGGCCCGCGTTGACGCTGCTGGCCAGCGGGACCAGGGTCAGCAGCATGAGTGTCGCCGTGGCGCATAGCGTTGCCGCCAGCATGGTCGAGCGCAGCGGGTCGGTGGCAAACCGCTGCGGCAGGCCGGCCGGCAAGGCGCCAGCCAGTACATCGGACAGCAGGCCGACGGCCGGCGTGCCCAGCGCCATGAAGACGAGCGCGCGGACCAGCGCGCCGAGCCAGGCGTTGGTCCAGCGCTGCAGCGCGGGAAACAGCAGCAGCACGAGAAAGAGCGGCCCCAACGACAGCAGCAGCGTGACTATCAGGCCCGGCACGATCAGCAGGGACGCCGCCAGGCAAAGCCAGCCTCCCGCGCTGGCGGCCACGATCATGGCGCAGAGCAGCCAGTTGACGGCGCTGCCCGGGTTGGCGTCGTTGGCGGCCTGGCCGGCCAGTTGCGCGACCCAGGCCTGGGCCTGGGCGGCGAACTGGTCCAGTTGCGCGAGTCCGCCGCGCCCCGCCGCGCCGTCCGGCGCTGTCCAGGGCCCGCTCAGCCAGCCCGCGACGTCCTGGACGCCTGCCACCACGGTGGACAGGTAGCGGTCGGGAGACAGTGCCAGCGAGGTCACGACCGCAACCAGCAGGGCGTGCCGGATATGCCATTCGAACGGGCGGTCGCGTCGCGCCAGCAGTGCATAGCCAGTCAACAGTACCAGCAGCGTCATCATGGAATAGACCAGCGGCTGGAGCTGGCGCGTCAGCCGTACGATCGCGGCCTCCATCCGCCGCGGCGCCGCATTGCGCAGCGCACCAGCCAAATCGGAGAAGGCGGCATCCACGCTGGTCATGGCGGCGGCCTGCCACTGCTGCAGCGCCTGGGCGCGCTCGGCGTTGACGCAATCCGGCTCACCGCGCCGGTGGCCGGGGTCGTCGCGGCAGGCGGTGAGCAGGACGTCTCGTCGCGCCTGGTCGGCGCGCAGCGCCCGTACCCGATTGTCGCCGCCAGCCCGGGTGGGGTCGTCCACGGAGGCCTGGGCGGCCTGCCCGGCGAGCAGGCATGCAAGCGTGCAGGACAGCAGGATTCGTGACAGGCCGGCCATGCTGGTTTCACCTGAGGCCGGCGCTGGCTTCGCGTCGAAGCCGATGGAATACCGCGATCCAGTCGTTTGGGTCGCGCTCCCGCGTCAGTGCCAGCGCTTGCTCGAAACAGCGCAGGTTCCTGGCGTTGCCGGACAGGATGGCCAATTCGTCATCCATGCCGGAGAGGTCGAGTTGTGCGACGACTGCCTGCCTGCCCTGTTTGACGAGAAAAAGATGGCTGTCCTCCGCCATGGAGCGGATCAACTGGTACTCGGTTTCGGTGCATTTGAAACCATCCAGGTATTCGGCGCGATCGGCCCTGGGGTTGGGCAGATAGATCTCGGTTGCGCATTGCTGTACCAGCGATGCGGCGACCCTCGCGCCGAGCAGGCTGCTTGGCATTTGCGTGGAGAAGACGCCCAGCCCGTTCTTCTTGCGTATGGTCAGCTGCTGGTCGCCTGCGAACTCGGCGAAGGCCGGGTCGTCGATCCACTTCCAGGCTTCGTCCATGAGATAGACGAAGCGCCGTCCATCCATGGCCTCGTTCATCCGATGCAACAGGTACATCGAGATCGGCGTGCGCGTCTCGGCATTGTCCAGGAACGCGGTGCCGTCGATGCCGTAGTTGCCCGGCCGCGAAAAATCGAGGCAATCATTCGGATTGTCGAAGACCCACCACAGCATTCCCGTGCCACCGGCGCCGTCGTCGCGGCACCAGCGCCCCAGGCGTCTGACCAGTTCCCGCTGCTCGGACGTGGCCTGGGTGATGTTTTGCAGCAGCGTGGACATTCGCCGCAGCGACGCCGGCATGCGCAGCACCGTGCGCACAGCGGTGGCCAGCGTCGCGTGCTGCGCCGACGTCAGCGGCGAGTCATGAGCGCGCGCGAGCATCGCCAGAAGCGAGTCCAGGAACATGACATTGCGGTCGGTGCATGGCAGCTGCAAGGGGTTGAAGCCGGTCGGTTCGCCGTCGCGTATCCGCAAGTACTGGCCATCGAGGGCGCGGATGCAGATTTCCGCGCCCCGGTCCTTGTCGAAGAAAATCGTCGTCAGGCCATCGGCATCCGCGGATCGGAATTTCTGCAGCTGGCAAAGCAGGAAATTGAGCAGCACGGTCTTGCCGCTGCCGGACTGGCCGATGATGCGCGTGTTGCCCAGCATCATCTGGCCGCGGCAATCCTCGTCGAGCCCGGAGTGATGGAAATTGAAGTAGAACGGTTGGCCGGAAGGCGTGGACAGCAGGCTCAGGGCCGGGCCCCAGGGGTTGCCATCGCGCTTGCCGCCGTAGAAATTATGAAAGCTGCACAGTCCGGCGAAGTTTCTGCTGGTCAACATGGCCTTGCGCGACCGGTATGCCCAGTTGGCAGGCAATTGCGCATAGAAGGCGGCATCCAGGGCCAACGTCACCGGCGTGGCGAGAAAGCCGCGCTCCTGGATGCGCGTCATGGCCGAACTGACATCGCGCCGCAGTTGCCGGGGGTCGGCGCCGAGGATCATCATCGAGAAGTGATACTCGCCGATCACGAAATCGCCATTGACCAGGGCGTCTTCGGCATGCGCGAGGTCGTCGATCTGCGAGTACGCGGCGTCCTGCACGTTGGCCAGCTGGGCGCGCTGCCGCTGCAGGTAGGCCAGCGCCTGTCGCTTGCCGACCGCGCTGAACGAATGCGTGATCACATATTCGTAATCCTCGTACAGCAAGGCATTCAGCATCCCTGGTTCGGTGTGCGTGCCGTATTCCTTGAAATCGATGAACTGCGCGTAGCGGCGGCAGGTCGGAGAACGCAACTCCATCATTTCGGCGCCGGCAAGGATCCGGCTCGAACCGAGATACGCGTCCACCGGCCCGGCCGGCACACGTACCGGCTGCCAGTGGCCGGTGAGCAGGAATTCGAGCAGGGTCAGCGTCCGGGAGTATCGCCGGCCGGCGCTGTCCGTCTCGCAGCCCAGCACGGTGATGGCCTGCTCGTGGTTCTCGCCATGGCTGCGCAGCGTCGTTTCGATCAGGGATCCGATTTCGTCCATGCGTCGTACATGGGCCAGCAGTTGCCGGCGGACCTCGGCCTGGCCGTGATGCGCACGCTTGCCGAGCGCGGCGTGGCCAGGCCGATATACCAGGGTGAGGTAGAATTCGTTCGTCATTGCCTGCCGCGCGTTCAGCCGGGCGTTGTACGAGGCGTCGAGCGCGCGGCAGAACGGATTTTCGTACCGCGCATCCAACCCGGCCTGCGTCTTGCGCCGGATGCAATGGATCCAAAGCGCGACCTGCTCGCACGAGATGGCGCGCCACAGGCCGTTGAGCTGTTCATGGCGCTGCGAAACCAGCTCTGGCTCGGCGCTTTCGAAGGCGATCCCCTGTACGCGCCAGGTGCGGACCAGGTCCGCGCCATGGGTGATCAGCGTCGTGTCCGTCAGGTGGCTGCTGTAGGGGATGAACGCAGCGATGGCGCGCTCGTTGCGCGCAATGGCCGCAAATGCGGTCTGGCCGCCGCGCCGGTTCATGGCTTGCGCAGGCGCCGGCGGCGCTCGGCGTAACGCAGCGGCGCATAGACGGTACTTTGCCAGAACGCATGCGTGCGGTCCCGGCTCAGCCAACGCATGCGCAGGTAAAGCCAGATCAGGCGGAACTGCTGGTCATCGCGCCGGATCATGATCCGCATCGCCAGCAATGCCACGGGAAACAAGGCCAGAAAGGCGATGCTGAACCAGATGCCCAGCAGGGCAATGGTGCCGCTGCACACGGCCAGCGGCGTGGCGGGTACGCCCATCAGCATCGCGGGCCGGGTGCAGCCCTTGAAAAGCGGATCACGCATGTTCGATACGTCCAGGATTCAGGTCAGCAGATAACGAGCGATTTCGGCCGATGCGCCGATCAGCAGTCCCGCCAGCACCACTCGCACCACGTCCAGCACATCGGCGTGCCGGAACAGCAGCTTGTAGCCCGCCCAGATTATGGCGATGGTCACCGTGGCCACTGACGCGCCGCGCAGTACGACCACGATGCTCGCCATGAAGTGGTTGACGCGCTGCAGCCCGCCGCCGGCCTGGGCGAGGTCGGGCAGCGTGGCGGACAACAGGGTGCAGGCTGCCATGAAGGCCAGGCGCGGTAGCGATGCTCTCAAGTCTTTCAAGGGATTCATTCGCGGTATCCGTCAAGGAAAAACATGGGCAGGCGAACAGATCCGAGCCGGCGGCTCAGCATATCGACGCTGCCGGGTTGCAGAGGGAAATGCCGGTGAGGGCATAGGTCTGGAATGTGGCGTCCTCGTAGTCGTAATACTGCTCTTCCTTGCTGACGTGGACGCGTACGGCAAGGCCGGACATATAGATCATGTACAGCAGGCGCCGCAGCGCGTCGTACATGTCTCTGTACCTGCCTTCATACGGGCTGGCGCAGGCTCCGATGACCGATTGCCCGTCCCTGACGAATACCGCGCACAGCCTGCTGTTGGTGCTGGCGAGCAGGCGCGTGGCCGTGACCTTGCTGTAGTAGTGATCCGCAGCCGGTTGCCCGGTCTTGTATATGGTCGTGATGCAGAAAGTTTCGCGATAAATGAACCCCGCGCCTGGCGGCGCGTCCTTGATGATGCCGCCGTACGCCTGGCCCAGGTACGTACCGTCATAGAGACCGTATATGGACCAGCCGGGCGTTATCTGGCGCAAATACGTCTGCAATTCGGCGTTGCCGCGCAGTTCGGCCACGGTCAAGGCGCGGGTTCCGTTCGGGCAGCGTCCATAGGCGCCGCCCTGTTGGGTGAACAGTGCCTTCGGCGGGATGACGATGCCTGGCGCAACGGCCTGGGCCGTGCGCATGCCCAGCAGGGCGAGCACCAGGATGGGCAGAATGTGATGAAGCAGCTTCTTGTTGTTGATCAGCATGTTGCGGTGTTCCCGGAATGGAACCAGGGCGGAAGATCGTCTCAAGCGGATTGCGCGGAAACGTCGAAACCTCCGGAAGGGTTCATTCGCAATATCCGTTGAGCGGGCAGATCTGCAGTTCGAGCAGATCGCCGGGAGTGCCCGGATACGGCGAGTCTTCCACCGTCAGCGCGATCCGGCTCTTGAGCGCATACGCGGATATGGCAAAGCCAAGCATGGTGTCGAACCACGTGTCGTGCTCGTGTCCCGCGTCGGACAGGCACGCCCGGACCAGGCTTCTGCCCGACATGAAGGCGGTCAGGCAGAACTCCTGATTCTTGCCCTTCAGTTTCAAGGCCAGCTCCTGGACAGTGAAGTTCTTGTACAGATGGGTCGGCAAGCCGGCGACGTCAGCCGGGCTGTATATGCCGAGCACGGACAACAGGATGGATGCGATGGTATGCATGGGGTTCGCCTTCAGGGGCAATCCTGCTTGCCGCTGCATTCGACCATCCGGATCAGTTCGAGCGCGGGCTTGCCTTCGAAAGTGAGTTGCTTGGGACCCAGAAACATGCGCAGCGGCCGTTGTTGCATGAAGACGGCGCGCAACATGACTTCCATGGGACTGCTGCCGGGACGCTTGAGATCCTTGCCGAAGCAGAACGGCACGTGCGCGTCCGGGCTGCTGGCCGCGGCGCCCAGTTTGGCGGCGATGCCGCAGACCAGCATGCGCGTCGGGGTGACTTCATACGGCTTCATGGCTACGCTGGTGACCACCATATTGGTCTTCACCAGCACATAAGGAACGTCGGCCAGGGCGGGGGAAAGATGCGTCATCGCGCCGGATGCCAGCAACCACGACAGGGCGCGCACGCGCGACCGCCGGGCGCCGCCCTGTCCCGGGGCGGTGGTTCGAGTGGGGAAGCGTCTCAGCATAAGGATGATCCAGGATTGCAGATGGAGATGCCGGTAAGGGCGTAAGTCTCGAACGTTGCGTCCTCATAGTCGTAATACTGTTCTTCCTTGCTGACATGGACGCGTACGGAGATGCCGGCCACGTAGATCAGGTAAAGCATTTTCCGCAGCCGGCTGTACATGCTCCAGTACTTGCCGTCATACGGGCTGGTGCAGGCGCCAATGACCGGTTGCCCGCTTCTGACGAAGACCGCGCATAGCCTGCTGTTGGTGCTGGAGAGCAGGCGAGTGGCGGTGACGTTGCTGTAGTAGTGATCCGTTGCGGGTTGACCCGTATTGCGCGTGGTCATGATGCAGAACGTCGTTTTCAGGTCGAATGCGCCGCCGGGTGTTCCGTCCTTGATCACGCCGCCATATTCGCCGCCGAGATAGGTGCCATCGTAGAGCGCAAATATTGACCAGCCGCGCGTCACATGACGCAGGTACTCCTGCAGATCGCCGCTGCCGCGCAATTCCGCCACGGTCAGGGCACGGGTCTTGTTCGCGCAGCGTCCATAGGGGCTGCCATGCTGGGTAATCTGTTCCTGCGGCGGAATGACGATGCCTGGCGTGGAGGCCCGCGCCACGTGAGATCCGAGGAGGGCCAACGGCAGAACGGACAGGAGATGGCAGAGCGTCTTGCGGTCGATCGGCATGCTGTTCAATTACCGGAGTTGGGCGGGGCTGGGCCAGGTCTAGAACGAATACGCGATGCTTTCGTAGTACACGAGAACCATCGCCTCGCCGGCGCGTTCGGACCAGGCTGCCATGGCCTCGGAGCTTTCGGCCTGCCGCGCCATGCAAGCGCCCATCACCGGCGCCATGCGCACCAATGTGCCGACGATCGACGCTACGGACCTTCGCGATGTGTAGGGGTTGGGATTGGCGCGAGTCTGCTGGCTGACGTAGCGAGCGTTGGGATACTCCGTGGTCGTGGTCTCGCCGGTGATGCCGTTGTGATAGACCCGCGTTACCCTGCGGATGTTTTCGGGCGGAATGCGCCGGTGTGCCAGATATTCGCTCTGGTAGGTGGCCAGCGCGCCGGCGAGGATACGGCCGGCATTGTCGCCATAAGTGTCGACGTATTCGAAGTACGAGCTGGCGGCGCCGTAGAAATTGTTGTCGGCGCGGACTTCGTAGATGTAGCCGATGAAGTGGCCGGTGCCCCTGCCGGCGCGTTCGGCCTCGACCGCTTCCTGCATGCGATGTTCGAGATAGACCTCGGTATAGCGCCGGCTGCTGCTGGTGGAGACGAAAGCGCTGTTGCTGCTGCCGACCTGGCAGGAACGTCCGGTCAGATGTTCGAGCACATTGTCGTTGTTTCCCCACGCCGTGAATCCGTTCTGGAAAACGTCCTCCGGCGGGCGGGAGTCATAGCGGTATACGGTGGCGGGAGGATCGTCGGCCCATGCCGGCGAAGTCACGGGCGCCGTGACGGCAAGAATCGCCAGCCACGTCAGCCAGCCTGTTCTTGCGGTTTGGCGAATTGCCCGAGTGCAACGCATCCCGTCTTCCCCTCTGCGTTTCGGTGGTGCCTATTTTACGGATCACACCATGGCAGGGGGGTCAGCACGGTCCGGACGGTGACCGGTACCATCGCGCGACTTTGCGCCGAAGGAGCGTTTACGCCGTGTTGGATTGCAGTAGCGGGATGTACGGAATAATCGAGGGTTTTGTACGACGCATCCGCACGCATACGCGTTGGCGGTTGCCAACACGTATGCGGGATGGTGCCGGCCGGACGGGGATGGCGCGTTGGAGGGCTGCGCTGCTACTTCAGCTTGGCGCCGGTTTCGCGCACGACGCCGGCCCAGCGCTGGATCTCGTCTGCGATGAAGCCGCGGGTCTGATCCGGCGTGGCGATGACCGGCGTGGCGCCTTGGGCGGCAAAGGCCTCGACGACCGCCTTGGACTGCAGCGCCTCGTTGATGTGGCGGTTGAGCAGGACGATTATCTTGGGGTCGGTTCCCTTGGGGGCCATGACGGCGAACCAGGGCGAGGCGACGAATTCGGGATATCCCAGCTCCGCCATGGTGGGTACGGCCGGGAAATGCGTCGAGCGATCCGACGACAGGATGGCCAGCGCGCGCAGGTTGCCGGAGCGGATATGTTCCAGCACCGCGGGCATGTTCTCGATGTCGGCCGCCACGACGCCTCCCAGCAGGTCCACCACCGCGGGGCCCGATCCCTTGTAGGGAATCATGTTGATGGCGGCGCCGGTACGCAATTGGAACAGTTCGGTCAGCAGGTGCGCCTGCGATCCCAGCGCGTTGAGCGCGAACGCGACCTCGCCCGGCCTGGCCTTGCATTGGGCGATGAGCGCGTCCAGGCTGTCCAGCTTGAGCTTGGGGTTGGTGACCAGCACCAGGGGCACGTCGCCCACCATCGACACCGGCACGAGGTCCTCGAGCACCTTGTACGGGATGCTGGGCATCAGGCTCAGGCCCACCGCCAGCGGCGCCGACGACGACGACAGCAACAGGGTGTACCCGTCGGCGGCCGACTTCGCCGTGGCGTCGGTGCCGATCACGCCGCCGGCGCCGGCACGGTTCTGCACCACGACGGGTTGGCCCAGCGAATCCTGCAGCGTGCGGGCCAGCACGCGCGCCATCACGTCGGTGCTGCCGCCGGGCGGGAACGGCACGATCATCTGGATTGGCCGGGCGGGATAGGTGTCGGCCGAGACAGGCGCCGCGATGCCCGCCGTGGCGATGAAAATGCCGATCACGGCGAGCAGCCTGGTCATGTTCATGGAAGTCTCCTCGGGTCGTCGCCTGCGCGAACTTTTATATGGCCATGAGCCTTGTGGTTCGGTGCCGGTCCGCGCCGCATTGCGCGCCGTCGACCGCCTGCATCCGGTCGAAATCAGTATCTGGCATTGACCGTGCGTCCGCAACGGCGGGCAGCGGATAGGCGTCTATCTTTCTCATACTGAAATCTTGGCGCCGGCAAGGATTTGGTATGCGAACGCTAGCTGTGAACTGTCAATAGGTTGTATTCGTCCAGGTTGAGTCTGGAGATGGGTACAGCGCGCCCGATGCCTTGGTGGGGTCGATGCCAGTTGTAGTGGTGTAGCCAGGATTTCATGGCATCGGCTCGGTGTTGGGAGTTCTGGTAGGTGTGAGCGTAAGCCCACTCACGCAAGGCCGACTGGATGAAGCGTTCGGCCTTGCCATTGGTCTGTGGGCGGTAAGGTCGGGTAAAGCGGTGCTTGATGCCCAGCTCATGGCACAGCGCGGCGCTGGTGCCGAGCATGCCGTCGCTGAGCCAGGGTACGGTGGTGTGCAGCGCGCGCGCCAGCCGCTCCAGCGTGGCGCGGGTGGGCGCATAGGCGTCGCCGCGGGCCAGGATGCGGTGAATGGTGGATTGCGGCACGCCGGAAATGCGCGCCAATTGGTTCTGGCTGGAAATTCCGCGCCATCGCATCAAGGCGCGCAGACGGTCTGCTTGGCTCATGCCGGCAATGTAGGCATGCCGGGCGGCCGCGGCAAGCGTGAAACCGTCTACTTTTTCACGAGCGCGGCCGGTCCGTCTCAGTGCCGCTCGGTCAGGGCCTGGTCGTCTTCGGATTCTTCCTCGCCGCGGCGTCTGGGCGTGACCAGGCGCGCGCACAGCAGGCCTACCTCGTACAGCAGGCACAGCGGCACGGCCAGCATGAACTGGCTGACCACGTCGGGCGGGGTGACCACGGCCGCGATGACGAAGGCGCCCACCACGACGTAGCCGCGCGCGGCGCGCAGCTTGGCCACTTCGACGATGCCGGTCTTGACCAGCAGCACCACGGCCACCGGAACCTCGAACGTGATGCCGAAGGCCATGAACATCGTCATGACGAAGCTGAGATAGGCCTCGATGTCGGGCGCCGGCGTGATCGACTGCGGCGCGAACGTGGCGATGAAGTGAAAGACCGTGCGGAACACGAAGAAATAGCAGAACGCCATGCCGATGATGAACAGCAGCGTGCTGGAGAGGATCAGCGGCAGCGCCAGGCGCTTCTCGTGCTTGTACAGGCCGGGGGCGACGAAGGCCCAGGCCTGGTACAGCACCACCGGCAGGGCCACCACGAAGGCGGCCATCATGGTGACCTTGACGGGCACCATGAACGGCGTGATGACGCCGGTGGCGATCATGCGGGTGCCTTCGGGCAGCGAAGCCAGCATGGGCTGGGCCAGCACGTCGTAGATGGCCGAGGCGCCGGGATACAGGAACAGCACGATGAATACGGCGACCACGGCGCCGGCGGCCTTGAGCAGGCGGCTGCGCAGTTCGACCAGGTGCGAGATGAAGCTGTCCTGCTGCTGGTCGGGATTGTCGTTGGAGGCGTCCTGGCTCACGTTGCGCTACCGGTAGGCGGGGTCTTGTCGGCGGGCGTGGCCGCCGCGGGAGGCGCGATGCTGCGCGTGTCGGTGTCGCTGGCGACGGCGGGCGCGGGTTCGGCCGGGGCGTCGGCGCCGTTGACGGCCTTGGAGGCGTCGCGGGCGGTGTCGTCGAGCTCCGCGCGCAGCGCCTGGGTGCTGTCGCGCAGCGTATCCTCGGTCTCGCGCAAGGAAGTCTGCATCGACCGCGCGGTCTCGTCCATTTCGTCCTTGAACTTGCGCAGTTCGTCGAGTTCGATCTCGCGCCGGATATCGGACTTCACGTCATTGACATAGCGCTGCGCCCGGCCCAGGAGATGGCCGATGGTGCGCGCCACCTTGGGCAGGCGTTCGGGGCCGATGACGACCAGCGCAATGACGCCGATCACCATCAGCTCTGTGAAGCTGACATCAAACATGCGGCTGCCGCTTGTAAGAACTGGAACGATAGGAAAGGACCGGCGCCGTCATGGGCCGGTCCCGGGCCGGGACTAGGAGTTGCTTTTCTCTTTGGCCTGCACGTCGATGGTGTCGTCGGACACGCGTTGCTGCGTGACCTGATCGGCCGGCTTGTCGGCGCTGGCGTCCTTCATGCCTTCCTTGAAGCCCTTGACGGCGCTTCCCAGGTCCGAGCCGACGTTGCGCAGTTTCTTGGTGCCGAACACCAGCGCGATGATGACCAGGACAATCAACCAATGCCAGATACTGAAGCTACCCATGACGGTTCTCCGAAATTATGCGGCGGGAGCCACGCGGCCTTTCCAGGGACGCGGACCACCCAGAATATGGAAATGCAGATGCGGTACTTCCTGGCCGCCTTCGGCCCCGGAATTGGCCATCAGGCGAAAGCCCCCGTCGGGGCCGGGGTTGCAGCCGTTGCCGGCCGCCAGGCGCGACGCCAGTACAGTCATTCTACCCAACCAGCCGGCGTCGCCCTCGGCGATGTCCTGCAGCGACACGACGTGGCGGCGCGGGATCAGCAGCAGGTGCACCGGCGCGGCCGGGTTGATGTCGTGGAAGGCGACGAATTCGTCATCCTCGAACACTTTCTTGGCCGGGATTTCGCCGCGGGCGATCTTGCAGAAGATACAGTTGTCGCTCATGTCAGGTTCCGTGCTCAGTCTCGCGGCCGCCGGGCCTTTTCCTCGAGGCCGGACAATCCCTCGCGGCGCGCCAGCTCGGCCAGTACGTCCTCGGGTCGCAGATTGTAATGGGTCAAGGCTACCAGACAGTGGAACCAGAGATCAGCGGTTTCACTAATGATGCGGTCGGGCTGGCCGTCCTTGGCCGCCATGACCAGCTCGGTAGCTTCTTCGCCGATCTTCTTCAGGAAGGCGTCGGGCGCCTTGGACAGCAGCTTCGCGACGTAGGACGACTGCGGATCGCCGCCGGCCTCGGGGCGGCGCGTGGCCAGGGTATCGGCGATACGCGACAGGATGTCGTCGCCGGCGGTCGGGGTGGTCATTTGTAGATCAGCTCCGGGTCTTTCAGCACCGGGTCGATGGTGATCCACTCGGCCTGGCTGGCGGTCCCTTCGAGGCGGCGGTAGAAGCAGCTGGCGCGCCCGGTGTGGCAGGCGATGCCGCCGTTCTGGTGAACCTTCAGCAGGATGACGTCGCCGTCGCAGTCCAGCCGCAGTTCGTGCACGTCCTGGGCATGGCCGGACTCTTCGCCCTTGCGCCACAGGCGCTGGCGCGAGCGCGACCAGTACACGGCGCGCCCGGTGGCGGCCGTCTCGGCCAGCGCTTCGCGGTTCATCCAGGCGACCATCAGGATCTGGCCGGTTTCGGCATCCTGGGCGATGGCCGGGATCAGGCCGTTCTCGTCGAAGACGACCTCGGCCATCCAGGTGGGTTCGGTATTCATGTCAGTCTCACGGCAATGCCGCGCTCGGCCATGTACTGCTTGCACTCGCGCACGGTGTGTTGGCCGAAGTGGAAGATGCTGGCGGCCAGCACGGCGCTGGCGCGGCCGGTGGTCACGCCATCGGCCAGGTGCTGCAGGTTGCCCACGCCGCCCGAGGCGATGACGGGCACGGGTACGGCATCGGAGACGGCGCGGGTGAGCTCCAGGTCGAAGCCCGATTTGGTGCCGTCGCGGTCCATGCTGGTCAGCAGGATTTCGCCGGCGCCATAGGCGGCCATGCGGCGCGCCCAGGCCACGGCGTCCAGCCCGGTGGCCTTGCGGCCGCCGTGCGTGAAGACTTCCCAGCGGGCCGGTTCGCCCTCGGCCGAGCTGCGGCGCGCGTCGATGGCGACCACGATGCATTGCGAGCCATGGTAGTCGGCCGCCGCGCGCACCAGCTCGGGGTTGGCGACCGCCGCGCTGTTGATGCTGATCTTGTCGGCGCCGGCATTGAGCAGGCGCTGTACATCGGAGACCTGGCGCACGCCGCCGCCCACTGTCAGGGGAATGAAGACCTGCGAGGCCACCTGCTCGATGATGGGCAGGATGAGGTCGCGCCCGTCGCTGGTGGCGGTGATGTCGAGGAAGGTGAGCTCGTCGGCGCCCTGCTCGTTGTAGCGGCGCGCGATCTCGACCGGATCGCCCGCATCGGTGAGGTTGACGAAGTTCACGCCCTTGACGACGCGGCCGGCGGTCACGTCGAGGCAGGGGATGATGCGGCGCGTCAGCGTGCTGGCGCCGGCGGCGGCAATGCGGCTGGCATTCATTTGGCGAGTTCGTCGGCGCGGGCCTGGGCAGCCTGGAAGTCGAGCGCGCCTTCGTAGATGCTGCGGCCCAGGATGGCGCCTTCCACGCCGTCGTCCTCGACCGCGCACAGGGCTTCGATATCGGACAGGCCGGCAATGCCGCCGGAGGCGAACACCGGGATGCGCACGTGCTGCGCCAGCCGCACCGTGGCGTCGACGTTCACGCCCGAGAGCATGCCGTCGCGGCCGATGTCGGTGTAGATGATGGCTTCACAGCCATAGTCCTCGAACTTCTTGGCCAGGTCGAGCACGTCGTGGCGCGTCAGCTTGCTCCAGCCGTCGGTGGCGACCTTGCCGTCGCGGGCGTCCAGGCCGACGATGATCTGGCCGGGAAACGCGCCGCAGGCGTCCTGCAGGAACCCCGGGTTCTTGACCGCGGCCGTGCCGATGATCACGTACGAGATGCCGGCGTCCAGGTAGCGCTCGATGGTGTCCAGGTCGCGGATGCCGCCGCCGATCTGCACCGGGATGTCGTCGCCGACGGCCTGCAGGATGGCCTTGATCGGCGCTTCGTTCTTGGGCTTGCCCGCGACAGCGCCGTTCAGGTCGACCAGGTGCAGCCGGCGGGCGCCCAGGTCGAGCCAGTGGCTTGCCATGGCGGCGGGGTCTTCGGAGAACACCGTAGCATCGTCCAGGTCACCCTGGCGCAGGCGCACACAGCGCCCGTCTTTGAGATCGATGGCGGGGATCAGCAGCATGGTGGATAGCGAGCGTTGAAAAAGTCGTTGGAAATATCGGCCCAAGGCCGTCGCGACAGGCGTTTACGGTTGCCAGTCTACAAAATTGCGGTACAGGCGCAAACCGTGCTCGGCGCTCTTCTCGGGGTGGAACTGCACCGCGAAAATGTTAGCGGCCGCCACGGCGCAGGTAAAGGCGACCCCGTAATCGGTGACGCCGGTGGTCAGGGCCGGATCGGATGGAGCCGCATAATAACTGTGCACGAAATAGAAATGCGTGCCGTCCGGGATGCCCTCCCACAATGCATGGGAGCGCGTTTGCCGCACTTGGTTCCAGCCCATGTGCGGGACTTTCAGGCGTTCCCGCGCGGCAGCGGGGGGCGCCGCGGCGGCCTGGTCGGCGGCGACCGGGTCGGCGAACTGCGGGCCGGCGAAGCGGCGCACCTCGCCCGGGAAGATGCCCAGGCACGGCGTACCGCCTTCCTCGCTGCGCTCGAACAGCATCTGCTCGCCCACGCACACGCCCATCAGCGGCTTGCTGGCGGCGGCGCGCTCGACCGCGGCGCGCAGGCCGGATTCGTTCAGCGTGCGCATGCAGTCGGGCATGGCGCCCTGGCCGGGGAAGACGACGCGGTCGGCCGCGTCGATCTGCTCGGGGCGGTTACAGATCCGGATGTCGGCGTCGGGCGCGGCATGTTGCAGCGCGCGGGCGACGGAATGGAAGTTGCCCATTCCGTAATCGACAATGGCAATGGTGCTCACGAGTGTGTCTGCCTGGTGCGGGTACGGGGCGTTACAGCACGCCCTTGGTGGACGGCACGGCATCGCCCATGCGGGGATCGACCTCCAGGGCCATGCGCAGCGCGCGGCCGAAGGCCTTGAACACCGTTTCGCATTGGTGGTGGGCGTTGAAGCCGCGCAGGTTGTCGATGTGCAGGGTCATCAGGGCGTGATTGACCAGGCCCTGGAAGAACTCCCGGGTCAGGTCCACATCGAAGTCGCCGATGCGCGCGCGTGTGAAGTCGATGTGGTACTCGAGGCCCGGACGGCCCGAGAAATCGATCACCACGCGCGACAGCGCCTCGTCCAGCGGCACGTAGGCGTGGCCGTAGCGGCGCAGGCCGGCCTTGCTGCCGACCGCCTTGGCGATGGCCATGCCCAGCGTGATGCCGACGTCCTCGACCGTGTGGTGGGCGTCGATGTGCAGGTCGCCGTCGGCCTTGATGTCCAGGTCGATCAGGCCATGGCGGGCGATCTGGTCCAGCATGTGGTCCAGGAACGGCACGCCGGTGTCGATGGTCTGCTTGCCGGTGCCATCCAGGTTGACGGCCACGCGGATGCGCGTTTCATTGGTGTTGCGGGTAATTTCAGCGGTACGCATGTTAAGCACTCAGGATGTCTTGCAGCGCTGACAGGACCGCCGCGTTCTCGGTAGGCGTGCCTACGGAGATACGCAGGCAGTCGGCCAGCAGCGGGTGAGCATTCGAGAAGTTTCTAACCAGTATTTTGCGCGTTTTCGGCGCAAGATGCACGGCGTTGCCGTCCAGCTTGCCGCAAAAGCGCGCAAGTACGAAGTTGCCGGTGCTCGGAAACACGGTGACGCCGGGCAATGCGGCCAGGCCGTCGGCCAGCGGCTGGCGGTCGGCGCGCAGGCGGTCGGCCTGCGCGTCGAGTACCGGCTTGTGGCGCAATACTGCCGCCAGCACCGCCTGGCTGAGCACGTCCATGTTGTAGGGGGGACGCACTTTGTCGAATTCGGCGATCCACGCCGGATGGCCGGCCAGGTAGCCGAAACGCAGGCCGGCCAGGCCGATCTTGGATACGGTGCGCATCACGACGGCGTTGGGCTCGTCCATGATGCGCGGCATCCAGGTGTGCCCCGCGAACGGCTGGTAGGCCTCGTCCAGCACCACCAGGCCGGGGGCGGCGTCCAGGATGGCGCGCACCGCCGCGTCGGGCCACAGGTCGCCGGTGGGATTGTTGGGCAGCGCCAGGAACACGACCTTGGGCTGGTGCGCCTCGATGGCGGCCAGGGTGGCCGGCAGGTCCAGCTCCAGCCCGGCGGTCAGCGGCACGCCGACGAAACGGGCGTGCGACAGGCGCGCCGCCATGTCGAAATACACGAAAGAAGGCCAGGGCGACAGCACCGTGTCGCCGGGCTCGCAACAGGCCTGGATGATCAGGTGGATGAGTTCGTCCGAGCCGTTGCCGAACAGCAGGCCTGCCTGGGCCGGTACCTCGAACGCCTGGCGCACCTGGGCCTGCAGCGCCGGGTTGGCGGCGGCCGGATAGCGGTTGAGCGGCGTCTCGCGGGCGGCCCGGGCGATATCGTCGCGCACCTCGGCGGGCAGCTCGTACGGGCATTCCATCGCGTCCAGCTTGATACAGCCGGCGGCATCGGCCACCGGATAAGCGGTCAGCGCCCGGATGTCGGCCCGCACGGCGCGGGCGATGCGCTCGGGCGCCGCGACGCCGGTCATGGCTGGTCGAGCCGGTACTGGGCGCTGGCGGCGTGGGCCTGCAGGCCTTCGCCCAGGGCCAGTTCGGCGGCGATGCGCCCCAGCGTCTGGGCGCCCTCGCGCGAGACCTGGATCAGGCTGGAGCGCTTCTGGAAGTCGTACACGCCCAGCGGCGACGAGAAGCGCGCCGTGCGCGAGGTCGGCAGGACGTGGTTGGGGCCGGCGCAGTAGTCGCCCAGCGCCTCCGAGCTGTAGCGGCCCATGAAGATCGCGCCCGCGTGGCGGATCAGGGCGGTCCAGCGCTGCGGCTGCTCGGTGGAGATCTCCAGGTGTTCGGGGGCGATGTCGTTGGCGATGGCGCAGGCCTCTTCGAGGTCGCGCACCAGGATGAGCGCGCCGCGGTTGGCCAGGCTGACGCGCAGGATGTCGGCGCGCGGCATGCCCGGCAGCAGGCGTTCGATGGCGGCCTCGACCTCGGCCAGGAAGGCGGCGTCGGGACAGAGCAGGATGGACTGGGCCAGTTCGTCGTGCTCGGCCTGCGAGAACAGGTCCATGGCGATCCAGTCGGCCGGTGTCTTGCCGTCGCAGATCACCAGGATTTCGCTCGGGCCGGCGATCATGTCGATGCCGACGGTGCCGAAGACGCGCCGCTTGGCGGCGGCGACATAGGCGTTGCCCGGGCCGACGATCTTGTCGACCGCCGGCACCGTGGCGGTGCCGTAGGCCAGCGCGCCGACGGCCTGGGCGCCGCCGATGGCGAAGGCGCGGTCGACGCCGGCGATGGCGGCGGCGGCCAGCACGATGGGGTTGCGCACGCCGTCCGGCGTGGGCGTGACCATGATCAGCTCGGGCACGCCGGCAACCTTGGCCGGAATGGCGTTCATCAGCACCGACGACGGATAGGCGGCCTTGCCGCCGGGCACGTACAGGCCGACGCGGTCCAGCGCCGTGATCTGCTGGCCCAGCATGGTGCCGTCGGCCTCGGTGTAGGTCCAGGTCTCGCCGCGCTGGCGCTCGTGATAGGCGCGCACGCGCGCGGCGGCGGCTTCCAGCGCCTGGCGCTGGGCGGCCGGCAGCGAATCCAGCGCCGCATGCCAATCGGCCTGGGGGATTTCCAGGGCCGTGGCGTCGTCGACGGCCAGGCGGTCGAAGCGCTGGGTGTATTCGAGCAGCGCGGCGTCGCCGCGGCGGCGCACGTCGGCCAGGATGCCGGCGGCGGCCTGGTCGATGGATTCGTCCTGCTCGGCCTCGAAGGCCAGCAATTGGGACAGGGCGGTTTTGAACCCGGGATCGCGGGAGTCGAGACGATTGATCAAGGCCATGGCGTCATGGTACTGCAAGGAAGGCCGCCCGCCGGCGCGGGCGGCGGGGTTCAGGCGATGCGTTCGCTGGCGCGCCGGAAGGCGTCGATGAGCGGCTGCAGGCGCGCGCCGCGCGTCTTGAGCGCGGCCTGGTTGACGATCAGGCGCGAGGAGATCGGCATGACGTCCTCGACCGCCGCCAGGCCGTTGGCGCGCAGCGTGCCGCCGGTCGAGACCAGGTCGACGATGGCGTCGGCCAGGCCGACCAGCGGGGCCAGCTCCATCGAGCCATACAGCTTGATGATGTCGACGTGCACGCCCTTGGCGGCGAAGTGCTCGCGCGCCGACTGCACGTACTTGGTGGCCACGCGCAGGCGCGCGCCCTGGTGCACGGCCGCCTGGTAGTCGAAGTCCTGGCGCACCGCCACGCACAGGCGGCATTTGGCGATGTTCAGGTCGATGGGCTGGTACAGGCGCCCCGATTGCTGGGCGGCGTGCTCGATCAGCACGTCCTTGCCGGCGATGCCCAGGTCGGCCGCCCCGTACTGCACGTACGTAGGCACGTCGGAGGCACGCACGATGATCAGGCGCAGGCCCGGGTCGCTGGTCGGCAGGATCAGCTTGCGCGAGCTTTCCGGGTTCTCGGGGACCTCGATGCCGGCTTCGGCCAGCAGCGGCATGGTTTCTTCGAAGATGCGGCCCTTGGACAGGGCCAGCGTCAGGGGGGCGGCGGCGGGGTTCATGCCGTTTCCTTGCCAGTTACGCGTTGAATGCTCGCGCCCAGGGCGCGCAGTTTGACTTCCATCCGATCGTAACCGCGATCGAGATGGTAGATGCGGTCGACCAGGGTCTCGCCCTCGGCGGCCAGGCCGGCGATCACCAGGCTGGCCGAGGCGCGCAGGTCGGTGGCCATGACGGTGGCGCCGGACAGCCGGGCGACCCCGCGCACGACGGCGGTATGGCCGTCGATGTCGATGTCGGCGCCCAGGCGGCACAGCTCCTGCACATGCATGTAGCGGTTCTCGAAGATGTTCTCGACGATGACGGCGGTGCCGTCGGCGACCGTGTCCAGCGCCATCAGCTGGGCCTGCATGTCGGTGGCGAAACCGGGATACTCGTGCGTGCGCGCGCCGACGGCGCGAGGGCGGCCGTGCATGGCGCCGCGGATCCAGTCCGGCCCGGTTTCGATGGTCAGGCCGGCCTCGACCAGCTTGTCCAGCGTGGCGCCCATGGTGTCGGGCGCGGCGCCGCGCAGCGTGATGTCGCCGCCTGCCGCGCCTACCGCGCACAGGAAGGTGCCGGCCTCGATGCGGTCGGCAATGACGTCGTGGCGCGCGCCGTGCAGCCGCGCGACGCCATCGACGACGATGCGGTCGGTGCCGTGGCCCTGGATGCGCGCGCCCATCTTGATGAGCAGCTCGGCCAGGTCGACCACTTCGGGTTCGCGCGCGGCATTTTCCAGCACGGTCTGGCCTTCGGCCAGCACCGCCGCCATCAGCAGGTTCTCGGTGCCGGTGACGGTGACCATGTCGGTGCGGATCGAGGCGCCCTTCAGGCGCGTGGCGCGCGCCACCACGAAGCCGTGCTCGATCTCGATCTCGGCGCCCAGCGTCGCCAGCCCCTTGATGTGCTGGTCGACCGGCCGCTGGCCGATCGCGCAGCCGCCCGGCAGGCTGACGCGGGCCTGGCCGAAGCGGGCCAGCAGCGGGCCCAGCACCAGGATCGAGGCGCGCATGGTCTTGACCAGCTCGTACGGCGCTTCCAGGTTGTCGACCTGGTCGGCCTGCAGGGTGACGGTGCCGTCGCCGGCGCGTTCGGCGCGCACGCCCATGCGGCCCAGCAGGCGCAGCGTGGTCGAGGTGTCGTTCAGTTGCGGCACATTGCCCAGCACGAGCGGCTCGGCGGTGAGCAGGCTGGCGCACAGGATGGGCAGGGCCGCGTTCTTGGCGCCCGAGACGGTGACTTCCCCACGCAGGGGCGAGCCGCCGGTGATGCGCAGTTTGTCCATCAGCTTCCTGCCTTGGCGTACTCGGCGGGGGTCAGCGTGCGCATCGACAGCGCATGGATCTCCGCCTTCATGCGATCGCCCAGCGCGGCGTAGACCAGCTGGTGGCGCGCGATCAGGCGCTTGCCCTCGAAGGCGGCGCTGACGATCACCGCGTCGAAGTGCGAGCCGTCGCCCTGCACGTCGAGGTGTTCGCACGGGAGTCCGTCGGCAATGTACTGGCGGACCTGCTCGGGGGTGGGAAGCATGGACATCAGTTCCTGAGTTTGTAGCCGCTGCCCAGCAGGCGCAGCGCGTAGAGCGACAACACGACGAAGACGCCGGCCACGACCGCTAGGCTATGCCATGGCGACACATCGGACACCGAGAAGAAGCCGTAACGGAAGCCGTCGATCGTGTAGAAAATGGGGTTCCAGTGCGACACCGCCTGCCAGAACGGCGGCAGGGTGTGAATGGAATAGAACACGCCGGACAGGAAGGTGGCGGGCATGATCAGGAAGTTCTGAAAGGCGGCGAGCTGGTCGAATTTCTCGGACCACAGCCCGGCGATCAGGCCCAGCACGCCCATGATGCCGCAGGCCAGCATCGCGAACAGCAGCACCCAGGCCAGGTTCTGCGGCGGCAGCGGGATGAAGAACAGCGCCACGATCCACACGCACAGCCCGACCGCCATGCCGCGAACCACCGCCGCCAGCACGTAGGCGGCGAAAATCTCGCGGTGAGACAGCGGCGGCAGCAGCATGAACACCAGGTTGCCGGTGGCGCGGCTCTGGATCAGCGACGAGGACGGGTTGGCGAAGGCGTTCTGCAGCATGCTCATCATCATGAGGCCGGGGATCAGGAACGCGGTGTACGGCACGCTGCCATAGACCACCAGGCGTCCTTCCAGCACATGGGCGAACACCAGCAGGTACAGCAAGGCGGTAATGACCGGCGCGGCGATGGTCTGGAAGCTGACTTTCCAGAAACGCAGCAGCTCCTTGCGCAGCAGGGTCGGAAAGCCCGAGCCGGCGTCCAGGCGCGGCTGTACCAGGGGGCGGCTGGCGGCGGAGGTATCGGACTGGCTCACGATGCGGCCTCTTCCGGGTTCAGGGCGCGCGGCTCGGCCGGGTCGTCCTGGTGCATGATGCGCACGAACGCGTCTTCGAGATCCACGCCGCCGACCCGCGCCAGCAGCGCCTGCGTGGTGTCCAGGGCGACAATGCGTCCCCCTTTGAGCATGGCGATGCGCGTACAGAGCGCTTCGGCCTCTTCGAGGTAGTGCGTGGTCAGCATGATGGTGTGGCCGGCCTTGTTCAGGCGCGAAATGAACTCCCACAGGGTGCGGCGCAGGTCCACGTCCACGCCGGCGGTCGGCTCGTCCAGCACGATGACCGGGGGGCGGTGCACCAGGGCCTGCGCCACCAGCACGCGGCGCTTCATGCCGCCCGACAGCGCGCGCATGTTGGTATCGGCCTTGTCGGCCAGGCCCAGGTTGAACAGGATTTCGTCGATCCAGTCGTCGTTGCGGCGCAGGCCGAAATAGCCGGACTGGATGCGCAGCGTCTCGCGCACGGTGAAGAATGGGTCGTAGACCAGCTCCTGCGGCACCACGCCCAGGGCCCGGCGGGCGGTCTTGTAGTCGGCCACGACGTCGTAGCCGCACACGCTGGCGCGGCCGGTGGTGGCGTGCGCCAGGCCGGCCAGGATCGAGATCAGGGTGGTCTTGCCGGCGCCGTTGGGGCCGAGCAGGCCGAAGAACTCGCCGTGCTCGATCTGCAGGCTGACATCGTTGAGCGCCTGGAAGCCCGGGGCGGCCGGCTGGCCGAAAAGCTGCTTCCAGCCGCGCCGGCGCGGCTGGTAGATTTTTGAGACGTGTTCGAGGCTGACGGCTGACATAAAGCGGGAAGTGCCCGGAAAAAAGAGCGAATTCCCCATTATAGAGGGGGCCTCGCCGTTGCCGGGCAATGTCCCTGGCCAGCCGGGGTTTTGCCGTCGCGGCCTTACTGGTTGCGCTGGTTCAGCGCCTGGATCAGGCCGTCGATCCCGTTCTGGTTGATCTGCTGGGCGAACTGGTTGCGATAGTTCTCGATCAGCCAGATGCCCTCGACGTTCATGTCGTAGATGCGCCAGCCCTGCGGCGTCTTCTCGAGGCGGTAGTCGACCTGTACCGGCTGGCTGTTGCTCTGGCTGATCAGCGAACGGACCACGACGTCGTCGGCGTTGGGGTCGCCGCGAAACGGCAGCAGCTTGATGGTGGTGCCGTTGTCGACCTTGGTGAGCGCGCCGCTGTAGGTCCGCACCAGGGTGCCGCGAAACGCCTTGGCCAGCTCGGCCTTCTGGGTGTCGGTCGCCTGGCGCCAGTAGCGGCCGGCCGCCAGGCGGGTGGTTTTCTGGAAATTCACGAACGGCAGGATATGCGCGTCGACGACCTGGTTGATGTGCGCCAAGTTGCCGGCCTTGACGTTCTGGTCGCTCTTGAGGATGTCGATGGTCTGGGTGGCCGCGTCGAGCACGAACTTGTCGGGCGGGCCCATGGGGTCGGGCGCGGCCTGGGCGCCGGCGGCCAGGGCCAGGGCGCCGGCGAGGAACAGTCGATGCAGCAGCGAAACGATGGAAAAACGCATGAAATCTCCTTGCGAATCGGGCGGTGGCCGGCCTTACTGCGGCTGGGCGGCCGGCTGGGCGGCCGGCGCGGCGGGGGCCGCGTCGTCATCGCCCTCGTCTTCATAGGTGGGCAGCGTGTCGTCGCCCGTCTTGGTGCCGCGCACCATGGCGGCGCGGCGCTGCAGGTAGGCGTCGCGCACGAAGCTGTAGGGATCCAGCGCCACGCGGTCCACGGTGTCGGTGGTATCGAGCAGGCTGGCGCGCAGGTCGACGGCCTCCAGGCCCCACAGCGAGTTGCGCAGCGGCACGTTGTCGATCGCGCCGATGGTCGCGCCCTGGTTGCCGGTCCAGTCGCCGATCAGGCCGACGCCGTCGCGCAGGCTGCTGGCGCCCCAGATCGGCAGCACCAGGTACGGTCCCTGGCCGAAGCCCCAGACGCCCAGCGTCACGCCGAAGTCGTTGGGGATCTTGCGCGCCCCGGTGGTCGACGCGACGTCGAAGCAGCCGCCGATCCCCATGGTGGTATTGAACAGGAAGCGGCCGATCGTGTTGACGAAATCGTGCCCGCGGCCTTGCAGGAAGCTGTTGGTGGCCGACCACAGGTCGCCCACGTTGCTGAACATATTGTGCACGCAGCTGCGCACCGGCTGCGGGGTGACGAAGGTATAGGCCTGGGCCACCGGCTTGAACAGCGCGCGGTCGACCGTGTCGTTGAACTTGTAGACGCCCCGGTTGAAGCCTTCCCAGGGATCGCGCGGATCAGGATTCTTGGGCGCTGCGCAGCCGGCCAGCAGGACGCCTGCGGCGGCGATGGTGGCGATTCGAGCGGCAGAGTGCTTCGTCATGGCAAGGTCAACCTGTGGGGGCAACGCAACGGTGCCCGTTGTTGTTCTGGGCGCGGCGCCGGCTGCGATAGGCCGGCGCCCGCGGGTCTGTGTCAGCGATTATTGCTGAGGTTTGGGTTCCGCGCCCGTTTCCGGCGCTGCGCTGGAGCCCTGTTTCTCAGCGGTACCGTACAGGAACTGGCTGATCAGTTGTTCCAATACCACGGCGCTCTGGGTATAGCGGATCTTGCCGCCCTCGGCGAAATCCTCTTCCTCGCCGCCCGGCGCCAGGCCGACATATTGCTCGCCCAGCAGGCCCGAGGTCAGGATGGCGGCCGACGAATCGGTGGGGAATCGGTAGGCGGTTTCCAGGTCAAAGGTTACAACAGCCTGGAAGGTTTTGTCGTCGAAGGCAATCCTGGAAACCCGTCCGACCACCACGCCGGCGCTCTTGACCGGCGCGCGCACCTTCAGCCCGCCGATGTTGTCGAAATTGGCAGTCAGCTGATAGGTGGGCGCGAAGGAGAAGGTGCTGAGGTTGCCCGCGCGCAGCGCCAGGAACAGCAAGGCGGCCGCGCCCAGCAGCACGAAAAGCCCTACCCAGAAATCGGTTTTTTCTCGTGACATGATGAATCCGTATCAATTGCCAAACATCAGGGCGGTGAGGATGAAGTCCAGTCCAAGGACGGCCAGCGAGCCGACCACCACCGTGCGGGTGGTGGCGCGGCCCACGCCTTCGGGCGTCGGCCGGGCCTGCCAGCCTTCGTAAAGCGCCACCAGGGTGACGGTCACGCCGAACACGAGGCTCTTGATCACGCCGTTGAGCACGTCGTCCAGCACATCCACGCCATTTTGCATCTGCGACCAGAAGGCGCCGGCGTCCACGCCTATCATCAGCACCCCGACGATCCAGCCGCCCAGGATGCCGACCATGGAAAACACCGCCGCCAGCACCGGCATGGCGATGATGCCGCCCCAGAAGCGCGGCACCAGCACGCGGCGCATCGGGTCCACGGCCATGACTTCCATGGCCGAGAGCTGCTCGCCGGCCTTCATGAGGCCGATTTCGGCCGTCAGCGAGGTGCCGGCGCGGCCGGCGAACAGCAGCGCCGTGACCACCGGCCCCAGCTCGCGGACCAGCGACAGCGCCACCAGCAGGCCCAGCGCCTCTTCGGAACCGTAGCGGTTGAGGGTGTAGTAGCCCTGCAGGCCCAGCACGAAGCCCACGAACAGGCCCGAGACCGCGATGATCAGCAGCGAATAGTTGCCGATGAAGTGAACCTGCTGCGACACCAGGCCGGGGCGGCGCACGGCGATGCCGCTGCGCGCCAGCAGCGCGCCCAGGAACCGCGTGAAATAGCCGATGCCGCCGATCTGGCCGCGCACCCAGCCGCCCAGGCCGTTCAGCGCCTTGTGCGCGCTCATGGCTTGCGTCCTTCTTGTTGTGCGAGCCAGGCACGGAAGGCCGGCGTTTCCGGATACTGGAACGCCACCGGCCCGTCCGGCTCGCCGTTCAGGAATTGTTTGACGTAGGGGTCTTGCGAGGCCGCGAGCTGCTGCGGCGTGCCGGCCGCGGCCAGCCGGCCCTGCCCAACCAGGTAGACCTGGTCGGCGATCGCGAAGGATTCCTGCACGTCGTGGGTGATCAGCACGGTGGCGCAGCCGAGGCGGTCGGCCAGGCTGCGGATCAGGCGCGCGGTGATGCCCATGGAAATCGGATCCAGCCCGGCAAACGGCTCGTCGTACAGGATGAGTTCGGGCTCCAGCACCACGGCGCGGGCCAGCGCCACCCGGCGCGCCATGCCGCCGGAGATTTCGGCCACCCGCAGGTGGGCGGCGGTGCGCAGGCCCACCGCGTCCAGCTTGTCGAGCACGCGCGCGGTGAGTTCCGCCTCGTCCAGCGCGGTGTGCTCGCGCAGCGGGAAGGCGACGTTCTCGAAGACGTTGAGGTCGGTGAACAGGGCCCCTTGCTGGAACAGCACGCCCATGCGCTTGCGCAGGGATTGCAGGCCGTCCTGGCTGACGCTGCCGACATCGGTGCCGAAGGCCTGGACCGAGCCGCGCTGGGCGACGATCTGGCCGGTGGCCGCGCGCAGCAGCGTCGTCTTGCCGGACCCGGAGCCGCCCATCACCGCCACGACCTGCCCGGCGTGCACCTGCATGGAGATGCCGTCCAGTACCGTGAAGTCGCCATAACCGAGCGCCACGTCTTCCAGGGACAGGGCGAGTTCCGAGCTATTGCGGGTATGAACGGGCATAGGCAGCGGTAAAAGGTTGGGGGCCGCCCACGGGCGGCCCGCGCCGGGCGAAACGGCCATTGTATCGCGAGCGCAATGGTCGCCGGCCGTTGGTGCGCAAATGGGAAAGTGAAGTCCGCCTATGGGTCAATATAATCAGGGACGCATCCATCCTTCATTGCAGCGAGATATTGCCCGCCTTGATGACCTTGGCCCATTTTTCCGTCTCGGACTTGATGAAAGCGCCAAATTCTTCAGGCGTTCCTCCGCCTGCCTGACTGTCGGTATCGGCAATTGCCTTCACCACCTCGGGATCTTTCAGGATCTTATTGAACTCGGCGTTCAAGCGGGCAATGATGGGAGCCGGCGTGCCGGCCGGTGCGACGATGCCCTGCCAGTTGTAGGACTCGAAGCCCGGCAGCCCGGATTCGGCCATGGTGGGCACATCCGGCAGGACGTCCAGCCGCTTGAGCGAGGTGACCGCGATGGGATGGACTTTCTTGCTCTGGATGGACGGCAGCGCCGAATAGCCCATTTCGAACATCATGGTGATGTGGCCGCCCATCAGGTCGGTGGCCGCCAGGCTGCCGCCCTTATAGGGGACATGGACGATATCGATGCCGGCCTGCTCGCGGAACATCTCGCCGGACAGATGGTGCGCGCCGCCCACGCCGGACGAGCCGAAGGTCAGCTTGCCCGGTTCCTGCCGGGCCAGCGCGATCAGGTCCTGCAGGTTCTTGACCGGCAGCGTGTTGTGCACGCTGAGCACCAGCGGGCTGTTCTCGATCAGCACGACCGGGGCCAGGTCTTTCTGCGCATCGTAGGGGATGGCGGGCATGAGCGTGGGGTTGACCGCCATCGGCGCCAGGTTCCCGGTGCCGATGGTGTAACCGTCGGGAGCGGCCTTGGCGACCAGGTTGGTGCCGATGACGCCGCCGGCGCCGGCCTTGTTCTCGACCACGATGCTCTGCTGCAGCGATTCGCCCAGCTTGCGGGCCAGCAGGCGCACGCGCGTGTCGGCGAATCCGCTCGGGGCGTACGGCACGATCAGGGTGATGGGCTTGGACGGCCAGCTGTCGGCCTGGGCGCGGGCCGGGCCGGCGGCGGCCAGCGTGGCGGCGGCGAGCAGCGCCGCGGCGAGGGGGCGGAAGGATTTCATGCGCGGGCTCCTCGTTGGTTTCATGGTCGCGTGAATCCCGCATTATGCCTTGCGCCCCTGCCGGCCCGGGGGGCGGGCGCCTCAGAAGCGGTAGCCCACCGCCACGGTGGCGACCCACGGATCGATGCGGGCGGTGCCGATGCGCTGGCCGTCCAGTTTGACCTTGGACGAAATGTCGATGTAGCGCAGGTCCGCGTTGAGGAACCAGCGCTCGTTCAGCTTGACGTCCACCCCCAGCTGTCCCGCCAGGCCCCAGGAATCGCCCAGCCTGAGGTCCGAGCCCTCCAGCGCGCCGTGGGTCTTGGTGTCGAAGAAGGTGGTGTAGTTCAGGCCGACGCCGACATACGGCTGCACCGTGCTGTCCGGCAGGAAGTGCCATTGCACGCTGAGCGTGGGCGGCAGTTGCTTGGTGCTGGCGATGCGGCCCAGGCCGCTGCCGCGGATATCGTGTTCGAAAGGCCAGGCCGCCAGCAGTTCGATGCCGATGTTGCGGGTGGCCATGTAGGTGACGGTGAACGACGGCCGGACACTATTGTTGGCGTCGAGGTCCACCGACCCGTTCAGGACGCTGCCGTTGTTCGATTTGGGGCGGACCTGCGAGGCGCCGACCTTGAGCAGCCAGTCGCCGGCCTCGTGGGCCCGGGCCGGCGCGGCCAGCAGGCCGGCGGCGAGCAGCGCGGCGCCAAGGGTGGCGCGGCCCTGCCGGTAAAGCGTGTACATGCACGATCTCCATCTGCGTTGAGTGTGTGGAAATCGTGACAGTTCGGCCGCGCCGGCAGCTTGACCCAGGTCAAGCGGGCCGGACCGCGCGCACGGGTTGTTTGCGGTACGTCAAGGGATCGGACTACCTGTCCGCGCATGGTGACCGGCGTCTGCGCGTGTGCCTGTCCCCGCTGGGACAGGCACACTGCCGTACGTACTAAGACGGTATCCGTCCCCGCGGGGACAGGCACTCTTGTCGCAGGTGCCGCTCCCACGCGGGACAGGCACCCCGCCGGGACAGGCTCCCGTTCAACGCGGCAGCTCGGATGCGCCCATCAGGTACTCGTCGACCGAGCGCGCGCACTGGCGCCCTTCGCGTATGGCCCAGACGACCAGCGACTGGCCGCGCCGCATGTCGCCGGCGGCGAACACCTTGTCAACATTGGTTCGGTAATCGTCGGTGTTGGCGCGCACGTTGCCACGCGCGTCGCGGTCCACGCCGAACGCGTCGAGCACCGTGGCCACCGGCGAGACAAAGCCCATGGCCAGCAGGACGAGGTCGGCCGGGATTTCGAATTCCGAGTCTTCGATCTCGCGCATCTTCATCTGGCCGGTGGCTTCGTCCTTGAACCACTCGACGCGCACGCCGACCAGCTTCTCGACCTGGCCGTCGCTGCCGGCCAACGCCTTGGTGGCCACCGACCAGTCGCGCTCGCAGCCTTCATCGTGCGAGGACGAGGTGCGCAGCTTGAGCGGCCAGTACGGCCAGACCATGGGCTTGTCCTCGCATTCGGGCGGCTGGGGCAGCAGTTCGAATTGCGTGACCGAGGCCGCGCCGTGGCGGTTGCTGGTTCCGACGCAGTCCGACCCGGTGTCGCCGCCGCCGATCACGACCACGTGCTTGTCCTTGGCCAGCGTCTGGCCGCTCAGGCGATCGCCGGCGACGGCCTTGTTCTGCTGGCGCAGGAAGTCCATGGCGTAGTACACGCCGGACAGCTCGCGGCCCGGCACCGGCAGGTCGCGCGGGGTTTCCGAGCCGCCGGTCATGACGACGGCGTCGAAGTCCGCCAGCAGCGACTGCGGCGTACGCACCGTCAGCCCATCGGCGGCGGCGTCATCCGGGTTGCCGATGTAGGTCGAGGGAGCGAATTCCACGCCCTCGGCTTCCATCTGCGCGATGCGGCGGTCGATCTGCGACTTCTCCAGCTTGAAGTCGGGAATGCCGTAACGCAGCAGCCCGCCGATGCGATCGCTTTTCTCGAACAGGGTGACCGAATGGCCGGCGCGCGCCAGCTGCTGCGAGCAGGCCAGCCCGGCGGGGCCCGAGCCCACCACGGCAACCTTCTTGCCGGTCTTGCGCACCGGTACCTGCGGCGTCACCCAGCCCTCGGCCCAGCCCTTGTCGATGATGGCGTGCTCGATCGACTTGATGCCGACGGCGTCGCTGTTGATGTTCAGCGTACAGGCGGCCTCGCACGGCGCGGGGCAGATGCGGCCGGTGAATTCGGGGAAGTTGTTGGTCGAGTGCAGGACGTCCAGCGCGCGGCGCCAGTCCTGCCGGTAGACCAGGTCGTTCCAGTCGGGGATGATGTTGTTGACCGGACAGCCGTTGCTGCAGAACGGGATGCCGCAGTCCATGCAGCGCGCCGCCTGTTGCTTGGCCTGTTCGTCGTTCAGGTGCAGGACGAACTCGCGCCAGTGCTTGAGGCGCTTCTGCGGGGCCTCGGCGGCCTCCTGCAGGCGCTGGAATTCCATAAAGCCAGTGATCTTTCCCATGCTAATCCTCACGCAGCCATTTGTTGCGGGTTGGCTGCACGCCACAATTCACCCAATGCGCGGCGATACTCCGTCGGCATGACCTTGACGAACTTGCCGCGCGACGCTTCCCAGTCGCCCAGGATCTCGCGGGCGCGGAAGCTGCCCGTATAGCGGAAGTGGTCTTCGACCAGGCGGCGCAGAATGGTTTCGTCGGTACTGCGCTCGCCGCCGCGCTGCGCGCTGTGCCACGATTCGATCTCGTTGGCCGATTGCTGCTCGGCGTGCGGCAGCACCGGCTCGAGTTCGACCATGGCGCTGTTGCAGCGCTCGCGGAAGGTACGATCCGGATCCCAGACATACGCCACGCCGCCCGACATGCCGGCGGCGAAGTTGCGGCCGGTGGTGCCCAGCACCACGACGGTGCCGCCCGTCATGTATTCGCAGCCGTGGTCGCCGGTGCCTTCGACCACCGTGGCCGCGCCCGAATTGCGCACCGCGAAGCGCTCGCCCGCCACGCCGTTGAAGAAGACTTCGCCCGACAGCGCGCCGTACAACACGGTGTTGCCGGCGATGATGTGGTCCGGGCCGAAGCCGCGGAAGTCGTTGGGCGAGCGCACTACGATGCGGCCGCCCGACAGGCCCTTGCCCACGTAGTCGTTGGCTTCGCCCACCAGGTCCATCGTGATGCCGTGCGCCAGGAACGCGCCGAAGCTCTGGCCGGCGGTGCCGTTGCACTGGATGTGGATGGTGTCGTCGGGCAGGCCGTCGTGACCGTAGCGCGCGGCCACCGCGCCGGACAGCATGGCGCCGATGGTGCGGTTGCGGTTGCGCACCGGCACGATGAACGAGACTTTCTCGCCGCGCTCGAGCGCGGGCTTGCTGCGCTCGATCAGCTGGTGGTCCAGCGCGCCCGCCAGGCCGTGGTCCTGCTCTTCGGTCTGGCGCACGTCGGCGTCCGAGACGATCCGATGGAACACGCGCGAGAAATCCAGGCCTTGCGCTTTCCAGTGCTCGACGCTGGCGCGCATGTCCAGCAGGTCGGTGCGGCCGATCAGGTCGTCGAACCTGCGGATGCCCAGCTGGGCCATGATTTCGCGCACTTCCTCGGCGACGAAGAAGAAGTAGTTCACCACGTGCTCGGGCTTGCCCTGGAACTTCTTGCGCAGTTCCGGATCCTGCGTGGCCACGCCCACCGGGCAGGTGTTCAGGTGGCACTTGCGCATCATGATGCAGCCTTCGACCACCAGCGGGGCGGTCGCGAAGCCGAATTCGTCGGCGCCCAGCAGCGCGCCGATGATCACGTCGCGGCCGGTCTTCATCTGGCCGTCGGCCTGCACGCGGATGCGCGACCGCAGGCGGTTGAGCACCAGCGTCTGCTGCGTTTCGGCCAGGCCCAGCTCCCAGGGCGTGCCGGCGTGCTTGATGGACGAGACCGGCGAGGCGCCGGTGCCGCCGTCATGGCCGGCGATGACGACGTGGTCGGCCTTGGCCTTGGCCACGCCGGCGGCCACCGTGCCCACGCCCACTTCCGAGACCAGCTTGACCGAGACCGAGGCCCGGGCATTGACGTTCTTCAGGTCGTGGATGAGCTGGGCCAGGTCCTCGATCGAGTAGATATCGTGGTGCGGCGGCGGCGAGATCAGGCCCACGCCGGGCACCGAGTAGCGCAGCTTGGCGATGTACTCGGAGACCTTGTGGCCCGGCAGCTGGCCGCCTTCGCCGGGCTTGGCGCCCTGGGCCATCTTGATCTGGATCTGGTCGGCGCTGGACAGGTACTCGGCGCTGACGCCGAAGCGGCCCGAGGCCACCTGCTTGATGCGCGAACGCAGCGAGTCGCCGGCGCGCAGGGCCACGTCGGCCTCGACGCGGTCGTTGCCCAGCACCGAGGCGAGCGTGTCGCCGTCCTTGATGGCGCTGCCGCCCGAGCGCATCTCGGCGCGGTAGCGCAGTTCGTCCTCGCCGCCCTCGCCGGTGTTGGACTTGCCGCCGATGCGGTTCATGGCCACGGCCAGCACCGAGTGGGCCTCGGTCGAGATCGAGCCCAGCGACATCGCTCCGGTGGCAAAGCGGCGCACGATTTCCTTGGCCGGCTCGACGTCGTCCAGCGGGATGGCGCGGGTCGGGTCGAAACGGAATTCGAACAGGCCGCGCAGCGTCATGTGGCGACGGCTCTGGTCGTTGATGATCTGCGCGTATTCCTTGTAGGTGCGGTAGTTGTTCGAGCGCGACGCGTGCTGCAGCTTGGCGATGGAGTCGGGCGTCCACATGTGCTCTTCGCCGCGGATGCGGAAGGCGTACTCGCCGCCCGCATCCAGATCGTTGGCCAGCACCGGGTCGTTGCCGAACGCGGCGTGATGCATGCGCAGCGCTTCCTCGGCCACCTGGAAGATGCCGATGCCTTCGATGTTGGAGGCGGTGCCGGTGAAGTACTTGTCCACCAGCGCGCGCTGCAGGCCCACCGCTTCGAAGATCTGCGCGCCGCAGTACGACATGTAGGTGGAGATGCCCATCTTGGACATCACCTTGTTCAGGCCCTTGCCGATGGCCTTGATGTAGTTCTTGATCGCCTTGTCGGGGTCGGCCAGGTGGCCCAGCGACTCCAGCGCCAGGTACGGGTGGATGGCTTCGGCGCCGTACCCGCCCAGCAGCGCGAAATGGTGCACTTCGCGCGCCGAGCCGGTCTCCACCACCAGGCCGGCGTTGGTGCGCAGGCCGGCGCGGATCAGGTGCTGGTGCACCGCCGAGGTCGCCAGCAGCGCCGGGATGGCCACGCGGTCGGCGTCGACCAGGCGGTCGGACACGATCAGGATGTTGTAGCCGCTTTGCACCGCGTCGACGGCGCGCGCGCACAGCGCCGCCACGCGCGCCTCGATGCCTTCCGAGCCCCAGGCGGCCGGATAGGTGATGTCCAGCTCATAACTGCGGAATTTCTTGCCGGTGACCTGGTCGATGTCGCGGATCTGCGCCATGGCGGCGAAATCCAGCACGGGCTGCGTCACTTCCAGGCGCAGCGGCGGGTTGACGTTGTTGATGTCGAGCAGGTTGGGCTTGGGGCCGATGAACGAGACCAGCGACATGACCATCTGCTCGCGGATCGGGTCGATCGGCGGGTTGGTCACTTGCGCGAACAGTTGGCGGAAGTAGTTGTAGAACGGCTTGGAGCGGTTCGACAGCACGGCCAGCGGGGCATCGTTGCCCATCGAGCCGATCACTTCCTCGCCGCTGGCGGCCATGGGTTCGAGGATGAACTTGAAATCCTCCTGGGTCCAGCCGAACGCCTGCTGGCGGTCGAGCAGCGGCACGGCCGTCTGGGTGGCCGGCGAGGCGGTCCTGGGCGCGGGCAGCGATTCCAGCTTGACCTGCAGGCGTTCGATCCATTGGCGGTACGGGCGGCTGTTGGCCAGCTGCAGCTTGATCTCGCCGTCGTCGATGATGCGGCCCTGCTCCAGGTCGATCAGGAACATCTTGCCCGGTTGCAGGCGCCATTTCTTGACGATGCGGTTTTCCGGGATCGACAGCGTGCCCGCCTCGGACGCCATGATGACCATGTCGTCGTCGGTGATCAGGTAGCGCGCCGGACGCAGGCCGTTGCGGTCCAGCGTGGCGCCGATCTGGCGGCCGTCGGTGAAGGCGACCGCGGCCGGCCCGTCCCAGGGCTCCATCATGGCGGCGTGGTACTCGTAGAAGGCGCGCCGGCTTTCGTCCATCTGCGTGTGCTGTTCCCAGGCTTCCGGGATCATCATCATCATGGCGTGCGCCAGGGAATAGCCGGAGTTCACCAGCAGTTCGAGGCAGTTGTCGAACGTGGCGGTATCGGACTGGCCTTCGTAGACGATGGGGTACAGCTTCTTCAGGTCGTCGCCCAGCACCGCGGACTGCATCATGCCCTCGCGGGCCCGCAGCCAGTTGAAGTTGCCCTTGACCGTGTTGATTTCGCCGTTGTGGGCGATCATGCGGTACGGGTGGGCCAGCGGCCAGGCGGGGAACGTGTTGGTCGAGAAGCGCTGGTGCACCAGCGCCAGCGCCGATACCGTGCGCGGATCGGCCAGGTCGCGATAGTAGCGGCCGACCTGGTCGGCCAGCAGCAGGCCCTTGTAGACCACGGTGCGCACCGAGGCCGAGGGCACGAAGTATTCCTTGCTGTGCGCCAGGCGCATGTTCTGGATGGCGTGGCTGGCGGTCTTGCGGATCACGTACAGCTTGCGTTCCAGCGCGTCGGGCACCATCACGTCGGCGCCGCGGCCGATGAACAGCTGGCGGATGACCGGTTCGAGGCCGCGCACCGCGGGCGACATCGGCATTTCGACGTCCACCGGCACGTCGCGCCAGCCCAGCACGATCTGGCCTTCGGCGCGGACCGAGCGCTCCAGCTCCTGTTCACAGGCCAGGCGCGAGGCGGTTTCCTTGGGCAGGAACACCATTGCCACGCCGTATTCGCCCGGCGGCGGCAGGACGATGCCTTGCTGGGCCAGTTCGTCGCGGTACAGCGCGTCGGGAATCTGGATCAGGATGCCGGCGCCGTCGCCCATCAGCTTGTCGGCGCCCACGGCGCCGCGGTGATCCAGGTTTTCCAGGATCTTCAGGCCTTGCTGGATGATGGAGTGGCTCTTGCGGCCCTTGATATGGGCCACGAAGCCGACGCCACAGGCGTCGTGCTCGTTGTGCGGGTGATACAGGCCCTGGGGGGCGGGCAGGCCGATACGGCTTGCGTCGATGGGGGTCGCCGCGACCGGGCGACAGGAATCGGAAGACTTGGTATAGGGCATAACGCGCTCCGTAGTTGCCTGCGTCGAGAATGTTGCAGTGCAAAGGGACAATACTGCGCAGGATGTGCGCATGCAAGCCAAAAATATGGGGTATGACCCTAATTTAATCCATTGTTTCTCATAGATGAAATTATTGGGGACATATAATTGCAATGGCCGATCGCGGCGCCGGCCGGCCCGGATGCCCAGGAAAGCACGGCCTTGCCTCCCGCTTGAGGCCGTTCAGTCTTTATGTGTCCCCTATTGTTTCTGCGCCACGGAGCCGGCCCGGCGGGCGCAGCAAAATGCCCACGCGGCACAGGGGCCGGGTGGGCAGCATGCAACGCCCCGACCGGGGCGGCGCTTCAGTTCGAGGTATTCGGCGTGGTCGGTGTGTGGACCGTACCGGGGGTATCGGGGGTGTCGGCCGCGGCCGGCGCGGGCTTCTTGCGAGGCCGGCCGCGCTGGCCGGGGGCCACGCGGCGGCTGGCGGTGTGGGCCAGGCTGGCGATGAATGCCGGGCTGCCCAGCGCCCATTGGCCCGATACCGCCTGCTCGATGCGTTGCGTCTGTTCGCGCGACAGGCCGTCGTGCAGCAGGCGGCGGTAATTGGCCTGGCGGTCGAACGGCGTATTGCCGCAGGCCCAGTAATCGGCGTGATCCGATTGCCATTGCGCCGGGGGCGCGCCGGTGTTGCCGGTGTGGCTGCCGGCCGACGACCAGGGCCAGCCGTCCGGCTCCGTGGCGGCGCCGCTGCGCACCGGGTAGGTTTCCAGCCAGACTTGCGATGGCAGCACCCAGGCGCCCGGCTCGAGCAGCGCGGAGCGGTAGCGGCCGGCAAACACCCGGCCGCCGCGCAGGCGCGCGGCCAGATTGCGGCCCAGCGTCTGCATCAGGCGCGGCAGGCCTTCCTCGTCGGCCGGCGTGGCCAGCAGCAGGATCCGGTCATTGGCCAGCACCCATGCGTGCACGCCGACCCGATGGCGCTGGGCCGACTCGCCCAGCCAGCTTCCCAGCTGGTTGAGGATGTCTTGCGGCGCCGGCTGCGAGGGCGGCACCAGCGGCTGGACGAAATTGGCCTGCACCAATTGGGGCAGCCCGGGGGCGTACAAGCGGGGCAGACGGGCCATAAGCTGGGGGCTTCGCGCTAACGGGTTGGATGGAGTGCCACGGTTATATAAATAGTGCCGCTATTGCCTTCGGTCAAGCCTGTATGGGAAGCCAGTGGACAGATCAGGCTAGATTCACGCAGGTTAACATCCGAAGTCAAGGATCAATACCCGCAGGTTTCCCTAGGACATCAGGAGCAATATATGAAGACGAAAGCCGCTATCGCCTGGAAAGCTGGTGCCCCGTTGACGGTCGAAGACGTCGACCTCGAGGGCCCCAAGGCCGGAGAGGTCCTGGTGGAGATAAAGGCCACCGGCATCTGTCACACCGATTATTACACTTTGTCAGGTGCTGATCCGGAGGGAATTTTCCCGGCGATCCTGGGCCACGAGGGCGCGGGCGTGGTCATGGACGTGGGGCCGGGCGTGACCACGCTGAAAAAAGGCGACCATGTCATTCCGCTCTACACGCCCGAGTGCCGCCAGTGCAAATTCTGCCTGTCGCGCAAGACCAACCTGTGCCAGGCCATCCGCACCACCCAGGGCAAGGGCCTGATGCCGGACGGCACCTCGCGCTTCTCGATCGACGGCAAGCCCCTGTTCCATTACATGGGCACGTCCACCTTCGCCAACCACATCGTGGTGCCCGAGATCGCGCTGGCCAAGGTGCGCCCCGACGCTCCGTTCGACAAGATCTGCTATATCGGCTGCGGCGTCACCACCGGTATCGGCGCCGTGGTGTTCACCGCAAAGGTGGAGGCCGGCGCCAATGTGGTGGTGTTCGGGCTGGGCGGCATCGGCCTGAACGTCATCCAGGGCGCGAAGATGGTGGGCGCCGACAAGATCATCGGCGTGGACCTCAATCCGGCGCGCGAAGCCATGGCGCGCAAGTTCGGCATGACCCATTTCGTCAACCCGAGCGAAGTCGAGAACGTGGTCGACCACATCATCCAGATGACCGACGGCGGCGCGGACTATTCGTTCGAGTGCATCGGCAACACCAAGGTCATGCGCCAGGCGCTGGAGTGCTGCCACAAGGGCTGGGGCCAGTCCGTCATCATCGGCGTGGCCGAGGCCGGGGCGGAAATCAGCACCCGTCCGTTCCAGCTGGTGACCGGCCGCGAGTGGAAAGGCTCGGCGTTCGGCGGCGCGCGCGGCCGCACCGACGTGCCCAAGATCGTCGACTGGTACATGGAAGGCAAGATCAACATCGATGACCTGATCACGCACACCCTGCCCCTGGACCGCATCAACGAAGGCTTCGACCTGATGAAGCGCGGCGAGTCCATCCGCTCCGTCGTGGTGTACTGACATGGCGGTCCTGGAACTCGTATCGCAGCATCGCTGCTTCGATGGCTGGCAACGCTACTATCGCCATGCCTCGAAGGAGATCGGCCTGCCCATGCGCTTTTCGGTCTTCGTGCCGCCCCAGGCCGCGCACGGCCCGGTGCCGGTGCTGTTCTACCTGGCCGGGCTGACCTGCACCGAGGAAACCTTCATGATCAAGGCCGGCGCGCAGCGCCTGGCCGCCCAGCACGGCGTGATGCTGGTGGCGCCGGACACCAGCCCGCGCGGCGCCGGCCTCCCCGGCGAGGACGAGCACTGGGACTTCGGCGTCGGCGCGGGGTTCTACCTCGATGCCACCGCCGAGCCGTGGCGCAGCCACTACCGGATGTACAGCTACGTGGTCGACGAGCTGCATGGCATCGTCACCGGCGAGCTGCCGGGCGACGCGGGACGGGTGGGCATCTTCGGCCACTCCATGGGCGGCCATGGCGCCCTGGTGCTGGCCCTGCGCAATCCGGACAAGTTCCGCTCGGTCTCGGCCTTCGCGCCGGTCGTCGCGCCTGCCCAGGTGCCGTGGGGCCACAAGGCCTTCGAACGCTACCTGGGCCCCGACCGCCAGGCCTGGGAGGCCTATGACGCCAGCGCATTGATGCGCACGCTGCGCCAGCCCTATCCGGAAGGCATCCTGGTCGACCAGGGCCTGGCCGATGGTTTCCTGGTCGAGCAGCTGCGTCCCGAGCTGTTCGAAGCGGCGTGCCGCCACGCCGGCCAGCCGCTGACGCTGCGCCGGCACGAGGGCTACGACCACGGCTATTACTTCATTTCGACCTTCATCGAGGATCACATCCGGTTTCACGTCGAGCGGCTGGGGTAACAGGCCGGGCCCGGGCCGCTTTATATACTGGGCGGCCCGGATGCCCGCGCAAGGACCCCAGTGATCGACGCTCTTGCTCCTTTGCCTGGATCGGCCTGGCGGCGCTGATCGTGCTGCTGCCGGGCCTGGCCATGTTGTTCGGACGCGGCGGCCCGCGCGACGAGGCCGGCCGCCGCGTGTTCCGGCTGCGGCCGGTGCGCCGGCTGTTCGGCCTGCTGCTGCTGGCCCTGGCCGGCGTTTCGGGCCTGCTGGCCCTGTCGCTGGTGCAGTTTGTCCGCCTGACCGACGACAAGCCGGTGGCCAAGGTCATGGTGCGCCAGCAGGGCGATGGCCAGTTCCAGCTGGCCACGCGCACCCCCGACCAGCGGATGCGCGACTACACCCTGTACGGCGACCAATGGCAGATCGATGCCAAGGTGGTGCGCTGGCGGCTGCCGGCGCTGCTGGCGGGCGTCCCGCCGCTGTACCGGCTGGAGCGCCTGTCGGGGCGCTACCAGGACACGGCGCGCGAACGCTCGGCGCCCCGCTCGGTGCATGCCCTGGACGACTGGCCGGCGCCGGACCTGGCCCAGGTCAAGCGGCTGGTGCCCAACTGGCTGCCGTTCGTGGATGTCCAGTTTGGCAGCGCAGCATATATGCCCATGTTCGACGGCGCGCGCTACCAGGTGTACCTGGACCCGCGCGGCGCGCTGTTCATCCGGCCGGCGGACGCGGCCACGGCCGAGCGCCTGAAGCAATTGGGCTGGTAAATAAGGGACGCATAGAAAAATATCCTGCGTACTGGGAAATTCCGGAACTTTGGCGCGGCGCAGCAGTCGTATTAGCACTCGATTGCGTGGAGTGCTAACATCGTTCCATGCCTGTAGACAACCTTCCCCTGGAGGCCGCAAACATGACTCAACCCAGTAGTTCGTTGGCCCTTTCCGGCAACGCCCTGGCGTTGGCGGTGGCCAACCCGGGTGCGCTTGGCACCATCGATGCCTACATTTCCGCCGTCAACCGCCTGCCCATCCTGACCGCCGAACAGGAAGGCCAGCTCGCGCGCCGCCTGCGCGACGAAGGCGACCTCGAGGCCGCGCGCGAACTGGTCGTGTCGCACCTGCGTCTGGTGGTGTCGGTGGCGCGCCAGTACCTGGGTTACGGCCTGCCGCACGCCGACCTGATCCAGGAAGGCAATGTCGGCCTGATGAAGGCCGTCAAGCGCTTCGACCCCGAGCGCGGGGTGCGGCTGGTGTCGTTCGCCGTGCACTGGATCAAGGCCGAAATCCACGAATTCATCATCCGCAACTGGCGGCTGGTCAAGGTGGCCACCACCAAGGCGCAGCGCAAGCTGTTCTTCAACCTGCGCAGCATGCGCCCCGACGGCCAGACGCTGGATCCCGAGCAGGTCGACCACATCGCGCGCGAGCTCAATGTGCGCCGCGAGGACGTCAGCGAGATGGAAGTGCGCCTGTCCGGGCGCGACCTGTCGCTGGAAAGCCAGGACGACGATGACGACAGTTTCGCGCCGATCGCCTATCTGTCCGATGAGGGCCGGCAAGAGCCGAGCCGCGTGCTGGACCGCATGGCGCACGACGACCTGCAGGGCGCCGGCCTGGGCCGGGCGCTCGAAGCGCTGGACGCGCGTTCGCGCCGCATCATCGAGGCCCGCTGGCTGCAGGACGACGGCGGCCTGACCCTGCACGAACTGGCCCAGGAGTTCGGCGTATCGGCCGAACGGGTGCGCCAGATCGAAGCAGCGGCGCTGAAGAAAATGCGCGGTGCGCTGACCCCCGCCTGACGCCGTACGCGGCGCCCGCGCATGCAAGACAGACCGCTACGGCGGTCTGTTTTTTTGGGGGCCTTTGCGGCAGGGTGTGCCTGTCCCCGCTGGGACAGGCACACCCTCCTACGCCATGACATGCGGGCCTCGACGGGGAACCCCGCATTTTTGATACGTTCAGATACAAAATACTTGTCCGCCACCCTGGCACGCTGGAAACTAAATCGCGGCTCGTGCGCCTAAACATACGTAGACCGCGAACTTGGCCATGCCAACGGTTGCAGTCTTGTCATCCGTCTCGGCTTCTCCTCTTTCCCCTCCCCTATGAGACGGATGCTTGCGGGGCACCTAGCATATCGGTGCCCCATTTTTTTGCCTGCTCGTTGCGCAAGCCGCCCGCGGCGGCCCGGTTCAACCGGCGTTCTGGCGCAGCAAGGCGCGCCACCGGTCGCCGTCCAGGCGCCGCACGCCGGTCGCCAGCGATCCATCCGCATACAACTTCAGCCAGCGATAGCCCGGCGCGGCGTCGTCCACGCAATGCTTGCCGTCGCGCACGACGAACTGGAAACAGGTCGACGGCGTGGCCAGCATGCGCAGGTTGTGGCGGCGGCAGTCGAATTCCTGGTGCACGTGCCCCCACAGCAGCACGCGCGCCTGCGGCAGGCGCTGCAGGCGCTGGAAGAGCAGTTGCGCGTTGTCCAGCATCATGGTGTCGTGCCAGTCGGGGTCGCCTTGCACCGGGTTGTGGTGCACGGCCACCAGCAGCGGGCGGTCGCCGGCGAGGCGGGCGGCGCGGCTGAGCAAGTCGAGCTGATCGTCTGCGAGATGCCCGCCGTTGGAGCCGGGCACCGTCGAATCCAGCAGCACGATGCGCCAGGCGCCCAGGTCGAGCACCGGGTCGCTCCACGCGCCCAGTTCCGCCCGCAGCGTGGCAGGCGCGTCATGGTTGCCGGGCAGGCAGCGCACCGGCAAGCCGGTCTGCGCCAGCAGGGCGTGCAGGCGCTGGTACGAGGCCGGCGAACCGTCCTGCGACAGGTCGCCGGTGAGCAGCAGCGCGTCGGGGTTCAAGCCATCCTCGCCGACTTGCCGCAGCACGGCCTGCAGGCTGGCTTCGGTATCCACGCCCAGCATCGCCGTATGCGGTTCGTCGAACAGGTGCATGTCGGTCAATTGCACCAGCACGGCGGGCGCGTCGGCGCGAACGGGGGCGGCGGAATCGGACAAGATGGCTCCAGGGCAAACGGGGTTTTCACCATACCGAAATTTCCCGGCACAGGCCGGGCGCGCCATGCCGGCCGCGTAACCAAGTGTGCGCCCGGCCGCCGGCCAGCGTCGGTTTTCCGGAAAAAAACGCTATTCTTGTTGCTCTTTATAAGGCAGCCAGGACAAGAAGTCACGCCCATGGATATCGGTTTTCTCGTGTTTGGACTGGCTGGGCTGCTGACGCTGGTCTGTTTCATGCCGCCGCTTGCCGGCCGCCTCAAGCTGCCCTATTCGGTGCTGCTGGCGCTGGTCGGCTGCCTGCTGGGCATCGGCGTGCATTTGCACGGCTGGGCCCCGCCCGTGCTGGGCGACCTGCTCGACACCATCGAGCATTTCGAGATTTCATCCGAAACCTTCCTGATGGTGTTCCTGCCGGTGCTGCTGTTCGAGACCGCGTTGTCGATGAACGTGCGCCGGCTGATCGACGATATCGGTCCAATCCTGATGATGGCCATCGTGGCGGTCGTGGTGTGCACCCTGGTGGTGGGTTTCGCGGTCGACGCCGTTTCGTCGTATGGCCTGATCGTCTGCCTTCTGCTGGGCGCCATCGTGGCCACGACCGACCCGGCCGCGGTGGTGGGCATCTTCCGCGAAGTGGGCGCGCCCAAGCGGCTGACCACGCTGGTCGAGGGCGAGAGCCTGTTCAACGACGCGGCCTCGATCGCCTTGTATTCAGTGCTGCTGGCGGCGCTGGGCGGCAGCGGCGAGCTGTCGGTGGGCGCGGTCTTCAACGATTTCATTTTCCATTTCGTGGGCGGCGGGTTGGCCGGTTTCCTGATGGGGCGCCTGGCATGCGCGCTGTTTGCCTGGCTGCGCGGCTTTCCGACCGCCGAAATCACCCTGACGCTGACGCTGGCTTATCTGTCGTTCTTCATTTCCGAGCATTACCTGGGCGTGTCCGGGGTGGTGGCCACCGTGATCGCGGGACTGGTGGTGGATTCGACCGGGCGCACGCGCATGTCGCCCACCACGTTCGAGTTCCTGTCCAGCGCCTGGGGGCAGTTCGGCTTCTGGGCCAATTCTCTGATCTTCCTGTTCGCGGCCATGCTGATTCCCAAGCTGATGGCCGAGGCGGACTGGCAGGAGCTGCTGCTGGTGCTGGTGGTGTTCGCCGCCACCCTGGCCGCGCGCGCCATCGTGGTGTTCGGCCTGCTGCCGCTGCTGCGGGTGGCGCGCATCGGCGCCGAGGTCAGCAACCCGTACAAGAGCGTCATGTGGTGGGGCGGCCTGCGCGGCGCCGTGTCGCTGGCGCTGGCCCTGGCGGTGACCGAGCAGAGTTCGGTGCCCGAGCAGGCGCGCCAGTTCGTGGCCGTGGCGACCACCGGTTTCGTGCTGATGACCCTGATGATCAACGGCGTGAGCCTGCGTCCGCTGATCCGCATGCTGGGCCTGAACCAGTTGTCCCCGGTGGAGCGCACCATCCGCAACCAGGTATTGGCGGCCGCGCTGGAGGACCTGCAGGGCCGCACCGAGGAGATCGCCAAGGTCGACCATGTCAATCCCGAGGCGCGCGACCGCATCCGGGCGGTGTTCGATGCCAGCCTGACCAGCGTGCACGACGGGCAGGTCGGCCAGATGACGCTGGACCAGCGGGTGGCGGTCGGCCTGTCCATCGTGGCCCGGCGCGAAGAGGAAATGTTCTTCGATATCCTGAAGGCGCAGATCGTCGACTGGCGCCTGGCCGAAGGCCTGCTGGCGCGCGCCGAGCGCCTGGAAGACGCGGTGCGCGCCGGCGGGCTGGCCGGCTTCGAGGCGGGCATCGTTGCCGACGTGCGCTATTCGCGGCTGTTCCGCATGGCCTTGCGGACGCACTACATGTTCGGCTTCCAGGGTTGGCTGGCGCGCGAGCTGGGCAAGCGTTTCGCCAGCCTGCTGACCAAGCGGTCGGTGGCGCGGGACCTGATGAAGTTCGCGCGCGAACAGGTGGCCCCCCTGCTGGGCGAAGAGGCCGCAGACCGCATCATCGCCGCGCACCAGCGCCGCCTGGACCTGATCGAGAACGCGCTGCAGGCGCTGACGCTGCAGTACCCGTCGTATTCGCTCTGGCTGCAGGAAAGCCACCTGGGCCGGGTGGCGCGCGAGCTGGAGCGCCGGCGCTATCGCGACATGCTGGAACAGTTCCTCATCAGCGGCGAAGTCTATGCCGACTTGATGGCGCAGTTGAAAGCCCGCTGGCAGCACATCGACAAGCATCCGCCACTGGACATCGAGCTGGGCTCGGCCGAACTGGTCAAGCGCGTGCCGCTGTTCGAGGGCCTGAGCCAGGATTCGCTGCGCGCGATCTGCCGCCTGCTCAAGCCGCGCCTGGCCCTGCCCGACCAGCATATATTGACCGAGGGCCGCCATGGCCAGGAGATGTGCATCGTGGCGTCCGGGGCCGTGGTGGTGCATCTGCCCGACCACACCACCATCGAACTGGGCAGCGGGGAGTTCTTCGGCGAGCTCGCCCTGCTGGGCGAGGAGCAACTGGTGCCCGATGTCACGTCGCTGGGCTACAGCAAGCTGCTGATGCTGTCGGCGCGCGATTTCCATGCCCTGCTGGCGCGCGACGAGCACCTGCACGAGCGCATCCAGACCGTTGCCAAGCAGCGCATGCGCGCCATCGAGGTGTGGAAGCAATACTCGCAAGCCGCGGCGGCGGCCGCCGCCAGCACGGCCTCGGAGGATTCGGCGCCGGCGTAGGCGGCCGAGTGGCATGGCGTACGGCAGTGTGCCTGTCCCCGCGGGGACAGGCACCGGGAAGTCGGCGGGTACCAGTCCCCCTGCGGGGACAGGCACCCGGGGGTCAGGTTGTGCCTTCGGCTCTGCGTTGCATGATGTCCTCGACGATGACCAGCGCGGCTTCCAGGGTGAATTCGCCGGCTTCGATGCGGCGTACGGCGTGGTCGACGCTGGTGGTGGCGATTTCCATGACTTCGCCGTCGCGGTTGGCCGGCCGTGCGTCGGCCGGCAATACGCACGTGCTGGTCAGCAGGTCTTCGACCTGGTAGCCCTCGGGCAGTCGCCGGTGCATGTGCAGGATGGTGCGCAGCGGGGTGCGTTGTTCCAGCTGGTGCGGATCCAGGCCGGCTTCTTCGCCGCATTCGCGCACCAGCGCGGTTTCCAGGTTTTCGCCGCTGCCGGCCAGGCCGCCCACCAGGGTGTCCCACATGCCCGGATCGGTGGACTTCGTCATCGCGCGGCGGGCGATCCACAGTTCGCCTTGCGGCGTCCAGGCGTTCAGGTGCACGGCGCGGGTATTGAGCCCCAGCGGCCGCACCGCGGCGCGCTCGATGGCGCCCAGGCGCAGATCGCCGGCGCAGACGTCCAGCAATTCGTCGCGCCACCCACGCAGGCAACGGGCATCGCGTAAAGATTGCGCAACCTGGGCCAGCAAGGCGTCCAGCGTCGGGCCAGGCGCGAGATCGGCGCCGATGCGCAGGCCGTCGGCGTCGGGCTGCAGGTCGGCCAGGCCGCTGGCGCGCAGGGCGTCGCACGCGGCATGCGTGACCCAGCCGCAACAATGGCCGGCAATGTAGAGCGGCCGGGCCTGGTCGGGCGGCAGGGCTTGGGCGCGTTGGCCGAGCTCGGCATACAGCCTCGTGAGCCGCTGCTGGCTTGCATAGTGAGTGTCTGGCATGCGATGGATTTTAGTTCAGCCGCGCGCCGGGGACCCGATGGCGGGCGCACAGATGGGGGCGCTGCGGAACGAATTCAAGTGAGCAAAATTACATTCGTTTGCGCGTCCGCTATAATTCCGCGGTTTCTTTGTGAATTCGAGTGGGATCGACGGGGCTGCTTCTACCCTGCCTTGCCCTACCGTCTAATAAATCGCGCGTTTGCCCGCCTTTAGGACGGCCTGTACGGCGTATCAAGGAACGGGCATCGTGCCGTGTTTCGAGGTAAGCATGAAGAAGTGGAGAGGGATACTGGGCGCTTGTGCGCTGCTGATTGGCAGCGCGGCCGCGGCGCAAGTGCAAGACATGCCCGGGGGCCCAAGGGTCAATCAGCTAAACCTGCACGAAGGCGTCACGCAGATCTCGCGAGACGTCGTGTGGCTGCATTGGATGATGCTCGCGATCTGTATCGTGATCTTCATCGGCGTGTTCGGCGTGATGTTCTATTCGATCTGGGCGCACCGGAAGTCGCGCGGGCACAAGGCCGCCACTTTCCACGAGCACCTGGGCGTGGAAGTCGCGTGGACGGTCATTCCTTTCCTCATCGTCATCGCCATGGCGCTGCCGGCCACCAAGACCGTGGTCGCCATGAAGGACACTTCCAGCGCCGACGTGACCGTCAAGGTCACGGGCTACCAATGGAAGTGGGGCTACGAGTACCTTGACGGCGAAGCCGCCGGCATCAAGTTCCTCTCCACCCTGTCCACGCCGCGCGCGCAGATCGAGAACCGCGAGCCCAAGGGCCAGTTCTACCTGATGGAAGTCGACAACCACATGGTGGTTCCGGTCGACAAGAAGGTGCGCGTGGTGCTGACCGCCGGCGACGTCATCCACTCCTGGATGGTTCCGGACTTCGGCGTCAAGCAGGACGCGATCCCCGGCTTCCTGCGCGATGCCTGGTTCCGCGCCGAGAAGCCCGGCATCTATCGTGGCCAGTGTGCCGAACTGTGCGGCAAGGACCACGCCTTCATGCCCATCGTGGTGGAAGTGCTGGCGCAGCCCGAGTACGACAAGTGGGTCGCCGATCAGAAAAAGAAGATGGCGGCTTCGGCGGACGATCCCAACAAGGAATGGACGCAGGCCGAACTGGTTGCGCGCGGCGAGAAGGTGTTTGCCGCCAATTGCGTGGCCTGTCACCAGGCCAACGGCAAGGGCATTCCGGGCTCGTTCCCTCCGCTTGACGGCGATCCCGTCGTGCTGGGCCCCAAGGCCGCGCAGATCAATACCGTGCTCAAGGGCAAGCCCGGCACCGCCATGGCGGCGTTCGGCGGCCAGCTCAACGATGTCGAAGTCGCAGCGGTCATCACCTACACGCGCAATGCCTGGAGCAATGCAGGCAAGGGCCAGGACCCGGTGGTCCAACCCAAGGACGTGGTGGCGGCGCGCTGAAGCGCGCCCCGCTGCTGTTCCTGTAGTTGGCAGTTTCCACCGTTACGTTCGATCGAGATCCCTGCCGGCCTCCTGGACCGAGGCCGGCAATCAGCAGGAAGGAGTCCATCATGAGCAGCGTCACTGTAGACCACGTGTCGCCGGGCCACGGCCACGGTCACGATGACCACCACCACGCCATGCCGAGCGGCTGGCGCCGCTGGCTTTTCGCTACCAACCACAAAGATATCGGGACGATGTACCTCATCTTCTCGTTCTTCATGCTGATGGAAGGCGGCGTGCTGGCCCTGTTGCTGCGCACCGAGCTGTTCGAGCCCGGTCTGCAGTTCTTCCGCCCCGAACTGTTCAACCAGTTCACCACCATGCACGGCCTGATCATGGTGTTCGGCGCCGTCATGCCGGCGTTCGTGGGCTTCGCCAACTGGATGATCCCGCTGCAGATCGGCGCCTCCGACATGGCGTTCGCCCGCATGAACAACTTCAGCTTCTGGCTGCTGCCGGTCGCCGGCATCATGCTGACGGTGTCGTTCTTCGTGCCCGGCGGCGCCACCGCCGCCGGCTGGACGCTGTATGCGCCGCTGTCGGCCCAGATGGGCCCCGGCATGGACCTGGCCATCTTCGCGCTGCACATCATGGGCGCCTCGTCCATCATGGGCGCGATCAACATCATCGTCACGGTGCTGAACATGCGCGCGCCCGGCATGACGCTGATGAAGATGCCGCTGTTCTGCTGGACCTGGCTGATCACCGCGTTCCTGCTGATCGCGGTGCTGCCGGTGCTGGCCGCTGCCATCACCATGGTGCTGACCGACCGCCACTTCGGCACCGGCTTCTTCAACGCGGCCGCCGGCGGCGACCCGGTGATGTACCAGCACGTGTTCTGGTTCTTCGGGCACCCCGAGGTCTACATCATGATCCTGCCGGCGTTCGGCATCGTGTCGGCCATCGTGCCGGCCTTTGCCCGCAAGCAGCTGTTCGGCTATGCGTCGATGGTGTACGCCACCGCCGCCATCGCCATCCTGGCGTTCATCGTCTGGGCGCACCACATGTTCACCACGGGCATGCCGGTGACCGGGCAGCTGTACTTCATGTACGCCACCATGCTGATCTCGATCCCGACCGGGGTGAAGGTGTTCAACTGGGTGGCCACCATGTGGCGCGGCTCGATGACCTTCGAGACGCCGATGCTGTTCTCGGTGGGCTTCATCTTCGTGTTCACCATCGGCGGCTTCACCGGCCTGATCCTGTCGGTCGCGCCGATCGACATCCAGGTGCACGACACCTACTACGTGGTGGCGCACTTCCACTACGTGCTGGTGGCGGGCTCGCTGTTCGCGCTGTTCGCCGGCACGTACTACTGGCTGCCCAAGTGGACCGGCCGCATGTACAGCGAGAAGCTGGGCAAGCTGCATTTCTGGTCGTCGATGATTTCGTTCAACATCACCTTCTTCCCGATGCACTTCCTGGGCCTGGCCGGCATGCCGCGCCGCTACGCCGACTACGCCGCGCAGTTCACCACCTTCCACCAGCTGGCCACGATCGGCGCGTTCTGGTTCGGCCTGTCGCAGCTGATCTTCCTGTGGGCCGTGCTGCGCTGCTACCGCGGCAAGGGCGAAGTGGCCTCGGCCAAGCCCTGGGAAGGCGCCGAAGGCCTGGAGTGGACCGTGCCGTCGCCGGCGCCGTTCCATACCTTTGAAACCCCGCCCGAAGTAAAGTAAGGTCATCGCACCCCCTACGTAGCAAGGCAGTAACATGACTCCTGAACAACGCCGCCGCAATCGCAACGTCGCCCTCATCCTGTTGGCGCTGGTCGCGGCGGTGTTCGTCTGGACTTTTATCCGCGGCGCCGTGCTGTTTGCCGGCGTGACGGGCTGACGGAGGGCATGACATGACCGACGACCTGCACAAGCTCAGCCAGCGCAAGCTGAGCTTTTTCCAGACCATGAAAGCCGTGCTGTGGGGCTTTTTCGGGGTGCGCAAGGGTGCGGGCTACCAGGACGACATCGCCAGGCTGAATCCGGTGCATGTCATCGTGGCCGGCCTGCTGGCTGCTGCAATTTTCGTGATCGCCCTGGTGGCGATCGTGCGCTGGGCCGTCGCCGGCCTGGCATGAAGCAATAATTCAACAATCTGTACCAGGGAGAAGACCATGAGTGCGAGCCACTCGGTTCAAGGCAAAGAGGCCCCGTACTACTACGTGCCTGCAGATTCCGGGCACCCCGTGCGGACCGCCTTGGCACTGTTGGCCATGGGCCTGGGCGCGGCCGGTTGGGTCAATGGCGCCGTGTGGGGCAAGTGGGTGGTGCTGGCCGGCGTGATCGGCCTGTTCCTCACCCTGTACTTCTGGTTCGGCGACGCCATCCAGGAGTCCGAGAGCGGCTTGTACAGCAAGCGTATCGACGCGTCGTACCGCTGGGGGATGAGCTGGTTCATCTTCTCGGAAGTGATGTTCTTCGCCGGTTTCTTCGGCGCGCTCTGGTATGTGCGCACCATCACCACGCCCTGGCTGGGTGACCTGGACCACAAGCTGCTGCTGTGGCCCGACTTCAACGCCACCTGGCCCAACTTCGGCCCGGCCGGCGTGGTCGAGCACTTCCAGACGGTCGGCCCGTTCTGGCTGCCCACCATCAACACCGCCCTGCTGCTGTCCTCGGGCGTGACGCTGACCATCGCGCACCACGCGCTGCGCGAGAACCTGCGCGGCAAGGCCATCTTCTGGCTGTTCGCGACGGTGACGCTGGGCTTCATCTTCGTGGCCTGTCAGGCCGCCGAGTACATCCATGCCTATGCCGACCTGAACCTGAAGTTCAATTCGGGCGCGTATGGGTCGCTGTTCTACATGCTGACGGGCTTTCACGGCTTTCACGTGATCGTGGGCGCCACCATGCTGACCGTGATCCTGATCCGCCTGATCCGCGGCCACTTCACCGCCGACAACCATTTCGGCTTCGAGGGCGCGGCCTGGTACTGGCACTTCGTCGACGTGGTGTGGCTGGGCCTGTACCTGTTCGTGTACTGGTTCTAGACCCGCCGCCGCAGCGAGCCTTGACGACGAATGCCCCCGCAAGGGGGCATTCGTTCGCCGGCAGGGCTATCATGCAGGGCGCGGCCGCGGGAACTCGCGCCGCCGTGCGCTATCTCAATCCCGTGCTTTCTATCCAGCCCAGGTGATGGGCCAGCAGCACGAACAGGAACAGGGCAACCGACAGCCCGATGCGCACCGTCAGCGCATTGACCGTGCGGTTGGTACTGCCTTTGTCCTTCATCAGGTAGACCAGGGCGGATGCCAGGCTGGCGAGAATACCGATGAAGGCCACTATGACTATGACGCGCATGCAGGCCTCCGGCGCAAAACGGAAATTATTGCAGACATGGCTCGACCGCACTCGTGGAAATTGACCTTGGCAGCCTTGTTGCTGTTGGGTATCGCGGCTGCCATTCTCGCATCGTTGGGACGCTGGCAGCTGCATCGCGCCGACGAGCGCCGCGCCGTGCTGGCCGCCATCGAGGGCGGGCGCGCGCTGGCGCCGCTGGCCCTGGCGCCCGATACGCCGGCGCCGCAGCTGACCGCATGGCGCGCCGCCAGCGCCGAGGGCCAATGGCTGCCGCAGTTCAGTGTACTGCTGGAGAATCGCAACCATGGCGGGCGGCCCGGTTACTGGCTGGCCACGCCGCTGCGGCTGCACGCCGGCGGGGCGGCCGTGCTGGTGTTGCGCGGCTGGCTGCCGCGCGCGCTGGGCGCCGGCCAGACGCTTTCGGTGCCGGCGCCGCCGGCCGGCCCGCAGGCGGTCACCGGCGAACTGATGCCGCGCGTGCCCAGGTTGTTCGAATTGTGGTCGTTCGGCGACGCGCGCGCCGGCAAGCTGCCCGACACCTTGCCGGCATCCGGGGCGCTGCCGCCGGTGGTGCAGAACCTGCAGCTCGACGACTACGCGCGCGCCAGCGGCCTGACGCTGCTGCCGACGGTGCTGATGCAGACCGGCGAGCACAACGACGGCCTGGCGCGCGACTGGCCGCAGCCCTCGGTCGATTACAACCAGAACATCGGCTATGCCATGCAATGGTTCGCGTTTGCCGGCATCGCCGCCATCGCCTGGCTGGTCGTGGCCGCGCGCGCCTGGCGGCGCCGGCGCCAGGCTTGATCCCTCCCGATACAGGAAAACATACGTGGCCCGCTCTTTTGCTCCTTCCGCGCCCAAGCGCTCGATGCTGCCCCTGGTGCTGGTGTTCCTGTGCGCGCTGGCCCCCGTGCTGGCGGCCGTCATCGTGTACAACAATCCCCAGTGGTGGCCCGAGGACAGCAGCAACTACGGCACGCTGGTGCAGCCGCAGCGGCCCATGCCGACGGCGCAGCAGCTGCAGCTGACCACCCTGGACGGCAAGCCGTTCGACCCCGCCGGGCTCAAGGGCAAGTGGCTGCTGGGCGTGGCCGACCAGGCCGCCTGCCCCGAATCTTGCGCCCGCAAGCTGTTCATCACCCGCAACAGCCACGCCAGCCAGGGCAAGAACGTCGACCGCGTGCAGCGCGTCTGGTTCATCACCGACGACGGGGAGGTGCCGCAGAAAGTGCTGGACGCCTATCGCGGCACCCTGATGCTGCGCGCCCGTCCCGAACAGCTGGGTCGCTATCTGCTGGGGCAGGACGCCGCCGCGTCGGCGGCCCTGTTCGGGCCCATGTGGGTCATCGACCCGCTGGGCAACCTGATGTTGCAGTTCCCTCCCGACGCCGATGGCGTCAAGGTGCGCAAGGACATCAGCAGGCTTCTGTACAACTCGCGCATCGGCTGACCATGGACCGCATCAAGCAGCGCTATCGCAAACTCGTCTTCTTCACCTGGTTCCTGACGCTGGACCTCATCATGTTCGGCGCCTTTGTGCGCCTGACCGATTCCGGGCTGGGTTGCCCCGACTGGCCGGGCTGTTACGGCAGCGTGACTCCATTGGGCGCCATGTCCGACATCCATCAGGCCGCCAGCAGCATGCCGTTCGGGCCGGTCACTCTGTCCAAGGCCTGGATCGAGATGATCCACCGCTACGTCGGCGCCTTCCTGGGCATGCTGATCATCGCCATCGTCTGGATGGCCTGGCGCTACCGGCGCGAGCTGGGCCGCTCGCCGGCCCTGGCCGTCGGCGCGCTGATCGCGGTGTGCGTGCAGGGCGCGTTCGGCGCCTGGACGGTGACCCACAAGCTGATGCCGGTGGTGGTGACCGCGCACCTGGTGTTCGGCCTGCTGGTGCTGTCGCTGATGACCTGGCTGTCGGCGCGCGAACGGCCGCACGCGCCCCTGTCGCCGCAGACACGGCGCTGGCGGCCGTGGATGACGGTCGGGTTTCTGCTGCTGCTGGCGCAGATCACCCTGGGCGGCTGGGTCAGCACCAATTACGCGGCGCTGGCCTGCATGGACTTCCCGACTTGCCATGGCCAGTTGCTGCCGGAGATGGATTTCCATGGCGGTTTTTCGCTGATTCGCGCGTTGGGCGAGCTGCCCTCGGGGGAAATGATTTCCCAGCACGCGCTGACCGCCATCCACTGGACGCATCGCAATTTCGCTTTCGTGGTGTTCGCCTACGTCGGCGTGCTGGCCTGGCGCCTGCGCGGCGAGCCGGGCCTGCGCGGGCCGGCCACGCTGATGCTGGCGCTGCTGGCGGCCCAGCTGTTCACCGGGCTGACCACCATCTTCTTCCAGTGGCCGCTGCTGATCGCGGTGTTGCACAATGGCGGGGCGGCCGGGCTGACCCTGGCCGCCGTGGTCATCCTGGTGCGCCTGGCCGACGCGCCGCAAGCCGCCGGGGTGATCCGGCCCCAATTCGATCGCGTTTAGAATAGCGACCATGTCCAGTCTTGCTGCCCCCCAAACCGGATTGCTGCGCCAATACCTCGTCCTGACCAAGCCGCGTGTCACGCAGCTGGCGGTATTCTGCGCGGTGATCGGTATGTTCCTGGCCGCGCCTGGCATGCCAGATCTGAGCCACGTGGTGTTTGGCACCCTGGGCATCTGGCTGCTGGCCGCCGCGGCATTCGCCATCAACTGCCTGATCGAGCAGGAGGTCGACGCCCGCATGCTGCGCACCGCGCGGCGCGCGACGGCGCGCGGCACCATCTCCGACATCCAGGTGCTGAGCCTGTCGGGCCTGCTGGGCGGCGCGAGCATGCTGGTGCTGTACCACCTGGTCAACCCGCTGACCATGTGGCTGACCTTCGCCACCTTCGTCGGCTACGCCATCATCTACACCGTCATCCTCAAGCCGCGCACGCCGCAGAACATCGTGATCGGCGGCCTGTCGGGCGCCATGCCGCCGGCCCTGGGCTGGGCCGCGGTGGCCGATTCCGTGCCGGCCGAGGCCTGGGTCCTGGTGCTCATCATCTTCATCTGGACCCCGCCGCATTTCTGGGCGCTGGCGCTGTACCGCAACAACGACTACATCAAGGCCGGCCTGCCCATGCTGCCGGTGACGCACGGCCAGCAATTCACGCGGCTGCATATCCTGCTCTACAGCTTCGCCCTGCTCGCCACCACCTTGCTGCCGTACGCCATCCGCATGAGCGGCGCGCTGTACCTGGCCAGCGCGCTGGCCCTGGGCGGTATGTTCGTCTGGTATGCCTGGCGCCTGTATCGCGAATACAGCGATGCGCTGGCGCGCCGCCTGTTCCGCTTCTCGATCCTGTACCTGGCGCTGCTGTTCGGCGCGCTGCTGATCGATCACTGGGTCGGCCTGCTGCGCTGACTGTAGGAGGGTTGTTTCGATGTTCGCCTTTACTTCCGCACGCCGCCGTGCGCTGCAAGCCGTAGCCGCGATGGGCGTGGCCGCGCTGCTGGCCGCCTGCGGCGAAAGCGCGCCGGCCTTCAAGGGCAGCGATATCACCGGTACGCAACTGGGCAAGAAGCTGGCGCTGGTCGACCACAACGGCAAGCCGCGCACCCTGCAGGACTTCGCCGGCAAGGCGGTGGTGGTGTTCTTCGGTTTCACCCAGTGTCCCGACGTCTGCCCGACCTCGCTGGCCGAGCTGTCGCAGGTCATGAAGCAGCTCGGGCCGGACGCCGACCGCGTGCAGGTGCTGCTGGTCACCGTGGACCCCGAGCGCGACACGCCCGAAATACTCAAGCAGTACGTGACGACGTTCGATCCGCGCTTCCTGGGCCTGACCGGCACGCCCGAGCAGATCAAGCAGGCCGCCGCGTCGTTCAAGGCCTATTACGCCAAGGTCCCGACCCAGGACGGGGCCAACTACACCATGGACCATACCGCCGCCTTCTACCTGTTCGACGGCAAGGGCGAATCGCGCGTACTGGCCACCAATACCGCCGGCGCCGAAGCGCTGGCGCACGACATCAAGGCCTTGCTGTAGACGCGGGGTGTCCATCCCCGCATGAGGACTGACATCTGTGGCAGGGTGTGCCTGTCCCCACTGGGACAGGGCACACCGCGCTACGCCATGAACGGTTGACTGCCAAGACGGTATCTGTCCCCGCATGGGGGGCCGATATCTGTGGACGCCCAAAGCGCCCGGCCGCGCGCCTTATTTCCGGCTGTCCAGCCACGCCTGGTAGGCGGCGCGGGCGGCCTGGCTCAGCTCGGCGGGGGTGATGTCGCGGCGATGGCCGATGATCATCAGCGCATAGGGGGTGGCCAGCGCGGCGGCCTGGGCGCAAAGGCGGGACTCGTCGCCCTGCGAAGGCGCGCGGTGGCGCCAGTAGTTGATGGCTTGTTCCAGCTCGGGCAGGGTGATCGGCGTATCCATCGTGGCATTGTCCCAGAATTGCCAGCGCGGCGAATGGCGTATTCTTTGCAAAGGGTCACCATCGCAATACGCGGAAACGCGGCGGCGGTGCTATACAACGGGCCGTAGTCGTTGCCGGAGAACCGACATGAATCGTCCCTCAGAATCCGCGCCCAGGCGCAGGCTGCACCCGTTGCTGGGCGCCGCGGCCGTTTCCGTCATCATTCTCAGCGCCGTCGCCGTGGCGGCCATGACGGGGGTCTTGCCCAACCTGTCGGCCGGGTCGTCGCCGCAGGCGGCCGCCTCGGCGCAAGAGGCCGCGCTGGCCGGGCCGGAGGCCGCCAATGTGGCTTCCGCGCCGCAGCAGGCGCCCAAGCAGGCCCAGAAGCCGGCCCAATCGGCGCAACCTGCCCAGCAGCCCGCCCAGGCGGGCGCGCCGGCCTGCGCCACCTGCGGCGTGGTCGAGGGCATCCGCACCGTGCAGGTGCCGGTGCGCGATGACAGCAACCATCTGATCGGCACGGTCGCCGGCGGCGTGGTCGGCGGCGTGGTGGGCAACCAGTTCGGCGGCGGCCACGGGCGCGACGCCCTGACCGTGCTGGGCGCGGTGGGCGGCGCGCTGGCTGGCCGTGAAGTCGAGCGCAATATCCGTGAGCAACAGACGGTGACGCATTATGAGCTGACCGTGCGCATGAGCGATGGCAGCCGGCGCCAGTTCCGCAGCGCCCAGCCCTTCGCGTTCGCCTCGGGCGACCGGGTGCGGGTCGAGAACGACCAGCTGCTGCCGGGTTGAGCGCGCGGCCGGCGCGCCCGGATACAGGTGCAAAGAATTCGCAGCATGGCGAGCGGCCGTTCCGTGGCAGACTTGCGGCCAGCGGCGTAGGTCATCCGGCGTTTTGGCAGGGGCTGGAATCGAGCGTAATATCGGGCAGCGATAATGCGGGTCGCATACCGGCCCGCCGCATGTCGATAACGGGCCGGCGCGCCCCAGCCATCGCAGGAGACCGAATGAGCGACTCGCACACCAATCCGTTCGTGCTGCCCGGGATGGGCCAGAATTCGGATCTGTCCGGCAATCCCCTGTTGGCGAGCATGGAAATGATGCGCCAGGCGTGGGCCGGGCTGGCGGGCCCGGGCGGCCTGACCCAGGCCTTGCCCATGGCGGTGCCCATGAACCTGGAAGACCTCGACCGCCGGATCAACGAACTGCGCAGCGTCGAGAACTGGCTGCGCCTGAACCTGTCGATGCTGTCGAGCTCGATCCAGGGGCTGGAGGTGCAGCGCGCCACCATTGCCACCTTGCGCTCGTTCGTCGACAGCGTGTCGTCGGTCGGCGCCGACGAGGCCGCGGGCGGCGCTTCGCCGCTGGAAGTGGCGCTGGGCCTGAAGCCGGCGCCGCAGGGCGGCGGCGCGCCGACCGGCCAAGCGGGTGGCCAGGCCGCCGCGCCGGCTGCGGAAGCTGGCGCCGTTCCTCCCTCCATCAACGCGGCGGCCCAGTCGGCGTCGCAGGCCTGGTGGGACCTGATGCAGCAGCAATTCAACAACCTGGCCGCGGCCACGGCCGCGTCGATGCAGGCCCCGGCGGGCGAAACGCCGCCGCCGGGCGCGGCGGATGCCCCGCCCGCCGCCGCCGGCAAGCCCAAGGCGGCGCGCAAGAGCGCCGCCAAGCCGCGGGCGCCGCGCAAGCGGGCGCCCGCCAAGGGCGCGGCGGACAAGCCGTAGCGCGCCGGCACGCCCTGGAATCGTCGCGCTTATCGAACCTTCGCGTTTACTGACTTTGGATATCTCAGATTTCTATGCTTAATGTAGTGATACTCGCCGCCGGACTGGGCAAGCGCATGCAGTCCGATCTTCCCAAGGTGCTGCATACCCTGGCCGGCCGGCCCATGCTCGATCACGTCATCGGCAGCGCGCGGCAGTTGCAGCCGGCGCGCATCATCGTGGTGGTCGGGCACGGCGCCGATCGCGTCAAGGCGGCCTTCGAGGGCCAGCCCGGCCTGCAGTTCGCGCTGCAGCAGCCGCAGCATGGCACCGGCCATGCCGTGCAGCAGGCGGTGCCGCAATTGCTGGAAGGCGATGGCGAGGACGACGTCACCCTGGTGCTCTATGGCGACGTGCCGCTGGTGCAGCCGGCCACCTTGCAGAACCTGCTGCAGGCGCGCGGCCGCGGCGTCGCCGTGCTGACCGAGGTGCTGGCCGATTCGACCGGCTACGGCCGCATCGTGCGCGATGCGCAGGGCCAGGTGTGCCGCATCGTCGAGCACAAGGACGCCAGCGAGGCCGAGCGCGCCATCAAGGAAGTCAACACCGGCATCCTGGCCGCGCCCACGGCGCGCCTGAAGGACTGGCTGGGCCGCATCACCAATGACAACGCCCAGGGCGAGTACTACCTGACCGACGTGATCGGCCTGGCGGTGGGCGACGGCGTGCCGGTGGGCGCCGCGCAGCCTGGCGCCAGCTGGGAGACCCTGGGCGTGAACAGCCGCGTGCAGCAGGCCCAGCTGGAGCGCGCCTGGCAAAGCGAGCTGGCGCGCCGCCAGCTGGAGGCCGGCGTCACCCTGGCCGATCCGGCCCGCTTCGACGTGCGCGGCACGCTGAGCTGTGGCCGCGACGTGTTCATCGACGTGGGGTGCGTGTTCGAGGGTACGGTTACGCTGGGCGACGGCGTGCGGGTGGGCCCGCACTGCGTGCTGCGCGACGTGGCCGTGCAGGCCGGCGCGCGCATCGAGGCATACTCGCACCTGCAGCAGGCCAAGGTGGGCCAGGAAGCCGTGGTCGGCCCGTATGCGCGGCTGCGTCCCGGCGCCGACCTGGGCGAGCGCTCGCATGTGGGCAACTTCGTCGAGATCAAGAACAGCGTGCTGCAGGCCGATAGCAAGGCCAACCACCTGGCCTATATCGGCGATGCCGACATCGGCGCGCGCGTCAATGTCGGCGCGGGCACGATCACCTGCAACTACGACGGCGTGAACAAGCATCGCACGGTGATCGAGGACGATGCCTTCATCGGTTCCGATACCCAGCTGGTGGCCCCGGTGCGCGTGGGCAAGGGCGCGACCCTGGGGGCCGGCACGACGCTCACCAAGGATGCGCCGGCCGGGCAGTTGACGATTTCGCGGGCGCGCCAGAGCACCATCGAAGGCTGGAAGCGCCCGGTCAAGAAATCGTGATCGGCGAGGATGCGTCCGCCGCCCGGTGCGGCTCCCGCAACTCGCCGCCCGACGGGCTGCCCACGCCGCGCCGGTATTGGGCCGCCGCTACGGTCCTGACCGGCATGAGCCTGGCGGTGCTCGATGCCACCATCGCCAACGTGGCGCTGCCGACGATCGCGCGCGACCTGAATGCCGCGCCTTCCGATGCCGTGTGGGTGATCAACGCCTATAACGTCGCGGTGGTGGTCATGCTGCTGCCCATGTCGGCGCTGGCCGAGCGCGTGGGCTTCCGGCGCATGTTCACCTTCGGCCTGCTGCTGTTCACCCTGTCGTCGCTGGCCTGTGTCTTCGCCGGGCAGCTATGGCACCTGACGCTGGCGCGGGTCTGCCAGGGCGTGGGGGCGGCGACGCTGATGTGCATGTTCGGCGGGCTGGTGCGCAACATCTACCCCCTGCGCATGCTGGGCCGCGGCATCAGCATCAACGCCACGACGGTGGCCGTCATGTCGGTGCTGGGGCCGACGCTGGGTTCGCTGATCCTGTCGGTGGCGTCGTGGCGCTGGATTTTCGCCGTCAACCTGCCCATTGGCATCGTCATCATGTGCGGCCTGCGTTTCCTGCCCGAGGTGCCGCGCAACAAGATGCCGCTGGATTGGCTGAGCGCGCTGCTGGCCATGCTGACGCTGGGCATTTTCATTTCCGGCGTGGACCTGCTGGGGCACGACGTGCTGCGCGGCATCGGGATGATCGCCGTGGCTGTGGCCATCGGCTGGCTGCTGGTGCGGCGCGCCAGCGGCCAGACGGCGCCGCTGGTGCCGGTGGACCTGTTGCGCATCCAGGCGGTGGCGTACGCCGTGGCCGCCTCGGCCTGTACCTTCGCCGCGCAGATGGCCTCGTACGTGGCGCTGCCCTTCTATTTCCAGCAGGTGCTTGAACGCCCCTACCTGCAGATCGGCCTGCTGATGGCGGCCTGGCCGGTGGGCACCGCCGTGGTGGCGCCGGTGGCCGGGCGGCTGTCCGACCGTTACGCGGCCTCGACGCTGAGCGGCGCGGGGGCCGGCATCATGGCGCTGGGCATGGCCTGCCTGACCCTGCTGCCGACCACGGTGTCCAACCCGTGGATCATGGCCGGCATGTTCCTGACCGGGCTGGGGTTCGGCCTGTTCCAGACGCCCAATAACCGCGCCATGCTGTCGTCGGCGCCGCGCCAGCGCAGCGGGGCGGCCGGTGGCGTGCAGGCCACCACCCGGGTGTTCGGCCAGAGCTTCGGCACCGCGCTGGTGGCCATTGCCTTCAGCGTCTATCCCCAGCACGGGCCCACGCTGGCCCTGGCGCTGGGCACGGTATGCGCCTCGCTGGGCGTGGTGGTCAACGTGGTGCGCCGCCGCGCCGAGGCCTAGGTGTGAAGATTCAATAGGTTGTATGCATGGTTCATCCGAACCGGATTTGAGAAACTGGAAATCGCCAACTCCCCAGTTCACTCAAGGAGCCCGGCCGGATGAACACCCATAAGCATGCCCGATTGACCTTCCTACGTCGACTCGAAATGGTCCAGCAATTGATCGCCCATCAAGTTTGTGTGCCTGAAGCGGCCCGCGCCTATGGGGTCACCGCGCCGACTGTGCGCAAATGGCTGGGCCGCTTCCTGGCTCAGGGCCAGGCGGGCTTGGCCGATGCGTCCTCGCGCCCGACGGTCTCGCCCCGAGCGATTGCGCCGGCCAAGGCGCTGGCTATCGTGGAGCTGCGCCGCAAGCGGCTGACCCAAGCGCGCATCGCCCAGGCGCTGGGCGTGTCAGCCAGCACCGTCAGCCGCGTCCTGGCCCGCGCCGGTCTGTCGCACCTGGCCGACCTGGAGCCGGCCGAGCCGGTGGTGCGCTACGAGCATCAGGCCCCCGGCGATCTGCTGCACATCGACATCAAGAAGCTGGGACGTATCCAGCGCCCTGGCCACCGGGTCACGGGCAACCGACGCGATACCGTTGAGGGGGCCGGCTGGGACTTCGTCTTCGTGGCCATCGATGACCACGCCCGCGTGGCCTTCACCGACATCCACCCCGACGAGCGCTTCCCCAGCGCCGTCCAGTTCCTCAAGGACGCAGTGGCCTACTACCAGCGCCTGGGCGTGACCATCCAGCGCTTGCTCACCGACAATGGCTCGGCCTTTCGCAGCCGCGCCTTCGCCGCGCTGTGCCATGAGCTGGGCATCAAGCACCGCTTTACCCGACCTTACCGCCCACAGACCAATGGCAAGGCCGAACGCTTCATCCAGTCGGCCTTGCGTGAGTGGGCTTACGCTCACACCTACCAGAACTCCCAACACCGAGCCGATGCCATGAAATCCTGGCTACACCACTACAACTGGCATCGACCCCACCAAGGCATCGGGCGCGCTGTACCCATCTCCAGACTCAACCTGGACGAATACAACCTATTGACAGTTCACACCTAGGGGCCGCCCAGGGCGGGCGCCGGCCCGGGCGGGAGCGGCGCTCCACTACTTCTATAATGCCCGCAGTGCGGCGGATGGTCCGCTGACGCCGCGTATTGCGAGGTTGCAGGCATGAAAATCACAGTCGTTGGTACCGGCTATGTCGGGTTGGTGTCGGGCGCGTGCCTGGCCGATATGGGCAACGAGGTGCTGTGCCTGGACACGGACGCCGCCAAGGTGGCGATGCTGCGCGAAGGGCACATACCCATCTACGAGCCGGGCCTGGAAGACCTGGTCAAGCGCAACGTGGCGGGCGGCCGCCTGCAGTTCACCGACGACATCGCCGCCAGCGTGGCGTTCGGCGACGTCCAGTTCATCGCCGTGGGCACGCCGCCCGGCGAGGACGGCTCGGCCGACCTGCAGTACGTATTGGCGGCGGCGCGCAGCATCGCCCGCCACATGACGGCCCGCAAGGTGGTGGTGGACAAGTCCACCGTGCCGGTGGGCACCGCCGACAAGGTGCGGGCGGCCATGCAGGAAGTGCTGGCCGAGCGCGGGGTGGAGGTGCCGTTCAGCGTGGCCTCCAATCCCGAGTTTCTCAAGGAAGGCGCGGCGATCAACGACTTCATGAGCCCCGACCGCATCATCGTGGGCACCGACGACGAGCACACCATCGACACCATGCGACGCATCTATGCGCCGTTCCAGCGCACCCACGAGCGCGTGATGGTGATGGACGTGCGCTCGGCCGAGCTGACCAAGTACGCCGCCAACGCGATGCTGGCCACGCGCATCTCGTTCATGAACGAGATGGCCAACCTGGCCGAGGCGCTGGGCGCCGACATCGAACAGGTGCGGCGCGGCATCGGGGCCGATCCGCGCATCGGCTACCACTTCCTGTACCCGGGCATCGGCTATGGCGGCTCGTGCTTCCCCAAGGATGTGCAGGCGCTGATGCGCAGCGCCGGCGAGCACGCCCTGCCCATGCGCGTGATCGAGGCCGCCGAGACGGCCAACCAGGCGCAGAAGCTGCGGCTGGCGCACAAGGTGGTCGCGCGCTACGGCGCGGACCTGCAGGGCCGCACGTTCGCGCTGTGGGGCCTGGCCTTCAAGCCCAATACCGACGACATGCGCGAGGCGCCCAGCCTGAGCACCATCGCCGACCTGACGCGGCGCGGCGCGCGCATCCGGGCCTACGACCCGGTGGCCATGCCGCAGGCCGCCAAGGTCCTGGACGACAACCCCGCGGTCGAACTGGTCGACGACATGTACCAGGCGCTCGACGGCGCCGACGGCCTGCTGATCGCCACCGAGTGGAAGGTGTTCCGGGCGCCCGACCTGACCCGCGTCAAGCAATTGCTCAAGGCGCCGCTGATCATCGACGGGCGCAACCTCTATGTGCCGGCCGACATGCGCGCGCAGGGCTTCGATTACCAGGGCATAGGCCGCGCATGAGGATACTGCAGCTCAACTTCGAGAAAGGCTGGCGCGGCGGCGAACGCCAGACGCTGTACTGCATGCGCGCCTTCCGCAAGGCCGGCCACGATGTCGAGCTGCTATGCCGCGCCGGCGGGCCCCTGCAGGCGCGCGCCGCCGAGGAAGGCTTCGTCACGCATGGCCGGCGCAACGTGCCCGGCCAGCTGGGCTTTCTGGCCAGCGCCGGCGCAAGCTACGACATCATCCATGCCCAGACCGCCAACACCGTGACCTGGGCCGTGCTGACCAAGGCGCTGCACCGCCGGCCGGTGGCGTTCTCGCGCCGCACTTCGTTCGTGGTCGAACCGGGCGAGGAGTGGAAGACCGGCTTCAAATGGCGCCGGGTCGACCTGTTCGTGGCGATCAGCGAGATGGCCGCCGGCGAGCCGCGCCGCCTGGGCATCGAACCGGTCATCATCCGCAGCGCGGTCGAGCCGCACGTCATCGATCCGGTCAACGTCGAGCGGCTGGCGCGCGAGTTCGCCCTGCAAGGCAAGAAGGTGCTGGCCACCTCGGCGGCGCTGATCCACGACAAGGACCCGCTGACGCTGGTGCGGGCGGTCGGCGAGCTGGCGCGCCAGCGGCAGGACTTCGTGTTCCTGCATTTCGGCGCGGGCGGCGACCGCGAGGCGCAGGCGCGTGCCGAGGCGCAAGCCCTGGGCCTGGACGGCGTGTACGTGTTCGCGGGTTTTCGCAAGGGCGTCGAAGACTTCTACAGCATCATGGACGTATTCGTCATGAGCTCGCTCGAAGAGGCGCTGGGCAGCAGCGTGCTGGATGCCTTCCTGCAACGGGTGCCGGTGGTATCGACCGACGCCGGCGGCCTGAAGGAAAGCCTGGCCGACGGCCGCGGCGTCCTGTGCGCCGTGGGCGATCATCATGCGCTGGCCGCCGGCATGGCGCGCTGCCTGGACGACGCGGCGTTTCGCGCCGACGTCACCCAGCGCGCCTACGATTACGTGCGCACCGAACACGACGTCACGGAAATGGGCCGGCGCTACCTGGCCCGATTCGAGCAATTGCTGGCGCGGCGCTAGCTGTGAACTGTCAATAGGTTGTATTCGTCCAGGTTGAGTCTGGAGATGGGTACAGCGCGCCCGATGCCTTGGTGGGGTCGATGCCAGTTGTAGTGGTGTAGCCAGGATTTCATGGCATCGGCTCGGTGTTGGGAGTTCTGGTAGGTGTGAGCGTAAGCCCACTCACGCAAGGCCGACTGGATGAAGCGTTCGGCCTTGCCATTGGTCTGTGGGCGGTAAGGTCGGGTAAAGCGGTGCTTGATGCCCAGCTCATGGCACAGCGCGGCGAAGGCGCGGCTGCGAAAGGCCGAGCCATTGTCGGTGAGCAAGCGCTGGATGGTCACGCCCAGGCGCTGGTAGTAGGCCACTGCGTCCTTGAGGAACTGGACGGCGCTGGGGAAGCGCTCGTCGGGGTGGATGTCGGTGAAGGCCACGCGGGCGTGGTCATCGATGGCCACGAAGACGAAGTCCCAGCCGGCCCCCTCAACGGTATCGCGTCGGTTGCCCGTGACCCGGTGGCCAGGGCGCTGGATACGTCCCAGCTTCTTGATGTCGATGTGCAGCAGATCGCCGGGGGCCTGATGCTCGTAGCGCACCACCGGCTCGGCCGGCTCCAGGTCGGCCAGGTGCGACAGACCGGCGCGGGCCAGGACGCGGCTGACGGTGCTGGCTGACACGCCCAGCGCCTGGGCGATGCGCGCTTGGGTCAGCCGCTTGCGGCGCAGCTCCACGATAGCCAGCGCCTTGGCCGGCGCAATCGCTCGGGGCGAGACCGTCGGGCGCGAGGACGCATCGGCCAAGCCCGCCTGGCCCTGAGCCAGGAAGCGGCCCAGCCATTTGCGCACAGTCGGCGCGGTGACCCCATAGGCGCGGGCCGCTTCAGGCACACAAACTTGATGGGCGATCAATTGCTGGACCATTTCGAGTCGACGTAGGAAGGTCAATCGGGCATGCTTATGGGTGTTCATCCGGCCGGGCTCCTTGAGTGAACTGGGGGGGTGGCGATTTCCAGTTTCTCAAATCCGGTTCGGATGAACCATGCATACAACCTATTGAATCTTCACACCTAGGGCGCGCTGGCCGGGCGCGCGCCGAACAGGGCGCTGCCGATGCGGATTTCGGTCGAGCCTTCCTCGATGGCAATTTCGAAGTCGCCGCTCATGCCCATGGACAGGCGGTCCAGCGCCACGCCGGGCACGCTGTCGCGCGCGCGGTCGCGCAGTTCGCGCAACAGGCGGAAGCAGGCGCGCACGGCCCGCGGATCCTCGTCGTTGACGGCCATGGTCATCAGGCCCTGCACGCGCAAGGCCGGGAAGTCGCTGACCAGGGTGCGCAGGAAGCCAGGCAGCAGTTCGGGCGCCAGTCCATATTTGCTGGGTTCGGGCGAGGTCTTCACCTGCACCAGCACGTCGAGCGAGCGCGCCTCCATTTCCATGGCGGCGCTGCAGCGCGTCGGCCAGTTCCAGCCGGTCCAGCGACTGGACTTCGGCGACATCGCGCGCCACGTCCTTGGCCTTGTTGGTCTGCAGGTGTCCGATCATGACCCACTGCAGGTCCAGGTCGGCCAGCTCCGGCGCCTTGTGGCGGATTTCCTGGGTCTTGTTCTCGCCGAAACGCCGCAGGCCCAGCGCCGCGGCGTGCCGGATTGCCTCGACGGGAAAGGTCTTGCTTACCGGCAGCAGCGCCACGCTTTCGGGCGGACGTGCGCCGCGTTCACAGGCGGCCTTGATGCGGGCCTGGATGGCGGCCAGCCGGTGCGGCATCGAATCTACTTCTGTCATGCGGTATCTCTCGTATGCGCCGCGGCGTTGCGCGGCCATGTCACCCATAGCACCCATAGTTTAGGGCCTGGCCGCGCCTGGCGCTGCGGGAGCGGGCGGCGCGGGTTGCGCCGATGCCGCATCCGGGCCGCCGTGCGTTGACCCTGCTTTGTCCCCCTCTTAGAATCGTCGGGTATTTGTTTAGATTTCAACGTTCTGGCGCGGCCCGCCGCCGGCCTGCCCGGCGCCGCGCCCTCCTTACTCTTTCCGCCTCCGCCTCCCATGCCCCTCGCCGCGCCCGATTATGCGTTTGCCGCGCCTTTCCAGCATCCGCCCGCCTCGCCGATCCGCTCGCTCATGCCCTATGCCATGCGGCCGGGCACCATTTCGCTGGCGGGAGGCTACCCGGCCCAGGAGCTGTTCGACGTCGAGGGGCTGGCCGCGGCTTCGCGCCAGGTGCTCGAACGCCTGGGCGCCTGCCTGCAGTATTCGAACATCGACGGACAGGCCAGCCTGCGGCACGAGCTGGCGCGCCTGAGCGCGGCGCGCGGCCTGCACTGCGACGCCGACACCGAACTGGCGGTCACGGGCGGGTCGCAGCAGGCGCTGGCGCTGCTTGCCCGGGTGATGCTGCAGCCGGGCGACGCCGCGGTCATCGAGACGCCGGCCTTTCCCAATTCGGTACAGGCGTTGCGCTACACCGGCGCCGCGGTGCATACCGTGCCGTCCGGGCCGAGCGGCATCGATCTCGATGCGCTCGATGCGCTGGCCGCGCGGGTGCGTCCCAAGATGGTCTGCGTCGTGGCTTCGTTTTCCAATCCATGCGGGGCCACCATCAGCCGCGAACGCCGCCTCAGGCTGCTGGAGCTGGCGGTCAGGCATCGGTTCCTGATCGTCGAGGACGACCCCTATGGCGAACTGCGCTTTGCCGGCGAGACGGTGCCGCCCATCGCGGCGCTGGCCGAGGGGCAGGCGCGCCATTGGGCCGTGTATATCTCCAGCATGTCCAAGACCATGGCGCCGGCGCTGCGCATCGGCTGGGTGGTGGCGCCGGCCGAGGTGCGCCGCCGCGTGGTCGGGGCCAAGGCGGCCGACGATATGGCCTGCTCGGCCTGGACCCAGGAAATGGTGGCCCAGTACCTGGCCGACGGCCGCTATGCGCAGCATGTGCCGCGCATTCGCGCCGCCTACGGCGCGCGCTGCGACGCCATGGCCGCGGCGCTGCAACGCGAGCTGGGCGACCGGGTCGTGTTTCGCAAACCCGAGGGGGGCATGTTCTTCTGGGCGCGCCTGAACGGCGCTATCGACGCGACGCGCCTGCTGCCCTACGCTATCGAGCACGAAGTCGTTTATGTGCCGGGCAAGGCGTTCTACGCCGACCCGGCCCAGGCCGATCCCCATGCCTTGCGCATGTCGTTCGCCACCATGAACGAGACGCAGATCGCGCAGGGCATCGTGCGCCTGGGCCGCGCGCTGCAGGCCTGCGAGGCCAACGCGCCGGTATCGATTTCGCTGGCGGCCTGAGGCCGCCGGCATATGGTTCGAACGCCCGGTTATTTGCCGGTGCCTGGCGGGCTGGGTAATCTTGCGGGTTTGGTCGGCGCCGGGGGCGCCGCAACGCAACGGAGGGCAGGAACATGAAGATCGCACAAGGATTGGCCGCGGCCGCGCTGCTGGCCGGCATGGTGGCCGGCGCGCAGGGCGCCACGCTGGATGTGGTGAAAAAACGCGGCACGGTCGTGTGCGGCACCACAACCGGTTTCGCCGGGTTCTCGGCGCCCGACAAGCAAGGCACCTGGCGCGGCCTGGACGTCGACCTGTGCCGTGCCGTCGCCGCGGCGGTGTTCGGCGACGCCAGCAAGATCAAGGTCGTGCCGCTGAATTCGCAGCAGCGCTTCACCGCCCTGCAATCGGGCGAAGTGGACGTGCTGACCCGCAACACGACGGTGACGCAGCAACGCGACACCGCGCTAGGCATCATCCACGCCGGCATCAATTTCTACGACGGCCAGGGCTTCATGGTGCCCAAGTCGCTGGGCGTCAAGAGCGCGAAGGAACTCAACGGCGCCACCATCTGTCTGCAGACGGGCACGTCCAACGAGAACACGCTGGCCGACTGGGCGCGCGCCAACCAGGTCAGCTACAAGCCGGTGGTGATCGAAACCTTCAACGAAGTGGTCAATGCCTTTGCCTCGGGGCGCTGCGACGTGTTCAGCACGGATGCGTCGGGCCTGGCGTCGATCCGCATTTCGCGGCTCGAGAAGCCCGATGACTACGTCGTGCTGCCGGAGATCATTTCGAAAGAGCCCCTGGGGCCTTTCGTGCGCCAGGGCGACGACGCGTGGCTCAATATCGTGCGCTGGTCGCTGTCGGCCATGATCGAGGCCGAGGAGTACGGCGTGACCACGGCCAACGTGGACGAGCAGCTCAAGAGCGAAAACCCCAACGTGCGCCGCATCCTGGGCGTGACGCCGGGCGCCGGCGCCAACCTGGGCCTGGATGAAAAGTGGGCCTACAACATCATCAAGCAGGTCGGCAACTACGGCGAGAGCTTCGAGCGCAACGTCGGCCAGGGCAGCCCGTTGAAGATCCAGCGCGGCCTGAACGCGCAATGGACCCAGGGCGGCCTGATGTACGCACTGCCGATCCGCTGACGCAGCGCCCGGCGGTCCGTGGCGGGCCGCCGTCTCAGCGCTTGCGGCGGTACAGCAGCGAAATCTTGGCGAACGCGACCTGCAGGTCGCGGGTGCCGCCCTGGAACACGATGGGGCGGCCATGGCGCGTGAAGACGACCAGCCGCTTGGAAAACAGCAAGGGCACGAACTTGGCGAACTGGATGTCCTGCCAGGCGACTTCGCGGCGGGTGATCCAGGTCTGCCGCAGGCCCGACTCGTCGATGCGGGTGACCGAAATCTGCATGTGCCACGACACCAGCGCCAGGCCGAGGAAGCACAGGATGATGGTGCCGGCCAGTATGGGGTTGACCTGGCCGGGCGGCAGGCCGATGGCGGTCGTCACGATCTGCACGCCGATCACGGCCAGCACGATCCAGGCCAGGATGCGCACCCAATCGGGCCAGGCCTGGCCGGACAGCGGCAACGGGCCGATTTCCTGCAGCAAGGCGGCGTGTTCTTCCGGGGTCGGTGCGGCGAATAGATTGTTCATGAATGGAACGGGCGATGCGGCGAGGCCGCGTAGCATGAGGAGGGCGTATGGGCGCCCTGGCGTCGTTGCCGCGGGGCTCCGGCGCGGGGCCTGGCGCGGGAGCTCCTGCGGGTCGTGCATTCTACGCGGGCTGGTCCCTGGCTCAGGCCGCGCGCTTGGCCGCCACGGCGTTGCCAGCGCGGCTGGAGCCCTTGCGCTGCAGGTGGCCCGAAATCCACTGGCCGATATCGACCACGGCGTCGAAATCGATGCCCGTCTCGATGTCCAGGCCGCGCAGCATGTATAGCACGTCCTCGGTGGCGACGTTGCCGGTCGCGCCCTTGGCGTAGGGGCATCCGCCCAGGCCCGATGCCGAGGCGTGGAAGATGGCGATGCCGGTCTCCAGGGCCGCCAGGATATTGGCCAGCGCCTGGCCGTAGGTGTCGTGGAAATGGCCCGAGACGCGCGCCGGGTCGACCACGCGCGTGACGGCGTCCATGACCTCGCGCACCCGGCGCGGCGTGCCCACGCCTATGGTGTCGGCGACGTCGATTTCGTCGCAGCCCAGCGCCAGAAAGCGCCGGGCCACATCCACCACGGCCTCGACCGGCACTTCGCCCTGGTAGGGACAGCCCAGCGCGCAGCTGATGCTGCCGCGCACCCGCACGCCGGCCTGCCTGGCGGCGGCGGCCACCGGCTCGAAGCGCGCGATGGATTCGGCGATCGAGCAGTTGATGTTCTTCTGCGAAAACGCCTCGCTGGCCGCGCCGAAAATCACGATTTCGTCGGCGCGGGCGGCCAGGGCGCCTTCCAGCCCTTTCATGTTGGGCGTCAGCACCGAATAAATCGTGCCCGGCCGGCGCGCGATGCGCGCCATCACCTCGGCGCCGTCGGCCATTTGCGGCACCCACTTGGGCGATACGAACGACGCGGCCTCGACATTCTGGAAGCCGGCTGCGCTCAGGCGGTCGACCAGTTCCACCTTGATGTCGGTGGCGATGAATTCCTTCTCGTTCTGCAAGCCGTCGCGGGGCGAGACTTCGACGATCTTGACGCGGCTGGGCTGGGACATGGCTGTTCCTGTGGATGGGTCGGCCGCCCGCGCGGGCGGCCGTGATTCGCGATCAACGAACAATATTAGTACGTTCCGCGCGGCGGGCGCCGCCCCGCTTGCGGGCAGCGGCCTTAGCGCAGGCGCTGGAACCGGCCGCCCTCGACGCGCGCGACGCGGCCATCGAGTTCCAGCTCCAGCAGCTGGGCGTTCAGGCTGGCGGCGTCCATGCCGGTGCGGGCTTGCAGCGCATCCAGGTGCAGGGGATCGAAGCCCAGCGCATCGAGCAGGGGGTGGGGCGGCGCCGGCCGGGCCGGCGGGGCGGTCCGCGCCGAGGCGGCCGGGCCCGCGCCGCCCAGCTCGTCGGCGATGTCCTGCACGGTTTCGACCAGCTTGGCGCCCTGGCGGATCAGGGCATGGCAGCCGCGCGACAGGGGCGAGTGGATGGAGCCGGGGATGGCGAACACTTCGCGGCCGCTTTCGCCGGCCAGCCGCGCGGTGATGAGCGAGCCGCTCTGGCGCGCCGCCTCGACCACCAGGACGCCGCGCGCCAGGCCCGCCACCAGGCGGTTGCGGCGCGGAAAATGGTGGCGCTGGGCGCCCGTGCCCAGGGGCAGTTCGCTGACCAGCGCGCCGTGCTGGACGATGCGGTGCGCCAGGTCGCGGTGCGCGGCGGGGTAGATGCGGTCGATGCCGGTGCCCATCACGGCCACCGTGCCGGCGCCCTGCTCGCCGGCCAGCAGCGCGCCTTCGTGGGCCGCCGCGTCGATGCCCAGGGCCAGGCCGCTGACGATGCACCAGCCCTGGCCGGCCAGGTGGCGCGCGAAGGCGCGTGCGTTGTCCTGCCCGCCGGGCGTGGCGTTGCGCGCGCCCACCACCGCCATGGCGGGCCGGCGCAGGCAGGCGGGGTCGCCGTTGACGTACAGCAGGATGGGCGGGTCGGCGATGGTCAGCAGCTGTTGCGGATAGGCGGGGTCGGCCAGGGTCAGGATGTGGTGGCCGGGTTGCTCGGCCCATTGCAGCGTTTGTTCGATCAGCGCCGCGGCCTCGTCGGACAGTGGCGCGCGCAGCTGGCGCGCGACGTCCTGCGGCACATGGCGCGCCAGCGTGGCGCTGCCTTGGGCGTAGATCTGCTCGGGCATGCCCAGCGCGGCCAGCAGCGCATAGGCGGCGGCGGGACCGACGCCGGGTTCCTGCGACAGGCGCAGCCAGGCGGAGAGTTCGGCGCGGGTGTGCGTGAGCGGCATGGCGTGAGAAAGAAATCGGACGGCCGTAGTGTCGCATGCGTGCGCGGCGTGCGCGGACGGATGCGCGACTTTGCCGCCACGCTCGGCTGCTGCCGAGCCGCTATGGCCCGGCCAGGCCGGCCGGGCCCACGGGCAACACGCCGCCGCAATCCTTCACCTTGCGCATGACGATGTGCGAGTGGATCTCGCGCACGCCGGCGATGCCGTTGAGCTTGTCCACCACGAAGGCCGAGAACGCCGCCAGGTCGCGCGTGCGCACCTGCAGCACATAGTTCGACGAGCCGGTCACGATGCTGGCCTGGCGCACTTCCTCCAGCCCGGCCAGGCGCGCGACGAAGGCCTCGTGCCAGCCAGCCTGGGATTGATCCAGCGATACGTGCACGATGGCCTCGAAGTCCAGGCCCAGGCAGCGCGGATCCAGCACCGCCCGGTAGCCCTGGATGACGCCGCCGTCTTCCAGGGCGCGCACGCGCCGCAGACAGGCCGACGGCGATAGCGCGACCCGGTCGGCCAGGTCCTGGTTGCTCAGGCGGCCTTCGGTTTGCAGGATGTCGAGGATGCGGCGATCGATGGCGTCCAGTTGCATGGGCAATTTTCTTTCGTGCTGTTCGAATTGGTTCGCATATTCGTGCAAATCGGCCTCGCTGTCATGGTGATTTTGCAATCAACCCCGGGCCGCCCGCTGCTACCATATTTGATATTTCAAGTATCGGGAAGAAGCAATGACGACGCGCCAGGCTTGCCTGGAGGCCGACCGCCGCGATCCGCTGGCCGCCTTCAAGGACGAGTTCGAACTGCCTGCCGGCCTGATCTACCTGGACGGCAATTCGCTGGGCGCGCTGCCCAGGGGGGCGGCGGCGCGCGCCGCGCAGGTCATCGGCCAGGAATGGGGGCAGGGCCTGATCCGCAGCTGGAACACCGCAGGCTGGTTCGAGCTGCCGGCGCGGCTGGGCAACAAGCTGGCCGGGCTGATCGGCGCCGGACAGGACGAGGTCGTCATGACCGACAGCACCTCGCTGAACATTTTCAAGGCGCTGGCCGCCGCCTTGCGGCTGGCGCAGCGCGCCGCGCCGCAGCGCAAGGTGATCGTGTCCGAGCGCGACAACTTCCCGACCGACCTGTACATGATCCAGGGCATGATAGACCTGCTGCGGCAGGGCTACGAACTGCGCCTGGTCGACGCCGGGCTGTCGCTGGAGCAGGCGCTGGACGACGACGTCGCCGTGGTGCTGCTCTCGCACGTGAACTACCGCACCGGCGCCATGCACGATATGGCCGCCGTCTCGCGGCGGGCGCATGCCCGCGGCGCGCTCATCATCTGGGACCTGGCGCACGCGGCCGGCGCCGTGCCCGTGGCGCTGGATGCCGATGGCGCGGACTTCGCCGTGGGCTGCACCTACAAGTACCTCAATGGCGGCCCGGGCTCGCCGGCCTTCATCTGGGTCGCGCCGCGCCATCGCGACGACTTCTGGCAGCCGCTGTCGGGCTGGTGGGGGCATCGCCAGCCGTTCGAAATGGCCGACACCTACGTGCCCGCGCAAGGCATACGCCGCTATCTGTGCGGCACCCAGCCGATTGTCTCGCTGGCCACCGCCGAATGCGGCCTGGATATCGCCCTGCGGGCCGATATCGCGCAGGTGCGCGCCAAGTCCCTGGCGCTGGGCGATCGGTTCATCGCGCTGGTGGAAAGCCGCTGCGCCGACCATCCCCTGACCCTGGCGACGCCGCGCGAGCATGCGCGCCGCGGCAGCCATGTCAGCTTCCTGCATCCGCAGGGCTACGCCGTGATGCAGGCGCTGATCGCGCGCGGGGTCATCGGCGATTATCGCGAACCTGAGCTGCTGCGCTTCGGGCTCACGCCCCTGTACCTGAGCCACGCCGATATCTGGGATGCCGTCGAGATCCTCCGGGAGGTGCTGGACACCCGCGCCTGGGACCGTCCCCAATACCGCGAGCGCGCCGCGGTGACCTGAAGCCCGGCATATCCCGGACTTAGGAGAAACCTATTAGAAATCAAGTGTCTAATGAATTATGATATGAGTCTGCATACATAGACTTTGGCGCTTGATTCCTCATGGCTTTGCTTTCCATCCTTCGTTATCCCGACCCGCGCCTGCACAAGACGGCCAAGCCGGTCGCGGTGGTGGACGACCGCATCCGGCAGCTGGTTCGCGACATGGCCGACACCATGTACGATGCGCCGGGCGTCGGGCTGGCGGCCACCCAGGTCGACGTGCACGAGCGCGTCGTGGTGATCGACGTCTCGGAAGAGGGCAACGACCTGCGCGTGCTGATCAACCCCGAGATCACCTGGAAGAGCGACGAACGCCAGACCTACGAGGAAGGCTGTCTGTCGGTGCCCGGCATCTACGACGAGGTCGAGCGCGCCGCGCGCATCCGCTGCAAGGCGCTGGACCAGCAAGGCCAGCCCTACGAGTTCGAGGCCGACGGCCTGCTGGCCGTGTGCGTGCAGCACGAGATCGACCATCTCGATGGCAAGGTGTTCGTCGAATACCTGTCCAACCTCAAGCAGAACCGCATCAAGACCAAGCTCAAGAAGGCCGAGCGCGAGGCCGAGCGCGCCTAGGCGGCGCGCCCGTTCTTGATGTCCGCGGCGCGCGCGCCGCGCCCTGACCCGTTTCCGACCGTCCCATGCGCCTTGTTTTCGCCGGCACTCCCGAATTCGCCCGTATCGCGCTCGATGCGCTGCTTGCCGCCGGCCACGACGTGCCGCTGGTGCTGACCCAGCCCGACCGGCCGGCTGGCCGCGGCCTGAAATTGACGCCCAGCCCGGTCAAGCAGGCGGCCCTGGCCGCCGGCATCGAGGTCGCCCAGCCGCGCAGCCTGCGGCTCGACGGCCGCTATCCGGACGAGGCGGCCGCCGCGCGCGCGCAACTGGAGCGCGTGGCGCCGGATGTCATGGTGGTGGCCGCCTACGGCCTGATCCTGCCGCAATGGACGCTGGACCTGCCGCGCCTGGGCTGCCTGAACATCCACGCCAGCCTGCTGCCGCGCTGGCGCGGCGCGGCGCCCATCCAGCGCGCCATCGAGGCGGGCGACGCCGAGACCGGCGTGACCATCATGCAGATGGACGCGGGCCTGGACACCGGCGACATGCTGCTGGAGCGCGCCGTGCCCATCGGCGCGCAGCAGACCGCCGCGCAATTGCACGACGAACTGGCCCGCGTGGGCGGGCAGGCCATCGTCGACGCGCTGGCCGCGCTGGCCCAGGGCGGCCTGGCGCCGCGCCGCCAGCCCGACGCCGGCGTGACCTACGCGGCCAAGCTGTACAAGGCCGAGGCGGCGCTCGACTGCAGCCTGCCGGCCGCGGTGCTGGCGCGCCGTGTGCGCGCTTTCAACCCCGTGCCGGGCGCGACCATCCGCCTGCCCGGCCTGGACGATCCGGTCAAGGTGTGGCGCGCCCAGGCGCTGGAGCAGGCTGCCGGCGGCACGTCCGGGGCCGTGTTGCGTGCCGATGCGCAAGGCATAGATATCGCCACCGGGCAGGGCGTGCTGCGCCTGCTGGAATTGCAGAAGGCCGGCGGCAAGCGCCAGCCGGTGGACGTCTTCGTGCGCGGCTGGCAGCCCTGAGGCGTCCGCCGCCGCCAGCCTGCTAGTACACCGTCGCGCGCACGCGCTCGGGCAGCTCGCGGTCGTAGCGTTCGCCGTCGAGCATCCCGGCGCTCAGCGCGCCGAGGATCTGGCCGGCGCTGGGCAGGCTGGCGCGGTCCACGCGGGCATCGGGGTTCCACAGCGCCGACCGCACGATGGCGCGCGAACACTGGAAGAACACCGTTTCCAAGCGCACGCGCAGCACGCTGCGCGGCGGCTTGCCGTCGACCGCGAAGCGCGCCAGCAGCGCCGGTTCGACGCTGATCTCGGCCTGCCCGTTCACGCGCAGCGTCTCGCCCACCCCCGGCACCAGGAACAGCAACGCCACGCGCGGATCGGCCACGATGTTGCGCAGGCTGTCGATGCGGTTGTTGCCGCGTCGATCCGGCAGCAGCAGCGTGCGGTCGTCCTCGATGACGACGAAACCCGGGCCGTCGCCGCGCGGCGAGGCGTCCAGCCCCTGCGGGCCGCTGGTGGCCAGCACCACGAACGGCGCCGCTTCGACGAAGGCGCGGTAATGGGGGTGCAGGTAATCGACTTCCTTGGTCAGCGAGTTCGGGGCCGGCGTGCCGTACCGGGCCTGCAGGGTGTCGAGGTCGGTGATGCGATGCGTGGGATCGGAGCTCATGGCGTCGGTGGGAAGGAGGGAAAGCCGGGCGCGAGCACGGCGGCCAGATCGGCCACCTGCTCGAAGATTTCGTCTGGCGCACGGGCGCGCAGCGCGTCGACGTGGTTGTAGCCCCAGGCCACCGAGCCCGCCATCACGCCGGCCTTGCGCGCGGCGTCGATGTCGCGCATTTCGTCGCCGATCAGGATGCAGCGGGTCCGCTCCACGCCATGGCGGGCCATCAGGCGCGCCAGCTTGGCGGGCTTGCCGAACAGGTCGGCGCCGCATTCGTAGTCGTCGATCAGCGCGCCGGTCTGCGGACCCAGCACGCGGCGCACGTTGTCGAGCGAGTTCGAGCTGCACACGGCCAGGCGCAGGCCGGCCGCCTTCAGTTGCGCGAGCGCGGCCGGCACGCCGGCGAACATGCGCACCGCCGGATCGATCTCGCGCATCAGCTGGCGCACATGGGCCATGATGGCCGGCAGCTTCCAGACCGGCACTTCCAGGAACGCCATGATCTCGCGCGTGCTGCGGTGGCGCAGCTGCGCCTTGTCGGCGGCGCTGGCCTTGCGGAAGCCGTACTTGTCGGCTACCCCGTCCATGACGGATTCGAACCAGGGCAGGGTATCGGCCAGCGTGCCATCGAAATCGAACGCGGCCAGCCGGTATTTCATGCCATGCCGCCGGTGGGATCGGCGCGGCGCACGTCGCGGCGCAGCCAGTACATGATCGGCGCCAGGCTCTCGATGGGCGGCGCGCTGGCCACCACGCGCTGCGCGTCGGTCCACGGGTAGGGCAGCGCGGTCAGCCAGCCGAACACGGGGCCGGCCGTGTCGGCGGGCAGCGTCAGCATCGATTCGATGGTGATGGTCAGCCGCTTGACCAGGTGCGGCTCGGCCTGGAACACCCAGTCATAGCTGCCGCACCCGACGCGGACCTCGCCGCTGGCCTTGTCCGTCATGCCCACTATCCAGTCGCACGAGAACTCGGGCAGCACGGCGTGTTCGCCCGGATGCGCCAGGTAGAAGGTGTAGACGTTGTCGTAGGTCTGGCCGAACTTGCGCGACAGCGTGTCGGCGATGGCCGCCAATCCGTGCGACTCGGGCGGAAAGGCGATGGCCTGTGTGCGCAGCGCCATTTTCAGCACGGCGTCGGGCGCGAAGGCGCGGGCCATGTACAACGGCCGGTTTTCGTCCTTGGCGCGGAAGTAGTCGCGCAGCAGGCAGGCCGTGGTGCGTGGAGCGGCGGGTTGGGTCGGCATGGCGTGGGTCATCGCGGGTCAGTGTTCGCCCGGCGCGATCCACTTGGAAACCGTGGGCGCGACGTAGCTGGCGAAGTGGTCCAACAGGGCTGCCGGGTCGTGGTCGATGGCGAGCATGGCGCGATGTTGCGGGCGCATGAAGGCTTCATCCACCGTGTGATTCAGGAACTGACCCAGCAGGTCGTAATAGCCGGCGATATTGAGCAGGCCGCATGGCTTCTGGTGCATGCCCAATTGCGCCCAGGTCCAGATTTCGAAGATCTCTTCCAGCGTGCCCGCGCCGCCGGGCAGGGCGACGAAACCGTCGGCCTTCTGCGCCATCAGCGTCTTGCGCTCGTGCATCGACTGCACCACATGCAGTTCGGTCAGGCCGCGGTGCGCCAGCTCCTTCTTCATCAGCGCCTCGGGAATGATGCCGATGACCCGGCCGCCTTCGGCCATCACGGTATCGGCCACCGCGCCCATGATGCCGACGCTGGCGCCGCCGTACACCAGTCCCAGGCCGCGCTTGACCAGCTCGCGTGCGAAGCCTTGCGCGTGCTCGATGTACTCGGGTTGGCGGCCGCTGTTCGAGCCGCAGTACACACAGATGTTCTGAATTTTCATAACTCGTTCAAGAGTCCATGCGCTCGTTACCAGTTGCATCGCGAGCGCGGGCCAGGCCCTAGTTTACGCAAACTGGGACGAGGCCTGCCGCGGACGGCCATGGGCAATGTCTTGACACAGCGCGGCGCGCCCAGGTCTGTACACTGGATCGAGAGGGGCGCTTGAACATACAGCGTCGTTTTGTCTTCTATTTTGGGAGTCAGCGATATGGAACAGTCAGCCACCCAGCCACACCGCGCGTTCGCCGTCGATGTGAAGGCCATCCGGGCCAAGGTCCGCCGCGACATCGAGTCCGGCGCCGTGACCGAGGGATACCGCGCCGATCGCGCGACCGTGCTGCGCCTGCTCAACGAAGCCCTGGCCACCGAAGTGGTCTGTTGGCTGCGCTACAAGCGCCACGCCTTCATGGCGCGCGGCTTGAGCGCCGAGCCGGTCGCCGCCGAATTCGCCGAGCATGCCGCCGAGGAACAGGGGCACGCCGACCGTCTGGCCGAACGCATCGTGCAGCTCGGCGGCGAGCCCGATCTCTCGCCGGTCGGCCTGCTCGAACGCAGCCACGCCGAATATGTGGAAGGCAAGGATCTCAAGGACATGATCAAGGAGAACCTCATCGCCGAACGCATCGCCATCGACAGCTATCGCCAGATGGTCGACTATGTCGGCGAGGCCGATCCGACCACGCGCCGGCTGCTGGAGGACATCCTCGCCATGGAAGAGGAGCACGCCGACGACCTGTCGGACCTTCTGTGATCCCGCCATGAAGGAGGCGCCGTGTTGATTCGGTGCCTGTCCCGACAGGGACGGGCACCTGTGCTTTCGATCAGGCGATCCGCTCGCCCCAGAGGTCGTACTCGTCGGAGTCGGTGACGCGCACCCGCACCATGTCGCCGGCCTTCAGCGGCTGCTCGCTGTCGACGTAGACGCAGCCGTCGATCTCCGGCGCGTCGGCGCTGGAGCGGCCGACCGCGCCTTCTTCGTCCACGCTGTCGATCAGCACGTCGATCTCCCGGCCTACCCGCGTGCTCAGGCGCGCGGTGGAGATGGCTTGCTGGTGTTCCATGAAGCGCTCCCAGCGCTCCTGCTTGACCTCGTCCGGCACGGGATTGTCGAGCGTGTTGGCCGGCGCGCCTTCGACCGGCGAGTACTGGAAACAGCCGACGCGGTCGAGCTGGGCTTCGCTCATCCAGTCCAGCAGGTACTGGAAGTCTTCCTCGGTCTCGCCCGGAAAGCCCACGATGAAGGTCGAGCGCAGCGTCAGGTCGGGGCACTCTTCGCGCCAGCGCTTGATGCGCGCCAGCGTCTTGTCCTCGAACGCCGGGCGCTTCATGGCGCGCAGGATGCGCGGGCTGGCATGCTGGAACGGGATGTCCAGATAGGGCAGCACCTTGCCGTCGGCCATCAGGCCGATCACTTCGTCCACGTGCGGATACGGATAGACGTAATGCAGGCGGGTCCACACGCCCAGCTCGGACAGCGCGGCGCACAGCTCGGTCATGCGCGTCTTGACCGGCCGCCCATTCCAGAAACCGCTGCGGTACTTGATGTCCACGCCATAGGCGCTGGTGTCCTGCGAGATGACCAGCAGTTCCTTGACGCCGGCCCGCACCAGCCGCTCGGCCTCGCTGAGCACGTCGCCCACCGGCCGGCTCACCAGGTCGCCGCGCATGGAGGGAATGATGCAGAAGCTGCAGCGATGGTTGCAGCCTTCGGAAATCTTCAGGTAGGCATAATGGCGCGGCGTCAGCTTGACGCCTTGCGGCGGGACCAGGTCCAGGTATGGGTTGTGGTCCTGGCGGGGCGGCGCCACGCCGTGCACCGCGCGCACCACTTCCTCGTACTGCTGCGGTCCGGTCACGGCCAGCACGCTGGGATGCACCTGCCGGATGACGGATTCTTCCACGCCCATGCAGCCGGTCACGATGACCTTGCCGTTCTCGGCGATCGCCTCGCCGATCGCTTCGAGCGATTCGGCCTTGGCGCTGTCGATGAAGCCACAGGTGTTGACCACCACGACATCGGCGTCGTTGTATTCGGGCGTGACCTCGTAGCCTTCGGTGCGAAGCTGGGTCAGGATGCGTTCGGAATCGACCAGGGCCTTGGGACAGCCGAGGCTGACGAAGCCGACTTTGGGGGAAGACATGGGAAAACCTCGATGGGCGCGCCTGCGCCACGGTCGAAAACCGTCGATTTTACCGTGGCGCGGCGCGGCCGCGGCCTTGGCATCCCGAGGCGGGCCGCGCCGATGCTCAAGCCGGGGGCTGGGCGTAGAACTTTCCGCCGTGGGCCCATTCGGTCGGCGGGATTTCGATGAAGATGACATCCACGCTTTCGACCGGGCACTTGAGGATCTCCACCGTCAGGCGCGTGACTTCCTGCATATAGCGGGTTTTCTGTTCGGCGCTGCGGCCGGGGGAGAGTTCGACGCGTACGGTGGGCATGTGCAGGATCCAGGAAGGGCCGCCGGGCAAGGCCGCCCGGCCGCTATATTCGTATACGATTATATTAAATGATATACATATCATGACATCGTGCCGCCCTAGGGATTTCACCAGCAGCGCCTATATTCGTATACGATATAAGATTTACGTATACGTATGAATCGAGATACGGATACAGGGCGCCGCGCGTTGCGCAAGGCGCCGCGCACGGACCACTCAGGCATCATGGCTGACAGCAAGACGAAATACGGATGGACCGCCCGGCGCACCGCGCCACGGCAAACCCGCCCTTGCGGCGCGGTGGCGGGGGCGCAGGCGCGATGAATCCCGACCGACTGCTGGGCGAACCCTTGCGGTTGCCCGATTCATTGTGGGCGGCCACCGCGCCGGCGGCGCCGGCGCTCCCGTCCCTGGACGGGCGCCATGCCGCCGACGTGCTGATCATCGGCGCCGGGTTCACCGGCCTGTCGGCCGCCATACGCCTGTGCCGCGAAGGCAGGCGGGTGATCGTGCTGGATGCGGCCGAGCCCGGCTGGGGGGCGTCCGGGCGCAACAACGGGCAGGTGATCGCCGGCCTGAAGCAGGATCCCGAGGTAATCGAGACGCTCTACCCGGGCGAGGCCGGCCGCCGGCTGGTGCGCTTCGGCAGCGAGGCGCCGGGCGTCGTATTCAGGCTGATCGACGAATTCGGCATCGATTGCGCCGCCGGCAACAAGGGCTGGATCCAGCCCGCGTTCACCCGCAGCGGCCTGCGCGCGGTCGAGCGCCGTTGCCAGGCCTGGGGCGAACGTGGCGTGGCCACGCGCCTGCTGCAGGCCGACGAATTGGCGCGCCTGCTGGGCACGCCGCGCTATCGGCTGGGCTGGTTGGATCCGCGCGGCGGCCATGTGCAGCCCCTGGCCTACGCGCGTGGCCTGGCGCGCGTGGCCCTGTCGCTGGGCGCGACGATCTGCGGCGGCGCGCGTGTCGAGGCGTTGCGCCGCGAAGCCGGGCAATGGCTGGCACGCTGCCAGGCCGGCGAGGCCAGGGCGCCCAGCGTGATCGTGGCCACCGGCGGCTATGCCGACCGGCTGGTGCCGGGCCTGCGCACGTCCATCGTGCCGGTACGCACGGCGCAGGTCGCCACGCGTGTGCTGCCCGAGGCGATGCGCCGCGAGATCCTGCCGCAGGGGCACGTGTCCAGCGATACGCGCCAGCTGCTGACCTCCTTCCGGCTGTCTCCGGACGGCCGCCTGGTGATGGGGGGCGCTGGCGCGACCGCGGGCCTGGAGCACGCACGCATCGTGCCGTTCCTGCATCGCGCGGGCGCGGAGCTGTTCGCGCACCTGGGCAAGCTGGATTGGGAGTACCACTGGAGCGGCTACTTCGCGGTCACCACCGATCACCTGCCGCATGTGCACGAGCCCGCCGCGGGCATGCACGTTTCGCTGGGGTGCAACGGCCGCGGCATCGCCATTTCGACCGCGCTGGACATCGAGCTGGCCGAGCGGGTGCTGGGCGCGCCGGCCGAATCGCTGTCGGTGCCGGTGAGCGATCTGTGATCGGTGCGCCTGCACGGGTTCCGTCATCTGGGGGTCGCCGCCGCGACCCGCTACAAGCGGCTGCAGGACAGGCTGGCGATGTAGTCGGGGCAGCCGCGCGCACGCGCGGCCCTGCGCATGACACTTCTTCAACGCAGTACCGGGGGTAAAAAAAATGAAAGGATATGCAAGGGAAAACAGGCGCCGCACGCTGCTGGCGGCGGCGCTGGCCGGCTGCCTGCTGGCCGGCGGAACGGCGCATGCCGACGAATCCGGCGCGGACAAGCGGCCCATCCGGCTGATCGTGGGCTTTTCCGCGGGCGGCTACACCGACGTGATCGCGCGGATCCTGGCCGAGCAGCTGGGGCACTCGCTCAATCGATCGGTCATCGTCGAGAACCGGGCCGGCGCCAACGGCGCGATCGGCGCCACCGCGGTGGCGCGCTCGGCCAAGGACGGCGCCACGGTGCTGCTGTCGCCGCCCGGCCTGATCACCAACACGCTGATCTCGCCCGAGCTCTCGTATTCCATCCAGGATTTCGCGCCGGTGGCGCGCGTGACCAGCCTGCCCAACGTGCTGGTGGTTTCGGCCAACAGCAAGTACCGTTCGCTGGCCGAGCTGCTGGACGGCGCGCGCAAGGCCGACGGCAAGCTGACCTATGGCTCGGGCGGCGTCGGGTCGAGCAACCATCTGTCCATGGCGTTGCTGATGCGCCAGGCCAACGTGCAGATGCTGCACGTGCCATACAAGGGCAGCAGCCTGGCCGAAACCGACGTCATGGCCGGACACGTGGAGTCGATGTTCTCCGGCGCGGCGTCTGCCATTCCGCATGTCAACGGCGGCCGTTTCCATGCCCTGGCGGTATCGGGCGACAAGCGTATCGGCGCCCTGCCGGACGTGCCCACGGTGGCGGAGGCCGGCGTGCCGGGCTATTCGCACGGCACCTGGCTGGGGTTGTTCGTCGCGGCGGGCACGCCCGCGCAGGCGGTGGCCGGGCTGAACCAGGCGGTCAACAAGGTGATGGCCGATGCGCGCGTCCAGGCCCGCATGACAGACCTGGGCGCCGATGCGTTCCAGGCCAATACGGTGGACGAGTTCACGGCTTTCGTGCAGTCCGACCTGGCTGCCCAGAAGACGTTGATCGGCAATGCCAGCCTGAGCGGGAATTGAGCGATCGACAGGGCGGCGGCGCCTGGCCGATGGCAGCCGGCGCCGCCGCCGGCCAGGCGGGCTGTTGTTAGAATCCCTTTCGTCATGAACCTGGTTGCCCCCATGCCCGAAACCGCTCAGAGAAAAGTCGCCGGTACAGCCACCGAGCGCGCGTATGGCGAGCTGCGCAAGCGCATTCTCGAAGGCAGCCTGGCCGAGGGCGCGCCGATCCGCCAGGACGAGGTGGCGGCCGATCTGGGCATCAGCAAGATTCCGGTTCGCGAAGCCCTGGTGCGGCTGCAGTCGGAGGGCCTGGTGGTCTTCACGCCCAACGCCGGGGCGACGGTGGCGGTACTGACCGCGGCCGATTATGTCGAGATGCTGGACCTGCGCCTGGCCATCGAATGCCGGGCGCTGGAGCTGGCGGTGCCCAACATGGCGCCGTCCGATCTGGCGCAGGCGCGCCGCCTGCTCGATGCCTACAGCAGGCACGAGAACGCGTCCGAATGGAGCGAGCTGAACGCGCAATTCCATGATTGCCTGTATGCGCCGGCCAACCGGCCGCGCCTGCTGGCCATGATCCGGTCGGTGCGCGACCACATGGGCAAGCTGATGCGGCTGCGCGTGACCGAGGCCGCGGGCCATGACCGCTCGCACCAGGAGCACCTGAAGATCCTCGCGGCCTGCGAGGAAGGCAATGCCGCGCGCGCCGTGGCGCTGCTGCGCAAGCACATCGAGCACACCCAGCGCGAAGTCCAGGCGTATTTCCGCAAGGCCTAGGTGTGAACTGTCAATAGGTTGTATTCGTCCAGGTTGAGTCTGGAGATGGGTACAGCGCGCCCGATGCCTTGGTGGGGTCGATGCCAGTTGTAGTGGTGTAGCCAGGATTTCATGGCATCGGCTCGGTGTTGGGAGTTCTGGTAGGTGTGAGCGTAAGCCCACTCACGCAAGGCCGACTGGATGAAGCGTTCGGCCTTGCCATTGGTCTGTGGGCGGTAAGGTCGGGTAAAGCGGTGCTTGATGCCCAGCTCATGGCACAGCGCGGCGAAGGCGCGGCTGCGAAAGGCCGAGCCATTGTCGGTGAGCAAGCGCTGGATGGTCACGCCCAGGCGCTGGTAGTAGGCCACTGCGTCCTTGAGGAACTGGACGGCGCTGGGGAAGCGCTCGTCGGGGTGGATGTCGGTGAAGGCCACGCGGGCGTGGTCATCGATGGCCACGAAGACGAAGTCCCAGCCGGCCCCCTCAACGGTATCGCGTCGGTTGCCCGTGACCCGGTGGCCAGGGCGCTGGATACGTCCCAGCTTCTTGATGTCGATGTGCAGCAGATCGCCGGGGGCCTGATGCTCGTAGCGCACCACCGGCTCGGCCGGCTCCAGGTCGGCCAGGTGCGACAGACCGGCGCGGGCCAGGACGCGGCTGACGGTGCTGGCTGACACGCCCAGCGCCTGGGCGATGCGCGCTTGGGTCAGCCGCTTGCGGCGCAGCTCCACGATAGCCAGCGCCTTGGCCGGCGCAATCGCTCGGGGCGAGACCGTCGGGCGCGAGGACGCATCGGCCAAGCCCGCCTGGCCCTGAGCCAGGAAGCGGCCCAGCCATTTGCGCACAGTCGGCGCGGTGACCCCATAGGCGCGGGCCGCTTCAGGCACACAAACTTGATGGGCGATCAATTGCTGGACCATTTCGAGTCGACGTAGGAAGGTCAATCGGGCATGCTTATGGGTGTTCATCCGGCCGGGCTCCTTGAGTGAACTGGGGAGTTGGCGATTTCCAGTTTCTCAAATCCGGTTCGGATGAACCATGCATACAACCTATTGAATCTTCACACCTAGCGCCCGGCCTGGGCCGGGCGCCGGATGCGGTTTCAGGCCTGCTTGAAATACAGGTGCGCGCCACAGGCGTCGGCGGGGTCGACCTTCAGTTCGCCGCCGGGCTGGCGGGTAAAGCGCACGCCGTTGGCTTCGAACAGGGCGGCCGTGGCGGCCGCATCCTTGACCAGCAAGGTGGCCGAGGCCAGGTAGGCGTCGCCGAGCTGGGGCTGGGCATCGCCGCGGCGTTGCGCCTCGGCCGGGCCGATCAGCTCGATGTCGGCGCCTGCGCCGAAGTCGAGCAGGATATGGTCGTCCCCGCGCGTGACGTTCTCCGCCCCGATCAGCCGGGTGTAGGCGGCCGCGGCCGCGTCGAAATCGGACACCATGCCCACCAGGCGCCCGAACGCCACCACGCCGTTGGGGTGATCGGTCCAGCCGGGCTGGCGCAGCGTGTCGGCCGTGAGGTGCTGGCACAGATTGGCGTGCGTCAGGCCGGGATACAGGTCGTGCCCCAGCATGACCGTCTCGAAGTGCAGGTCCAGCGTACGGTCTTCCAGCACCAGCTTGCGGTTCAGGTGGCGCGGCGGTTCGATCTCCAGGCCGGCCGCGAGACCGGCCTGGTAGCTTTCCTGGGCCGATGCCGCGTTGAACGCCACGCTGTAGAGGCCTTCGCCCTTGGCGAGGAATTTGTCCACGCCCGCCAGGAATTTGTTCGGGTCGCCGATGCCGCGGATTTCGAGATAGTCGCCGGGGAACATGATGCACAGGTTCTCGGTGCCCCATTCCTGGTGCTTGCCACTGGGCGGCACGACGAACCCCAGCTTCCTGTATTGCTGGCTGGTCCGGTCCAGGTCGTGCACGGCTACGACCGGATGATCAACTCTACCGACTCTGGCGGTCATTTCCACTCCTGTTCATGCGCGGGCGGCTGCCCGCCTGTGTGGCTAAGATTATACTATTAAATATTATCGTATACTAATTTTGCGTATGGGCCACGGCGTGGCGCCGGCGGCCATCCAGCGAGGGGAATCGACTATGAATACACCGTTGCGCGTGGGCATCGTGGGATGCGGCGTGCTGGCCAATGCGATGGCCGGCCATCTGGCCCGCCAGCCCCGGCCAGTGGAGATCGTGGGCTGCCTGGTGCGCGACCCGGGACGCGCACGCGGCGCGCTGCCCTGCCACGGCAGCTGGGAGGCGTTGCTGGCGCAACGGCCGGACGTGGTGGTCGAATGCGCGGGCCAGGCCGCGCTGGCGCAATACGCCCAGGCCATCCTGGCCGCCGGGGTGGACCTGGTGCCGGCCTCGGTCGGCGCCCTGGCCGATGACGCGCTGCGCGGCGCGTTGCTCGAGGCCGCGGCCGCTGCCGGCGCGCGCATCCGCATCCCCAGCGGCGCCATGGTGGGCATCGACGGCCTGGCCGCCGCCCGGCACGTGGGCGTGGCGGAAGTCCTGTACCGGGGCACCATGCCGCCGGTGGCGCTGCAGCGCTATGTGAGCGGGCCCCTGCCCGAGCGCGGGCTGGCGTTCGCCGGCTCGGCGCGCGAGGCCGTGGCCCGGTTTCCCAAGAACGCCAACCTGACGGGCACGATCGCGCTGGCCGGCATCGGCTTTGACCGTACGCGGGTCGAGATGCTGATCGATCCCGATGCGACGGCCAACGTCCACGAATTGCTCGCGCGGGGCGAGTTCGGCGATTTCCACGCGCGCGTCAGCGGCCTGCGGATATCCGAATCGTCGCCGTCGTCGCGCATCGTGGCCGGCAGCCTGGCCCAGGCGGCGCTGGGCTCGGGTTTTCTCGCCCTGTCCTGACGGGGCGGGCGCGGCGCAAGCGCGAGCCGCGCCGGGCGGTCTGCCTCAGCCGGCGCGCCGGTACAGTGCCACCGTGCCCGCCAGCACGACCAGCATGCCGCCGCACAGGCGGTTGATCCAGCGCAGGCCGCCGGTGCGCAATGCCCGGACCAGGCGCGCGCCCAGCGCGGCATAGCCCAGCATAGCGGCCAGGTTCAGCACGGCCAGCACCAGCGCCAGCGCGCCGTACTGCGGCGCCAGCGCCGCGGCCGGGTCGATGAACTGCGGCAGGAAGGCCGACATGAACAGCAGCGCCTTGGGGTTGGTCAGGGCGACCAGGAAACTGCGCGAGAACAGCGCGCCGGCGCCGCTGTCGCCGCCGCCCGCCGCCGGCGCGGGAAGCACCAGGGCGGCGTCGCTGCGCAGCAGCCGCCAGCCCAGATAGGCCAGATAGCCAGCGCCGATCCATTTGAGGGCCTGGAAGGCCGGTTCGGACGCCGCCAGCAGCATGCCCAGGCCGCCGGCGACGGCGGCCACCAGCACCAGGTCGGCCAGCACCGCGCCGGCCATGCCCCAGCAGGCCCGCCGCACCCCGTGGCGCGAGCCGTTGCTGAGCGCCAGCAGCACGGTCGGGCCGGGCGTGACGATGATCAGGCCGGAGGCGAGGACAAACAGGGCGAGGGTGGCAAGCGTCATGGCGGGCTCCGCGCGGCATGGCCGGGCAAGCGTGCAGTGTGACGCCGGCCGCCGGTCGCGTCCAGTGTCCGGCTACCATATCGGTCCTGCCGTCAGAAACGTTTCATATGCCTTCCTCTGTCGATTCCTCCGTCCTGGCCCCGCCCCTGTCGGCCGTGCTGCTGGGCGCCGCCGCCGCCGTGCAGGCGGTGCGCAAGGGACGCTCGCTGACCGATGCGCTGGCCGAGACGCCGCCGGCGCTGCGGCCGGCCGTGCAGGCGATCAGTTTCCACGCCATGCGGCAGCTGGGCTGGGCCGACGCCGTGGCCGAAACGCTGGTGCGGCGCTCGCCCGGACCCTTGTTCGACGCGCTGCTGCGGGTGGCGCTGAGCCTGCTGCGTCCCGCGCCCGGCGCCGCGGCGCAGCCCGGCGCGCCGCAGTATGCGCCGCATACGGTGGTCGACCAGGCGGTGACGGCGGCGGCCGGCCAGCGCAAGCTGGCCGCCTACAAGGGCCTGCTCAACGCCAGCCTGCGGCGCTTCCTGCGCGAGCGGGAAGCCTTGCAGGACAGCGTGGCCGAGCGCCCCGCGGCGCGCTGGAACCACCCGCGCTGGTGGGTGGAGCTGCTGGAGCGCGCCTATCCGGACCAATGGCGCGGCATCCTGGCCGGGGCCAATGTGCCCGCGCCGCTGACCCTGCGGGTCAACCGCCGCCGCGCCACGGTAGAGCAGGCGCGCCAGGCGCTGGCGCAGGCCGGCGTGGCCGCCGCGCCGGTGGGCGATGCCGGCCTGGTGCTGGCCGAGCCGCGCCCGGTGCCGCAGTTGCCGGGCTATGGCGCGGGCTGGTGGTCGGTGCAGGATGCAGGCGCGCAACTGGCCGCGCCGCTGCTGGCGCCGGCCGACGGCATGCGAGTGCTGGACGCCTGCGCCGCGCCGGGCGGCAAGACCGCCCACCTGCTGGAACTGGCCGATATCGACCTGCTGGCCCTGGACGCGGACGTGCAACGCCTGGAGCGGGTGGACCAGAACCTGGAACGCCTGGGCCTGCGCACGCCGCGGGTGCGGCTGGCGGCCGCCGACGCCAGCGACCTGGACGCCTGGTGGGACGGCCGGCCCTTCGATGCGGTGCTGGCCGACGTGCCGTGCACCGCGTCGGGCATCGTGCGCCGCCACCCGGACATCCGCTGGCTGCGCCGCGCCAAGGACGTGCCGCGCACCGCCGCCCTGCAGGCGCGCATCGCCGACGCCCTGTGGCGCACGGTCGCCCCGGGCGGGCGCCTGCTTTACGTGACCTGCTCGGTGTTTCCGGCCGAAGGGCGCGAGCAGGCCGAGGCCTTCGCGCGCCGCCATGCCGACGCCGCGCCCCTGGACGCGCCCGGGCAGCTGCTGCCTGTTGCCATCGATGCAACACCGCAGGCGCAACACGACGGTTTTTTCTATGCCTTGTTTGCCAAGCGGACCTGAATCGCCAAGAATAGGGTCATGCTGCTGCGCATTTGCCGTATGTCGATGATTCTTCGCCTATTTGTCGCGTTGTTGCTGGTATTTGGCTCGTTCTCGCCGATTACGAGCGGGCTTGCCCATGCCGCCGATCCGCACGTCCAGCGCATCGAGCCGCTGGTGCGCGACGGCAAGCTGGAGCTGAGCGCCGACGTCCATTTCGAGCTCAACGACCAGCTGCGTGACGCGGCGCAGCGTGGCGTGCCGCTCTATTTCACCGCCGACCTGCAGATCACCCGGTCGCGCTGGTGGTGGTTCGATCACACGCTGGTCGACAAAAGCATTACCTGGCGCATTGCCTACAACGCCCTGACCCGCCAGTGGCGGGCCGGCGCGGGCGAGCTCTCGCTGCCGGTCGCCTCGCTGGACGACGCCATGGACCTGGTGCGCCATATCCGCAACTGGCAGGTGGCCGACGCGTCCGAGTTCGACCCCGGCGTGCGTTATGGCGGCCAGCTGCGCGTACGCCTGGATACCTCCCAACTGGCGCGGCCGTTCCAGGTCAACGCCCTCAACAGCAGCTCGTGGTCGCCGGCCACGCCGTGGGCGGAGTTCTCCTTCGCCCTGGCCGAGCCCGCGCGGGACCCCTCATGAGAATGTTTCTACGCCTTGCCCTGGTGGTCGGCGGCGTCAGCGGCCTGGCCCTGCTGGGCCTGCTGGCCTGGTCCACCGGCAATGCGTCACGCTTTGCGCGCTATTACGACACCCTGCTGATTCTCAACGGTATTTTCGCCTTCGCGCTGTTCGTCTGGGTGGTGGCGCTGACCGTGCGGCTGGCGCGCCAGATCCGCCGGCGCCAGTTCGGCGCCCGCCTGACGGCCCGTTTTGCGCTGGCCTTCGCCCTGATCGGGGTGGTGCCGGGCGCGCTGATCTACACCCTGTCGGTGCAGTTCATGTCGCGCTCGATCGAGTCGTGGTTCAACGTCCGCGTCGACAGCGCGCTGGAGTCGGGCCTGAATCTGGGCCGCGCCGCGCTCGACTCGCAGCTGGCCGACATGGATGTGCGCGCCCGCGCCATGGCGGCCGAGTTGAACAACATGTCCGATAACGACATTCCGCTGGCGCTGACGCGGCTGCGCGAGGCCAACGGGGCGCAGGAGGCCACCGTATTCACCGGCAGCGGGCGGATACTGGCCTTCTCCACCAATACCTACGGGCAGCTGCTGCCGCCCAGCTTGCCTGCCACCTTGCTGAACCAGCTGCGGCTGGCGCGCGGCTACTCGGCCGCCGAGGCCGACGACCCGGCGATTCCGGGCGCCGAGGGCGGCCTGCACCTGCGCGTGGTGATCCCGTTGTCGGCGCCGGCGCGCTTCGACGGCATCCTGGGCGGCTCGGCCGAGCCGCGCTGGCTGCAATTGATGCATGCCGTGCCCGACCAGATCGCCCATAACGCCAACCGGGTGCAGCAGGGCTTTCGCGACTACCAGGAGCTGGCGCTGTCGCGGCTGGGCCTGCGCAAGCTGTACGGCATCACCCTGACCCTGGCCCTGCTGCTGGCGGTGTTCGCCGCCATCGCGGTGGCGCTGTCGCTGTCCAAGCGGCTGGTGCGGCCCCTGCTGCGGCTGGCCGGCGGTACCCAGGCGGTGGGCGTGGGCGATTTCCGGCCGCTGCCCGAGCCGCCCGAACGCGACGAAGTCGGGCAACTGACCCGCTCGTTCAACGCCATGACGCGCCAGCTCGAGGAGGCGCGCCAGATGGTGGAAAGCAACCGGCGCCAGCTGGAGCGCTCCAACGTCTACCTGGAAAGCGTGCTGTCCAACCTGTCGTCCGGGGTGATCGCCTTCGACGAAGGGTTCCGCGTCACCACGGTCAACCAGGGCGCCCAGACCATTCTGCAGGCCGACCTGCGCTCGGTCATCGGCCGGCCGCTGGAAACCGTGGACGGCATGCTGGAGTTCGCCCAGGTGGTGCGCCAGGCCTTCGCGGCCCACGCGGCGGTGGGCTCGGAACGCCTGCACTGGCAGCAGCAGTTCGAGATTACCCCGGGGCTGGACGAAACCGGCGGGCAGCCGGTGACGCTGCTGGCGCGCGGCACCCACTTGCGCGTGGACGGCCGCGGCAACGGCTACCTGGTGGTGTTCGACGACATCACCGAGGTCATTTCGGCCAACCGTACCGTGGCCTGGGGCGAGGTGGCGCGCCGGCTGGCCCACGAAATCAAGAATCCGCTCACGCCGATCCAGCTGTCGGCCGAGCGCCTGGCCATGAAGCTGGCCGACCGGCTGCAGCCGGCCGACGCGCAGATGCTAATCCGCTCCACCAACACCATCGTCAACCAGGTGGGCTCGCTCAAGCAGATGGTCGACGACTTCCGCGAGTACGCCCGCACGCCGCCGGCTGTCATGCAGCGCATCGACCTCAATGCGCTGGTGGCCGACGTGCTGTCGCTGTATGGGTGGGATCCGGGCGACGGCGGCGGCCGCGGCGCGGCGCGCGTGCTCAATCTGGACGTGGAGCTGGCGCCCGGCCTGCCGGACATCGAGGGCGACCCGACCCAGCTGCGCCAGGTCATCCACAACCTGCTGTCCAACGCCCGCGACGCGGTCGCCGAGCAGGGCGGCGAGGGGCGCGTGAAGGTCACCACGCAGATCGTGCAAAGCGAGCAGCCCGACGGCGGGCAGCAGCGCGCGGTGCGTTTCACCGTGGCCGATACCGGACCGGGCTTTCCGCCGCAGGTCATGCAGCGCGCCTTCGAGCCCTACGTGACGACCAAGGCGCACGGGACTGGGTTAGGATTAGCCATTGTGCGCAAGATCATTGAAGAACATGGCGGCCGCATCGATCTCGCCAATCGCAAGGAAGGGGGCGCGCGGATCTCCATATTGTTGACCCGCCTGGCTTTGCCGTCCGATACTATGGACGCGACCGCGCAAAAAAAGGATAATGCGGCTACGCAATAGGTGAGAGGTTATGGCCAGAATTCTGGTGGTCGACGACGAAGTTGGCATTCGCGAGCTGCTGTCCGAGATCCTATACGACGAGGGGCACACGGTCGAACTGGCCGAGAACGCGGCGCAGGCTCGCGCCGCGCGCTTGCGCATGCGCCCGGACCTGGTCCTGCTCGACATCTGGATGCCAGATACCGACGGCGTCAGTCTGCTCAAGGAGTGGGCGTCGCAGGGCTTGCTGGACATGCCGGTCATCATGATGAGCGGCCACGCCACCATCGACACGGCCGTCGAGGCGACCCGCATCGGCGCCATGGACTTTCTCGAAAAGCCCATTACGCTGCAGCGCCTGCTCAAGACCATCGAAGCCGGCCTGGCGCGCGTCCGCGCGCCGCGCGCCGCGCCGCCGCTGGCGCATGCCGCCGCGGCGCCGGTGGCCGTCGCGCTCGAGGACGAGCTCGACCCGCCGCAGCCATTCCAGGCTCCGGTCGAGGCGCCGGCCGCTTCCAACGGCCAGCTGGGCAGCATCTCGCTCGACCAGCCGCTGCGCGAGGCGCGCGACGAATTCGAGCGCATCTACTTCGAATACCACCTGGTGCGCGAGAATCACAGCATGACGCGCATCTCCGAACGCACCGGGCTGGAACGCACCCACCTGTACCGCAAGCTCAAGCAGCTGGGCATCGAATCCGCGCGCAAGCGAGGCACATGAAGATCCTCATCATGGGGGCGGGGCGCGTTGGCACCAGCGTGGCCGAAAACCTGGTGTCCGAGCAGAACGACATCACGGTCATCGATACCGACGTCGGCCAGCTGCGCTACCTGCAGGATCGCTTCGACCTGCGCGTGGTGCAGGGCGACGGCATCCAGGTATCGGTGCTGGAGTCGGCCGGCGCCGACGACACCGACCTGTTCATCGCCTGCGCGGCTTCCGACGCGGCCAACCTGGTGGCGTGCAAGATCGCGCGCGAAGTCTTCAACGTGCCGCGCCGCATCGCCCGCATCCGCATGCCCGAGTTCGCCGACCATCCCGAGCTGATGAGCGACGAGGGTTTCGCCATCGACGCGCTCATCAGTCCCGAGCGCAGCGTCACCACCTACCTGCACAGCCTGATCGAGTTTCCCGAGGCGCTGCAGGTGGTCGAGTTCGCCGGCGGGCGCGTCAGCGTCATCACGGTCCGGGTGGGCCACGGCAGTCCCATGGCGCATCACCCGGTCGACGAACTGCGCGAGGTCTGGCCGGACGTCACGGCCCGCATCGTCGACGTGCTGCGCGACGGACGCCCGCTGCATGCCGGGACGGGCACGGTGGTGGCGCCGGGCGACGAGGTCGTGCTGGCCGTCGACACCCGGCACGCGCGGCGCGCTGTGCGCCAGCTGCGCGAGGCCGAGAAGACCGTGCACCGGGTCATGATCGCGGGCGGCGGCAACATCGGCCTGCGGCTGGCGCGCCAGCTGGCCGAGGAAGGCTACAGCGTGCGCATCATCGAGCACGATGCCAAGCGCTGCGAATACCTGGCCGCCGAGCTGCCCGACAACGTACTGGTGCTGCATGGCAACGGCACCGACGAAGCGCTGCTCGAGCGCGAGAATATCGAGGACATGGACACCTGGCTGGCCCTGACCAGCGACGACGAGGACAACATCATGTCCTCGCTGCTGGCCAAGCGGCTGGGCGCGCGCAAGGTCATCGCCCTGATCAACCGGCAGGCGTATGGCGAACTCATGCAGGGCAGCCATATCGACGTGGCGGTTTCGCCGTCGCAGGCCACCATGAGCGAGCTGCTGCGGCATGTGCGGCGCGGCGACGTGGTGGCGGTGCACCGGCTGCGCCAGGGGGTGGCCGAGGCCCTGGAGGCCGTCGCCCATGGCGACCGCTCCAACTCGCGGGTGGTCGGCCGCGCGGTGGGCAAGATCGGGCTGCCCAAGGGCGCCAGCATCGGCGTGCTGGTGCGTGGCGACGAGATCATCGTTCCCGACGCCGACACCGAAATCCAGTCGGACGACCATGTCATCGTTTTCGTGCCTTCGCGCCGGCAGATGCCGCGCGTCGAGAAACTGTTCCAGGTGTCGGCCTCCTTTTTCTGAACCACGCGGCCGCGCTCGGGCGCCGGGCCATGACGTCGAGCGGTATTCATGAAGCGTTTGCTGGCGACCTTTTACGTGCTGGGTCTGACCATGGTGGTGTTCGCGCTCACCATGGTGATTCCGCTGGCGGTCGCCTACATCGGCCAGGACGCCGGCTTCACCGCCTTTCTCGAAGGTTTCCTGCTGGCGCTGGGCATCGGCGCGGGCACCTGGCTGGCGACCCGCCGCGGCCGCAGCGAGCTGCACGCGCGCGACGGCTTCCTGCTGGTGTCCACCGTATGGGCCGCGCTGCCCGCGCTGGCGGCCATCCCGCTGCTGCTCTACTACGACGACGTGGGCATACCGCTGTCGTTCACCGATGCCTATTTCGAGGCCATGTCCGGCCTGACCACCACCGGCGCCACGGTTCTGAGCGGGCTCGACGCCCTGCCGGCCTCGATCAACCTGTGGCGCGCCACGCTGATCTGGATCGGCGGCATGGGCATCCTGGTGCTGGCGGTGGCCATCCTGCCCTTGCTGGGCGTGGGCGGACACCAGGTGGTGCGGGCCGAGACGCCCGGGCCCATGAAGGACGAGCGGCTCACGCCGCGCATCGCCAGCACCGCCAAGGCGCTGTACGCGGTGTATTTCGGTTTCTCCATGGTATGCCTGCTGGCCTATCGGGCCGTCGGCCTGTCGTGGTTCGACGCCTGGTGCCATATGGCCACGACCATGGGGCTGGGGGGGTTCTCGACTTATGACGATGGCTTCGCGCATTTCGACTCGCTGTCGGTCGAGCTGGTGGCCATCGTCTTCATGACCATCTCGGGCATCAACTTCGCCACCCACTTCAACGCGCTGCGCCAGCGCAACTGGCGCGCCTACGTGGTGTGCCCGCAGACCATTCCGTACCTCACGGTCATGCTGGGCGCGGGCCTGGTGATCTCCGTATTCCTCTATATCAAGGGCGTATACGGAGACCCCTGGGAGGCGTTGCGCTATGGCATGTTCAACACCATTTCGGTGGCTACCACGACCGGCTACGCCAATGTGGACTACGCGTCCTGGCCGCTGTTCGCGCCGCTGACCATGCTGTTGCTGTCGGCGTTCGTGGCCTCGGCCGGCTCGACCGGCGGCGGCATCAAGATGATCCGCATCATCCTGCTGGTCAAGCAGGCGCGCAACGAGCTGGTCACCATGCTGCACCCCCACGCGGTCAGCCCGGTGCGCATCGGTTCGCGCGTGGTGGACCAGCGCGTCATGGCGTCGGTGCTCGCCTTCATGCTGGTGTACGGCCTGTCGGTGGGCGTGCTGAGCAGCCTGCTGCTGCTGTCAGGGCTGGACCTGATCACGGCCTTTTCGGCCGTCATGGCCATGATCAACAATACCGGGCCGGGGCTGGGGCCGGTGGGGCCGATGGGCAACTTCTCGGTACTGAATGATTTCCAGACCTGGGTATGCACGTTCGCGATGCTGATCGGGCGTCTCGAATTGCTGACGGTGCTGGTGCTGTTCACGCCGCTGTTCTGGCGCAAATAGCGGCGCGCGCGGCCGCTGCCCGCGCGGTGGTGTACTATTCAGTGTACTCACTAAATTTGGCGTAAGGCCTTTCTCTCCCATGCCAGAACCAGACAAGCAAGCAACGAGAAAGAAGCGCACAACGTCCTCCCTGACGGACAGTACGGTGTTCGATCCTGCCAAGCAGGTGCTGTGGTCGCGGCCCGGATACCTTGTGCGGCGCCTGAACCAGATCCACTACGCGCTGTTCTACGAAGAGTGCAAGACGCAGAACGTCACGCCGGTGCAATATGGCGTGCTGACGGCCCTGTCGCTGAGCCCCTGGCTGGACCAGACCGCGATCGGCATGGAGCTGGGGCTGGACCGCACCACCACCGCCGACGTCATCAAGCGGCTGCAGGAGCGCGGGCTGGTCGAGCGCCGCGTCAACCCCAACGACAAGCGTTCGCGCCAGGCCGTGATCACGCAGGAAGGCCTGCGCATCATGGGGCTGCTGCAAGGCGGCATGGCGCGCGCGCAGCAACGGCTGCTCGAGCCCCTGTCGCCGTGCAACCGCGAAATCTTCATGAAGCTGCTGTCGACGCTGGTCGACGCCAACAATCAGTACAGCCGCACGGCGCTCAAGGCCATGTAGCCGGGCTTCAGCGCGCCGGCGCCAACGCCGCCGGCAATGGCGCGCCGGACGGTTCGCGATCGCCCAGGGTATTGCGCACCCAGACCAGTTCGGCGGCCACCGCCACGGCGATCTCGGCCGGCGTACGGCTGGCGATGGGCAGCCCGACCGGCCCGCGCAGCCGGGCGATGTCCTCGTCGCCCAGGTCGAACAGGCGCAGCCTTTCCCGCCGCTTTTCCTGGTTGGCGCGCGATCCCAGCGCGCCCACATAGAACGCGCGCGACTTCAACGCCTCGAGCAGCACCATGTCGTCCAGCTTGGGATCGTGGGTCAGCGCCACGATGGCGGTGCGTTCGTCGGTGCCGATCTCCAGCACGATGTCGTCCGGCATGGTGGCGACCAGCGTGGCGTGCGGCGCATGCCAGGCTGCATGGAATTCCTCGCGCGGGTCGCACACGATCACCTGGAAATCCAGGGTGGCGGCAATATCGGCCAGCACCTGCGCGGTCTGGTTGGCGCCGATGATGAGCAGGCGCCAGTGCGGGCCGTACACGGCACGGAACATGCGGCCGTCGAAATCCGGCCCTTCGGCCGGCGCGGCGGCTTCCAGCGCGGCCGCGCCGGTGTGCAGGTCGATCGTGCGGCGCACCAGGCGGTGTTCGGCAATCGCCTGCAGCACTTCGTCCAGCCAGGCATCGCGCGGCGCCAGCGGCTCGGCCACCAGGCGCAGCGTGCCGCCGCAGGGCAGGCCGAAGCGGGTGGCTTCGTCGCGCGTGACGCCGTAGGTCAGGCGTTCGGCGCGCTCGGGCAGGGTGCCGGCGCGCGCCCGCGCGATCAGGTCGTCTTCGATGCAGCCGCCCGACACCGAGCCCACGACCTGGCCGTCGTCGCGCACCGCCAGCATGGCGCCCGCCTGGCGCGGCGCCGACCCCCAGGTCTGCACGACGGTGACTAGGTGCACGCGCCGGCCGCTGGCAAGCCAGTCGCGGGCGTGCTGCAATACATCCAGATCCAGGGCGTTCATGGGGCTACTCTACTCGCGGACGGGCGGCGCGGCCAGCAACGCGCCGGCATGCGCCTGGAATTTACTCACTATACTGAATACTATGCCACGCGTCGATCATGGTTCTCCCCAGGCTGGTCCGCCCGCGCCCTGCGTGGGCATTTTGCTCGCGGGCGGCCAGGGCCGACGGTTCGCCGCCGCCTCCGGGGGGCAGGACAAACTCCTGGCCAGGCTGGCCGACGGCACGGCCGTGGCGGTGCGCGCCGCGGCGGCCTTGCGCGAGGCGACCGACGCCGTGGTGGCGATGGTCAGACCGGAAAGCGCCGCCCTGGCCGCCTTGCTGCGCGGGCAGGGCTGCCATGTGCTGGAGAGCGAGCAGGCCAGCGAGGGCATGGGCGCCAGCCTGGCGGCGGCGGCCCGCTTCCTGTTGGCCGGGCCGGTTCCGAATATGCCGCAGCGGGCCGATGTCTGCCTGGTGGCGCTGGCCGATATGCCATGGGTGCGGCGCGATACGCTGTCGGCCGTGCGCGCGGCGGCGTGTGCCGATGGCATAACGGTGCCGGTTCACCAGGGGCGGCGCGGCCATCCGGTGGCGTTCGGGCGGTCGCTGTGGGGCGAGCTGGCGGCGCTGCGCGGCGACGTCGGCGCGCGGGAGTTGCTGCGGCGCCACCGCGTCGCCGCGGTCGCGGTGGATGACCCGGGCGTGGCGGCGGACGTGGATACGCCAGGGGACCTGGCGGGCGATCGCGCCTGAGCGGCGCCGGCCCGGGTGTTGCGGGGCCGGCTCAGGGTTGCCCCTAGGAGGCGTAGATTTTTCTTTTAATTGTCAGTATACTGACTATAAAATCAGTGTACTGATATAAGTGCCGCCGTGGGCGGCCGGACTGCCGCGGGTCGCTGGCCGGGCGCGTAAAGTCCCGCATGGCAAGGGTTTCGGCGCGTCCCGCGAGACGGCGCCCACGCCCCGATCGCAAAGCCTGGCGGTGCGGACTTGAGTCCATATAGTCAGTATACTGATTAAAAAGGACGGCCTGGAAACCGCGCCTTCACCCGACTCATCATCCAGGGAGCAGACGTATGACAAAAGTGCGCAAGATCGCCTTCGAGGAGCATTTCACGGCGGTCGGCTTTGGCGATTACTCCAAGGCATTCGTACAGCATCTCGATCCGGGCTTTGCCGCCGAACTGGGCGCGCGCCTGACCGACTTCGGCGCGGGGCGCCTGGCCGAAATGGACGCCGCCGGCATCGACTATGCGATCCTGTCGCAGACAGGCCCGGGCGTGCAGGGCGAGCCCGACGCCGCCGTGGCCTTGCGCCGCGCGCGCGAGAACAACGATTTCCTGGCCGAACGCATTGCCCGGCATCCGGACCGCTTCGGCGGATTCGCGACCCTGCCCATGCACGATCCCAAGACCGCCGCCGCCGAACTGACGCGCGCGGTGCGCGAACTGGGCTTCAAGGGCTCGCTGGTCAATGGCCACACCAACGGCGTGTATTACGACGACCCCGCCTACGATGCATTCTGGGAGCAGATGCAGGAGCTGGACGTGCCGCTGTACCTGCATCCGTTCGACGCCTACGTGCTGCCGCATGCCTACAAGGGCCACCCGGAACTGGCCGGCGCGACCTGGGGCTGGGGCGTGGAAACCGGCACGCATGCGCTGCGGCTGCTGTTCGGCGGCGTGTTCGACCGTTTCCCGAAGCTGAAGATCATCCTGGGACACATGGGCGAAGGCCTGCCGTTCCAGCGCTGGCGCTTCGACAGCCGTTTCGCCGCCTACCCGTACGGCGTCAAGCTGCAGCGCGCGCCGTCCGAGTACATCGGCTCCAATATCCTGATCACGACTTCGGGCGTCTGTTCCCACCCGACGCTGGTCGGCGCGATCGCCGAGATGGGCGCCGAGGCCGTGATGTTCTCGATCGATTATCCGTACGAGTCGACCGCGCTGGCGGTCGAGTTCATCGAATCCGCGCCGTTGGACGCGGCGACGCGCGACCTGGTCTGCTACGGCAACGCCGCGCGCCTGTTCAAACTGTGACGCCCCTGTCTTGGAGAAACGAGTAATGCAGAAGACCTACCGCATTGGCCAGATCGTGCCGAGTTCGAATACGACGATGGAGACGGAGATTCCGGCGATGTTGCTGGCGCGCCAGCAGATTCGGGGGGAGCGTTTCACCTTTCATTCGAGCCGGATGCGGATGAAGAAGGTGGTCAAGGAGGAGCTGGCGGCGATGGACGCGGAGTCGGATCGGTGCGCGGTGGAGCTGAGCGATGCGCGGGTGGACGTGCTGGGTTATGCGTGCCTGGTGGCGATCATGGCGATGGGCCGTGGGTATCACCGTCAGTCGCAGGCGCGGCTGACGGCGCACACGGCGGCCAACGGGGGCGAGGCGCCGGTGATCACCAGCGCGGGGGCGCTGGTCGATGCGTTGAAGGTGATGGGAGCGCGGAAGATCGCGGTGGTGGCGCCGTACATGAAGCCGCTGACCGAGCTGGTGGTGGACTACATCGGCAACGAGGGCTACGAGGTGGTGGATTACCGGGCGCTGGAGATTGCGGACAACCTGGAGGTGGGACGCCATGATGCGGGGCGGCTGCCGGAGATCGTGGCGGGGCTGGATTACCGCGAGGCGGACGTGATCGTGCTGTCGGCGTGCGTGCAGATGCCGTCGCTGGGGGCGATTGCGAAGGTGGAGGCGCAGACGGGCAAGCCGGTGGTGACGGCGGCGGTGGCCACGACGTACGCGATGCTGAAGGCGTTGGGGCTGGAGGCGGTGGTGCCCGGTGCGGGCGCGCTGCTGTCGGGTGCGTACTGAGCCGGAGAAGGAGCGAGCGATGAGCAATTTTCGGTATGGCGGCAACGTGCAGGCCAACGGGATCCGGCAGCACTACCTGCGCTATGGGGGCGAGCGGGCCGGTCGCGATCCGGTGATCATCGTGCCGGGGATCACCAGCCCGGCGGTGACCTGGGGGTTCGTGGGCGAGCGTTTTGGCGAGCAGTTCGACACCTACATCCTGGATGTGCGCGGGCGCGGGCTGTCGCAGTCGGGGCCGCAGCTGGACTATGGCCTGGATGTGCAGGCCGAGGACCTGCTGGCGTTTGCGCGCGCGCTGGGGCTGTCGCGCTACAGCGTGGTGGGCCACTCGATGGGCGCGCGCATCGGGATCCGTGCGGCGCGCACGGGCGAGGCGGGGCTGGCGCGGCTGGCGATGGTGGATCCGCCGGTGTCGGGGCCGGGCCGGCGGGCGTACCCGTCGAAGCTGCCGTGGTACGTGGACTCGATGGCGCAGGCGCGCCAGGGGATGACGGGCGAGCAGATGAAGGCGTACTGCCCGAGCTGGACGGCCGAGCAGCTGCAGCTGCGCGCCGAGTGGCTGCACACGTGCGAGGAGCGGGCGGTGATCGCCAGCTTCGAGGGGTTTCACGAGGACGACGTGCACGCGGACCTGCCGCGGGTGCGGGCGGCGCGGCTGCTGATGACGGCCGCGCGGCGAGGTGGTGCTCGATGCGGACGTGGCCGAGATCGAGGCGCTGGCGCCGGGCACGGTGCACGTGCGGGTGGCGGGCGCGGGGCACATGATTCCGTGGGACAACGAGGAAGGTTTTTACGCGGCGTTCGGGGATTTTCTGGGCGCGCGCCTGCGGGCGGGCTGAGGCCGCGAGGACACAAGGAGAGTAGCGATGCCGGTGAGCGATTACGAGATGATCCGGGCCTGGACGCAGGTGCTGCGCCTGTCCAGGCTGCAGGCGGGGCAGACGGTGACGGTGCTGACCAGCGCGGCCACGCACCCGCAGACGCTGGGCACGGCGCTGGTGGCGGCGCAGTCGCTGGGGGCGGTGGTCAATCGGCTGGACCTGCCGCCGGTCAATGGGGAGAAGGCGCTCAGCCGCGATGCGCTGGCGTACCTGGGGACCACGCCGCTGACGGGCAACAAGGCGGCGATCGCGATGCTCAAGGCGAGCGACCTGGTGCTGGACCTGATGACGCTGCTGTTCTCGCCCGAGCAGCACGAGATCCTGCAGGGGGGCACGCGGATTTTGCTGGCGGTCGAGCCGCCGGAGGTGCTGGCGCGGCTGGTGCCCACCGAGGGCGACCGGCAGCGGGTCAAGGCGGCGGCGGCTCGCATCGCGGGCGCACGCGAGATGACGGTGGAGTCGGAGGCGGGCACGCGGCTGCGCTGCGGGCTGGGGGAGTTTCCGGCGATCAGCGAGTACGGCTACGTGGACGAGCCGGGGCGGTGGGACCACTGGCCCAGCGGGTTTGCGCTGACCTGGCCCGACGAGGGCTCGGCCAACGGCACGATCGTGATCGACCGGGGCGACATTTTGCTGCCGCAGAAGTCGTACGTGAGCGAGCCCATCGTGCTGACGGTGGAAAACGGCTACGCGACGCGCATCGAAGGGGGGCTGGATGCGGAGATGCTGCGCGAGTACGTGGCCACGTTCAAGGACCCGCAGGCGTACGCGATCTCGCACATCGGCTGGGGCCTGCAGCCGCGGGCGAGCTGGACCACGCTGGGGCTGTACGACCGGGAGGCGACCATCGGCATGGATGCGCGGGCCTACGAGGGCAATTTCCTGTTCTCGCTGGGGCCGAACAACGAGGCGGGGGGCAGCCGCACGACGGCCTGCCATATCGACATTCCGCTGCGCCGCTGCACGGTGCGCCTGGACGGGCGCGAAGTGGTGCGCGAGGGCAAGGTACTGGACTGAGGAAGGGGCAGGGACATGAGCAATGATCTGGGCAGCTACGAGCGCCAGGGGTTCGGGGCGGCGCTGCCGTTGAAGGCGCCGTACGGGCTGCTGATCGTGGACTTCGTCAACGGGTTCGCGGACCCGGCGCAGTTTGGCGGGGGCAACATCGCGGCGGCGATCGAGACCACGCGCACGGTGCTGGCGGCCGCGCGCGAGCGGGGCTGGGCGGTGGCGCACAGCCGCATCGTGTATGCCGACGACGATGCCGACGGCAATATCTTCAGCATCAAGGTGCCGGGGATGCTCACGCTCAAGGAGCACGCGCCGGCCAGCGCGATCGTGCCGCAGCTCGCGCCGCAGGCCGGCGAGTACGTGGTGCGCAAGAGCACGCCGTCGGCGTTCTACGGGACGATGCTGGCGGCGTGGCTGGCGCAGCGCGGGGTGCAGACGCTGCTGGTGGCCGGGGCGACCACCAGCGGGTGCGTGCGCGCCAGCGTGGTCGACGCGATGTCGGCGGGTTTTCGGCCGCTGGTGCTGTCCGATTGCGTGGGCGATCGCGCGCTGGGCCCGCACGAGGCCAACCTGTTCGACATGCGCCAGAAATACGCCGCCGTGATGACGCATGACGAGGCGCTGGCAAAGACAAAGTGACACTCAGGTGCCTGTCCCCGCACGGGAGACAGGCACCTGCCGAACCCTGGGAGCCCGTCCTCCCCGCTGCCTACACGGGATAGACCAGGTCGTTGGCCAGGATGGCGGTGTCGTAGATGACCTGGCGTTCCTGCAGCTTGAGGGTGCCGTTCTCGCGCACGAAGCGGTCGTGGTAGCTGCCGGCCAGGTGCAGGGTGGTGGGGCCCTCGACCAGGGTCTGCATCAGCAGGAAAGTGCTGGATGCGGCGATCTCGCCGTCTGGCGTTTCGCTGGTGACGCGGGTGTTGCTCACCATGTGCAGCATATAGCGCGGCGCGAACATCTGCGTGCGCGAAATCGCCACGGCGCGGTCGTGCATCATGTCGCGGCCTTCGGCATAAACCAGGCCCACCGGCAGGTTCAGCTCGGCATTCTCGCGCGCCGTCACGCGGTACAGCGCGGTTTCGGTGAAGAAATCCGGCCACGATTCGACCTGGCCGCCATCCAGGGCGGCGCAGTAGTCGGCGTTGAACTCTTCGACCTCCAGCTTCAGCGCAATGGCGCGGGCGGGGTCGATCGTACGGGGAGGGAAGAACGTCTGGCTCATTATGCTGTCCTGATTCAGAAGCCCATGACTTCGCGGTAGTAGCTGTACATCGAACGGATGGCCGCTTCGGAAATCAGCGTGTTCGAGGTGCCCTGCTTGCCCGACTCCAGCTTGATCACGTTGACGTCGGTGCTGGCGCGGCGCACGCCCTCCTGCACGAATTTCATGGCTTCGTTGTCTTCCAGGCCGAGGAAGCCCGCCGGGCCCATCAGGTTGCCCTGGCGCAGGCGGTGGCGCTGCATCTCCTCGGTGTCGTCCTCGTACCCGAACATGGTCCATTGCATGATCATGCTGTCGGGGCCGTTGGGGATGATGTGGCGCACGCCCAGGGTGTTCATTTCGCGCTGCACGATCAGGTTGGGCCAGATGGTCTGCATCGTCACCGACCAGGGCGAGTCGAATTCCTTGATGAATTCCAGGAAGCGGTCGTCGCGCAGGCGCAGGCCATCGTGGAACGACCGCATTTCCTTCTTGTTCTCTTCGCTGACGGTGGCGTACTTGTCCTCGCTCTTGGCCGAGGCCATGGTGCCGTGGCGCCCATGGACCGAGTCGACCAGCATGGCGGACTTGTTGCCGGCCACCAGCAGGCCGAACACCACCAGGAAGGAGTGCAGCAGCGTGGCGTGGTACGGGTCCTTCAGGTTCTCGTGGTACATCTTCCAGTTGCAGGGCAACTCGTTGCGGTAGTAGCCGAGGATCTTCAGCTTCTTGCCGGGGAAGACGGCGTCGAAATCGGCCAGGATCTCGGGCGTGAGGTACTCCGCGATCGGTTCGACTTCACTGCTGTAGGAGGCGAATACCACGCCGTTGCGCGTGGTCACGTGCAGGCGGCGCAGGCCGTGCTCGTCGTTCTTGAAATCCTTGGGCATGCCGCCTTCGCGGTTGACGCCACGCTTGAACGGGATACCTTGCAGGTTGCCCTTCAGATCGTACGACCACTGGTGGTAGGGGCAGACGAACTCTTTGGCGTTGCCCTGGTTGTGGCGACAGAACTCGGCGCCACGGTGCGCGCAGCGGTTCTCGAACACGTTGATCGAGCCGTCCTCGGCGCGCGACACCACGACGGGCTTGGCGCCCACGTACGAGCGCTTGTAGTCGCCGGCATTGGGGAGCTCGGCTTCCAGGGCGACGAAATTCCACGTCTTGCCGCGGAAGATCTTTTCCAGCTCCTGCTCGTAGACCGCGTTGTTCGTGTAGACCCAGTCGGGGATGAAGTGCAGGGCATACTGCGGCCACGCGCATTCCGACAGCGGGGCGTCCTTGGCCGCCAGAGTACGGCCGATGACGGTTTGGGATTGGTACATGGAGACAGCTCCTGTGTGGGCGTTATCGAGTGCGGTCAGGCCACGGCGATGGCGGCCTGCCAGGCCTTGACCAGGGGTTTGAGCGCTTCGGCCGGATCGGCCAGGCGGTGCGGATCGACGGGGATGCCGCGTTCGAACAGCACCCGCAGCTGGCGCAGGTCGCCGCCCGCGTTGACGGCGATGCCATGGCAGGGCACGCCATCGCGCAAGCCGATCCACAGCACGCGCGGCGCGGCCTGCGGGTCCGTTTGCGGGCGGCATACATAGCGCAGGCCGGGTTGCGGCAAGCCCAGGATCTGGATGTTGCAGCCGTACTGGTCGGTCCAGAACCACGGATAGGGTTCGGCGGCGGGCGCCAGGCCCAGCATGGCCGCGGCCGCCGCGCGCGCCTGTTCGTTGGCGTTCTGCCACGATTCGAAGCGCGCGGCCGTGCCCAGGCAGGCGCGCGGCTGGCTGGCGCAGTCTCCGGCCGCATAGACCTGGGGGTCGGCCGTGCGCGCCTGGCTGTCGACGCAAATCCCGCCGTTGTCGTCCAGCGGCAGGCCGGCCTGCCGCGCCAGCGTGACCTCGGGCGCCAGGCCGATACTGACCACGATCAGGTCGGCGTTCACCTGCGTACCGTCGGCCAGGGTGATGGCATAGGGCGGGCCGTCGCCGATGGCGGCGATCGCGCCGCCCAGGCGCAGGTCGACGCCGCTGGCGCGCACGCGTTCGGCCAGCCAGTCCGACACGATGGCCGGTAGGGCGCGCTCGAGCAGGCGGGACCCGTTTTCGATTACCGTGACCTTGGCGCCCAGTTCGCGGGCGGTGGAGGCCACCTCCAGGCCCAGAAAGCCGCCGCCGATGACGGCTGCGCGCACGCCCGGGCGCAGCGCCGCGCGCAGGTCCAGGGCGTCGTCCAGCGTGCGGATGTAGTGCACGCCGGCGCGTCCGCGCGGCAGGGCCGGCAATTCGCGCGCATGGCCGCCGGTGGCCAGCAGGCAGCGGTCGTATGGCAGCGTGCGCCCGTCGGCCAGCCGCACCGTGCGCGCGGCCGGATCGAGCGCGGCGACCGCCGTCTCGGTAAGCAGCGCGATGTCGTTCTCGGCATAGAAGCCGGCGGGGTGCACGGCGGCCTCGGCATGCGTGGCCGTACCCTGCAAGACCGCCTTGGACAGCGGCGGGCGCTCGTAGGGCGGGTGGGCCTCCTGGCCGACCAGGGTCAGCCCGCCGCGATAGCCCAGCTGCCGCAGGCTGGCCGCGGCGACCGCGCCAGCCTGGCCCGCGCCCACGATCACGATGGATTGGATCTCGTCCATGATCAGGCTTGCAGATCGACGTAGATGTCGTCGTTCTCGATCTTCAGCGGATAGATGCGGATGTCGGCCGTCGCCGGCGCGCACATGGCCTTGCCGGTCTTGATGTCGAACCTGGCCTGATGCAGCGGGCATTCGATGCAGCCATCCTCCAGATAGCCGTCGGACAGCAGGGCATAGGCGTGGGTACAGACATTGTCCGAAGCGAAGTATTCGCCTTCGCTGCGATACAGGGCCAATTTCGCCTCGCCGGCGGTAACGGGCATGACCTCGTCGTCCTCGAGTTGGTCGGTAGTCGCGATCTTGATCCAGTTCATGGCTAAATATTCAGTGTACTGAGTAAGTATGCGCAGTGTACTTCCTATAAAACGGAAATTTATCCTAGGGATTTCCCTGGTCGCGCCGCCCGGTCGCGGGGCTGGCCGGCCCGCCCCGGCGGGCACGCGCCGATCACGCGCCAAGCCGCGCCATTGCTGGACTTGCCGCTCGCCGCACCGGCCCGCGAAAACGCGGACGCGAGCCCGGCAGGAACACCGGGGAAAACCTCGTTGACACTCAAAAACACTATCAGTATGCTGAATAAAACGTCAGCATACTTACTTTTTTTCGGCACGTTTCAGGCGGCCGAAGCGGGCATGCGGGCAAGTCGTTCCAAACCGGGCTTCAGCTCCCGGATGCAGTTGGCGGTACAACCCGGCGCGCCGACGGCCGGGATTCCCCGGACACGGCCGGCCGTGTCCAGACAAGCAGATATTCGCATTCGATTCGACAGCTCAGGAGCAAGTCATGCAACGACGCCGTTTTCTCGCACAAGCCGCCGGCGCTGCCGGCGCCGGCCTGGCCGCGGTGGGCATGCCCGCCATGGCGCAGGCCAACCCGACCGTCCGCTGGCGCATGTCGACCAGCTGGCCCAAGAGCCTGGACACGATCTACGGCTCGGCCGACGAGCTGTGCAAGCGTGTCGGCCAGCTGACCGACGGCAAGTTCGAGATCCGCGCATTTCCCGGCGGTGAACTGGTTCCTTCCGCGCAGAACATGGACGCGGTCAGCAACGGCACCGTGGAATGCAACCATGTGCTGAGCACGATGTACATCGGCAAGAACACGGCGCTGACGTTCGATACTGGCCTGTCGTTCGGCCTGAACGCGCGCCAGCACAACGCCTGGATCCACTACGGCGGGGGTCTGCAGCAGCTGCGCGAGCTGTACAAGAAATACAACATCGTCAACCACGTCTGTGGCAACGTGGGCGTGCAGATGGACGGCTGGTACCGCAAGGAAATCAAGTCTACCGCCGACCTCAATGGCCTGAACATGCGTATCGGGGGCATCGGCGGCATGGTGCTGTCCAAGCTGGGCGTGGTGCCGCAACAGATTCCGCCGGGCGACATCTACCCCGCGCTGGAGAAGGGCACCATCGACGCGGCCGAGTGGATCGGGCCGTACGACGATGAAAAGCTGGGCTTCAACAAGGTGGCGCCCTACTACTACTCGCCGGGCTGGTTCGAAGGCAGCGCCTCGATCACCTCCATGGTCAACGACAAGGCCTGGGAAGCGCTGCCGCCGGCCTACCAGGCGGCGTTCGAGGCCGCCTGCGGCGAGCAGAGCATGAGAATGCTGGCGAACTACGACGCCCGCAACCCCCTTGCGCTGCGCAAGCTGATCGCCGGCGGCGCCAAGGTCAGTTTCTTCCCCAAGGAAGTCATGGACGCGGTATACAAGGCATCACAGCAATTGTGGACCGAGCTGTCGGAAAAGAATCCCGACTTCAAGGCCATTTATCCCGGCTGGAAGAAATTCCAGGAAGACGAGGCGGGCTGGTTCCGCGTCGCGGAGAACGCGTTGGACAACTACACCTTCGCGGCCGTGGCGCGGGCGCAGGCCAAGTAATCGACGTCATTCAGTTTCAAAGGGCAGTCATGACGACAGAACATACCGGCGCCGAGGTTGGCGCCGGTTCACGGCAAGGAGTCGGGGCGCGCGTTCCCCGCAAGGAGGACGCGCGCCATCTGCATGGCAAGGGCAACTTCGTGGCCGACATGGCCATGCCCGGGCTGTGCGAGGTGGCATTCCTGCGCAGTCCGCTGGCGCATGCGCGCATTACCGATGTGCGGGTGCCCGAGAGCGTGCGCGACAAGGTCGTGCTGCGCTCGATGATGGGCGATGCGCGCGATATCGCGGCCGATTCGACCCTGCCGACCTACCAGCCCTCGGTTCAGCCGCCGCTGGCCAGCGGCAAGGTGCGCTTCGTCGGCGAGCCGGTGGCCATGACGTTCGCGCCGACGCGCGCCGAGGCGGAAGACCATGCCGAGCTGGTGGAAGTCGATTATGACGACCTGCCGGTCTATGCCGACGTGGCCGGCGCGCAGCAGGCCACGTCGGACCTGGTGCACGAGCACTGGCGCGACAACGTGTTCGTCACCTTGAACGCCGACCGCGACTTCGACGAACATGCCGCGCGCGCCGAGGTGGTGGTCAGGCGCAAGATCGACCTGGCGCGGCAATGCATGGTTCCCATGGAAGGCAAGGCGGTGCTGGCCTACTGGGACCACCAGGCCGACCAGCTGGTGGTGATCAGCGCCACGCAAGTGCCGCACATGATACGCAGCGTGCTGGCCCAGTGCCTGGACCTCGAACAGGGCCGCGTGCGGGTGGTGTCGCCCGACGTGGGCGGCGCGTTCGGCTACAAGTGCGTGCTGCAGCAGGAAGAGCTCTGTGTGGCCTGGCTGGCCAAGACCTACAAGCGCCCGTTCCGCTTCATCGAGGACCGCCGTGAACACCTGACGGCCGGCGCCAATTCGCGCGAGCACCATTACGAAATGACCGCCTATGCGGACAAGCGCGGCAAGCTGCTGGCGCTGGACGCCCGGATCACGATAGACGGCGGCGCCTATTCGGTGTGGCCCTTCACCATCGGGCTCGAGCCTGGCCAGGCGGTCGGCAACCTGCCCGGGCCCTATGGCTTTCGCGGCTACCGCTGCGAGACGCGCTGCGTGGCTACCAACAAACCCGGCTTCGTGCCATATCGCGGGCGTACCGGCGTGTGCTTCGCCATCGAGCTGACGATGGACGCCGTGGCGCGCGAAGTGGGCCGCGAGCCTTGGGAAGTGCGCCTGGAGAACCTGGTGCAACCCGAGCAGATGCCTTACGTCAATGTGACCAACAAGCACTTCGACAGCGGCGACTACCCGGCCAGCCTGCGCAAGGCGCTGGAGATGATAGACATCGACGGCGTGCGGACCCGCCAGGCCCGCGGCGAGGCCGACGGCCGGCGCATCGGCGTGGGCGTGGCCACCTATACCGAGCAGGCCGCGCACGGCACCTCGGTATTCGCCGCCTGGGGCACGCCCGTGATTCCGGGCTTCGACCAGGCGACGGTGCGCGTGACGCCCGATGGCGGGCTGGAAGTGCGCGTGGGCGTGCACTCGCACGGCCAGGGCATGGAAACCACCTTCGCCCAGATCGCCCATGAGATTCTCGGCATCGACGTGGCGCGCATCAAGGTGCTGCATGGCGATACCGGCCAGACGCCGTTCTCCACCGGCACCTACGCATCGCGCTCGCTGGTCATGTCCGGCGGCGCGGTGTCGCAGGCATGCAAGCGCCTGCTGCCGCGCATGCGGCACATCGCCGCGCACATGCTGGGCGTGGCCGACGACGCGGTGACGCTGCAGGACGGCATCTACCGGGCCGGCGAGAAATCGGTCGCCACCGGCGACGTTGCCGACGCCTGGTACCTGCGGCCGCAATTGCTGCCGCCCGACGTGGACCCGGCGGGCCTGGAAGTGAACGTGGGCTACAAGCCCAAGGTCGACACCGGCTGCTTCACCTACGCCAGCCACGCCGCCGTGGTGGCGGTGGATCCGGACACCGGCGCGGTCGAGATACTGGATTACGTGGTCGTCGAGGATTGCGGCACCATGATCAACCCCATGGTCGTGGAAGGCCAGACCATCGGCGGCATCGCGCAGGGCATCGGCACCGCGTTCTACGAAGAGACGCCCTACGACGCCAATGGCCAGCCGCTGGCCTCGACGCTGGCCGACTATATGCTGCCCGGCCCGACCGAGGTGCCCAACATGCGGCTGCACCATTTCGAGACGCCGTCGCCGCATACGGAATTCGGCGCCAAGGGCATGGGCGAGGGCGGTGCGATCGCGCCGCCCGCGGTGCTGTTCAACGCAGTCAACGATGCGCTGCGCGGCCTGGGCGCCGCCGAGCTGTCGCGCACCCCGCTGACGCCGATCCGCGTGCTGCAGGCCATTGCGCAAGGCGCCGGGGAGGCAGCATGAAAGCGGCGCAGTTCGAATATTTCCGCGCCGAGTCGATGCAGCAGGCGCTGCAGTGGCTGCGCCAGCACGACGGCCGCGCCAAGCTGATGGCCGGCGGCCAGTCGCTGGGCCCGATGCTGAATCTGCGCCTGGCGCGTCCACCGGTGGTGATCGACATCTCGGGGGTGCCGGCGCTGCGCGAGGTAGGCGAGCGCGGCGGCCGCGTGCGCGTGGGGGCCGCGGTCACCCACGCCGAGATCGAGGACGGCGTGCACGCGGCGCTGCGCGGCTCGGCCTTGCAGCAGGTGGCGACGGGCATCGCCTATCGCGCCATCCGCAACCGCGGCACGATCGGCGGCAGCCTGGCGCACGCCGATCCGGCGGCCGACTGGGTGCTGACCATGGTGGCGCTGGGCGCCGACATCGAGATCGCCGGCGTGGACGGCGAGCGCATGGTGCCGGCCGAATCCTTCATGCAGGGCGCCTACACCACGGTGGTGGGCGAGGGCGAATTGATCGCCGCCGTGCACGTACCGGCCATGACCGATGGCGCGCGCTGGGGCTACTACAAGTTCTGCCGCAAGGCCGGCGAGTTCGCCGAGGCCAGTTGCGCGGCCTGGTTCGAGCCCGCGCGGTGGGTGGCACGCATCGCGGTGGGCGCGCTCGACGGCGCGCCCTGCCTGCTGCCGGGGCTGGCCGACGCCGTGGCGCGCCAGGGCGCGGCCGCGCTGCAGGCCGAGCGGATCGATGAAGCGGTGGCGCAGGCCATGCCCGGCAAGGATGCCCTGCATCGCAAATTGCATGCAACCGCCGTGGCGCGCTGCCTGAAGCAGGCGCTGGGCGTACAGGAATGACGATGGTTCAAGTAACGTTGGAAGTCAACGGCAGGCAGGTGGCCCACGAGGCGTCGCCGCGCATGCACCTGGGCGATTTTCTGCGCGACCAGGCGCGCCTGACGGGCACCCACCTGGGCTGCGAGCACGGCGTATGCGGCGCCTGTACCGTGCTGGTCGACGGCCAGCCGGTCCGTTCGTGCATCACCTATGCGGTGGCGTGCGAAGGCCGCCAGGTGACCACCATCGAAGGCTATGACGGCGATCCGGTCATGGCGCGCCTGCGCGCCGCCTTCACCAAGTACCATGCGCTGCAATGCGGCTATTGCACCCCGGGCATGCTGACGACGTCGCGCGACATCGTGTTGCGCATGCCCGATGCCGACGAAGCGCGCGTGCGCGTGGAACTGTCGGGCAACCTGTGCCGCTGCACCGGCTACATGGGCATCGTGGGCGCCGTGATGTCGGTGCTGCGCGACCTGCGCGAGCAACCCGACGCGGCCGTGCAGGCCTTGCGCGCGGCCGCGGCCGACGGGCGCCTGCCGGCGCCGCGCGGCGAGCAGCCCATCGCTTTCCAGCCTTTCACGCCCAGCGCGCCGACGGCTGCCCAGGCGGAGCCACGGCCGGCCGCGGCCGCCAGCCCGGTCGGCGGCAAGGGCAACCAGATCGTCGACGCGTTCACCGTGCCGTTTCCCGCGGCCGAGGTGTGGGCCTTCATGGTGGACCTGCCGGCCGTGGCGGCCTGCCTGCCGGGCGCGGTCATCGAGGAAACCGACAGCCAGCGCGTCAAGGGCAAGATCGCCATCAAGTTCGGCCCCATGGCTGCCGCGTTCAACGGCGCGGCTCGCCTGGAGCGCGACGAAGCGGCCATGCGCGCGGTTTTTCGCGGCGCCGGCCAGGATTCGCTGAGCCAGTCGCGCGCCACCGGCGATATTGCCTACCAGGTCGAGGCGGTGTCCGAGAACGAGACGCGCGTCAAGGTGGATCTGCAGTACGCCCTGCAGGGGCCGCTGGCGCAGTTCTCGCGCTCGGGGCTGGTGCAGGATTTCGTGCGGCGCATGATCGCCGATTTCGGCAAGAACGTGACGGCGCGCCTGCGCCAGCCTGGCGGCGAGGCGTTGCCGCAGGCGCAGTTCAACCCGGTGGCGATGTTCTTCAGCGTGTTGTGGATGCGGATCAAGCGCTGGTTCGGCCACGGCGGCTGAACGGCGCGCCGGCGTCGCGCGCGATTCCAGGGGGATGGAGATGCAGAAGGCAATCGGGAAGTGGTGGCGCCGGGCCATGGGCGGTATCGCCCTGCTGGCGGCGGCGGGTACGGCCGGCGCGCAGGCGCCGGAGCCGTTGCGGGTGCGGCTGGACTGGACGCCCTGGGGCGTGCAGGCGGCTTTCCACCTGGCGCAGCAGAAGGGCTGGTACAAGCAGGCGGGCCTGGACGTCACGCTGGAGGACGGCAACGGTTCGGTCACGACGGTGCAGATCGTGGGCGGCAGCGACCGTTTCGACCTGGGGCACGCCGCCCTGGCGTCCATGATGATTGCGCGCGACAAGGGGCTGCCGGTCAAGGCGGTGGCCGTGTTCGCGCGCCACAGCGACATTGGCCTGCTGGTGCCGGCCGATTCCGGCATTGCCGGGCCCGAACAGCTCAAGGGACGCAAGGTGGCCTATACCGCCGGCTCGCTCGAGGCGCCGTTCATCGACGCCTTCCTGGCGCGCGGCAAGCTGAAGAAAAGCGATCTGGAGCTGATCAACGTCGATGCCGCCAGCAAGGCCTCCACCTATGCGGTGGGCCGTGCCGACGCGGCGTTCTCGACCATCCCGTTCTTCCTGCCCGTGGTATCGCAGAACCGCCCGTCGCGGGCCGTGCGCTTTGCCGACTTCGGCCTGGACATGCCCAGCTTCGGGCTGTTCGCCAGCGAGGACAAGCTGCGCGAGCGCGGCGAGGCCATCGGACGCTTTGCCAGCGTCAGCGCGCGCGCCTGGGAATACATCTACGCGGGCCACGAGGACGAGGCCGTATCCGCCATCCTGGCGCAGCGGCCGCAGGCGCGCCTGGACCGTACGGTGCTGCGCGGCCAGATCGATGCCTTGCGCGGCTACTTCGGCCTGGCGGCCGGCCAGCGCGTGGGCGCGCCGGTGCCGGCCGACTGGGAGCAGGCGGTCAAGACGCTGTCGTCGGTGGGCCTGGTACGCGCCGACGCCAAGGCGGCCGACTTCTATGTGCCGGACCTGGCCCGGCCGCAACGCTACGACGCGCTGGTGAAACCGTGAGCGTGGCGGCTGTCAGCGCGGCCGGGGTGCGCAAGAAATACCCCGGCGAACGCGGGGTGCAGGCGCTGGAAACCATTTCGATCGATGTGCCCGCGGGCCGTTTCGTGAGCATTCTCGGCCCCAGCGGTTGCGGCAAGAGCACCTTCCTGCGCTGCGTGGCCGGCCTGGAGACGATCAGCGAGGGCGAACTGCGCGTGGCCGGCCAGCCCGTCAAAGGGCCGCCGGATGGCATAGGCATGGTGTTCCAGCGCGACGCGCTGCTTGAATGGCGCAACATTCGCCGCAACATCCTGCTGCCGGTCGAGTTTGCCGGCAAGCCGGTGGCGCGCTACCGCGACAAGGTCGACGCGCTGCTGCGGTTGACGGGCCTGGCGGCGTTCGCGGACAACTATCCGCGCGAACTGTCCGGCGGCATGCGCCAGCGCGCCGCCATCTGCCGCGCGCTGGTCGACGACCCGGCGTTGCTGCTGATGGACGAACCGTTCGGCGCGCTGGACGCCCTGACGCGCGACCAGATGAATGTGGAACTGCAGCGCATCTGGATGGAAACGCGCAACACCGTGATGTTCGTCACGCATGGCATCGCCGAGGCGGTGTTCCTGGGCGACGAAGTGATGGTGTTCTCGCCGCGTCCCGGACGGGTGCTCGAGACCATCCGCATCGACCTGCCGCGTCCGCGGCCGCTGGCGGTGCGCGAGACGGCCGAGTTCGGCCGCTATGTGCGCCATATACGCGGCCTGTTCGAGCAGATGGGCCTGATCGACGAGGGAGGGCGTGCGCCATGACAGCCACGGGTCGCAAATGCTTGCATGCGGCAGCGGGCGCCGTATCGCTGGCGGTGTTCCTGCTGTTGTGGGAAGGGCTGGGGCGGGCGCTGGAGGTGCGGCCCATCATGCTGCCGCTGCCTTCGCAGATAGCGCTGGAGCTGGCCGCGGAATGGCGCTGGTACGCCGACCAGGCCTGGTACACGCTGATGACCACCGTGGCCGGCTTCGCGGTCGCGGTGGTGGGCGGCGTGCTGATCGCCGTGATGCTGGTCAGTTCGCGCTGGTGCGAGAGCTTCCTGTACCCGCTGATCGTGGCGCTCAACAGCGTGCCCAAGGTGGCGATTGCGCCGCTCTTTGTCATCTGGCTGGGCACCGGCGCCGAGCCCAAGATCGCCATCGCCTTCCTGATCGCCGTGTTCGCCGTCATCGTCGACACCGTGCACGGCCTGAAGTCGGTGCCGCAGGACGTGCTGGACCTGGGCCGCGTGCTCAAGGGGTCGCGGCGCGATTTCTTCTTCAAGGTACGCCTGCCTGGCGCCCTGCCGTCCATCGTGACCGGCATGAAGGTCGCCGTGTCGCTGGCGCTGGTGGGCGCCATCGTCGGCGAGTTCGTTTCCTCGCAGCGCGGGCTGGGCTACGTGATCATGAGCGCGCAAGGCACCTTCGACACCGTGCGCGTGTTCGCGGCCCTGACGGTGCTGGCGGTCATGGGCATGGCCCTGTTCGCGCTGCTGGTGTGGTTCGAGCGCAAGGCCACGCCGTGGCGCACGCCCGTCGAGGGCCATTGAGCCGGTTTTCCATACCTACATATTTATATCGGGGAATACATGTGGGCATTGCTTGCCTTATCGCGCGGCATAGACGCGCTGAACCTGCGGGTCGGCCGGGCCGTGACATGGGTCACCTTGCTGGTGGTGCTGGTCAGCGCCGGCAATGCCGTGGTGCGCAAGGTGTTTCATAGCAGTTCGAACGCCTGGCTGGAACTGCAGTGGTACATGTTCGGCGCGATGTTCCTGCTGACCGCGGGCTACACGCTGCTGAAGAACGAACACGTGCGGGTGGACATTCTGTCCTCGCGGCTGCCGCGCCACAAGCAGATCTGGATCGAGATTTTCGGGGTGGTGTTCTTTCTGCTGCCGGCGTGCACCCTGATCATGGTTCTGTCGTGGCCGGTGTTCATGGATTCGTACCTGAGCGGCGAGCAGTCGTCGAACTCGGGCGGGTTGATCCGCTGGCCGGTCAAGCTGTTGATTCCGGTGGGGTTTGCGCTGCTGGTGCTGGCGGGGCTGTCGCACCTGATCAAGTGCATCGGGTTCTTGCGCGGGCAGTGTCCGGACCCGACCGCGCGCGAGGGCAGCAAGAGCGCCGAGGAGCTGCTGGCCGAGGAGATCGCCCGCGAGGCGCTGGAGCGCGAGGCGAGCGTGCAAGAACAACGTAATAACCACGAAGGCCGCTGATCATGGAGTTTCTGATAGCCAATCTGGCGCCGATCATGTTCGCGACGCTGGTGCTGTTCTTGCTGCTGGGTTTTCCGGTGGCGTTCGCGCTGGCGGCCAACGGGATTCTGTATGGTCTGGTGGGCATCGAGCTGGACCTGCTCAGCCCGGCGCTGTTCCAGGCCTTGCCGCAGCGGGTGTTCGGCATTATTTCCAACGACACGCTGCTGGCGGTGCCGTTCTTTACCCTGATGGGGCTGGTGCTGGAGCGATCGGGCATGGCCGAGGACCTGCTCGAGACGATCGGCCAGGTGTTCGGTCCGTTGCGCGGGGGGCTGGCGATCGCGGTGGTGTTCGTGGGCGCGATGCTGGCGGCGACCACCGGCGTGGTGTCGGCCTCGGTGATCTCGATGGGACTGATTTCGCTGCCCATCATGCTGCGCTACGGGTATGACAGGCGGCTGGCCAGCGGGGTGATCGCGGCCTCGGGCACGCTGTCGCAGATCATTCCGCCCTCGCTGGTGCTGATCATCCTGGCCGACCAGCTGGGGCGCTCGATCGGGGACATGTACCGCGCGGCGATGGTGCCGGGGTTCGTGCTGGCGGGGGCGTACATCGCCTATGTGGTGATCGTCTCGCTGGTCAAGCCCTCGGCGGCGCCGGCGCTGCCCGAGGAGGCGCGCAGGTTTCGCGAGCCCAACGGCTCGCGCGGGGGGCGTTCGCTGCTGGTGCTGATGCTGATTTCCTCGCTGTCGGCCTATGTGCTGGGGCAGTGGCTGGAGAACGACACGGCGCCGGTCGACGAGCAGGTGGTGGTGAGCCTGCTGCTGTGGGGGCTGACGGCGTTCGTGATCGCGATCGCCAACAAGGTGTTCCGCCTGAAGATGCTCTCGGCGCTGGCCGAGCGGGTGACCTTCGTGATGATCCCGCCGCTGTTCCTGATTTTCCTGGTGCTGGGCACGATCTTCATCGGCGTGGCCACGCCCACCGAGGGCGGGGCGATGGGGGCGGTGGGGGCGATCATCATGGCGCTGATCCGCCGGCGCCTGACGCTGGACCTGCTCAAGCAGGCGATGGACACGACCACCAAGCTGTCGTGCTTCGTGGTGTTCATCCTGGTGGGCTCGACGGTGTTCGGGCTGACCTTCCGCGGGGTCAACGGCGATCTGTGGGTCGAGCACCTGCTGATCGGGCTGCCGGGCGGGGAGTGGGGGTTCCTGATCGTGGTCAGCGTGCTGACCTTCGTGCTGGCGTTCTTCCTGGACTTCTTCGAGCTGGCGTTCATCATCGTGCCGCTGCTCGGCCCGGTGGCCGACAAGATGGGCATCGACCTGATCTGGTTCGGGATCATCCTGGCGGTGAACATGCAGACCTCGTTCATGCACCCGCCGTTCGGCTTCGCGCTGTTCTACCTGCGCTCGGTCGCGCCCAAGGACGCCTACAAGGACAAGATCACCGGCAAGGTCATCCAGCCGGTGACCACCGGCCAGATCTACTGGGGCTCGGTGCCGTTCATCGTGATCCAGCTGTTCATGGTGGCCGCCGTCATGCTGTTTCCCGGCATGGTCATGCACTACAAGGGCGGCCAGTCCACCGTCGACCCGGCCAGCGTGAAGATCGAAGTGGAGGGGGGCTACGGCGGCAGCGTATACGGGGGAGGCGACGCCACGCCATTCAAATAGTGGTTACCTGCCGGGCGTTTGGTAACGCCCGTTTTATCTAAGGGAAAACCCTTGATTCGGGTTTCCCCTGACCCCCCGAGGGCCGCGCTACGCGGCCCTTTGCGTACCTCGCTGCCCGCTCATCCGCGCCAATACTTGAGTGTGAGTGGTTGCTCACATGATTGTCACAGGTAAAAAATCTCCGATTCATGATGTTGCGCATAAATGTCACGAATTTCAATCTTCTTGCCACAAAGTTGCGGCTATCATGCCTTCATAAGACGCCGTCGAGTGCTCCCCGGGCAGTTTCCGGGCTTCAAAGCCGAATGGCGCGTTCCCTCAATCGAAAGAACACGCAAGGAGTCGGAGATGGAACAGATCCCCTTCGTTTCGTCAGCCCCCAACACCTTGGGTATCGAGCTCGAATTGCAGTTGGTCGATCCCCGCAGCTTTGACTTGGCTGCCGCGTCTGACGAGTTGTTGGCCCAGTTGGCCAACCATCCCATCGCCGATCGGGTCAAACCCGAAATCACCCGATCGATGATCGAGCTGAATTCCTCGGTGCACGAGCACCCGGCCGGCTTGCTGGCCGAAATGCGCGAAATGCGCGATGTCCTTTGCGAAGCCGCCGACGCGGTCGGCGTTGGCGTCACGGGCGGTGGCGCCCACCCCTTCATGCGTTGGCAGGACCGCGCCATTTCCGATACGCCGCGCTTCCAGTACCTGGCCGAGATGTACGGCTACCTGGCGCGCCAGTTCACGGTGTTCGGCCAGCATATCCACCTGGGCGTGCCCTCCGGCGACGCGGCGGTGCGCATGGTGCGCGGGCTGTCGCCGTATGTCCCGCATTTCATCGCCCTGTCGGCCGCCTCGCCCTATTGCGAAGGCGTGGACACCCTGTTTTCGTGCTGCCGCCTCAACGCGGTCAACAGTTTCCCGCTGGCTGGCCACATGCCCGCCGACGTGACCGACTGGTACCGCTTCGAGGCCCACCTGGCCCAGCTGCGCGCCAGCGGCCTGGCCGAGAGCATCAAGGACCTGTACTGGGACATCCGGCCCAAGCCCGAGTACGGCACGGTCGAGATCCGGGTCTGCGACACCCCGCTGACCGTCGAGCGGGCCTGCCAGCTGGCTGCCTTCGCGCAGGCGCTGGCGGTGCAGGTGGCGCGCGACCCCGAACCCAGCCAGCAGGCCTGGCTGGCCTATCGCAGCAACCATTTCCAGGCCTGCCGTTTCGGCCTGCACGGCAGCTACGTCACGCCGGACGGGCAGCGCGTGCGGCTGGTGGACCACCTGCGCGCGCTGTTCGAGCGCTTGGCGCCGGTGGCCGAAGAACTGGGCACCGGCGACATGCTGCAAACCCTGCGCGACGAGATCCTGCGCAATGGCAACGACGCGCGCTGGCTGCGCGGCCAATTCCTCAAGGTGCGCGAACTGCCCCTGGTGGTCGAGTCCATGGCGCAAAACTGGCGCGGCCAGGGCGTCCAGGACACCCCCCCGTCGGCGGTGCGGCGCCGCATCCGCGCGACCTCCGAGCCAGTGGGAGGCGTGTGCGCCCTGAGCACGCCGCAGGGCGATCCGCTGCCCGGCTGGGCCGAGCGCCTGCACTGACGCAGGCCGGCGGCGTCAGCCTGCCCGGCGTCCGCCGATGGCGCTGACCGAGAGATGGGTTTCGCCGGGCGCGGCGCGCCGCGCCGGCGCCCGCCAGGCGTGGCCGTAGGCCACTTCGATGCTCAGGCTGATGCGGCCTTGCGGGCCGCGCCGGGCCTCCAGCGCCGCATGCAGGCGATCCAGCCAGGCGCGCCCGGCCAGGCCGGCGCGCCGGTCGCGCGCCGGGTTGCCGCCCAGGGCGCGCACATCCTCCAGCAGGCGCTGGGGGGTCTCGTAGGTCAGCGTCAGGGTTTCCTGGTCCATTACCGGATCGGCAAAACCGTTCTCGACCAGCAGGTCGCCAAAATCGTGCATGTCCACGAAGGTCGGCGTGGCCGTGCGCAGGCCGGCATCGGCCAGCGCCTCGCGCAGCTCGCGCAGCGTTCCGGGACCCAGGCAGGAAAACATCGCCAGCCCGCCCACCTTGAGGATGCGGCGCCATTCGGCCAGGACCGCGTGCGGCTCGGGATGCCAGTGCAGGGCCAGGTTGGACCACACCAGGTCCAGCTGCTCGGGCGGCAGCCCGCTGGCGGCCAGGTCGGCGCGCACGAAAGAGACGGCGGGCTTGCCGCGCTGGGCCAGGCGTCCCAGCCAGGCGGCCACGCCGCCCGGCGTCCAGGCCTGGCGCGCGTGGGCCAGCAGCGGCTCGGCGGCGTCCAGCCCGGTATAGGCGGCGCTCGGAAAGCGGTCGCGCAGCAGCGGCAGGCTGGCGCCCGCGCCGCAGCCGGCGTCCAGCAGCGCGGCCGGTTGCAGCCTGATATAGCGCAGCCGGCCCATCATGCGCTGCGCGACTTCGCCATACAGGAACTGAGCCTGCGCGAGATCGCCGCGGCGGGAGAACTGGCGCACCACGTCGGCGGCCACGATGGGAAGCGAAGGCAGGGAAGAAGGCAAGGACATTTGTATCGCGGTGCCGCCCACGGGCGCGGGCAGGCATGATGTGATCAGGGCCATCGGGCGCACGCCCGCATCGAGGAAGCCAGGCGGCCCATGACCCACATTATTGCGCATTCGCGGCGCTGGCTTGCCCGGCTGCCGTCGGACTGCCCGTTGTGCGGCCTGCGCGCCGCCGGCGGCCGCCTGTGCGAGCCCTGCGCCGCCGAGGCCATGGCGGCCCTGGGGCCGGCCACGCCGCGCTGCCCCTGCTGCGCGGTGCGCCTGGCGCCGCGGGCGCGCCATTGCGCCGATTGCCTGCGCCTGCGGCCCGCCTACCAGCGCGTGGTGGCGGCGCTCGATTACGCCGGGCCCTACCGCGGGCTGATCTCCCGCTACAAGACCGCGTGCCGGCATGAGCTGGCCGTGGCGCTGGCCGACCTGATGCTGCGCGCCATCCGGCAGGCCGATCCGCCGCTGCGCGGCCCTTGCCTGCTGGTGCCGGTGCCGGCCAGCGCGGCGTCGCTGCGCCGGCGGGGCTTCAATCCGGCGGCGGAGCTGGTGGCCGCGCTGGCCGCGCGCCTGGGCTGGCCGCTGGCGCGTACCCAGCTGCGCCCGGCCCGGGTGCTTGCCGGCCGCCAGACCCTGCGCGGCCGCCGCGACCGGCTCCGGGGCGCCACGGGCCGGTGGCGCGCCTTGCCGGTGCCGGCCGGCGCCACCGTGGCCCTGGTCGACGATGTGGTCACCACGGGCGCCACGGCGCATTGCGCCGCGCGCGCCTTGCTGGCCGCCGGCGCCGGCCGCGTCATCGTGCTGGCCGCGGCGCGCACGCCGGCCAGCCATGGCTGAAGTCCGCCCAGGCCAAGGCTGGCAAAATGGCGGTCTTCCCGTCATGCACGCGGCGCCCGCGCGCCCATCCCGCCATGTTCCACGTCGTCCTGGTCTCTCCGGAAATCCCGCCCAACACGGGCAATGCCATACGCCTGTGCGCCAATACCGGCGCGCAGCTGCATCTGGTGCGCCCGCTGGGGTTCGAGCTGGACGATGCGCGCCTGCGCCGCGCCGGGCTGGATTATCACGAATGGCAGCCGGTGCAGGTGCACGACACGCTGCCGCAGGCGCTGGCGGCCACCGGCGCGGCTGCGCCGCGCATCTTCGCGCTGACCACGCGCGCGCGCACCAGCCTGGCCGACATGGCGTTCCAGGCGGGCGATGTGTTCGTGTTCGGGCGGGAAACCGCCGGGCTGTCCGAGGCGCACATGGCGCTGTTCGGACCAGCCCAGCAACTGCGGCTGCCCATGCGGCCGGGCCAGCGCAGCCTCAATCTGTCCAACGCGGTGGCGGTGACGGTGTTCGAGGCCTGGCGCCAGTCGGGGTACGCCGGCAGTATCTGAGGCGGGACAGGCGCCCGCTCAGTCCAGCGACAGGTTCAAGCGGCCGATCACCTGGTCCCAGCGCGCTTTCTCCGCCTGGATGCGTTCGGTCAGCGCCTGCGGGCTGGAGGGGGCGGGCGTGAAGTACTGCGCGGCCAGTTGCTTGCGCACCGCGTCGCTGTCGATGATGGTGGCCAGTTCGCGGTTCAGGCGCTCGACGATGGGCGCCGGCGTGCCGGCCGGGGCCAGGATGGCGTTCCAGGAAATGGCCTCGAAGCCGGGATAGCCTTGCGAGGCCATGGTCGGGATGCCGGGCAGCGCGTCGCTGGGCTCCAGGCTGGTGACGGCCAGCGTCTTGACCTTGCCGTCGCGTGCGTGCGGCATGGCGATGGCGGGCACCATGAAACCGGCGTGCACGTCGCCGCCGATGATGGCGGTGATTACCTGCGGAAAGCCCGGATACGGGATCTGCGTGAGGTCGATGCCGGCTTCGTGCTTGAACATTTCCATGGCCAGGTGGGCCGAGCTGCCGGGGCCGACCGAGCCATAATTCAGCGCGCCGGCGCGCTCGCGCGCCAGCTTGACGAAATCCTGCACGTTGTCGACGGGCAGGCTGGCCGGCACCGTCAGCACATTGGGGCTGGTGGCCACCAGCGTGACCGGCGCGAGGTCCTTCAGCGGGTCGTAGCCCAGCGTGCGCTTGTACAGGGTCGGGGCGGTGACCAGCGGCCCGTTGATGGTGTAGAGCAGGGTGTAGCCGTCAGGCTTTGCCTGCGCCACCATGCGGGTGCCGATATTGCCGCCGGCGCCCGGCTTGTTGTCGATCACGATGGATTGCTGCAGCGCCTGCGACAGCGGCTCGGCGATGGTGCGCGCCAGCAGGTCGGGCGAGGAGCCCGGCGGGAACGGCACCACCAGATGGATGGGCCGTTCGGGCCAGGCGGCGTGGGCGGCGGCGGGCAGCAGGGCGGCGACGGCCAGCGGGGCGCACAGACGGCGCAGCAGGCGGCCAGCCCGGGCAAGGCGTTCAAGAGCATGAAGGGACTCCTTGGTTTTCAGGGCGATACGAGCGGTTTTCGGGAGTGCGGGCGTTATGGCGTCGGGCTTTCGGGGCGCGCCTCGCGTGCCAGCAGGGCCGATACCGCCGTCATGGGCGACAGTCCCTCGAACAGCACGGCGCAGACGGCCTCGGTGATCGGCAATTCGATGTTCAGTGCGCGGGCGCGGTCGCGCGCGGCCCGCGCGCAGCGTACGCCCTCGGCGGTCATGCCGCTGGCCAGGATGTCGGCCAGCTTGCGGCCGGCGCCGATTTCCAGCCCGACCCGCCGGTTGCGCGACAGTTCGCCGGTGGCGGTCAGCACCAGGTCGCCCAGGCCGGTAAGGCCGGCGAAGGTTTCCTGTTGCGCGCCCAGCGCGGCGCCAAAGCGCGCCATCTCCGCCAGGCCGCGGGTGATCAGCGCGGCGCGCGCGTTGGTGCCCAGCGCCAGGCCGTCGCAGATGCCGCAGGCCACGGCGATGACGTTCTTGAGCGCGCCACCGACTTCGACGCCGACCACGTCGGTGCTGGCGTAGATGCGCACCGCCGCGCCGTGCAGGGCGGTCGTGACGGCGTCGCGCACGGCGGACGATCCGCTGGCGACGGTCAGCGCCACGGGCAGCCCCTGCGCGACCTCGCGCGCGAACGACGGGCCGGAAAGAACGCCGGCGGCCAGGCCGGGCATGGCGCCCAGCGCGGCCTGCACGGTTTCATGGGGCAGGCGGGCGGTCTGTTCCTCGAACCCCTTGCAGGTCCATACCAGCGGCACGGCCTGCAGGCCCAGGGCCGGCAGGCGGGCGGCCAGTTCGGTGCACAGCGGCGTCATGCCGGCGACCGGCACGCCCAGGATGATGAGGGCGTGGGCGGGATCGTGCGCCAGGTGCGCGAGCGCCTGCGCCAGGTCGGCGCTGACCTGCAGGGCGTGCGGCAGCGCCACGCCAGGCAGGTAGCGGGTGTTTTCGTGCCGGGCCGCCATGGCCTGCGCCTGGGCGCCGTCGCGCGCCCACAGGACAGTGGGGTGGCGCCGGCTGGCCGCGGCCGCCAGGGCGGTGCCCCAGCTGCCGGCGCCCAGCACGGCGACGCGCAGCGTGGCGGGGCGTGCTTGGCTCATGGCTTGGCCGCGGACTTACTGGCGCGTGGCGCCCGGGGGCAGGATGATGCCCGAGTCGTTGCCGTTGGCGGCGTCCGGTTGCTGCTGGGCCATTTCGGCCAGGCGTTGCTCGTACAGGGCCTGGAAGTTGACTTCGGCCAGGTGCAGGGCCGGCAGCGAGGTGCGCGTGATGGCGTCGGCCACGTTGGCGCGCAGGTACGGATACAGCATGGTGGGGCACACGATGCCCAGCAGCGGGTCCATCTGCTCGGCCGGGATGTTGGCCAGTTCGAAGATGCCGGCCTGGGTGCCTTCGACCAGGTACAGCACCTTGTCGTTGACGCGGGTGGTGACGGTCACGGTCACGGTCGACTCGAACACGGTCTCGGCCAGGCGCTGGCCGCCCACGTTGATGCTGACCTCGACTTGCGGCGCTTCCTGTTCCAGGAACACGTGCGGCGCATTGGGCATTTCCAGCGACAAGTCCTTCAGGTAGACGCGCTGCAGATTGAACGAGGGCGCGTCCGAGCCCGCTTGCTGGTTGGTTTGGTCCTGATCAGCCATGAGAATTTCCGGGTGAATGAAAAACGAGTGGAATGGCGGCGCGGCGAGCGCCTTCAGCCGCCGTTGAGCAGCGGGAGCAGGCCGCCTGAGCGGTCCAGCGCCTGCAGGTCGTCGCTCCCGCCGACATGGGTCTCGCCGATGAAAATCTGCGGGACCGTGCGCCGGCCGGTGCGCTCGATCATGATGTCGCGTTGCGACGGATCCTGGTCGATACGGATGATTTCGAGATCGGCGACGCCGCGCTGCTTGAGCAGCGCCTGGGCGCGCGCACAGTAGGGACAATAGTCCTTGCTGTACATCACTACTTTCTGCATGGTCGCTCCGGGTGGGGATGGGATGGCGGGCACTCAGCCTTTCTGGGTGACCGGCAGGCCGGCGGCAAACCAGGCGCGCATGCCGCCCTCGAGCACCGACACTTCGGCAAAGCCCTGCGAACGCAGGCGCGCGGCGATGCGCGCGGCGTCGCGGCCCTGCTCGCACACGACGATCAGGGGCTTGTTCTTGGGCAGCGCGCCGGCCTTTTTCTCGAGGTCGGCGGCGGGCAGGCTGCGGGCCTGCGCGATGTGGCCGGCCTGGAACTGCTCGGTCGGGCGCACGTCGACCCAGACGGCCTGGCGCTGGTTGACCATCTGGATGGCTTCGGACGTACCCACCGCGGCGCCGGCGCGGCCCTTGCGCAGGGCCGGCAGCATCAGCATGATGCCCGACACCACGGCCACGGCGACGATGAAGACGTTGTTTTTATCGATCAAGAATTGCAGTAAATCCACAGGGCATCCTAGGGGGGCGGCGCGAGCCTGGAAACAACGGCCCGGCCGCGCCGCGAAACAGGGCGGGCCAGGGGGAAAAGCAGAGAAAAACCAGTCAATTATAAAATGACCGCATTGTTCAACTTTAACCCGCTCAGGTTGCGGCCTACACCATGTACAAACTTGTTCTGATGCGCCACGGCGAAAGCCAGTGGAACCTGGAAAACCGTTTCACGGGCTGGACCGATGTGGACCTGACCGAAACCGGCCGCGAGCAGGCCCGCAAGGCGGGCGAATTGCTCAAGCGCGAGGGTTACGCCTTCGACCTGGCCTATACCTCGGTGCTCAAGCGCGCCATCCGCACGCTCTGGATCGCCCTGGACGCCATGGACGCCATGTATACCCCGGTGGGCATCAACTGGCGCCTGAACGAGCGCCACTACGGCCAGCTGCAAGGCCTGAACAAGGCCGAGACCGCCGCCAAGTACGGCGACGAGCAGGTGCTGATCTGGCGCCGCGCCTACGCGATCGCCCCGGAGCCGCTGGACCTGGAAGATCCGCGCCACCCGCGTTTCGACGGCCGCTACGCCAAGATCCCGGCCGACCAGCTGCCGGCCACCGAATGCCTGAAGGATACGGTGGCGCGCGTGCTGCCGTTCTGGAACGAATCGATCGCCCCGGCCATCCGCGCCGGCCGCCGCGTCCTGGTGGCCGCGCATGGCAACAGCCTGCGCGCGCTGATCAAGCACCTCGACAATGTTTCCGATGATGACATCGTGGGCGTGAATATTCCGACCGGCCAGCCTCTGGTGTATGAATTGGATGAGGACCTGAAGCCGATTCGCCACTATTATCTGGGCGATGCCGCCGAGATCGAGGCGGCGATGGCTGCCGTGGCGGCGCAGGGCAAGGCGAAAAAGGACTGATTCATGCGGGTCGCGGCGGGTTTGCTGGTGTGGGCGGCGGTGGCGGTAGCGCCACCGGCGGCCTGGGCGGTTTCGGACCTGGCGGGTCGCCAGTCCGAAGCCGAACGACAGCAGGCCGCGCTGCGCGACCGCATCGACGCGCTGCAGAAAGAGATCGACACGCGCGAGGCCGCCCGCAAGGAGGCCGCCGACGCGTTGAAGGAATCCGAATCAGCCATTTCGCGCATCAATCTCCGGCTGCGTGAATTGGGCGAGGCCAGCCGCAAGGCCGAAGCCGAACTCGCCGGCCTGGAAAAGCAGGTGGTGGCGCAGCAGGCGGTGCTGCAAAAGCGCCGCGCCGAGCTGGCCGACCAGCTGCGCACCCAGTACACCAGCGGCCTGTCGCCCTGGACGGCCCTGCTGTCGGGCGACGACCCGCAGCAGCTGGGCCGCAACCTGGGCTACCTGGACTATGTATCGCGCGCCCGCGCGCAGGCGGTGCATGCGTTGCGCGAGGATATCGCCCGGCTCGCGGCGCTGCAGGGGCAGGCCGATGCCCGCCGCGACGACATCCAGACGCTGGTGGCCGAGACGTCCAGCCAGAAGGCCGCGCTGGTCGAACAGCAGAAAACCCGCGCCACCCTGTTGGCGAAATTAGAGGGACAGATTGCGGCGCAACGCGCCGAGGCCGGCAAGCTGGGCCGTGACGACCAGCGGCTGTCGCACCTGATCGACGACCTGGGAAGCGCCATCGCGCGCCAGGCGGAGGAAGATGCCCGCCGGCGCGCCGCCGAGGAGGCCCGCCGCAAGGAAGAGGAAGCCCGCCAGGCCGAGGCCGCGCGCCGCGCCGAGGCGGCGCGCCAGCAGGAGGCGGCCCGTCAGGCCGCCGCGGCCCGCGAGGCCGACGCCCGGCGCCAGGCCGAGACGGCCCGCCAGGCGCAGCAGGCGCGCGATGCCGAGGCGCGCGACGCCGCCGCCGCGCGCGAGCAGGCCGAGGCGGCGGCCCGCCAGGGGCGCGGCCCGGTGGCGCTGGCCGACCCTGACGCCGCTGGCCTGCGCCAGGTCGAGGGCGGCCGGCTGGTCGATCCGCAGGCCGCGCCGCCGCGCGAAACCCGCCCGGCGGCTCGCGCCGAACCGGCCGAGCCGGCGCCGCGCGAGGCCGCGCCTGCCCGTACGGCGTCCGCCGCCCCGGTGGGCGGCGGCAATGGCCTGCGGCGCGGGCTGCCGATGCCGGTGCGCGGGACGATCCAGGGCCGCTTCGGCGTCGACCGCCCCGATGGCGGCGTGTGGCGCGGGCTGGTACTGCGCACCGCCGAGGGCACGCCGGTCAAGGTGGTGGCTCCCGGCACCGTGGTCTACGCCGAATGGCTGAGGGGTTTTGGCAATCTCATCATTGTCGACCATGGACAGCAGTACCTGACGGTATACGCTTACAACCAGAGCCTGCTCAAACGGGTGGGCGACCGGGTGGCGGCAGGCGATACTATTGCTACGGTAGGCGCGACCGGCGGCCAAGTGGAATCGGGCCTATACTTTGAAATTCGCCATCGTGGCGCACCGGTGGACCCGGCCCAGTGGCTGGCCCAATAATCCGGCATAAATATCGGGAAGTGTGCATGAGCACTCGCAAGTTTCGTGGTTTCGGTCTGGTAGCCATCGGTGCGGTGGCGGGCATCCTGCTGAGCGTGGGCGTGTCCGCGGTCGCACAGCGCGGCAGTCCCCTGCCGCTCGATGAACTGCGGCAGCTCAGCAATGTGTTCGCGGCCATCAAGAACAACTATGTCGAGGCGGTCGACGACAAGACGCTGATCGGCAACGCGATCTCCGGCATGGTGTCCAACCTGGACCCGCACTCTGCCTACCTGGATGCCGACGCTTTCCGGGAAATGCAGACGGCCACGCAGGGCGAGTTCGGCGGGCTGGGCATCGAGGTCGGCGCCGAAGACGGCTTCGTGAAAGTCATCTCGCCCATCGAGGACACGCCGGCCGCGCGCGCCGGCATCCAGGCGGGCGACCTGATCATCAAGATCGACGACACGCCCACCAAGGGCATGTCGCTCAACGACGCGGTCAAGCTGATGCGCGGCGCGCCCAAGTCGCCCATCACGCTGACGATCATGCGCGCCGACCGGCCGCAGCCCATCGTGGTCAAGATCGTGCGCGACATCATCAAGGTGCGCAGCGTGCGCAGCAAGATGCTGGACAGCAACGTGGCCTACCTGCGCATCGCGCAGTTCCAGGAGAAGACCGGCCCCGATCTGGCGCGCCATCTGAAGGAACTCGGCGCCAAGGGTGCGCCCAAGAGCCTGGTGCTGGACCTGCGCAACGATCCGGGCGGCCTGCTGACCAGCGCCATCGGCGTGGCCGGCGCCTTCCTGCCGCCCGACGCCCTGGTGGTGTCGACCGACGGCCGCACGCCCGATTCGCGCCACAAGTACCGCGCCACGCCCAGCGAATACGCGCGCGGCGAAGGCAATTACCTCAACGACCTGCCGGGCTGGGTCAAGACCGTGCCGATGGTGGTGCTGGTCAACGTGGGTTCGGCTTCCGCCTCCGAGATCGTGGCGGGGGCGCTGCAAGACCACAAGCGCGCCAAGGTGCTGGGCAACCGCACGTTCGGCAAGGGCTCGGTGCAGGTCATCCTGCCGTTGAGCGAAAGCACGGCGGTCAAGCTGACCACGTCGCGCTACTTCACGCCCAGCGGCCGCTCGATCCAGGCCACCGGCATCGAACCCGACTACGTCGTGGCCGATACCGCCGACGGCGATCTGTTCCGCCTGCCGCGCGAAGCCGACCTGCAGCGCCACCTGTCGAACCAGCAAAGCCCCGACGCCGAGGTCAAGTCGAACAACGACGACAACACCGAAGTGGCCGGCAAGGCGTTCGAGTTCGGCGGCAAGGACGACTTCCAGCTGCAACAGGCGCTGAACCTGCTGGCCGGCAAGCCGGTACAGAAAGGTTCGGCCCGCGCGCAGGCCAAGGCCGACATCAAACCCAGCGAAGGCAAGACCCAGCGCATGACGATCACGCCGACTGGTGTGGAGCCCGCCAAGAGCAAATGAACGACCAGCAGCTGCTGCGCTACGCCCGCCATATCCTGCTCGACGAACTCGGCATCGAGGGGCAGGAGCGGTTCCTGGCGGCGCGTGTGCTGATCATCGGCGCAGGCGGCCTGGGCTGCCCGGCCGCGCTTTACCTGGCCACGGCCGGCGTGGGGCATATCACCCTGGTCGACGACGACGTGGTCGAACTGAGCAACCTGCAGCGCCAGATCCTGCATGCCAGCGACAGCGTGGGCCGCGCCAAGGCCGAATCGGGCCGCGACATGCTGGCCCGCTTCAATCCGGAAACGCAGGTCGAGGCGCGCGTCGAGCGCCTGGGCGGCGCCGCCCTGGATGCCGCCGTGGCGCAGGCTGACGTGGTGCTGGACTGTTCGGACAACTTCGCCACCCGCCACGCCATCAACCGCGCCTGTGTACGGCACCGCAAGCCGCTGGTGTCGGGCGCGGCCATTCGCTTCGATGGCCAGGTCAGCGTGTATGACCTGCGCGATGCGCAGGCGCCGTGCTATCACTGCCTGTTCCCCGAGGCCGACGATGTCGAGGAACTCAACTGCGCCACCACCGGCGTGTTCGCGCCGCTGGTGGGCATCATCGGCAGCGGGCAGGCCGCCGAGGCCTTGAAGCTGCTGGCCGGCATCGGCCAGAGCCTGGCCGGGCGCCTGCTGCAGCTGGACGTGCGCAGCATGCAATGGCATAGCGTCAACGTGCCGCGCGATCCGGACTGCGCGGTGTGCGGGCAGGGCGGGCAGGCCGCCGAGCACGCGCGCGGCGACGCGGCGCATTGCGCCTAGCTGTGAACTGTCAATAGGTTGTATTCGTCCAGGTTGAGTCTGGAGATGGGTACAGCGCGCCCGATGCCTTGGTGGGGTCGATGCCAGTTGTAGTGGTGTAGCCAGGATTTCATGGCATCGGCTCGGTGTTGGGAGTTCTGGTAGGTGTGAGCGTAAGCCCACTCACGCAAGGCCGACTGGATGAAGCGTTCGGCCTTGCCATTGGTCTGTGGGCGGTAAGGTCGGGTAAAGCGGTGCTTGATGCCCAGCTCATGGCACAGCGCGGCGAAGGCGCGGCTGCGAAAGGCCGAGCCATTGTCGGTGAGCAAGCGCTGGATGGTCACGCCCAGGCGCTGGTAGTAGGCCACTGCGTCCTTGAGGAACTGGACGGCGCTGGGGAAGCGCTCGTCGGGGTGGATGTCGGTGAAGGCCACGCGGGCGTGGTCATCGATGGCCACGAAGACGAAGTCCCAGCCGGCCCCCTCAACGGTATCGCGTCGGTTGCCCGTGACCCGGTGGCCAGGGCGCTGGATACGTCCCAGCTTCTTGATGTCGATGTGCAGCAGATCGCCGGGGGCCTGATGCTCGTAGCGCACCACCGGCTCGGCCGGCTCCAGGTCGGCCAGGTGCGACAGACCGGCGCGGGCCAGGACGCGGCTGACGGTGCTGGCTGACACGCCCAGCGCCTGGGCGATGCGCGCTTGGGTCAGCCGCTTGCGGCGCAGCTCCACGATAGCCAGCGCCTTGGCCGGCGCAATCGCTCGGGGCGAGACCGTCGGGCGCGAGGACGCATCGGCCAAGCCCGCCTGGCCCTGAGCCAGGAAGCGGCCCAGCCATTTGCGCACAGTCGGCGCGGTGACCCCATAGGCGCGGGCCGCTTCAGGCACACAAACTTGATGGGCGATCAATTGCTGGACCATTTCGAGTCGACGTAGGAAGGTCAATCGGGCATGCTTATGGGTGTTCATCCGGCCGGGCTCCTTGAGTGAACTGGGGGGGTGGCGATTTCCAGTTTCTCAAATCCGGTTCGGATGAACCATGCATACAACCTATTGAATCTTCACAGCTAGCCCAGACGGTCTCGTCCTCTGCTACGACTTGTACACGAACGTCGCCATCGGCCGAGGCGTAGAACAGGAATTGGGAGGCGGATTGTTCTGGGAGGTCCATGCTTGGATTTTACTCGCAACAGTTGTATTGTGCTGTCTAAATTTACAGTACTTTTCGCGTTGCTGTCTTTTTGTGATGGGTATCCTAACCGTCACCGGCGACGAAATCGAGCAGGTCACCCGTAAGAAGCGCCGCCAGGCACAGGCCAAGGTGCTGAAGGCGCTGGGCATCCGCCTTCAGATTCGGCCAGACGGTACACTTTTGGTGTTCCGGACCAGCCTGGGTATCCCGCATTAGGAGCCGCGTGCGCAAGAGCGAGGTGCTGAGAATCTGGAAGGCAGATATCGACTTGCCACGCCGGATGATCTATCTGCCCGAGGCGAAGGCGGGTGCCAGGGAGCAACCCATTACGGCGGCACTGGCTGAATTTCTGGACGCTTTCTGAAGGAGTCGGTGTCCCGCCGATATCCCCCTGGCTCTTTCCGTCTTCCAGAGGCTCCCGATCGGGGTACACAGTCGCTATCGAAAACCCTTTCAGACTCGCCGTGGGGCGGGCCGGCCTGAACATCGCGCGAGTGGTCAGTCATACTGCCGTGTCTCATCTGGTACAGGTAGGCGTGAGCCTGTCCACCGTGCAGCGCATGAGTGGGCCAAGGCTGGCAATTGTGGCGCGCTATGCCCACCAGAACGGCGACCACATTCGTGCCGCCATGAGCAACTTGGAAGGCCGGATCTCCGGCACGATTACACCTAAACTACATAAACGAAAAAGCCGTCTCCAGAGGAAACGGCCTAGATCGTTGATTTGGCTGGTGCCGGTGAAAGGAATCGAACCCTCGACCTTCTCATTACAAGTGAGCTGCTCTACCAACTGAGCTACACCGGCATGAACGCAAGCGGCGCATGGCCGCTTGCGAGGGACTGCATTGTAGTGAAACTTCGCGCCGCAGTCTTTCGGACAGGCTACTTGACGATGGTCAGATGCGGCCGCTTGGGTTCGTCGCCGTCGCCATCGTCGCCAGCCGGCGAGGCGGCGGCATCGCCGGCCTCGGCCGACTCGGGCGGCGGGGGGGCGGCGTCCGCGTGCTCGGGCGCTTCGTAGGCTTGCACCTCGAAGCCCATGCCGGCGCCGGTTTCGCGCGCGTAGATGGCGCTGACGGCGCCCACCGGCACGTAGACGTTCTCGGTGACGCCGCTGAAGCGGGCCTGGAATTCGATGAATTCGTTGCCCAGCGACAGCTTGTTGGTGGCCAGCGTGCCGACGTTCAGGGTGATCTGTCCATCGCGCACATGGGCGACGGGCACCATGGTGTGCTCGTCGACCTGCACGGTGATGTACGGCGTGTAGCCGTTGTCCGTGCACCACTCGTGCAGTGCGCGGATCAGGTACGGTTTGGTCGAAGTTTCGCCCATGGACTTCCTTTAGCGGCGCATGACTTTTTCGGAAGGCGTCAGCGCTTCGATATAGGCCGGGCGCGAGAAGATGCGTTCGGCGTACTTCTGCAGGGGCGCGGCGTTCTTGGGCAGTTCGATGCCGTAGTGGTCCAGGCGCCACAGCAGCGGGGCCACGGCCACGTCGAGCATCGAGAATTCATCGCCCAGCATGTACTTGTTCTTCAGCAGCATCGGGGCCAGCTGCGCGAGACGGTCGCGGATGCTCTGGCGGGCCTGCACCATCTTCTTGTCGTCCGGCTTGGCGCTGCGGTCTTCCAGGGCGCAGACGTGCACGAACAACTCTTTCTCGAAGTTGTACAGGAACAGGCGGGTGCGCGCGCGCATGACCGGGTCGGCCGGCATCAGCTGCGGGTGCGGGAAGCGCTCGTCGATGTACTCGTTGATGATGTTGGACTCGTACAGCACCAGGTCGCGTTCGACCAGAATGGGCACTTGACCGTACGGGTTCATGACCGAAATGTCTTCGGGTTTGTTGTACAGGTCGATGTCGCGGATTTCGAAATCCATTCCCTTCTCGAACAGCACGAAACGGCAGCGTTGCGAGAACGGGCAGGTGGTTCCGGAATAGAGCACCATCATGGCGATAAGTCCTTGTATGAAAAGCGAAAGGCCAGCGCCGCCAAATTAGCAGGCGCTGGCCCCGATTGCCAGGCGGGATAGGCGTACAGCCCTATCGGTACATGCCGAACCTTACCGGGAAACTCAGCGCGGGTTCGGACCTGGCGGGGCAATGCGGGTTAGCGCACGTGTTTCCAGTAAGCGGCGTTAAGGCGCCAGGCCACCACCAGGAACAAGCCCAGGAACAGCAGAACCCAGACGCCAAGCTGCTTGCGGTACAGCTGGACCGGTTCGGCCATCCAGGACATGAACGCGGTCAGGTCGGCCACGTCCTGGTCGTAGTCGGCGGATTGGGCCGGATTGACAGCTTTGAATCGGGTCTCCAGCGAGCCGTGGCCGCGGTAATCGGCCAGGGGTTCGGTCTTGGCGGTTGCGTAGCCCTGCGCATCATAAACCGTGGTGACGCGCTCCCAGTTCCTGGTGCCGTCGGCGGCTTCGACCTGGTGCACGGCAACCGTGGTCAGCTCGCGCGGGCCCTGGCGATCCCAGAGCGCATGCGGCATGCCCACGTTGGGGAACGCCAGGTTGTTCCAGCCGGTGGCCTTGGAGGTGTCGCGGTAGAACGTACGCAGGTAGGTGTACAGGTAATCGGCGCCGCTGGGGCCGGCGTTGACCGATTTGGCGCGCGCGATCACCGAGAGGTCGGGCGGCGTGGTGCCGAACCACTTCTTGGCGTCCTGCGGCGTCATGGCGATCTTCATCAGGTCGCCGACCTTGTCGCCGGTGAACAGCAGGCTGTCCTGGATCTGCTGGTCGGTCAGGCCGATGTCCTGCAGCTTGTTGTACCGCATCGACTGCGCGCTGTGGCAGTTCAGGCAGTAGTTGACGAACAGCTTGGCGCCGTTTTGCAGCGAGGCGACGTCGTTGATGCGATCGGGCGCCTTCTCCAGGGGGAAGCCGCCTTCGGCAGCCAGGGTGGCGGTGCACGTGAGCATCAACGCGACGGCACCAATCAGCTTTTTGATCATGGTCATTCCGTTATGGATAGTTGGCTCAGTGGGCATGGAACGTCACGCGGTCGGGGACGGGCTTGAACGTGCCAAGCCGGCTCCAGACGGGCATGAGGAAGAAGAAGCCCAGATAGATCAGCGTGCCGATCTGCGAGGTCAGGTTGAACGCATCGCTAGGCGGTTGCGTACCCAGATAGCCCAACACCAGGAAGTTGACGATGAAAATGCCGTACAGCCACTTGTGCCAGGTCGGCCGGTAGCGGATCGACTTGACCGGGGAGTGGTCCAGCCAGGGCAGGAAGAACAGGATCACGACCGCGCCGCCCATGGCCACCACGCCCCAGAACTTGGCGTCGATGGTGCGCAGCAGGACCGCGACCACCACCAGGATGACCGGCGCCACGATGCGCATGGCGCCCTTGGCGCGCAGCAGCAGCGCGATGGCGCCCAGGATGGCCGCGCCGGCCAGCACCCAGGTGAACACGTCGGTGGTGGCGCGCAGCATCGAGTAGAACGGCGTGAAATACCACACCGGGGCGATGTGCGGCGGCGTCTTGAGCGGATCGGCCGGGAGGAAGTTGTTGTATTCCAGGAAGTACCCGCCCATCTCGGGGCCGAAGAACACGATGGCCGCGAAGATGATCAGGAAGCCCGCCACGCCCATGATGTCGTGCACCGTGTAGAACGGGTGGAACGGGATGCCGTCCTTGGGGCGGCCGTACTTGTCCTTGGGGCCCTTCTTGATCTCGACGCCGTCGGGGTTGTTCGAGCCGACCTCGTGCAGCGCCACCAGGTGGGCGGCCACCAGGCCGATCAGCACCAGCGGGATGGCGATGACGTGGAACGAGAAGAAGCGGTTCAGGGTGGCGTCGGACACGACGTAGTCGCCGCGGATCCAGATCGACAGTTCCGGGCCGATGAACGGGATGGCCGAGAACAGGTTCACGATCACCTGGGCGCCCCAGTACGACATCTGGCCCCAGGGCAGCAGATAGCCGAAGAAGGCCTCGCCCATCAGACAGAGGAAGATGGCCACGCCGAAGATCCACACCAGCTCGCGCGGCTTGCGGTACGAGCCGTAGAACAGGCCGCGCAGCATGTGCAGGTAGACCACCACGAAGAACATCGAGGCGCCGGTGGAGTGCATGTAGCGCACCAGCCAGCCCCACGGGACTTCGCGCATGATGTATTCAACCGACTGGAACGCGCGTTCGGCATCGGGCTTGTAATGCATGACCAGGAAAATGCCGGTCACGATCTGGATCACCAGCACCAGCAGTGCCAGGGAGCCAAAGAAATACCAGAAATTGAAATTCTTCGGGGCGTAGTACTCGGACAGATGCGCCTTCCAGGTGGAGGTCACCGGGAAGCGCTGGTCCAGCCAGCCCAACAAGCCTGTCGTCTCGACGGTTTTCTCGCCAGCCATGAAACGGCTCCTTCTCTTTATACGTGGCGTATTCTGCGTAGGTCAGGATAAGGCGACGCGGGCGTCAGGCCTTGTTGTCTTCGTCGACACCGACAATGATGCGGGTGTCGCTCAGGTACTGGTACGGCGGAACTTCCAGATTGTCCGGCGCGGGCTTGTCCTTGTAGACGCGGCCGGCCATGTCGAACGTGGAACCGTGGCAGGGGCACAGGAAGCCGCCTTGCCAGTTGCCGGGCATGCCTGCCCCGCCACCCGTTTCGAAATGCGCCGTGGGCGAACAGCCCAGGTGCGTGCAGATGCCGACACAGACAAAGAGCTCGGGTTTGCGCGAGCGGTACTCGTTCTTGGCGTAGGCCGGCGTGAAGCCGGGACGCTCGGAATTGGGGTCGGCCATCAGGCCGTCCTGCGACTTGATGCCCTTGAGCTGGTCATCGGTCCGGCGAATGATCCAGACCGGCTTGCCGCGCCACTCGACGGTGCGCATCTGGCCCGGCGCCAGGTCGCCCACGTCGACTTCGACCGGCGCGCCTGCGGCGCGGGCCTTCTCGGACGGTGCAAAGGTACTCACGAACGGCACTGCGGTCGCGACGCCGGCAACGCCGCCCACGGCACAGGCCGTTGTTACCCAGAAACGGCGCGATGGGTCAGGTGGCAGGTTGGGGTCAACTGCGCCATCATCATCGTGCACCAGCGTATCCTGACTCATCTTCCTATCCTTGTTGATGTGTCCTTTCTGCATGTAGGATCGGGCTTGCAGCATCCGGTTTTGTGGGAACATGTAACAACATAGCAACCGCGTATTATAGCGCCTGCCTAATGCCGGGCATGTTACTTAAGGAGTACGCATGAGCAAAGCCACGGGTTTTATCAAAGAATTTCGCGATTTCGCGGTCAAGGGCAATGCGATCGATCTGGCCGTCGGTGTGATCATCGGCGCGGCGTTCGGCAAGATTGTCGACTCGCTGGTCAAGGATGTGGTGATGCCCCTGGTCAACTTCATCCTGGGTGGCTCGGTCGATTTCTCCAACAAATTCCTGGTGCTGTCGATGCCCGACGGCTATACCGGCCCGATGACGTACGCCGACCTGACCAAGGCCGGCGCCAACGTCCTGGCCTGGGGCAACTTCATTACCATCATCATCAACTTCGTCCTGCTGGCGTTCGTGATCTTCTGGATGGTCAAGGCCATCTATTCCGCCCGCCGCAAGGAAGAGGCCGCGCCGGAAGCGCCCGCCGCGCCGCCGGAAGATGTCACCGTGCTGCGTGAGATCCGCGACCTGCTCAAGGACAAGCAGGGGTCGTGACGGCATGCGCGGCGGGACGGCCATTCAGACCGGGTTGTCGATATCGATGAATTCGACCCGGATGCCGAACTGTCGCGCCACGGCTTCGCCCAGCGCTTGCACGCCATAGCGTTCGGTGGCGTGGTGCCCTGCTCCCACGAACGCCACGCCCGTCTCGCGCGCCAGGTGCACGGTGGATTCGGACGCCTCGCCGGTGATGTACGCATCGGCGCCGGCGTCCACGGCATCGGCCAGCATGCCCTGCGCGCCGCCGGTGCACCAGGCCACCCGCCGTACCGGGCGGTCCGGTTCGCCCACCACCAGCGGCGTGCGGCCCAGCCGCTCGGCCACGCGCTGCTGCAGTTGCGCCACGGTCTGCACGCCGGGCGCGCTGCCCAGCCACACCAGGTTGTCGGCGCCACAGGTGCGCGGCGCGCCGTCCGGGCCGGTTTCGGCCTGCAGGCCCAGCACGCGCGCCAGCTGGGCGTTGTTGCCCCATTGCGGGTGGGCATCCAGCGGCAGGTGATAGGCCAGCAGGTTCAGTTCGTGGCCCAGCGCCAGCGCCAGGCGGGTGCGGCGCGGGCCGAGCACGCGGCGGTCCTCGTTGCGCCAGAACCAGCCGTGGTGCACCAGCACCGCGTCGGCGCCGCGCTCGATCGCCGCGCGCAAAAGCGCCTCGGAGGCCGTCACGCCGGTGATAATGTGCGCGATCTCGGCCTTGCCTTCGACCTGCAGCCCGTTGGGACAATAGTCCTTGAATCGCGCCGCTTGCAGCGCGCCGTCCAGCCAGTCGGCCAGCTCGCGGATATGGATCGTTTTCATTACTCGCCCTATCGAAAATCATGCGCCGTCTTTGGCTGATATTTGCTCAGGCCGTGACAGTCAGTCTGGCCATTTTATTCGTCGTCACCACCCTGCGCCCCGATTGGCTGCGGCTGTCGGGTCCGGCGCCGGCCACGCGCGCGCCCGCGGCGGCCGCGTCCGGCCAGGCAGGGGCGTCGTATGCCGACGCGGTGGCGCGCGCCGCGCCGGCGGTGGTCAACGTATACACCACCAAGCATGTCAACGTGCCGCTGGTGCCGCTGCCCGACGATCCCGTGCTGCGCCAGCTGTTCGGCCAGGTGCCCGGCCTGAGCCGCCGCGAGGCGTCCACCAGCCTGGGCTCGGGGGTGATCGTCAGCGCCGAGGGCTATGTGCTGACCAACTATCACGTCGTCGAAGCCGCCGACGCCATCGAGGTGGCCCTGGCCGACGGGCGCCAGGCGGCGGCCAAGGTGGTGGGCGCGGATCCGGAGACCGACCTGGCGGTGCTCAAGCTGGCGGGCAAGCTGGGCGAGCTGCCGGTCGCGACCTTCGCCGACAAGCGCGCGCCGCGGGTGGGCGACGTGGTGCTGGCCATCGGCAACCCCTTCGGCGTGGGCCAGACCACTACGCAGGGCATCGTGTCGGCGCTGGGGCGCAATGGCCTGGGTATCAATACCTATGAGAATTTCATCCAGACCGACGCGGCGATCAATCCCGGCAATTCGGGCGGCGCGCTGATCGACGCCCATGGCGACCTGGTCGGCATCAATACGGCCATTTACTCCGAGACCGGCGGCTCGCTGGGCATAGGCTTCGCCATCCCGGTCGACAGCGCGCGCCGCGTGATGGAAGACATCGTGCGCACGGGCGCCGTGCGGCGTGGCTGGTTCGGCATCGAGCCGCAGGACATGACGCCCGAACTGGCGCGGGCCTTCCAGCTGCCGCGCGAGGCGCGCGGCGTGATTATCGCGGGCGTCATGCGCGACGGGCCGGCGGGCAAGGCCGGCATGCGGGTGGGCGACATCGTGCAGGCGCTCAACGGCGCGCCGGTGATCGACACGCGTGGCCTGCTGGGCCAGATTGCGTCGCTGCAGCCCGGCCAGCAGGCGGTGGCCAGCGTGCTGCGCGCCGGCAAGCCGGCGGATCGACTGTTGCCCGCATGCATGCCGCTTCGCTGCCCGCCCTGGCCAGCCATCAGGCCCGGCTAGATGTGAACTGTCAATAGGTTGTATTTGTCCAGGTTGAGTCTGGAGATGGGTACAGCGCGCCCGATGCCTTGGTGGGGTCGATGCCAGTTGTAGTGGTGTAGCCAGGATTTCATGGCATCGGCTCGGTGTTGGGAGTTCTGGTAGGTGTGAGCGTAAGCCCACTCACGCAAGGCCGACTGGATGAAGCGTTCGGCCTTGCCATTGGTCTGTGGGCGGTAAGGTCGGGTAAAGCGGTGCTTGATGCCCAGCTCATGGCACAGCGCGGCGAAGGCGCGGCTGCGAAAGGCCGAGCCATTGTCGGTGAGCAAGCGCTGGATGGTCACGCCCAGGCGCTGGTAGTAGGCCACTGCGTCCTTGAGGAACTGGACGGCGCTGGGGAAGCGCTCGTCGGGGTGGATGTCGGTGAAGGCCACGCGGGCGTGGTCATCGATGGCCACGAAGACGAAGTCCCAGCCGGCCCCCTCAACGGTATCGCGTCGGTTGCCCGTGACCCGGTGGCCAGGGCGCTGGATACGTCCCAGCTTCTTGATGTCGATGTGCAGCAGATCGCCGGGGGCCTGATGCTCGTAGCGCACCACCGGCTCGGCCGGCTCCAGGTCGGCCAGGTGCGACAGACCGGCGCGGGCCAGGACGCGGCTGACGGTGCTGGCTGACACGCCCAGCGCCTGGGCGATGCGCGCTTGGGTCAGCCGCTTGCGGCGCAGCTCCACGATAGCCAGCGCCTTGGCCGGCGCAATCGCTCGGGGCGAGACCGTCGGGCGCGAGGACGCATCGGCCAAGCCCGCCTGGCCCTGAGCCAGGAAGCGGCCCAGCCATTTGCGCACAGTCGGCGCGGTGACCCCATAGGCGCGGGCCGCTTCAGGCACACAAACTTGATGGGCGATCAATTGCTGGACCATTTCGAGTCGACGTAGGAAGGTCAATCGGGCATGCTTATGGGTGTTCATCCGGCCGGGCTCCTTGAGTGAACTGGGGGGGGGGCGATTTCCAGTTTCTCAAAGCCGGTTCGGATGAACCATGCATACAACCTATTGAATCTTCACATCTAGCCGCCGCTGCCCCCGCACAGGGCAGGCAGGCCATAGCCAGTCCCATGGAACGCTTCTCCCAGGCCATGGTCGCCTGGGCGGAGAAATGGTTTCCCGATGCCTACGTCTTCGTGGTCGTGGCGTGCGCGGTGGTCGCGCTCGGCGCCGTCCTGCACGGCGGCGACCCGCTGGCCGTCAGCAAGGCCTTCGGCGAAGGCTTCTGGAGCATCATCCCCTTCACGATGCAGATGGCCATGGTGGCCATTACCGGCTACGTGCTGGCCTTGTCCCCGCCCGTGGCGCGGCTGCTGCGGGCGCTGGCGCACGTGCCCTCGACCCCGCGCGGCGCCGTGGTGTTCATCGGCACCCTGAGCATCCTGCTGTCGCTGGTCAACTGGGGCCTGAGCCTGATTTTCTCGGGCTTGCTGGTGCGCGAAATGGCCCGTCGCACCGACCTGCGCCTGGATTACCGGGCAGCCGGCGCCGCCGGGTACCTGGGGCTGGGCTGCGGGTTCACGCTGGGCATGAGCTCGTCGGCCGCGCAGCTGCAGGCCACGCCGGCCAGCATTCCGGCGTCGCTGATGCCCATCACCGGCGTGATCGGCTTCTCCGAAACCATACTGACCTGGCAGAACCTGGTGGTGGTGATCCTGGTTACCGTGGTTTCGGGACTGGTGTGCTACTTCACGGCGCCCAGCCCGGAGCGCTCCTTGACCGCCCAGGACCTTGGCGTGGACCTGACGGAACCCGAGGCGCAGGCGGCGCAACGCCAGCGCCCCGGCGATTACCTGGAGTTCAGCCCCTGGCTGACCGTGGCCGTTGTCGGGCTGGCGTCGGGATGGCTGTACCTCACCTTCCGCAGCGGCAACCCCTTCATCACGATGTCGCAGCTGAACACCTACAACTTCGTGTTCCTGTTGCTGGGCCTGCTGCTGCACTGGCGGCCGCGCAGCTTCCTGGAGAGTTTCGGCCGCGCCATGCCCAGCATCGGCGGCGTGATGCTGCAGTTCCCGTTCTACGGCGGCATCGGCTACGTGCTCACCAAGGTCGCCAACGTGCAGGGGCATACGTTGTCGGATGCGATCGCGCACTGGTTCGTCAGCCTGGCGCACGACAGCAGCGTGTTCTCGATACTGGTCAGCATCTATTCGGCGTTCCTCGGCTTCTTCATCCCGTCGGCCGGCGGCAAGTGGGTGATCGAGGCGCCGTACATCATGGACGCGGCCAACCAGATCCAGGCCCACCTGGGCTGGACCGTCATGGTCTACAACATCGCCGAAACGCTGCCCAACTTCATCAACCCGTTCTGGATGCTGCCGCTGCTGGGGATACTGCGCCTCAAATCCAAGGACCTGGTCGGCTATACCGCCATGCAGTTCCTGGTGCACTTCCCCATCGTCGTGGCCGCCGGCGCGATCCTGATGCACACCTTCAGCTATGTTCCGCCCGTCATCCCGGGACAGTGAGGCCATCCGTGAACAGCCTGATGAATACCTCGTACATCGCCAACGAACCCGTCCTGGACTACCGCCCCGGCAGCGCCGAGCGCCAGTGCCTGGCCAACGCGCTGGATGCGCTGCGCGTCGCCCAATCGCACGTTCCGTTGGTCATCGGCGGACAGCGCCAGCGCGGCGTCGCCGCCCGCGCGCTGCATTGCCCGCACGACCACGGGCACACCCTGGGCATGGTCGAGCAGGCCGACGAACTTACGGCCGGCGCCGCGGTACAGGCGGCCGTGGCCGCCCAGGCCGAATGGGCCGCCATGCCGTTTGGCGAGCGCGCGGCGATTTTCCTGCGCGCGGCCGAGCTGCTGGCCGGGCCGTGGCGCCAGACGCTCAATGCGGCGACCATGGCGGGTCAGAGCAAGACCGTGCACCAGGCGGAAATCGACTCGGCCTGCGAGCTGATCGATTTCCTGCGCTTCAACGTCGCCTTCGCCGAACGCCTGCAGCAATCGCAGCCGCTCTCGACCCACGGCGCCCTCAACCGGCTCGACTACCGTCCGCTCGAGGGATTCGTCTATGCCGTCACCCCGTTCAACTTCACGGCCATCGGCGGCAACCTGCCGTGCGCGCCCGCGCTCATGGGCAATACCGTGGTCTGGAAGCCCGCGTTTACGGCGTCGCTGAGCAACTACCTGATTCTCGAACTGCTCGAAGCCGCCGGCTTGCCGCCCGGGGTCATCAACTTCGTGCCCGGCGATTCCGCCGCGGTCTCGGCCGCCGTGCTGCGCTCGGCCGATTTCGCCGGCCTGCATTTCACCGGCTCGACCGCGGTCTTCGACGGATTGTGGCAACAGGTGGCGCGCAACCTGCCGGGGTACCGGACGTACCCCAGGCTGGTCGGCGAGACGGGCGGCAAGGACTTCGTGCTTGCGCACGCCTCGGCCGACCCCGAGACGCTGGGCGTGGCCTTGCTACGCGGCGCCTTCGAATACCAGGGCCAGAAATGCAGCGCCGCGTCGCGCGCCTATGTTCCGGCCTCGCTGTGGCCGCGCGCCCGGCAAGCCCTGCTCGATAACCTGGCCACGGTGCGCATGGGCGACGTCGCCGATTTCGGCAACTTCATGGGCGCCCTGATCGACCGCAAGGCCTATGAGCGCGTCATGCGATACATCGACCGCGCGCCGGCGCAGGGCTCCACGGTGCTGGCCGGCGGCAGGGGAGACGACCGCGTCGGGTACTTCGTCCAGCCTACCGTGATCGAAGCCGCCGATCCCAAGGCGGCCACCATGCAGGAAGAAATCTTCGGCCCGGTGCTGTCCGTCCACGTCTATCCCGACGCCGGCTGGAACGACGTGCTCGCGCTCGTCGACCAGACCAGCCCTTATTCCCTGACCGGCGCGGTGTTCGCGAACGACCGCCAGGCCATCGGCCAGGCCGCCGCCGCGCTGCGGTTCGCCGCGGGCAATTTCTACGTCAACGACAAGCCCACCGGCGCGGTGGTCGGCCAGCAGCCCTTCGGCGGCACCCGCCGCAGCGGCACCAACGACAAGGCGGGTTCGATGCTGAACCTGCAGCGCTGGGTGTCGCCGCGCACCGTCAAGGAAACCTGGGTGCCGGCCCGCCATTACGGCTACCCGTCCATGGACGATGCAGCCTGAAAAACCGCCGCCTCCCACGGCGGCGCGTCACGCGCTACATCATCGGTTTTGTTAAAGTGAGGGCTACGACAACGCACGAACCAGCATGGAGGTAAACCGAATGGCGAGGATGGTGCCGCCCGCGAATTTGCGGGAATCCGTTATTGCGCAATTGCGTTCCCAGATCGTGTCGGGCGCAGCGGCGCCGGGCATGATCTATTCGGTTCCCAGCCTGGCCAACGAGCTGGGTATCTCCACCACGCCCGTGCGCGAAGCCTTGCTGGAATTGAGCCGCTCGGGCCTGGTCGAACCCCTGCGCAATCGCGGCTTCCGGGTCCAGGCCATTACGCTGCAGGACCTGGAGAACCACTTCGACGTGCGCGTCATGCTGGAATCCGGCGCACTGGCCACCCTGGCGCGCCAGGGCCTGACCGACACCGCGCCGCTGGTCGCGCTGGCCGACGAGGTCGCCCAGGCGGTCAAGGACCAGGACGTGGGGCAGTACATCGAATCCGACCGCAGCTTCCACGAGGCCCTGGTCTCGCGCGCCGGCAACCCCTTGCTCACCCGGATGATCATGCATCTGCGCGCCGACATGCGGCTCTACGGCATCAATTCCGAAGAGGGCCGCGTGCGCCAGCGCGCCTCGGTGGAAGAGCACTACGAAATGATCGACCTGGCTGTCAAGCAGCAACCCGACGCCATCGTGGCGCTGATCACCCGCCACATCGAATCGTGGAAACCGCTGTTCGCCGCGGCGCTTTGAGCGGTAATCGGGGCGTGGCGGGTGTCTCGTCAGCGTGCCAGCCTCATTGAAACGTCGGTGTGGGTGCCGCGATCCAGATCGGCGCCGGGTTCGGCCGTGCATTCGGAAAGCGTAAGCAATTCATCCGATATCTCGCCATCCTCGATCCGGCGGGCGATATCGTCCAGCAGCAGCGTGCGCGAGGCAAAACCTTGGCCCTTGAGCCCTCGCGTGAACAGGCGATAAGTCAGATGAGGTTCCACGCCCTTCATGATGCCCAGGTCATAGATTCGGCCTTGATCGTTTCGAAGCAACAGGTGCCCCGGGCGAGCATATATCCGGTAAACGCGCCAAGGCGACAGGATCGCCGCATGCGTGCCTGGCTGATGCCGGTTGTGGGCCTTGTTGGGGCGTTCGGCGGTTGTTGCCGGTGGCAGAATCCCGAGGCAGGCATTCGCCACGCGTGCAAGGGCCTTCTTCAAGCGCTTCATGATGGAAAACCGAATGGATTGAGGCCATGGCAGGGCAGGTGGCGCAAGGCGGATGGATGCATCGCCTTACACCGGCTCGCGCGTCCATGGTTGTCGCGGCGAGCGTCCCTGACCCACGGTACGCGCAATGACAGGCTGTACCTACGGTTTAATTGAAACAAGCCGACGCAACGCTGCACGCCCTGCGCTTCGTGTGGAAGCGGGAGGCGGCGGCCACCACCCGGGCCTCATCTTCGTTCAGCGAAATTTTGTGCGTGTTTTCTCCAGAGCCCCTGCGGAGGATACGCCGGACTGCGCTATTGCCGGATTGCCCTGTCAATCAATAGAAACAGTGGCTCGATGGCGCGATTGTGCTTGACGTGACCGCCACGACAGCCCATAGTGAAAATGGCTCGTCAAGCATCGAGATCGCTGTACGGTAAGCGCCCTTGCGTGCCCTATGGTTCACCATCCTTTCCTTGATCAGCCTCTCTATTTGGGGAGAGGTGCCCCCATATCCAAGGAAAGTTCATGCAAACAGGCATAGTCAAGTGGTTCAACGACGAGAAAGGGTTTGGTTTCATCATGCCGGAAAACGGCGGCCCCGATCTTTTCGCTCACTACTCTGAAATCCAGGGCGAAGGCCACAAAGTCCTCGTCGAACAGCAGCGAGTGAGCTACGTCCCAGGCCACGGACCCAAGGGGCCGATGGCCACCAAGATCACTCCGTTGTGATCTAGGCGCGCTGCCCGCAAAGGCCGCCCGGCATGCCGGGCGGCCTTTGTCTTTGGCGCAACGCAGCAGGGCCTTGGCTGCGCCGGTTCGCGCAACGTTCCGTGCATCGTTACGGCGGCGGCGTAACTTGATACGATGCGGGCTGATCTCTCCATGTTTGCCAACTCCCCAGGCTATGGAACTTCGCCAGCTGCGCTACTTCGTCGAGACCGCCCACCGCCGCAGCATCACCAAGGCGGCGTCGGCCCTGCACATCGTGCAGCCGGCCTTGACCGCGCAGATCAAGGCGCTTGAAGACGAGCTGGGCACCCAGCTGCTGGAGCGCTCGGCCCGCGGCGTCAGCCTTACCGTCGACGGCGAGGCCGTACTGCGCGACGCCGTGGCCATCCTGCGGGCGGTGGACGACCTGAAGCGGCGCCATGCCGCGGCTGCCCATTCCGGCCGCGCGGTGAAGATCGGCATCCCCAATGGCATGACGCGCACCTTCGCCGGCCAGTTGATCGAGCGCGCCCGGCAGCAGTGCAGCTTCGACATCGAGCTCATCGAGGGCATGTCGGGCCACCTGCTCGAATGGCTGAAGTCGGGGCGCCCGGATATCGCCGTGCTGTTCGCCAGCCAGCCGCTCAGGCAGCTGGAGGTGCGCCGGCTGACGGCGGACTCGATCGACCTGGTCGGCCCGCCGGGCGCGCTGGATGCCCAGCGGCCGGTCGCGTTCCGCGACCTGACGGGCTACCCATTGATCCTGCCCAATGCCAAGCATGGCCTGACGCGCCACATCCAGGCCCAGGCCCGCGCGCAGGGGGTCGAGCTGCGGCACCATACGACCCTGGACTCGATCGCCGAGATCAAGCACCTGGTCTCCCAAGGCGTGGCGTACACCCTGCTGGCGCCCATGGTGTACCGGCTGGAAATGGAACAGGGGCTGCTGTCGGCAACCCCTGTCTGCGATCCGGCGCTTACCCGCGAGCTGGTGACGGCCACCCGGCGCTCGCAAGAAGCCGGCGACGACATCGCCCAGGTGCGCGCATTGGTGCACGAGATCTGCGGGGCCCGGCAAGACCCCATCGCCGCGCCCGGCTAGCTGTGAAGATTCAATAGGTTGTATGCATGGTTCATCCGAACCGGATTTGAGAAACTGGAAATCGCCGACCCCCCAGTTCACTCAAGGAGCCCGGCCGGATGAACACCCATAAGCATGCCCGATTGACCTTCCTACGTCGACTCGAAATGGTCCAGCAATTGATCGCCCATCAAGTTTGTGTGTCTGAAGCGGCCCGCGCCTATGGGGTCACCGCGCCGACTGTGCGCAAATGGCTGGGCCGCTTCCTGGCTCAGGGCCAGGCGGGCTTGGCCGATGCGTCCTCGCGCCCGACGGTCTCGCCCCGAGCGATTGCGCCGGCCAAGGCGCTGGCTATCGTGGAGCTGCGCCGCAAGCGGCTGACCCAAGCGCGCATCGCCCAGGCGCTGGGCGTGTCAGCCAGCACCGTCAGCCGCGTCCTGGCCCGCGCCGGTCTGTCGCACCTGGCCGACCTGGAGCCGGCCGAGCCGGTGGTGCGCTACGAGCATCAGGCCCCCGGCGATCTGCTGCACATCGACATCAAGAAGCTGGGACGTATCCAGCGCCCTGGCCACCGGGTCACGGGCAACCGACGCGATACCGTTGAGGGGGCCGGCTGGGACTTCGTCTTCGTGGCCATCGATGACCACGCCCGCGTGGCCTTCACCGACATCCACCCCGACGAGCGCTTCCCCAGCGCCGTCCAGTTCCTCAAGGACGCAGTGGCCTACTACCAGCGCCTGGGCGTGACCATCCAGCGCTTGCTCACCGACAATGGCTCGGCCTTTCGCAGCCGCGCCTTCGCCGCGCTGTGCCATGAGCTGGGCATCAAGCACCGCTTTACCCGACCTTACCGCCCACAGACCAATGGCAAGGCCGAACGCTTCATCCAGTCGGCCTTGCGTGAGTGGGCTTACGCTCACACCTACCAGAACTCCCAACACCGAGCCGATGCCATGAAATCCTGGCTACACCACTACAACTGGCATCGACCCCACCAAGGCATCGGGCGCGCTGTACCCATCTCCAGACTCAACCTGGACGAATACAACCTATTGACAGTTCACAACTAGACGAGCCCATCACCCGGCCGGCGCCACGCCGACCGGGCAACCCCGGCGCGCGGCGCTCTCCGCACCGAATGTGCACGGCGGCAACGACATCAAGGCCCACATGGCAGACTTCACGCTGGACGATATCAAGCAACGCAGCATGGCGGAAATCACCGCGATGCAGGCCCGGCGGCATGGCGAGAAGACCTTTCTTCATTTCCTGCCGCGCGACGAAAGGATCAGCTATGCCGGGTTCGACCGGCGCAGCAGCGCCGTCGGCCGGGGCCTGAAAGCCCATGGCGTGCAGGCCGGCGCGCATGTCGGGCTGATTCTCGACAATTGCCCGGAGATGATCCTGGCGGTATTCGCGCTGGCCAAGATCGGCGCGGTGTGGGTGCCGATCAATACCGCGGCCAAGGGAAAGCTGCTGGTCTATTACCTGGATTTCGCCGACATCACGACGCTGATCGTGCACGAGAAGTATTTGGCCCTGATCGCGGCGTGCCTGCACGAACTTCCCAGGCTGCAGCGGATCGTCGTCGTCGACGATGGCCGGACATGCCGCGCAGCAGGCCCCCCGGGCCATCCGCTACGCCGCGCTGGAGCAGGATGGCCGCGAGGACCAGGCGTTCGACGCCGACCCCTGGCAGCTTGGCGCGCTGCTATTCACGTCGGGCACGACGGGGCCGTCCAAGGCCGTCATGTGGCCGCAGGCGGGGGTGAATGTGTGGGCGGCGCAGAACGCCATGGCCCGCTGGGTCGCCCATGACGACGTGGAGTATGTCTGCCTGCCGCTGTTCCATGCCAACGCCTTGCTCAACAGTACCTGGACGGCGTTCGTGGCGGGCGCCACCGTGGCGTTGACGGACCGCTACTCGACCACGCGCTTCTGGAGCGAGATCCGCCAGTGCGGCACCACCCGTTTCAACTCGCTGGGCGCGATCGTCAATTTCCTGTGGACCCAGCCGCCCACGCCGCAGGACCGCGACCACAAGGTCCGGCTGTGCTCGATGGCGCCCGTCCCGCCCTATGTGCACGAGTTCGAGGCCCGCTTCGGCGTCAAGGTTTTCACCGGCTACGGGCTCAGCGACTATTGCCTGGCGGCCTCCACCCGGCTGGACGATCCCGCCGAGAAGGCCTTCAGTTGCGGCAAGCCGCGCCCGGGCATCGACCTGCGCATCGTCGACGACAACGACATCGAACTGCCCGCCGGCCAGACCGGAGAGATCGCGTTGCGCAGCCACGAAACCTGGAGCACGGCCTCGGGCTACTACAAGATGCCCGAGGCGACGCTGCAGGCGCGGCGCAACTTCCTGTTCCACACGGGCGACCGGGGCTACCTGGACGCGGACGGCTATCTGTACTTCGTCGACCGCAAGAAGGACTCCATACGGCGGCGCGGCGAGAATATTTCCTCGCAGGAAGTCGAGGCCGTCCTCATGTCGCATCCCGAAGTCGTCAATGCCGCGGTCTACCCCGTACGCGGCGATCTGCCCGAGGATGAAGTCGGCGCCTCGGTGCTGCTGCGCCCGGGCAGCGCGCTGAGCTACCAGGACCTGACCCGGTATTGCGTGGAAAACATGAGCTACTACATGGTGCCGCGCTTCCTGGAATTCGTCGATGCGTTGCCGCTGACCGAATCCGGCAAGATCGAGAAGTTCAAGCTCAAGCAGCGCGCCGAGCAGCGGCTATCTCCGCTGTGGGACCGCGAGGCGGCGGGTATCGTCGTCTCGCGCGCAAGCGCCAGGGCGTAGCGCGCCGCGCCCGCCGCCCGGCAAGCGGGCCGGCGGGCGGCCGCGGCCTCAGGCGCGCTCGACGGCGATCGCCGTCGCTTCGCCGCCGCCCAGGCACAGGCAGGCCACGCCGCGACGCAGGCCGCGCCGCCGCAGCGCGTGCATCAGCGTGACGATCAGGCGCGCGCCCGTGGCGCCGACCGGATGCCCCAAGGCGCAGGCGCCGCCGTTGACATTGACCCGTTCGGCCGGCAGGCCCAGTTCGCGCAAGGCGATCATCGTCACGACCGCGAAAGCCTCGTTGATCTCGAACAGGTCGACCGAGTCGCGGTCCCAGCCCACCCGCTCGAACAGCCGCGCGATGGCGCGCACGGGCGCGGCCGGAAACTGGCCCGGTGGCAGCGCCGCGGTGGCATGGCCGACGATGCGCGCCTGGGGAGCCAGCCCCAGGCGCTCGGCGTGCGCCTGCCGCGTCAGCACCAGGGCGGCCGCGCCGTCGGAGATCGAAGAGGCGTTGCCGGCAGTCACCGTGCCGTCGGCATTGAAGACCGGCTTGAGGCTGGCCAGCCGCGACACGTCGCACAGGCCGGGCGTCTCGTCGACAGCGACCATGGCGGCCGGCGCGCCACGGCGCGCCAGGCCGGCTATGGGCGCGATTTCCTCGGCGAATTCGCCTTCGGCGACGCTGCGTTGCGCCCGCAGGACGCTCTCGTGCGCATACGCGTCCTGCTGTTCGCGGGAGAAGCCGTATTCGCGCGCGGCCAGGTCGGCGTAATGCCCCATCAGCCGGCCTTCGTAGGCATCCTGCAGGCCGTCGCGGTACATGTGGTCGAGCAACTGGCCGTCACCGAGCCGATATCCCTGGCGCGCCTTGGGGATCAGATGCGGCGCATTGCTCATCGACTCCATGCCGCCGGCCAGCACCACATCGGCCGATCCGGCGCGCAACATGTCATGCGCCAGCATGGCGGCCTTCATGCCCGAGCCGCACATCTTGCTCAGGGTGGTGGCCTGCACGTCGGTAGGCAGCCCTGCGCCGAGCACGGCCTGGCGGGCCGGCGCCTGCCCCAGCCCGGCGAACAGGCAGCATCCCATCAGCGCCTCCTGCGCCGCGTCGGGCTGCAGGCCCGCCTGCCGCACCGCGGCGGCCAGCGCATGGGCGCCCAGTTGCGGCGCGCTGTAGTGCGCCAGCGCGCCCTGGAACGCGCCGATGGGTGTGCGCCGCGCCGCGACGATGACTACGGGATCTGGATGGACGGACATGATGGACCTCGGAAAGGAGACAAGGGGAAAAATCGCTGCGCCGGCGGCGCGGCGTGCGGACGACGCTAGGCGTGGGCGGCGGACACCATCCCGCGCACCACGTCCAGCAGCGTCCGCTCGCCATCGGCCAGCACGCGCCGGCCAAGCAGCTCGGCGCAATCGTCTTCGCTCATCCCGGTGGCGCGCCACTCGTGCAGCCGCGCCGTGTACAGGCCGAGCGGCAATTCCTCGGTGATACCGATGGCGCCATGCACCGCATGCGCCAGCGCGCAGACAACGGGCACGGCCTCGCAGGCCCTGAGCCGGGCACAGGCGGCAAGCGCGGGATCGGGAAACAGCACGCCGCTGGCGCATGCCAGCCGCGCGGCCATGGCCACGGCCGCCACTTGCTCGGCCAGCATGCTGATGTCCTGCTGGACCGCCTGAAACCGCCCCAGGGCCCGGCCGAACTGCTGCCGCTCCTGCACATAGGCCACGCAGCGATCCAGCACCGCCTGCATGGCCCCTGCCATGCCCGCGGCGTCGGCCGCATTGCGCCAGGCCTGCACGGCGCCGGCGGGCGCGCCGCTGGCGCGCGGCCGGAACAAGCCGGGCTGGACCGCGTCCGGCGCCGGCCACAGCGCCAGGCAACCATCGTGCTCGACCGCCACGGCCTGCGCCAGCGCCACGCCCGCGATGGGCGCGCAGCGCCAGCCGGCGCCATGGGGCAGCGCCACGCCCAGGGCGATCGGCCCGTCCGGCACGGCCTGCCCGGCGGCGCGCAGCAAGGCGCGCGCCAGCAAGGTGTCGGCAAACGGAAACGGCAAGGCCATGGCCCCGGCGGCCCGCAGCAAGCCTTCGGCATCGGCAAGCGACAGGCCGGCGCCGCCGTGTTCGGCGGGCGACAAGGCGTCGCCATAGCCCAGGGCGTCCACCTCGTTCCAGGCGCGCGCGGCGCCGGCGCGCGGATCGGCCGCGGCTTCGAGCTCGCGCACCCGCTCCAGCGGACACAGGCCGGCCAGCGCCCGGGCAAACGTTTCGTATAGATCCTGCTGCATGGTGGACACCATGTACTCCCCCTCGATGTAGGTCCGCCTCAGCGCAGCCCGAGCTCGCGCGCGATGATGCCGCGCAGGATATGGCGCGTTCCGCCGCGCAAGGAAAATGTCGGATTGATCAGCGTCAGGTAGGCCAGCGTACGCATCAGCACATCGTCGGGCGCCGGCTGCGGACTGGCGTGCAGCGCCTGCCCTATCAGCTCGGGAACCGCCTGCTCGAACTCGGTGCCCAGGTCTTTCACCAATACGGCGGCGAGACTGGCGTCGGCGCCCTGCTCCAGCCGCTGCGATACCGCCAGCGACATCGAGCGCAGCACCGCGAGCCGCGCGGCCAGGCGGCCCGCCAGGCAGACCTGCGCCCGCTGGGGCGCGGCGTCGCAACGCAGATGGGCCAGCCAGCCATCGAGCAGGACCATGCTGGAGTAGATGCGCTCCGGACCGCTGCGTTCGAGCGCCAGCTCGGCCATCACCTGCCGCCAGCCGCTGCCTTCCTCGCCCACCAGCGCATCGTGCGGCAGCAGCACGTTGTCGAACAGCACCTCGCAGAAATGCGCATCGCCGGCGATGTCGCGGATGGGCCGGATCTCGATGCCCGGCAGGGCAAGGTCGAAGATCATCTGCGACAGCCCGCGGTGGCGATCTTCCGGCGCGCCGGAGGTGCGCACCAGCGCGCACATGTAGTGCGAACGGTGGGCGTTCGTCGTCCAGATCTTGCGTCCGTTCAGCAACCAGCCGTCGGCGACGGGCGTGGCGCGCGTGCGCACGCTGGCCAGGTCCGACCCGGTGTCGGGTTCGCTCATGCCGATGGCGAAGAAGGCCTCGCCGCGGATGATCCTGGGCAGGTAGAACGCGCGCTGCGCCGGCGAACCGAAGCGCAGGATCAATGGCGCGGTCTGGCGATCGGCGATCCAGTGCGCCGACACCGGCGCGCCGACGGCCAGCAGTTCTTCGCTAAGCACGAAGCGCGCGAAATTGCTGCGGCCCGCGCCGCCGTACTCGACGGGCAGCGTCAGGCCCAGCCAGCCCTGCCGCGCCAGCGCGCGGCTGAATTCGGCGTCATGCCCCATCCAGGAGCGCGCCCGCCGATCCGCCGGCATTTCCCGCAGCGCCTCGTCCAGGAAGGCGCGCACGGCCGGACGCAGGGCCTCGTCGTGCGCGGGAATGGCGGCGAGCTGCAGCGCCTCGATGATCGTGCCCAAGATGGCTCCCATACGTGCGGCGGCACGGCACCGCGCACGCGCGCCGGTTCTTGAAGATGCCGTGAAACCCATGGCCCGCGCGGCTGCGCGGGCATCACGACAATCTACACGCAGCCCATATCACGGTCTAATATTAGATGTGGACCGGGCAATACATCGTGCATATCGCCAGCCCGGCGCATCACTGGAGGCGCGCCGTGGAGCTACGCCAGCTCAAGCAATTGTTGGTCCTGTCCGAAACGCTCAATTTCCATCGGGCGGCCGAGCGGCTTCATATGGCGCAACCGCCCCTTTCCACCGCGATCAAGAAACTGGAACAGGAACTGGGCGTACAGCTGTTCGAGCGGCTGCCCGCGGGCCTGCAACCCACGCCGGCGGCCGAGGTGGTATTGCGCTATGCGCGCGCCACGCTGTTCTACGCCGATGAAATCCAGCGCGCTGCCCAGGAAGGCGCCAGCGGCAAGCAGGGCATGCTCAAGGTGGGCTTTGTCGGCTCGTCGATCTACTCGCTGATGCCGCAGCTGCTGTCGGCGTTCCGCAAGGACTACCCGCGCGTGGACCTGGTCATCGAGGAGTCCACCACGGTGGACCTGCTGCGCCGCCTGGATGCGCACACCCTGGACGTCGCGTTGGTGCGCTTTCCGGTGCTGGAACCGTCGACGGCCCGCATCACGCTGCTGCAGGCCGATCATCTGATGCTGGCGGTGCCGGCCGGTAGCCGCTACGCGCAGCGCGACGACGTCGCGCTCGACGAGCTGGCGGACGAACCGTTCATCGGCTATTCGCGCACGCACGTGCCGGGCATGCACGCGTTGATCATGTACGCGTTTCAACAGTATGGCGTGGTGCCTCACATCGCGCAGGAGGCGATCCAGGTGCAGACCATCCTGAGCCTGGTGGAAAGCGGGCTGGGCCTGGCCATCGTGCCCAAGGTGGCATGCCGGCAGGCCGGCAGCGGCGTGCGGCTGGTCAATGTGCCGCAACTGGCCGAAACCATCAAGGTCGGCATCGCCCTGGCCGTGCATCCCGACAACGCCACGCCGACCACCGCCAACTTCGTCGACATGGCGTGCCGCCTGATGCAGACCGAGCCGGCCGCCGGCCAGGCGCGCTGAGCCCCGATCGCTATTCCTGCTGGATATTGGCCAGTTTGGCGATGCGCCGCATGGACGCCAGCTCGTCGCGCTGGAACGCCGCCAGGGTATCGGGGCCGCCGACGAAGGGCTCGCCGCCCAATTGCTCCATGAACGCCTTGCCTTCCTGGCTGCGCACCAGCGCCTGGACGGCGTCGGACACGCGCGCGACGATGGCCGGATCGACCTTCGCGGGAAAGAAGGCGGCGGTCCAGGCATAGGCTTCGAACCCCTTGTTGCCGCTTTCCTGCATGGTGGGAACGTCGGGCAGGTCCTTGATGCGCCGTGTGCTGGTCACCGCCAGCGGCCGCAATTTGCCGCCGCGGATCAACGGCAAGGCGGCGCTGACGTCGGCCACGCTGTATTGCACGACGCCCCCGGCCACGTCGGCCAGCGCGGCCGACGTACCCTTGTACGGCACGTGGGTGGCCTTGATTCCGTTCTGCTCGTGAAACAGCTCCAGCACGACCTGGTAGGTCGCGGTGCCGCTGGCAAAGTTCAGCTGGCCGGGCGCCGCCCGCGCGGCGGCCACCAGATCGGCAACGCTGCGGTAGGGCGAATTGGCCGGCACGACCAGGGCCATCGGAAAGCGCGCGATCGGCGCGACCGGGGCAAAGTCCTTGACCGCGTCGTAGGGCAGGTTCTTGAAGACAGCCGCGTTGGTCGTCATGGGCGAATTGCTGGCGACGAACAGGGTGTAGCCATCGGGCGGCGCGGTAGCCACGGCCTGGGCGGCAATGAAGCTGTTGCCGCCGGGCCGGTTTTCCACCACGAAAGGCTGCTTGAAACGCTCCGCCAGATGCTTGGACAGGAACCGCGCGGTCGTGTCCGCGCCGCTGCCCGGCGGCAGGGACACGATGATCTTCACCGGATGCGCGGGATAGTCGGACGCCGCGCGGGCGCTGCCACCCTGCGCCAACGCCGCGACGAACAATAGCGCAAGGGCCAGGGTCCTGGAATGCATGGTCGTCTCCGTTCTGTTGGTGCTTGTCGGATGCCGCGGCGGCCGCAAGGCCGGCGCGCAGCCGCGTCAGCCTCGCTTGCGGCTCAGATGGGCGTCGAGCGCGCCGGCATGCTCCTGCGTGTGATGCGCCAGCGCCTGGAAGCCCGCCGACAGCTCCAGCAAGGTATCCAGCCGCGTATGCTGGCCCTCGCGCAACAGCCGCTTGGTCAGGCGCAGCGCATGGCCGGAATGCTGGGCAATCTCCTGGGCCAGCGCCAGCGCCGCCGGCAGCAGCGCGTCGGCGTCGAACACCTCCGAGACCAACCCCAGTTCGCGGGCGCGCGCGGCGTCGATGCTGCGGCCCGTGAACGCCAGCTCGCAAGCGCGCGACATGCCGACGATGCGCGGCAACAGCCAGGCGCCGCCGTCGCCCGGCGTCAGGCCCAGCTTGACGAAACTCTCGGCAAAGCTGGCTTGGCGGGCGGCCAGCCGGATATCGCACATGCAGGCCAGGTCGCAGCCGGCGCCGATGGCCGGCCCATTGACCGCGGCAATGGTCGGGACCTCCAGGTTGTACAGCGCCAGCGGGATACGCTGGATGCCGCTGCGATAGGCCTGGAGGCTGTGCACCGGCTCGCCCAGCCCGGCGCCCACCGTATCGGACAGCGTCTTGAGATTGCCGCCGGACGAGAACACGCCATGCGAGCCTGTCAGCACCACGGCCCGCACCGACAGGTCGGCGCCGATCCGCGCGCAGGCCTGGACCAGCGCCTCGACCGCGTCGGCATCGGACAGGGCGTTGCGGGTGCGTTCGCGGTCCATGGTCAACAGCAGCACGCCGCCGTGCCGTTCGTGGCGCAGGAAATCAGTCATGATCGGTTCCCTCCGGAAGCTGGCGGGCCGCGGCGATGGCCGCCCCGTTCCGCACCAGCGCGGCAATGGCCTCGTCGTCGTATCCCGCTTCTTTCAGCACGTCGACGCTGTGTTCGCCCAGGCGCGGCGCATGGCCGCGCGGCTGGGGCGGCGTGCCGGACCACCGCGACGGCACCGCCATCATGCGCACCGCGCCTTCGCTGGGATGGTCCACCATGCCGAAGAAACCGATGGCCTCCAGATGCGGGTCGCGCAGCAGCGAGGCCATGGTGTGCACGGGCATGGCCGGGATATCGGCGGCCTCGAACGCGGCCAGCCACTCCTCGGTGGTGCGGCTGGCGATGGCGTCCGACACCAGGCGATAAATGGCGTGGATGTGCTGGGTGCGGGTGCCGATGTCGCGAAACCGCGGGTCGGCCGCGTCGCGGCCAGGCTGGCCGATGAGCTCGAAGAACGCCTTCCAGTGCTTGTCCGCATAGAGCAGGACGCAGATGTGGCCGTTTCGGGTGGCGTAGGGCCGCCGGTCGGCGTTCAGGATGCGCGGATAGCCGGGCGGCCCCAGGGGCGGCTCGAAGGTCTGGCCCATCATGTGGTCGCCCAGGATAAGGTGCGCCATGGTCTCGAACATGGGCACGTCGATGGCCTGCCCCTGGCCCGTGCGGGCGCGGTGGTACAGGCCGGCGGTGACGGCGTTGGCGGCGCTGATGCCGACGATGCGGTCGACCATGGCGCTGGGCGCGTAGCGCGGTATGTCGCTGCCCGCCTCGACCGACAGCGACGGAATCCCCACGGCCCCCTGGATCAGGTCGTCATAGGCCGCCCGGGCGGCGTAGGGGCCGCGCTGGTCGTAGCCGTACATGCCGACATACAGGATCGACGGATTGGCCTGCGCCACTTCGGCGTACGACAGCCCCAACCGCGCCATCGCCTGGGGACGCACGTTGTAGACCAGCACGTCGCAGGTGGCGGCCACCTTGAGCAGCGCCTCCCGGCCGGCGGGGTTTTTCAGGTCCAGGGCAATGCTGCGCTTGCTGCGGTTGGCGTGCAGGAAGATGCCGCCCATGTCCGCGTGGCGGCCGGGCCCGATACCGCGCACATTGTCGCCGGCGGGCGGTTCGACCTTGATGACGTCGGCGCCCAGGTCGCCCAGTATCTGCGTCGCGTACGGCCCCATCAACACGGTCGTGACGTCGAGGATGCGTACGCCCTCCAAGGGGCCGCTCATGCGCCGCCTCCGCCATGCCCCGCTCCGGCGCGCGCGGGGCGCCCGGCCATGCGCTTTCCTGTATTGCCTTCTTGCATCACGACTCCTGCCCAGGATGTTCTTTGCGAACATCCTAGGCAAGAAGGGCGCGCCGCGGAAATACTATATTTGGGTCGGCCGATACATCGCAGGTATTGCCGCCGCGCGGCCGCGGCGTCATCCGCCGGCGGCCCCCGCGCCACGCCCTTCGCGGGCGCGGCGCGCCATCATGTTCAGCCCCTCGACCAGGGCCGAGAACGCCATCGCGGCGTAGATATAGCCCTTGGGCACATGCGCGCCGAACCCTTCGGCAATCAGCGTCATGCCTATCATCATCAGGAAGGCCAGCGCCAGCATGACCACGGTCGGATTGCGTTCGATGAAGCGCGCCAGCGGCTCGGCCGCCAGCAGCATGACGGCCACCGCGACGATCACCGCCACGAACATGATGGGAATGTGCTCGGTCATGCCCACGGCGGTGATGATGCTGTCGATCGAGAACACCAGATCCAGCATCAGGATCTGCGCCACCGCCGCGGCAAAGCCGAGCGTGGCGGCCTTGCCGCCGAACATGTCGTCGCCCGGGTTGGGATCGACATGGTGGTGGATTTCCTTGGTGGCCTTCCACACCAGGAACAGGCCGCCGGCCACCAGGATGACGTCGCGCCACGAAAACCCGTGGCCGAACAGTTCGAACACCGGCTGCGTCAGCTGCACGATGAACGCCACCGTGCCCAGCAGCGCCAGCCGCAGGATCAGCGCCATGCCGATCCCGATGCGCCGCGCCTTGGTCTGGTGCTGGGGCGGCAGCTTGTTGGTGAGTATGGAGATGAATATGAGGTTGTCGATGCCCAGCACGACTTCCATGGCGATGAGGGTAGCCAGGGCTGCCCAGGCGGCGGGTTGCTGGGCCAGCGAAACAAGATAGTCCATCGGCGTCTCCAACGCAGGCGGGTTTGCCGATCATAACGACCCCCGGCCGCCGTGCACAGCGCCGCGTGGCCCTGCTATGCTGGAATTCCCTTTTCCGGGAGCACGCAGCCATGGACACTGTCTGGATGGAAATCTGGACCACCGTGCGCAACGAATTCGCCGACATTCCGGATGTCGCCGAGGCCACCCGCATCGTACTGCGCCTGGGCATGGCGGTGGCGCTGGGCGGGCTGCTGGGCTACGAGCGGGAGCGCAGCGGCAAGGCGGCCGGGCTGCGCACCCACATGCTGGTGGCCCTGGGCGCGGCGCTGTTCGTCCTGGTGCCGCTGCAAGGCGGCATGGAGGTCGGCGACCTCAGCCGCGTGCTGCAGGGCGTGATCGCCGGCATCGGCTTCCTGGGCGCGGGCGTCATCATCAAGCTGGGCAACGAGGGCGAGATCCGCGGCCTGACCACCTCGGCCGGCATCTGGCTGACCGCCGCAATCGGCGTGGCCGCCGGCATGGGGCGCGAGGCCACCGCGCTGGCCAGCACGCTGATCGCCCTGTTCGTCCTGGCGGCGCTGCGCCGCCTGGAAAAGCGCATCGCGGCCCGCGACGACAAGCGGGTCGTCGCGCAGCCGCCGCCCTAGCCCCGCGCCGCCGCCCCCGAACCGCGGGCAGCGATGATCTGCTCGGCCACCTGGCGCGGCGCCTCGGCGTAATGCTTGAACTCCATGCTGTAGGTGGCGCGCCCCTGCGTCAGCGAACGCAGCGACGTGGAGTAGCCGAACATCTCGGCCAGGGGCACCTCGGCGCGCACCAGCTTGCCGCCTCCGCCGGCGATGTCCTCCATGCCCTGCACCATGCCGCGCCGCGACGACAGGTCGCCCATCACGTTGCCCGTGAAATCCTCCGGCGTCTCGATCTCCACGTGCATCATGGGTTCGAGCAGCACCGGCTTGGCGCGCCGCATGCCCTCCTTGAAGGCCATCGACGCCGCCATGCGGAACGCATTCTCGTTCGAGTCCACGTCGTGGTACGAGCCGAACACCAGCGTGACCTTGACGTCGACCACCGGATAGCCCGCCAGCACGCCGGTGTTCAGCGTCTCGCGCACCCCGCGGTCGACCGCGGGGATGAACTCGCGCGGCACCACGCCGCCCTTGATGGCGTCGACGAACTCGTAGCCCTTGCCCTGCTCCTGCGGCTCCAGCTTGAGCACCACATGACCGTACTGGCCGCGCCCGCCCGACTGCTTGACGAACTTGCCCTCGACGTCGGTGACGGTGGACCGGATGGTCTCGCGGTAGGCGACCTGGGGCTTGCCCACGTTGGCCTCGACCCCGAACTCGCGCTTCATGCGATCGACCAGGATTTCCAGGTGCAGCTCGCCCATGCCCGAAATAATGGTCTGGCCGGACTCCTCGTCGGTCCGCACCCGGAACGACGGATCCTCCTGCGCCAGCCGGTTGAGCGCAATGCCCATTTTTTCCTGGTCGGCCTTGGTGCGGGGCTCGACGGCCTGCGAAATCACCGGTTCGGGGAAGGTCATGCGCTCGAGGATAATGACGTGCGCCGGGTCGGTCAGCGTGTCGCCGGTGGTGATTTCCTTGATGCCGACCGCGGCGGCGATGTCGCCGGCGTAGACCTCGCTGATTTCGCGCCGTTCGTTGGCGTGCATCTGCAGGATGCGGCCCAGCCGCTCTTTCCTGCTCTTGAGCGGGTTGAGCACCGAATCGCCCGACTTGACCACGCCCGAGTAGACCCGGAAGAAAACCAGCTGGCCCACGAAGGGGTCGGTCATGATCTTGAACGCCAGCGCCGAGAACGGCTCGTCGTCGGCGGGATGGCGCTCGATCTCGCGGTCGCGCTCGTCGTGGCCGATGATGGCCGGCACGTCCGCCGGCGAGGGCAGGTAGTCGATGACCGCGTCCAGCATGGCCTGCACGCCCTTGTTCTTGAATGCGCTGCCGCACAGCATGGGCACGATCTCGTTGGCGACGGTGCGGGCGCGCAGACCGCTCTTGATTTCGTCCTCGCTCAGCGGCTGGCCCGACAGGTATTTTTCGAGCAGGGCTTCGTTGGCCTCGGCCGCCTTTTCGATCATTTTCTCGCGCCACTGCTCGGCCTGCGCCTGGAGCTCGGGCGGAATGTCGCGGTATTCGAAACGCACGCCCTGGCTGGCGTCGTCCCAGATGATGGCCTTCATCTTGACCAGGTCCACCACTCCCTCGAAATGGTCCTCGGCGCCGACCGGGATCTGTATCGGCACGGCGTCGCCCTTGAGGCGCTCGACGATCTGGCGCTGCACGCGGAAGAAGTCGGCCCCGACACGGTCCATCTTGTTGACGAAGGCGATGCGCGGCACGCCATACTTGTTGGCCTGGCGCCAGACCGTCTCGGACTGCTCTTCCCCCTCCGGCGCCGGGTGGCAGCCGGTGCGGCAGGCCGATGCCACCCTGGTGACGCAACTGGCCGATGACCTGGCGCGGCGCATCGACGAGCACGGCCTGCGGCCGGGCACCCGGCTGCCGTCCATACGTCGGATGGCCGAGCAAAGCGGTGTCAGCCGCTTCACCGTGGTCGAGGCCTATGACCGGCTGGTGGCGCGCGGGCTGGTGCAATCCCGGCACGGCGCCGGATTCTTCGTGCGGGCCCGCAGCGCCTCCCTGACCGCCCTGGCGAGCGCACGGGTGCCGCAGGCCGCGCCCGAAACCCCGGTGCGGGTGGACGTGAGCTGGCTGCTGCGCAACATGTTCCGCGAAACCGCCGCCGGCATGCCGGGCGGCGCCGGCCTGCTGCCGCCCGAGTGGCTCGACCCCGACATGGTGGCCGCGGCGGTGCGGGCGGTGGGCCGCACGGTGCGCGGCAACCTGGTGTCGTACGGCAGCCCGCAAGGCTACGCGCCGCTGCGCCAGCAGCTGGCTTCCATGCTGCAGGCCGATGGCGTGCCGGCCCATCCGGAGCGCAATCTGCTCACCACCAATGGCGTGACGCATGGCCTGGACATCGTGGCGCGCCATCTGATCAAGCCAGGCGACACGGTGCTGGTCGAAGACCCGGCGTGGTTCGTCATCTTCGGGCGCCTGGCTGCATTCGGCGCGCGTCCCGTCGGGGTGCCGCGCGGCCCCGATGGCCCGGACCTGGCCATGCTCGACCGCCTGGCGGCCGAGCACAAGCCGCGCCTGTACATCATCAACGGCGCGGTCCACAATCCCACCGGCCATACCTTGTCGGCCGGCGCGGCCTACGACATCCTGCGCCTGGCCGAGCGCCATGATTTCATGGTGGTCGAGGACGACACCTATGCCGACCTGCACCCGGGCGGCGCCATGAAGCTGGCCGCGCTCGACCGCCTCGAGCGCGTGATCCTGGTGGGCGGCTTTTCCAAGATGCTGGCGGCCAGTCTGCGCGTGGGCTATATCGCGGCCGGGGCCGAGACGCTGCAGCGCCTGACCGACCTGAAAATGCTGGCCGGGCTGACCTCGCCGGAGCTGGGCGAGCGGGTGGTGCACCGGGTGCTGGTCGAAGGGCAATACCAGCGCCACATCGAGCGCGTGCGCGCGCGCGTCAACGAAGCGCGCCTGCGCAGCATCCAGGCCCTGCAGCAGCTCGGGCTGTCCGTCCCGCACGAGCCGCACGCCGGCATGTTCGTCTGGGCCGACTGCGGCCGCGATTCCGAGCCGGTGGCGCGCAACGCGGCCGAGCGCGGCATGCTGCTGGCGCCGGGCACCCTGTTCTCGCCCAGCGGCGCGCCGTCGACCATGCTGCGGTTCTCGGTCGCCATGGTCGATACGCCGGGCATCTGGCAATCGATCGCCGCGGTGATGGCGCAATAGGGCCGACGAAGCCGCGCCGGGCATACGCCGATCCGCAGAACTGAATATACTTTCCACAGATCCCGCCTGTCCGGCGTTTCACCATTCGAGGTTGCAACCATGTCCGCCGCTATCAAGCCCCTTACCGAGAATTTCGCCGTCGCGCCCCAGCTGGGGCCGGCCGACATGGCTGATGTGGCCGCCGCGGGTTACAAGAGCGTCATCATCAACCGGCCCGATTTCGAAGGCGGCCCCGACCAGCCGACCGCCGCCGATGTGTCGCAGGCCGCCCAGGCGCTGGGTTTGCAGGTCGAGTACCAGCCGGTGGTCGGCAGCGCGATGACCGCCGCCGACGTCGCGCGCTTCGCCGAGCTGTTGCGCACGATGCCGGGCCCTGTGCTCGCCTACTGCCGTACCGGCACCCGTTGCACCAACCTGTTCGCGGCCGCCCAGCAACTGGGTTGACGCGGGTCAAGGGCGGGTCTCCCCCGGGGTGCGTCGGCGGGTGGTTTTCCGTTAGCATGGAGTCTCTTACCAGACAGGAGCAGGCAGCATGTTCAAGAAGATCCTGATTCCCACGGACGGTTCCCCGCTGTCCGCGCAAGCAGCCAATGCGGGCATCTGCTTTGCCCGCTCCACCGGCGCCGAAGTCGTCGCGCTGCATGTCACGCAGCCGTTTGCCGCCACCATCGGGTTCGATGGCATGGCCGCCGCCTACGCCATTACCGACGAAGACTACGAAAAGGCCTCGGCCGAACAGGCTGAGAAATACCTCAAGCTGATCCTCGACCGGGCCGAAACCGCCGGGGTCAAGGCCGAGTCGCGCGCGGTGTCCAATTTCAACGTGGCCGACGGCATCGTCCAGGCCGCCGGCGAGGCCGGCTGCGACCTGATCTTCATCGGCAGCCACGGCCGCAGCGGCCTGTCGCGCCTGCTGCTGGGCAGCGTGACCGCCAAGGTGCTGTCGCTGGCCCACACGGCCGTGCTGGTGTACCGGGTCAAGGAAGACAAGGACAAGAAATAGCGCCGGCAGTCCCGGCGCCGTACACGCCCCGCCGGCCGCAGGCCGCGGGGCTTTTTTTCGGCCTGTCGTCGATGGCGTACGACAGTGTGCCTGTCCCGGCGGGGACAGGCACGCCCGCACAGCGGGCGCAGCGTGGGGGTTTTCCTGGGCCCGGGTGCCTGTCCCGGCGGGGACAGGCACCTCCGGCGACAGGACGGGACAGGCGCGGGAGATGTCCCGCGCCTTGCGGCAAGCCACCCCGGCGACGCCAGGGATATCTGCCATGGGCGGCGCCAGTCGTAGTATTGTCTGCAATAGCGCATCGGCGCCAGATCCAGCCACAGCCGATTGCAGCGCAGGTGCGCAAGGCGGCGCGGACGACCTCCGCGACGCGTGGAAAAACCACGATCCCTTGCCATCAAGAGGCCATCATGACTCGCAGGACGAGCATCGAACGCTACCGCAACATCGGCATCAGCGCCCATATCGACGCGGGCAAGGCCACCACCACCGAGCGCATCCTTTTCTACACCGGCATCACCCACAAGCTGGGCGAGGTGCACGAAGGCGCGGCGACCATGGACTGGATGGAGCAGGAGCAGGGGCGCGGCATCACCATCACGTCGGCCGCCACCACGGCGTTCTGGCGCGGCATGGCCGGCAATTATCCCGAACACCGCATCAACATCATCGACACCCCGGGGCACGTGGACTTCACCATCGAGGTCGAGCGCTCGATGCGGGTGCTCGACGGCGCCTGCATGGTCTACGACTCGGTGGGCGGCGTGCAAGAAGTCGCAACTGTCATGGTGGTTTTACCAGGCCAGTGATTAAAGTGACATGAAAAAGTGTACCGGTACTGTACCGATATCTATGCGTAGAGTGACACCAATGCGCCGGCACGGCAAGCCCGGCCGGCCGCTTTCTCCCATCCAGAGGCAAATCTTTCCCATGTCACCTCCTAGCTGTGAACTGTCAATAGGTTGTATTCGTCCAGGTTGAGTCTGGAGATGGGTACAGCGCGCCCGATGCCTTGGTGGGGTCGATGCCAGTTGTAGTGGTGTAGCCAGGATTTCATGGCATCGGCTCGGTGTTGGGAGTTCTGGTAGGTGTGAGCGTAAGCCCACTCACGCAAGGCCGACTGGATGAAGCGTTCGGCCTTGCCATTGGTCTGTGGGCGGTAAGGTCGGGTAAAGCGGTGCTTGATGCCCAGCTCATGGCACAGCGCGGCGAAGGCGCGGCTGCGAAAGGCCGAGCCATTGTCGGTGAGCAAGCGCTGGATGGTCACGCCCAGGCGCTGGTAGTAGGCCACTGCGTCCTTGAGGAACTGGACGGCGCTGGGGAAGCGCTCGTCGGGGTGGATGTCGGTGAAGGCCACGCGGGCGTGGTCATCGATGGCCACGAAGACGAAGTCCCAGCCGGCCCCCTCAACGGTATCGCGTCGGTTGCCCGTGACCCGGTGGCCAGGGCGCTGGATACGTCCCAGCTTCTTGATGTCGATGTGCAGCAGATCGCCGGGGGCCTGATGCTCGTAGCGCACCACCGGCTCGGCCGGCTCCAGGTCGGCCAGGTGCGACAGACCGGCGCGGGCCAGGACGCGGCTGACGGTGCTGGCTGACACGCCCAGCGCCTGGGCGATGCGCGCTTGGGTCAGCCGCTTGCGGCGCAGCTCCACGATAGCCAGCGCCTTGGCCGGCGCAATCGCTCGGGGCGAGACCGTCGGGCGCGAGGACGCATCGGCCAAGCCCGCCTGGCCCTGAGCCAGGAAGCGGCCCAGCCATTTGCGCACAGTCGGCGCGGTGACCCCATAGGCGCGGGCCGCTTCAGGCACACAAACTTGATGGGCGATCAATTGCTGGACCATTTCGAGTCGACGTAGGAAGGTCAATCGGGCATGCTTATGGGTGTTCATCCGGCCGGGCTCCTTGAGTGAACTGGGGGGTTGGCGATTTCCAGTTTCTCAAATCCGGTTCGGATGAACCATGCATACAACCTATTGAATCTTCACAGCTATCCGGTGCGCCTGCGCGACGTGGCCAAGGTGGAGATCGGCGCGGCCAATGATCGCGTGCTGTCGCGCTACAACGGGCGTTCGGCCATCAATATCGGCCTGACGCGCCAGTCCACCGCCAATCCGCTGGAGCTCTCCAAGGCGGTGCGCGCCGAGATCGTGCAGCTCAACCAGAGCCTGCCGGCCGGAATGAAGCTGAACATCGCCTATGACTCGTCGGTGTTCATCGAGCGCTCGATCGACTCGGTGTTCAAGACCATCGGCGAAGCCATCATCCTGGTGGTGCTGGTGATCTTCTTCTTCCTGCGCAACCTGCGCGCCAGCATCATCCCCATCGTCACCATCCCGGTATCGCTGGTGGGCGCCTGCGCCCTGATGTACCTGTTCGGCTTTTCGATCAACACCCTGACCCTGCTCGCGATGGTGCTGGCCATCGGGCTGGTGGTCGACGACGCCATCGTGGTGCTGGAGAACATCTTCCGGCACATCGAGGAAGGCATGCCGCGCAAGCAGGCGGCGTTCCAGGGGTCGCGCGAGATCGGCTTCGCGGTGGTGGCGATGACCCTGACCCTGGTCACGGTGTACGCGCCGCTGGCGTTCGCCACCGGCCGCACCGGGCGGCTGTTCATCGAATTCGCGCTGGCGCTGGCGGGCGCCGTGCTGGTGTCGGGCTTCGTGGCGCTGACGCTTACCCCCATGATGTGCTCGGTGCTGCTGCGGCACCAGTACAGCCACAATCGCTGGTACAACCTGATCGAGGGCTGGCTGGAAGCGCTGGGGCGCGGCTACCGGCGCGCGCTGGAGCTGGCCTTGCGCCATCGCTGGACGGTGGTGGGCGTGGGCGCCGTGGTGGCGGCCGCCAGCGGGGTGCTGTTCTCGGTGGTCAAGAGCGAACTGGCCCCGATCGAGGACCGCGGCGTCGTGTTCGGCATCGTCAGTGCGCCCGAAGGCGCCACGCTGAACTACACGCTCGACAGCATGCTGGGTATCGAACAGTTCTACGCCGCCATCCCGGAGGCCGCCACCGCCCAGGTGACGGTGGGCTTTCCGACGGTCACCGACGGCACGGCCATCCTGCGCCTGACGCCCTGGGAGGAGCGCACCCGGCGCCAGCAGCAGATCGCCCAGGAGCTGCAGCCCAAGTTCGCGTCGCTGCCGGGCGTGCGGGCGTTCCCGACCAATCCGCCCTCGCTGGGGCAGTCGGCCCGTTCCAAGCCGGTGGAATTCATCATCATGAGCCAGGCCTCGTATCCCGAGCTGGCCAAGCTGGTCGGCGTGTTCACCAATGCGCTGCGCGACTATCCCGGCCTGCAGAACATCGATACCGACCTGCGCCTGAACACCCCCGAACTGCGCGTGCACGTCGATCGCGACAAGATGGCCGACGTGGGGGCCAGCGTCGAAGTGGTCGGGCGCACCCTGGAATCCATGCTGGGGGGGCGGCAGGTTACGCGCTACAAGGACCAGGGCGAACAGTACGACGTGATCGTGCAGGTGGTGCAGGGCGACCGCGCCACGCCCACCGACATCTCGGGCATTTACGTGCGGGCGCGCGATGGCAGCATGGTGCAGCTGGACAACCTGCTGTCGGTGCGCGAAAGCGTGTCGCCGCAGTCGCTCAACCACTTCAACCGCTTGCGCGCGGTCAAGGTCGACGCGGCGGTGGCGCCGGGCTATGCGCTGGGCGAAGTGCTCGACCACATGCACCGGGTGGCGCGCGACGTGCTGCCCAATACGGTGATCACCGACCTCGATGGCCAGTCGCGCGAGTTCCGCGACTCGTCGGGCAGCATCTACCTGGTGTTTGCCATGGCGCTGGCCTTCATCTACCTGGTGCTGGCGGCCCAGTTCGAGAGCTGGCGCAATCCCTTCATCATCATGCTGTCGGTGCCGCTGTCGATGACCGGGGCGTTGCTGGCGCTGTGGCTGACCGGCGGCACGCTGTCCATCTACAGCCAGATCGGCCTGATCACCCTGGTGGGGCTGATCACCAAGCACGGCATCCTGATCGTCGAATTCGCCAACCAGCTGCGCGACCAGGGCAAGGCCATGCACGAGGCCGTGGTCGAGGCCAGCGTGCTGCGCCTGCGTCCCATCCTGATGACGACCGGCGCCATGGTGCTGGGCACCGTGCCGCTGGCGCTGGCGCAGGGCGCGGGCGCCGAATCGCGCCAGCAGATCGGCTGGGTGCTGGTCGGCGGGCTGATGCTGGGTACACTACTGACTTTGTTCGTGGTGCCGGTGGCGTATTCGATGATCGCCGCGGCGCGCCCGCAAGGGCAGCGCACCGGCGCCAGCCATACCGGGCCGGCCGTCGTGCCGCCCGCCTCGGAGTAGCACCGCTTATGCGCCAGATCATTTTCGATACGGAAACCACCGGCCTGGACCCGGCCCAGGGCCATCGCATCGTCGAAATCGGTTGCGTCGAGATCGTCAACCGGATGGTCACGGGCAACAATCTGCACCTCTACCTGAACCCCGACCGCGACAGCGACCCCGAGGCGCTGGCGGTGCACGGCCTGACCACCGAGTTCCTGGCCGACAAGCCGCGCTTTGCCGAAGTGGCCGAGCAATTCCTGGCTTTCATCGCCGACGCCGAGCTGATCGCCCACAACGCCGCGTTCGACGTCAAGTTCTTCAACGCCGAGCTGCAGCGCATCGGCCGCGATCCGCTGAACACCCACTGCGAGAACATTGTCGATTCGCTGCTGCATGCGCGCAGCCTGCACCCCGGCAAGCGCAACTCGCTCGACGCGCTGTGCGACCGCTACGGCATCTCCAACGCCCACCGGACCCTGCACGGCGCCTTGCTCGACTCGCAGCTGCTGGCCGAGGTCTGGCTGGCGATGACGCGCGGCCAGGACGCCTTGCTGATCGACGTCGATGACCAGGGCGCGAACGCCAACGGCGCGTTGGTGCTGGGCAAGTTCGATGCCTCGGTGCTGACCGTGCTGGCCGCCAGCGAAGCGGAATTGGCCGAGCATGCGGCCTATCTGCAGGCGCTGGACAAGGCGGTCGGCGGGGCCTGCGCCTGGCGCGCGATCGAGCCGCTGCCCGCGGAATCCGGGCAGCCTGGCTGAGCCTGCGGGCGGTCGTTTGCACACAATGTTTTTTTCGTGCTAGAATTTCGCCTCTTTCGGGGTGGTTAGCTCAGTGGTAGAGCACTGCCTTCACACGGCAGGGGTCACAAGTTCGAAACTTGTACCACCCACCAGCATCCCAGAAGGGCCGGTCGCTTGCAAAAGCACCGGCCCTTCTTCATTTCCGCTTCCTTTTTTCTACCTTTGCGCGAGCGCGTGCTGCGTCTTGTGGCGCGGGCGGGCCGTCGCCGTTGATTTGGCGCAAGCCTGCGCCATGCGGTAGAGTCCGCAAGGCAGGCACGGCAGCTAAGATGGGGCGGGGTTGCCGTTTTGGGGAGGCGCCGGTGGCGCGCGCGGGCCGCATCGTCGCGGGGCGGCCGCGGCCAGGTCAACCAGGGAGAACAAAAGCATGCACCCGGATACGAACACGATGCTGATCATCATCGCGGCGGCCGTCGCCTTGATGATCGTGGGCTTCGGCCTGCGCGACCGCAACCTTGGCCTGGGCCTGCTGGGCATCGGCCTGATCGCCGCGCTCGCGACGATCGCCTACAAGGCATACATTACCTTCAACTCTTTCTACTACTGAGCCGGCCGCGGGGCCGGCACGCGCGGCATGTTAGGATGCGCCGCGTGCGGACGGCCGGGTGCTGTCTGTGCGCATCCCCGGGCCTGCGCGCCAGGCCTGGGCTATCGTCGAACAACGACCATGGCTTGCGCGCCGCCCGTTCATTATCCATGGACCTCCGTGGCGCCTGGCCAGCCAACAGGAGGATGATGTGTTCAAACTGATGTCTCGTTCAGCCGTGAAAATGGTTGAGCGCTATTTGCCCGACCCTTACGTATTCGTGGTGCTGCTGACGCTGGTCGCCGCCGGCGCGGCCATGATCATCGAAGGCCAGACCCCCATGGCCGTCGTGCGCTGGTGGGGCAACGGCTTCTGGGGGCTGCTGACTTTCGCGATGCAGATGCTGCTGGTGCTGGTCACCGGCTACATGCTGGCCAGCACGCCGCTGGTCAAGCGGATGCTGGCGCGGCTGGCCAGCCTGGCCACCAGCGCCGGCGGGGCGATCATCCTGGTCAGCGTGGTGTCGCTGGCCGCCAGCTGGATCAACTGGGGCTTCGGGCTGGTGGTGGGCGCGCTGTTCGCCAAGCAGATCGCCCGCCAGGTGCGGGTCGATTACCGGCTGCTGGTGGCCAGCGCCTATTCCGGCTTCATCATCTGGCACGGCGGTCTGGCCGGCTCGATTCCGCTGACCATCGCGACCGAGGGGCATTTCTCCGCCGACAAGATCGGCATCATTCCCACCGGCGATACGATTTTCGCGGTATTCAACCTGGTGATCGTGGTGGCGATGTTCATCCTCGTGCCGCTGGTCAACCGGCTGATGCTGCCCGACGAGAAGGAAAGCGTCTATGTCGATCCGGCGCGCCTGGAAGAGGCCTCGGTGCCGGCCTCGGACGACGACAAGCGTCCGGCCGCGCGCCTGGAGAACAGCAGGCTGCTGGCCTGGCTGATCGCCGCGGGCGGGCTGGCCTACATGTTCGACTACTACGTCGTGCGCGGCGCCGGCCTGAACCTCAATGTCATCAACTTCAGCTTCCTGATTCTGGCCATCCTGCTGCACGGCACGCCGCGCCGCCTGCTGGCCAGCCTGGACGAAGCCATCAAGGGAGGCGCGGGCATCGTGATCCAGTTCCCGTTCTATGCGGGAATCATGGCCATCATGATGGACTCGGGGCTGGCCGCCACCTTGTCCGAGTGGTTCGTGTCGATCGCCTCGGCCGCCACGCTGCCGTTCTGGACCTTCATCAGCGCCGGCATCGTGAACATCTTCATTCCGTCGGGCGGCGGGCAATGGGCGGTGCAAAGCCCCATCGTGATCAGCGCGGCGCAGGCGCTCGGCGCGGATATGCCGAGGGTGGCGATGGCCGTTGCCTGGGGCGACGCCTGGACCAACATGCTCCAGCCGTTCTGGGCCTTGCCGGTGCTGGCGATTGCCGGCCTGAAGGCCAAGGACATCATGGGCTATTGCATCATCCAGCTGCTGGTGACCGGCGTCATCATTTCGGTGGGACTGAGCTTCTTCTAGCCCGGCGCCAGCCGCCTACCTGCCCTCGGGCAGGGGCGGCGCGCCCAGTTTCTCGAAGGCTTCCACGGCGCCGTCGTGCAGGGGAATGCTCAATCCGCGCCCGGCGTTGGCCGCGGATACCTGCGCGCCCTGCGCGGACCCGGCGGCCAGCAGGTCCTGCCCGGCCCGGTATACCACGTCCACCATATGCGCGGCCTCGTCGCGCGTCAGATCGGCCGTGGTGACCAGCAGCGCCGCCATGCCCACCGTGGGGATGGCCGCGGCCTGGCTGGGGTAGGTGTTGGCCGGGATGTCCAGCGCCATCAGGGTCGGATCGGCCTGCACCAGCTTGTCGATCGCAGCCCGGTCCAGCGGCAGCAGCGCCAGGCGCGCCTGGGTCAGCGCCGCGCGCAAGGGCGCGGCCGGCGTACCGATGACCTGCGCCACCGCGTCGACCCGTCCTTCGCTCAGCTGCGGCAGGGCCGCGGCGGCCGGCGTGTCGATGACTGCATAGTCGCGCCCCGGCTGCAGCCCATGGGCTGCCAGCACGGTCTCCAGCGTGGTGCGTACCGCCGAGCCCGACGGGCCCAGGGCAATCTTCTTGCCGCGCAGCGCGCCCACCGTGGCGATGCCATCGCCCTGGCGCACCACGATGTGCACCAGCTCCGGATACAGGCTGCCCAGCGCGCGCAACCCGGAGAACGGTCCCTGGCTTTCGAACGGCCCCTTGCCCTCGTAGGCCAGTTGCGCGATGTCGGCCTGCGACAGGGCGGCCACCGCCGCGCCGCTGCGCAGCATGGCCATGTTGTCCGCGCTGCCGCCGGTAATGAGGGGAATGACGCGCACCTGCTCGTTGCGCCCGATCGCGGCCAGCGCCTGGCCGAACGCCAGGTACTCGCCCTTGTCGGGGCCGGTCGCCAGCGGGTAGCCCTTTTGCAGGCGGGCAAGCCGGCCATTGATGCGCGCCACCGAGCGCTCCAGCTCCTGTTGCACCACGTGCTGGGCGGTGCTGGAGGCGCTGTAGGGCACGGAACGCGTGATCTGCTCCAGCGTCTGGAGCAGCTGGCGCGTCACCGGCGGCGGCGCGCCGGTGTCCAGCGAGGGCGCTTCGGTGGCCGTGAAGCTGGCCGGGGCGACGTGCACCCATTGCTCTGCGTCGCGCTGGTAGATGGCGCTGGCGTGGGCGACGATCTGGTCGCCGGCGGCATTGCCGCTGGATTTCACCCCCGAGATGCTGCGCGGCCCGGCGCCCAGCAGGCTGACCAGCGCGGCGGCGCCGGGCTGGTCCCAGGCGCCCAGGGTGAGGTCCTTCTTCAGGCCCAGCACCACATCGTAATAGACCACCCGGCGCGTCTGGCCCGGCGGGGCCGTGCTGTCGGTGGCCGAGCCCATGCGGCGCAGCGCGACGATGTCGAACAGGTCCGGGCCGTACGTGGCGGCCAGGGTCTGGCCGACATCGCGCTGCAGGATCTCGGTATCGGGAGCGCGGCTGCAGGCGGCCAGCAGCAGGCAGGCGGAGAGAATGAGCCAGCGGATGAACATGGTCACATGCCTCCCACGAACGGCAGGGCGATCAGCGAGGTCAGGACGATCACGTTCAGGATGTCGACCAGGAACGCGCCGGTGACCGGCACCACGATGAACGATTCGGGCGCCGGGCCGTGGCGCCGCGTCAGCGCCTGCATATTGGCGATGGCCGTCGCGGTGGCGCCCATGGCGAAACCGCAGAACGCCGCCGCCATGACGGCCGCCTCGTAGTCGCGCTTGAGCATCCGGAACACCGCCCAGCCGGCATACAGCGCGCACACCAGCGCCTGCGCCACCAGCATCAGCGCCAGCGGGCCGGCCAGCCGCACCACGCTGGACAGGTCCAGCGTCATCATGGTCAGGCCCAGGAACAGCGACAGCGAGATCGATCCGATGATTTCCGAGACCCGGTCGTCCAGCCGTATGCCGACGTATCCGCCGAAGTTGCGGATGATCGCGCCGGTGGCCAGGCACCACAGGAAATTCGGTAGGCTGATCGGGGCGTCCTCGACCAGGCCCGCCAGGTAGGTGCCGACCACGACCGTCACGAATACCGCCGTCAGCGAGGTGATGAACGACGTGGCGGTGGGCGCCTCGGCGGTGGTCTCGACTTCGGGCAGTACCTGGTTGGCGTCCTTGCCGGCCATGCGCGGGTCCAGCTTGTGCCGGCGGATCAGCCATTCGGCCACCGGGCCGCCGATGATGCCGCCGAGCACCAGGCCGATCGTGGCGGCGGTCATGGCCAGCGCCATGACGTCCTGGATATTGTTGATGTCGGCAAAGCGCGCCGCGTAGGCGGCGCCGGTGCCGTGCCCGCCCACCAGGGTGATGGTGCCGCCGATCAGCCCCATCAGCGGATGCATGTCCAGCAGCCAGGCCAGGCCCAGGCCGACGGCGTTCTGCAGCACCAGGAAGGGAATCAGCGCCAGCAGGAAGGCGATCAGGCGCGGCCCGCCGCGCGCCAGCAGCTTGAGGTCGGCGGTCAGGCCGATGCAGCCGAAGAAGATCAGCAGCAGGGTGGGTTTGATGTTGGTCTCGAGCGAGATCTGGATCCCGCCCCAGGTGTCCAGGGCGGTGGCCAGGACCGCGAACAGCAGGCCGCCGACGATGGGGTCGGGAATGCTGTAGCGCGACAGCACGCCGATGCGCGTGGTCAGAATGCGGCCTGCGACCAGCACCAGGCAGCAGGCCAGAAGCGACTGAACGGGCGTGAGGGAAATCATGCGAGCCTTTGGCCCTCCGGGGCCGGTTGAAACCTCAGGACGAACTAGCGCTGCGCGAAAGCCGTGGCCGGGCGCAACGGCGCGTGCGCCTGGCCGGCTGCTCCATGACCGGCCTGTCCGCTGGCCGGATTTCCGGGCGGCGGGCAGTCTCGCTGATGGCCTATTGTGGGCCAGTTGACCGCCGGGCTCAATATTTCAGCCGGCCAGGTCGGCGCGCACCATGTAGCGGGCCCCGTCGCCATAGCCGGCCAGCTTGGCGCGCAGCGCGTCCGAATCCGCCAGGGGCTGGTAGCCGTGCCGCAGCCAGTAGCCGACGGCCTGGGCCAGCGCCACCAGGCTGGCGCGCCGCAGGCCCAGGCGCCGCGCCTGCGCGCGTCCGCCGGCCAGCAAGGCCGCGGCCACGCCGCCGCCCTGGGCGGCGGGCAGCACGGCGCAATCATGGACGAACCAGGTATCGGCGGCGCCCGGCAGGCGCTCGAGCGATCGGTCCAGGGCCGGCGGCAGGCCGGCGTCCCAGGGATAGGCGATCAGGTAACCGATGAGATCCTGGCCGTCCAGCGCGACCTGGCAGGTGGCTGGCGCGATCTCGATCCGGTTCTGGAACAGGGCGGCGCTCTCGAGCAGGCTGGCCGGGTACACAGCGGCCTGGACTCGCAGCACTGCCTCCACGTCGGCCGGCCGCATTGTTCGCACAATGTAACTTTGGGGCACGTACTTCTCCGTTCGGGGTGCGGCGATTTTACCGAAGCCCGGCGAACGCTCCCAACGGCAGCGGATTTGATGAAAATTTGACGGGGCTTCACGAATACTGGCGGCCGTTCCCGTCAATTTCGCCGTGGTGTGTTCATGTATACCGAATTCCGATCCCAGCTGCTTGCCGGCGCCGGCACGTCCGCCGCCGGGCAGTCCGCGCGCATGGCGGTGCTGGCGGGGGACGGCGCCACCGGCGTGCAGGTCAGCTGCGTGGTGCCGGGCCTGAACGAGGCGGCCAACCTGCGGGTGCTGGTGCCGGCCCTGCGCGCCTGCCTGGAGCAATGGTGTGCCAGCTGGGAAATCATCGTCGTCGACGACGGCAGCACCGACGATACCGCCGAGCTGATGGCGCAATGGTCCGCGGTCGAGGGCATCCGCTACGTGCAGCTGTCGCGCAATTTCGGCAAGGAGGCCGCCCTGACGGCCGGCCTGGAAGCCGCGGACGGCGACGCCGTCATCTGTCTGGACGCCGACATGCAGCATCCGCCCGAACTGATAGGCGACATGCTGGCGGCCTGGCGCAACGGCGCCGACATGGTCTACGCGGTGCGGCGCCAGCGCGACGACGAGCCGTGGTTCAAGCGTGTCGGCGCCCGCGCGTTCTACCGCCTGCTGAGCACGGCGCGCGGCGTCGAGGTGCCGCCGCACGCGGGCGACTTCCGCCTGATGGACCGCCGCGTGGTCGAGGCCCTGGTGGCGCTGCCCGAACGCACCCGCTTCATGAAGGGGCTGTATGCCTGGGTGGGCTTCAAGTCGCAGGCCGTGCCCTACACCCCGCAAGCGCGCCGCCATGGCGCCAGCCACTTCAGCGCCTGGAAGCTGTTTCGCCTGGCCTGCGACGGCCTGACCGCCTTCACCACCTGGCCGCTGCGGCTGGTCAGCCTCATCGGCGTGCTGTTCGCGCTGCTGTCGCTGTCCTACGGCGGTTACCTGGTGGCCGACTATCTCATCAGCGGCAACGCGGTGTCCGGCTGGACCACCATCGTCACCGCGCTGCTGTTCTTTGCCGGCATCAACCTGATTTCGCTGGGCGTGGTGGGCGAGTACGTGGCCCGGATCTTCGACGAAGTGAAAGGCCGGCCCCTGTTCATCGCCCGTCAACGCCGCGGGCGCGCCAAGCGCGCGGCCAAGGCGCGTTCCCAATGACTCTCGCTACCCGATCCATGCAACCCCATGCGGTTTCCCCTGGCCAGGCCAGGTCCTGGCCCCTGCCCGCGGCGGGCTGGCTGCTTCTCGCGGTCGGCGTCTGGCTGGCCTTCCTGTCCTGGATGCGGCCCCTGGCGCTGCCCGACGAAGGGCGCTACGCCGGCGTGGCCTGGGACATGCTGCGCAACGGCTCGTTCGCGGTGCCGCTCATCGACGGCATGCCGTATTTCCACAAGCCGCCGCTGTACTACTGGCTGGCCGAGCTGTCGTTCCGCCTGTTCGGCGTCAACGAATGGGCGGCGCGCCTGCCCTCGGCGCTGGCCGCCTGGGCCAGCGCCGTCGCGCTGTACCTGTTCGTGCGCCGCCATCGCGACGCCGCGTCCGCGACGCTCTGCGTGCTGGTGCTGGCCACGCTGCCGCTGTTTTTCGGCGGCGCCCAGTACGCCAACATGGATATGCTGGTGGCCGGCATGATCACGCTGTGCGTGCTGGCCGGCGCCGACACGGCGCTGCGTGTCCGCGGCGGGCAGGCCTGGCGCGCCATGGCGCTGGCCACCGGCGTGTGCGCCGCGCTGGCCATGCTGGCCAAGGGGCTGATCGGGCTGGTGCTGCCGGGCGCGATCCTGCTGGCCTGGCTGGCGTGGCGGCGCGACTGGCGCGGCCTGCGGGCCTTGCTGTGGCCGCCCGCCATCCTGGCGTTCGCGGTGGTGGCCGTGCCCTGGTTCTGGCTGATGCAGGTACGCTACCCGGGCTTTTTCCAGTACTTCTTCGTCCACCAGCATTTCGAGCGTTTCGCGCAGACCGGCTTCAACAATGTGCAGCCGTTCTGGTTCTACCTGCCCGTCATCGCGGGCCTGGCATTGCCGTGGTCGTTGTGGGCCGGCGGCTTGCTGCGCAAGCAATTCTGGGCCGCCGACGCCGACCCGGACGGCTTGCGCCGCCTGGCGCTGGTCTGGCTGGCGGTCATCGTGGCGTTTCTCCATGCCGCAGTCCAAGCTGGTCGGCTACATCATGCCGGTGCTGCCGCCGCTGGCCTTCCTGCTGGCCGAAGTGGTGATGGGCGCCTTGCGCGACCCGGCGGTGGCGCGGGCCACGCGCCGCATGGCGCGCGTCAGCGCCCTGGTGGCGGTGGCCATCTGCGTGACCGCGGTGTTCGTGGCGTCGTTCAACGCCCGCGGCAGTTCGCGCGAGCTGGCCCTGTCGCTGCGCGGCGAGCTGCGGCCGGACGACACGCTGGTGGCCCTGCATACCTATCCGTTCGACCTGCAGCTGTATGCCCATGCGGCCCGGCCGATGTGGGTGGTCGACGACTGGAGCAACCCCGAAATTCCCAAGCGCGACAATTGGCGCAGGGAGCTCTACGACGCGGTCCAGTTCGAGCCGGCCCTGGGCGAGCGGCTGCTGGTCTCGGCAGATACTTTCCAGCAGCGCCTGTGCCAGGCGCCGGAGGGCAGCCGTTACTGGGTCTGGGGCACGGCGGCCGACGAAGAGGCGTACGCGCCGCTGCGCGGCCAGGCGGCGCGCTTTGCCGACGCGCGGCGCAGCCTCTGGCTGGTGCTGGTGGACGAAGCCTTCAAGGGGCGTGTCTGTGACGGAACGCCCACAGGCGGCTAGCTGTGAAGATTCAATAGGTTGTATGCATGGTTCATCCGAACCGGATTTGAGAAACTGGAAATCGCCAACCCCCCAGTTCACTCAAGGAGCTCGGCCGGATGAACACCCATAAGCATGCCCGATTGACCTTCCTACGTCGACTCGAAATGGTCCAGCAATTGATCGCCCATCAAGTTTGTGTGTCTGAAGCGGCCCGCGCCTATGGGGTCACCGCGCCGACTGTGCGCAAATGGCTGGGCCGCTTCCTGGCTCAGGGCCAGGCGGGCTTGGCCGATGCGTCCTCGCGCCCGACGGTCTCGCCCCGAGCGATTGCGCCGGCCAAGGCGCTGGCTATCGTGGAGCTGCGCCGCAAGCGGCTGACCCAAGCGCGCATCGCCCAGGCGCTGGGCGTGTCAGCCAGCACCGTCAGCCGCGTCCTGGCCCGCGCCGGTCTGTCGCACCTGGCCGACCTGGAGCCGGCCGAGCCGGTGGTGCGCTACGAGCATCAGGCCCCCGGCGATCTGCTGCACATCGACATCAAGAAGCTGGGACGTATCCAGCGCCCTGGCCACCGGGTCACGGGCAACCGACGCGATACCGTTGAGGGGGCCGGCTGGGACTTCGTCTTCGTGGCCATCGATGACCACGCCCGCGTGGCCTTCACCGACATCCACCCCGACGAGCGCTTCCCCAGCGCCGTCCAGTTCCTCAAGGACGCAGTGGCCTACTACCAGCGCCTGGGCGTGACCATCCAGCGCTTGCTCACCGACAATGGCTCGGCCTTTCGCAGCCGCGCCTTCGCCGCGCTGTGCCATGAGCTGGGCATCAAGCACCGCTTTACCCGACCTTACCGCCCACAGACCAATGGCAAGGCCGAACGCTTCATCCAGTCGGCCTTGCGTGAGTGGGCTTACGCTCACACCTACCAGAACTCCCAACACCGAGCCGATGCCATGAAATCCTGGCTACACCACTACAACTGGCATCGACCCCACCAAGGCATCGGGCGCGCTGTACCCATCTCCAGACTCAACCTGGACGAATACAACCTATTGACAGTTCACAGCTAGCGCGCGCGCTGCAGGCCGACCAGGCGCGGCAAGGTGAACGCCGCGGCGAAATCGGGCACCAGCCCGATCCGCATGAACGACAGGCAAAAGCGCGCCGCTGGCGTGGCCAGCACCAGGTCGGCGCACAGGCACAGGCCGAAGCCGCCGCCGAAGGCGATCCCGTCGACGGCGGCGATCACCGGCTTGGGCATTTCCAGCAAGGCCCGCGCACAGGCGCCGATCGGCGCCATCCGGTCGCGTCCCTGCTCGGCGCTCATGGACGCGCCGCGCATGGTCGAGACGTCGCCGCCGCTGCAGAAATGGCCGCCCGCCCCGGCCAGGACGACGGCGCGCACCGCCGGGTCGGCCGTGGCGGCCTGGACCGCGGCCAGCAGGGCCGCGCGCATGGGAACGTCGATGGCGTTGCGGCGATCCGGCCGGTCGAGCGTGATGCGGGCCACCCCCGCGTCGACGTCGTAGCGGACGAACTCGGACACGCAGGCGGGTGCGGACATGCGGCTCTCCTGCCGGGTCACATGGGTTCCACGTTGGCGTCGCGCAACAGCTTGCGCCACACCTCGAGCTGCGCGTGCATGAACTGCGTGAACTCGGCCGGGCTGGAGGACGGCGGCGGCTCGGCGCCGGCGTTCTCGCGCAGGAAGCGGACCGTGTCCTCGCTGGCGTTGATCTTCAGGATGGCCTTGTTGACCACGGTCACCACCTCGTCGGGCATGCCGGCGGGGCCCACGATGCCCAGCCAGGAATAGACGTCGATGCCGGGAAAGCGCTCGCTCATGCTGGGCACGCCGGGCATGGCCGCCACCGGACGGGCCGTGGTCACGGCCAGCGCGCGCACCTTGCCCTGCTGCACGAACGCGGTGCCCGCGGACGTATCGACGACCATGGCCGTGACCTGGCCGCCGATCACATCGGTCAGCGCCTGGGGGCTGCTCTTGTAGGGCACCGAAATCATGTCCAGCTGCGCCTGCTTGGTCAGCGCCATGCCGGCGGCGAGGTGGGCCGTATTGGCGTTGGCCCAGGTCACCCTGCCCGGCTCGGCGCGCGCCTTGCCGATGAATTGGTCGAAGTCGCGGATCGGCGAGTCGGCGCCGACCACCAGCATGGACGGGATATCGGACAGGCGCGCGACGGCCGTGAAATCCTTGAGCGGCTCGTACGGCAGCTTCTTGAACAGGAACGGCGCGGCCGACAACGTGGAGTTCGACCCCAGGAACAGGGTGTAGCCGTCGGGCTGCGTGCGGGCCACCTGCGTGGCCGCGATGCTGCCGTTGGCCCCGGGCTTGTTCTCGACGACGAAGGGCTGCTTCAGTTCCTCGCTCAGGCGCGTCGCGTAGTAGCGGGCGACGTTGTCGGTGCCGCTGCCGGGCGCGAACGCCACCACGATGCGGACCGGCTGTTCGGGATAGGCGGCGTGCGCGGCGGCTGCCGCCAGCGAGGCGATGGCGGCGCACAGGGCGCGGCGTATCAAAACATTCATCATGTCTCCTTGTACGAGTGGGATGGCTCTTTCAGGCCATCTGTTGCAATAGATCCCGGACTTCCGGATCGGAGTAGCCGGCGTCGGCAAGCACCGACGCCCAGTCCTGATTGAGGCTCGGCGGCCGCTTGGGCGTGGTCAGGCGCATGCCGTCAAAGCGCACCGGCTGGGCCACGCCCTTGAGCGGCCCGGCATCGGTACCGGTCTCGGGGTAGTCGAACACCATGCCCGATTCGCGCGTGTGCGGATGCGCATCGACCTCGACCAGCGTATGGATGGGCGAACAGGGAATGCCGGCCTGCTCGAGCGCGGGCAGCCATTCGCCGCGCGTGCGCGCCGCCAGCAGTGCGCGCGTGGCCGCCAGGGTCTGCGCGCGGTTGGCCACGCGCTGCGCGTTGGTGGCAAAGCGCGGGTCGCTGGCCAGTTCGGGACGCTCGGCCAGGGCGCAGAAGGCGCGCCACAGCGCATCGTTGGCGATGCCCAGGATGATGGGCTTGTCGGCGGTCGCGAAATCCTGGTACGGGCACAGCGACTCGTGCCCGGCGCCCGCGCGCGCCGGCTCGGTGCCGCGGGCCCAGTAACCCTGCATGAAGTAGCCCATGAAACCGAGCGCGGTATCGAACAGCGAGGCGTCCACGGTGACGCCGCGGCCGCTGGCGTCGCGCTGGCGCAAGGCCGCCAGGATGCCGATCAGGGCATGCAGGCCGGTGGCCTGGTCCACCGGCGAGAACGGGCTGCGCACCGCGCCGCCCTCGGTCTCGCCGGTGATCGAGATCATGCCGCAGAACGCCTGCAGCACCACATCGAACCCCTTGCCGTGGCTCAGGCTGCCGACCGGGCCGAAGCCGGAGATGGCGCAGTACACGAGGCGGGGATTGATTTCGGACAGGGCCTCCCAATCGACGCCCAGCTTTTGCGCCACGCCCGGACCGAAGCTGTGGACCACCACGTCGGCCCAGGCGGCCAGCCGCTGCACCACGGCGCGCCCGTGCGCCGATTTCAGGTCCAGCGCGATGCTGCGCTTGTTGCGGTTGCAGCTGAGGAACACCGCCGCCTGGCCATCCTGGAACGGCGGCCAGCCGCGCGTATCGTCGCCCTGCCCGGCCGCTTCGACCTTGATCACGTCGGCGCCCATGTCGGCCATGTATTGCGTGCACAGCGGCCCGGCCAGGACCTTGGACAGGTCCAGCACGCGCACGCCGCCCAGCGGAGTGGGCGGCACGGAAGAAGAGACTGCAGCCATGATGCTCGATTAAAAGTTCAATGGTTGACCATTATATGGATAACCAAACGCTGTACAATGGCTGCAGCGATGAAAACCGTAGAGACAAACCCTAATCCGCTGGGTCCGATCAAGGCCGTGCGTTCGCGCGACCTGCTGGCCGACGCCCTGCGCGAACAGATCCTCAGCGGCGCCCGCCCCAGCGGCGTGGCCTTGCCTTCGGAACGGGAGCTCACCGAAGAGACCGGCCTGAGCCGCGCCGCCGTCCGCGACGCGCTGCGTGTGCTGGAAAGCGAAGGCCTGATCGAAACCCGCCAGGGGCGCTATGGCGGCTCGGTCGTCAAGCTGCCGGCCAACGACGCGCTGGCCCGCCCCGTGGCGCTGTTTGCCCGCGCGCGCGGCATCTCGCTGCAGGAGATGATCGAAGCCCGCGTCTCCATCGAGCCGACCATCGCCGAACTCGCCGCGCTGCGCCGCACGCCCGAAGACCTGCAGGCGCTGATACAGGCGACCGACCTGCTGCAGGAGGCCCTGCCGCACGTGGAGCAGTTCCTGGATCTCAACGTGCGCTGGTACTTCGCGCTGGCCGACGCCTGCCACAACGACCTGTTGCGCGCGTTCATCGTGTCCATCGCCGGCCTGATCCTGACGGCGACCAGCCGCGAAGGGCAAACGCCCGAACCCACCCGGCGCCTCATCCTGCAGTCGCACCGCCGCGTGGTCGAAGCCGTCATCGCCGGCGACGCGCCGGCCGCCCGCCGCCGCATGGAGCGCCACGTCGCCGGCTACCAGGAACACTACGAGCGGCTGGGCCTCACGCCTTCGGCGTGATCGCCGGCAAGCGTCGATGGCGTACGGCAATGTGCCTGTCCCAGCGGGGACAGGCGCACGCACGGGCAGACGCCATGAAATCTTGCAGGTGCCAGTCCCCATGGGGGGACAGGCACCTCGTCATGCGCCATGAGCGCGCACCGCTTACGCGTAGGCTTCCACCGGCAGGCAGGCGCACACCAGGTTGCGGTCGCCATAGGCGTTGTCCACCCGCGCCACCGGCGGCCAATACTTGTTCTCGCGCAGCGACGCCACCGGATAGGCGGCCTGCTGGCGCGGATAGTCGTGGTGCCATTCCTCGGCCAGCAGCATCTGGGCCGTATGGGGCGCATTGCGCAGCACGTTGTCGTCGCGGTCGCGTTCGCCGCTTTCGACCTGTGCGATCTCGGCGCGGATGGCGATCATGGCCTCGATGAAGCGCTCCAGCTCGGCCAGGCCTTCGGATTCGGTGGGCTCGACCATCAGCGTGCCGGCCACCGGGAAGCTCATGGTCGGCGCATGGAACCCGTAGTCCATCAGGCGCTTGGCGATGTCCTCGGCGCTGATGCCGCTGGTTTCCTTCAGGGGCCGCACGTCCAGGATGCACTCGTGCGCCACGCGGCCGTTGCGGCCCGCATACAGCACCGGGTAGTGGCCGCGCAGGCGCGTGGCGATGTAGTTGGCGTTGAGGATGGCCACCTCGGTGGCGCGGCGCAGGCCCTCGGCGCCCATCAACGCGATGTACACGTAGGAAATCGGCAGGATGCCGGCCGAGCCGTACGGCGCGGCCGAGACCGGGCCGACCTTGGCCTCGGGGTCCAGGCGGCCCCGGGCGTCGAGCACGCCCGGCAGGTAGGGCGCCAGGTGCGCGCGCACCGCCACCGGGCCCACGCCCGGCCCGCCGCCGCCGTGCGGAATGCAGAAGGTCTTGTGCAGGTTCAGGTGCGAGACGTCGGAGCCGAACTTGCCGGGCTGCGCCACGCCGACCATGGCGTTCATGTTGGCGCCGTCCAGGTAGACCTGCCCGCCGGCCTCGTGCACCGCATCGCAGATTTCGGTCACGGCTTCCTCGAACACGCCGTGCGTCGAGGGATAGGTGATCATCAGCGCCGCCAGGCGTTCGCCCACTTGCGCGATCCTGGCGCGCAGGTCGGCCAGGTCGACGTTGCCGTTGGCGTCGGACGCCACCACCACCACGTCCATGCCGGCCAGCTGGGCCGACGCCGGGTTGGTGCCGTGCGCCGAGGCCGGGATCAGGCAGACATTGCGCTGGGGCTGGCCATTGGCCTGGTGGTAGGCGCGGATCGCCAGCAGGCCGGCGTACTCGCCCTGCGCGCCCGAGTTGGGCTGCAGGCTGATGCCGTCGTAACCGGTGATCTCGCACAGCTGCGCCGACAGGCCCTCGATCAGCTCGCGATAGCCCGGCGTCTGCGAGGCCGGCGCGAACGGGTGGATCAGCGCGAACTCGGGCCAGGTGATGGGGATCATCTCGGCCGTGGCGTTCAGCTTCATGGTGCACGAGCCCAGCGGGATCATGGTGCGGTCCAGCGCCAGGTCCTTGTCGGCCAGCTTGCGCAGGTAGCGCAGCATGTCGGTCTCGGACTGCACGCTGGAGAACACCGGATGCGACAGGATGGGCCCCTGGCGGCGTACCGCCGCGGGGATGCCGTCCAGCGACGCCTGCGGCGGCGCCAGCGCCACCTCGTCCTTGCCCAGGCCGGCCGCGAACACATTGACCAAGGCCTGCAGGTCGGCGAGGGTCACGGTTTCGTCCAGCGACACCGCCAGGCGCGCGCCATCGACCTGGCGCAGGTTGATCCGGGCGCAATCCGCGGCGGCCAGGATGGCCGGGGTGGCCGCGCCGGTTTCCAGCGACAGCGTGTCGAACCAGGTGTCGTTGGCGACTTTCACGCCCAGCCCGGCCAGCGCGGCGCGCAGCGCGCCGGTGAGGCTTTGCACGCGCTCGGCGATGCGGCGCACGCCGCGCGGGCCATGCCACACGGCGTACAGGCCGGCCATCACGGCCAGCAGCACCTGGGCGGTGCAGATGTTGGAGGTCGCCTTCTCGCGGCGGATGTGCTGCTCGCGCGTCTGCAGGGCCAGGCGCAGCGCCGGGTTGCCCTGGGCGTCCTTCGAGACGCCGACCAGGCGGCCGGGCATGTTGCGCTTGTACGCATCGCGGCAGGCCATGAAGCCGGCGTGCGGGCCGCCGAAGCCGAACGGCACGCCGAAGCGCTGCGCCGAACCCACGGCGATGTCGGCGCCCCATTGTCCCGGCGGCTCGATCAGCGCCAGCGCCAGCAGGTCCGTCACGCAGGCGACCACGGCGCCCTGCGCGTGCGCGGCTTGCGCCAGTTCGCGGTAATCGGCCACGCCGCCCAGGCTGTGCGGATACTGCAGCAGCACGCCGAAGCATTCGGGCAGCCCGCGCGACTCGTCGCCGATCACCAGTTCGATGCCCAGGCCCTCGGCGCGCGTGCGCACCACTTCGAGCGTCTGCGGGTGGCAGTGCTGCGACACGAAGAACACCGGACTGGACGAACGGCTGCCGCGGCGCGCCAGCGTCATGGCCTCGGCCGCGGCGGTGCCTTCATCCAGCAGCGAGGCGTTGGAGATGTCCAGGCCGGTCAGGTCGGCGACCATGGTCTGGTAATTGAGCAGCGCCTCCAGGCGGCCCTGCGAGATTTCGGGCTGATACGGCGTGTAGGCGGTGTACCAGGCCGGGTTCTCGAGCACATTGCGCAACACCACGTTGGGCGTGTGCGTGCCGTAGTAACCCTGGCCGATGTAGTTGCGATAGATCTGGTTGCGCGCGGCAATCCGCTTCAGGTCCTGCAGCACATCGGTTTCGCTGCGCGCGGCGGGCAGCGCCAGTGGCGCGCGGCTGCGGATGCGGGGCGGCACGACTTCGTCGATCAGGGCATCCAGGCTGGCTGCGCCGATGGCGACCAGCATCGTGGCCTGGTCCTCGTCGGAGGGGCCGATATGGCGGGGAATGAAATCGGAATGGGTGTCAGGGGCGCGCGACATGGTTTTCTCGAAATAACGGGGAGGCGGGGCCGGCCCGCGGGCCGGCCCGTTGCGGCCTGTCAGCCGGCGACGGCCTGGTAGCCGGCCGCGTCAAGCAGCTTGTCCAGGTCGGCCGCGTTGGCCGGCTTGATCTTGAAGATCCAGGCGGTATAGGCCGATTCGTTGATCAGGCTGGGGTTGGCTTCGAGTTCGTCGTTGAACGCGACGATCTCGCCGTCGACCGGCGCATAAATGTCCGAGGCGGCCTTGACCGACTCGACCACGCCGGCGGTTTCGCCGGCCTTCAGCGTGGCGCCGACCTTGACGTCGCCGACGAAGACCAGATCGCCCAGCTGCTCCTGGGCGTTGTCGGTGATGCCGACGACGAACACATCGCCTTCGGCTTGGACCCATTCGTGGGACTCGGTGTACTTGCGATCGGTGGGCAGGCTCATGGGAGCTCCTCTGGCAATTCAGTGGGAATGGAGAAAGTTTGCGCGCCTCCGGCGGCCAACGGCCGCGCGGAAGCCTCGAGTTTACGAGTGTTCGACGGCTTTGCCGTGACGCACGAACGGCAATTTGCATACCAGGGCGGGCACCCACTTGCCGCGGATTTCCACCTCGACGGCGTCGCCGGGCTGCACGCCCACCGGCATGCGGGCAAAGCCCACCGACACGCCCAGGGTGGGCGACATGGTGCCGCTGGTGAGCTCGCCCATGCCCTGCGCGCAGCGCACCGGCATGTGGGCGCGCATCACGCCGCGCTCCTGCAGCTTCAGGCCGACGAAGGCGCGCGGCACGGCGAACTGCTCGATGGCATCGCGCCCCACGAAGCGGCGCGCCTCGTCCTTGAGCGCAACGGTCCAGCTCAGGCCGGCCTGGTCGGGATGGACGAGTTCGTCCATGTCCTGGCCGTAGAGATTCATGCCCGCCTCCAGGCGCAGCGTGTCGCGCGCGCCCAGGCCGCAGGGCCGCACGCCCTGCGCCAGCAGGTCGCGCCACAGCTGGACCACCGCGTCGGCGGGCAGCACGATTTCGAACCCGTCCTCGCCGGTATAGCCGGTACGCGCCACCAGCGTGCCGGCCTCGACGGCCGCGGCCGAGAACGGCGCCAGCGGCTCGGACGCCGCCTGCCACGCGGGACGGGCCGCCCACACCTTGGCGCGGGCGTTGGGGCCCTGCACCGCCACCATGGCCAGGTCGCGGCGCGGCGCGATCACGACATCGAAGCCGTCGGCGGCGGCCACGCGCTGCATCCAGGCGATGTCCTTGTCGGCCGTGCCGGCGTTGACCACCACGCGCCATTGGTCGGGCGCGAAGTAGTAGATGATGAGGTCGTCGATGATGCCGCCCTGCGGGTTCAGCATGCAGCTGTACAGGGCCTTACCCGGCGTGGCCAGGCGGGCCACGTCGTTGGCCACCAGGCGGCGCAGGAAGGCGGTGGCGTCGGCGCCGCCGACATCGACGTTGAGCATGTGCGAGACGTCGAACATGCCGGCGTCCTGGCGCACCGCGTGGTGCTCTTCCAGTTGCGAGCCATAGGCCAGCGGCATGTTCCAGCCGCCGAAGTCGACCATACAGGCGCCGGCGGCAAGATGTTCTTCGGCCAAGGGGGTGCGTTTGAGCGGTGCGGACATGCGAGGGCTCCAGCGGCAGCATTGCCAGGATTACGGAATGCCGGCCCCGATGCGGAAAGCGTCCGGGAACCGGTCGAATTTTCCGCCCCTCTGTCCTTTTGCCTGAGAGTTGCCCCGCGCGAGCGGGTTTGCACCTTCGGCGCCTGGGCTGCTTGCGCACCGCGAAGGTGGCCGCGCCAGGTCTCTCCAGAGTGCTGTTTCGAGCGCGCCAGGCGCTACTCGATGCAGTCGCGGTATGGGTTACCTGAGCGATTCCGGGCGAATTGCGCCTTCGGCGGCAGCCGCAATCGGCCGCTCTCTCCCGCGACATGCGTGACAGCGCGCAAAGCATACATCGAAAGCGCCATGCCGCAAAGCGTCCGGATGGGCGCCGATCCGCCCCTGTTTCGGCGCCTCAGCCCAGCGCGGTATCGAGCAGCATCATCAGCACGAACCCCAGCATCAGGCCGGCGGTGGCCGGCACCTCATGCCCCTTGCGGTGCGACTCGGGGATGATCTCGTGGCTGATGACGAACAGCATGGCGCCGGCCGCGAAACCCAGCCCCCACGGCAGCATCGCCGCCGACCAGCCCACCACCGCCGCGCCCACGATGGCGCCCAGCGGCTCGACCAGGCCGGACAGCATGCCCAGCGCCACCGAGAACGCACGGCTGTAGCCGGCGGCCAGCAAGGCCAGCGCCACCACCAGCCCTTCGGGCACGTCCTGGATGGCGATGCCGGTTGCCAGCGCCGCGCCGCGCAGGCTGTCGCTGCCCGCGTAGCCCACGCCGATGGCCAGGCCTTCGGGCACGTTGTGCAGCATGATGGCGAAGACGAACAGCCAGGTGCGGCGCAGGGTGCGCGAGGCGCGCCCTTCCTTGCCCTTGATGAAGTGCTCGTGCGGCAGCAGCCTGTCGCTGGCCAGCAGGACCGCGCCGCCCAGCAGGATGGCCGCCCCCACCAGGATGCCCGCCCCCCAGGGGCCGTAGCCCTGCGCGCCGGCCGCGGCGATGCCCGGCACCACCAGCGAGAAGGCGCTGGCCGCCAGCATGACGCCGGCGCCGAAGCCGAACATGCAGTCCTGCACGCGCTGCGACAGGGTCTGGGAGAAGAGCACCGGCACCGCGCCCAGGGCGGTGGCGCCGGCGGCCACCATGCCGCCGGCCATGGCCAGGGCGACGTGCGGCCAGCGCCGGTCGAGGAACTCCCACAGCTGGTAGCAGGCCAGGCAGGCCACCAGCACCGCCAGGGTCATGGCGCTGACGCTGGTGAGCGCCGGACGGACGCGGTGGCGGCTGTGGGTATTCATGCGGCCTCCCGGCCGAGCTCGGCCAGGGCGATCTCGTAGCGGCGCGCCACTTCGGCCCAGTCCACCACCCGGTAGAAGGCCTCGATGTATTCGGGGCGGCGGTTCTGGTACTGGAGGTAATACGCGTGCTCCCAGACATCCAGGCCGAGTATCGGGGTGTTGCCCTCCATGAGCGGCGAATCCTGGTTGGCGCTGCTGTCGACCCGCAGGCGGCCGGCAGGCGTGACGGTCAGCCAGGCCCAGCCGCTGCCGAATCGGCCCAGCGCGGCCTGCGTGAAGGCCGCCTGGAAGGCGTCGTGCCCGCCCAGCTGGGCCTGGATGTCGGCCGCCAGCCGTCCATCCGGGCGGCCGCCGCCCGACGGCGACATGACGGTCCACAACAGGCTGTGGTTGGCATGGCCGCCGCCGTGGTTGCGCACCGCGCCGTGGATGCCCGGCGGCAGCGCCGGGATGCGGCGCAACAGTTGCTCGACCGGCTCCTCGCTGTCCAGGCCGGCGCCTTCGAGCGCGGCGTTCAGGCCGTTGACGTAGGTCTGGTGATGGCGCGTATGGTGTATTTCCATCGTGCGTGCATCGATATGCGGCTCGAGCGCATCGTAGGCATACGAAAGGGCAGGCAGGACGTATGGCATGCGGTCTCCGGCATTTGCATTTGGTAAAGACAAATGATAGTCATTTCCATTTACCAAAACAATAGGCGCGCGGCCCTGCCCGCATGCGCCGTGCCCGCCAGGCTAGATGTGAACTGTCAATAGGTTGTATTCGTCCAGGTTGAGTCTGGAGATGGGTACAGCGCGCCCGATGCCTTGGTGGGGTCGATGCCAGTTGTAGTGGTGTAGCCAGGATTTCATGGCATCGGCTCGGTGTTGGGAGTTCTGGTAGGTGTGAGCGTAAGCCCACTCACGCAAGGCCGACTGGATGAAGCGTTCGGCCTTGCCATTGGTCTGTGGGCGGTAAGGTCGGGTAAAGCGGTGCTTGATGCCCAGCTCATGGCACAGCGCGGCGAAGGCGCGGCTGCGAAAGGCCGAGCCATTGTCGGTGAGCAAGCGCTGGATGGTCACGCCCAGGCGCTGGTAGTAGGCCACTGCGTCCTTGAGGAACTGGACGGCGCTGGGGAAGCGCTCGTCGGGGTGGATGTCGGTGAAGGCCACGCGGGCGTGGTCATCGATGGCCACGAAGACGAAGTCCCAGCCGGCCCCCTCAACGGTATCGCGTCGGTTGCCCGCGACCCGGTGGCCAGGGCGCTGGATACGTCCCAGCTTCTTGATGTCGATGTGCAGCAGATCGCCGGGGGCCTGATGCTCGTAGCGCACCACCGGCTCGGCCGGCTCCAGGTCGGCCAGGTGCGACAGACCGGCGCGGGCCAGGACGCGGCTGACGGTGCTGGCTGACACGCCCAGCGCCTGGGCGATGCGCGCTTGGGTCAGCCGCTTGCGGCGCAGCTCCACGATAGCCAGCGCCTTGGCCGGCGCAATCGCTCGGGGCGAGACCGTCGGGCGCGAGGACGCATCGGCCAAGCCCGCCTGGCCCTGAGCCAGGAAGCGGCCCAGCCATTTGCGCACAGTCGGCGCGGTGACCCCATAGGCGCGGGCCGCTTCAGGCACACAAACTTGATGGGCGATCAATTGCTGGACCATTTCGAGTCGACGTAGGAAGGTCAATCGGGCATGCTTATGGGTGTTCATCCGGCCGGGCTCCTTGAGTGAACTGGGGGGTCGGCGATTTCCAGTTTCTCAAATCCGGTTCGGATGAACCATGCATACAACCTATTGAATCTTCACAGCTAGATCATGATTACAAGGAAATACGTAATCTGATGCTGCTGATTTATCAGCATGTTCGGATGAAGGGAGATTTCACCAGAAATATCAGCATGGTGCGCATTAGAGCTGCTGAGGAGAACTGCTATGAGGTCCGCTCGCAGATCATGGTCATGCACACCGACCAGTGCGGAACCACCAAGTTGTTTGCAGTAGGTAGTTATACAGACAAAGTCACACGTAAACAGGATCAACTGCGGCTGCTGGAGCGCAAGGTGTATTTGAATACCCGTGATCTTGGCTCAGGCATTCATGTGCCTATCTAATAAATTAACGGAGACGAGGTATGACACACAGCAATCACAACAGTATGCGCCGTAGCACGCTGCGCAAGTTGACTGGTCTTGGCATGGGCACCATTCTGACGGCTGGAGCCGGTGCCGCCGCGGTCCTCGCACCGTTTAATTCTTTTGCCAAATCGGAAGCAAAGGCGGCTTACCGATTCAGATTCGGCACTATTTATACTCCGTCAGCGGCAGAGTATACAGCTCCTGGTATTTACGACTTCGTGGAGCGCGTCCAGCGAAAATCGGATGGCGAGATTGCAATTCAGCTGATTGATAAAGCCCAGGCGTGCTCTGAAGATCAGTGTGCTCAGCGAGTAATGAGTGGCATTCTGCACATGGGTTCCTCGACCTTTCAGAATACCGGCGCAACCATGCCGTATTCCGTCGCGTTGGACTGGCCATTTCTTTGGAAAAGCCGAGTCGCCTATCATAATTTTTTGTTGAGTAAAGAATCGAATCGCCTGTATCGCGACGTGCTGCGAAACAAATACGGCGTGGTGCCTCTGTATGCAAGCGGAAGTATGCGCAACATTATGATGGGCAAAAAATATTCCGAGGCAGCGGATATCACATCGCCCGATGCACTCAACGGCGCCAAGATCCGAATTACGAATAGCGAGATGATCAGCAATTTCGCCAAGAGTATGGGGATGGCACCCATCCCATTAGCCTGGGGAGAACTGCTGGAGGGTTTGAAGTCTGGGTTGGTGGACGCGACAGAAACCTACCCAAGCGCTGCCGCGGGGTTCGGTATGTACTCGGTCTTGTCTCAGGATATTGACGTTCAGTTTTGTCCAGGCTATTCGATGATTTTCATGGCAGCCAAGACTTTTGACAAACTGCCTGAGCGCTTGCAAGAGCTGATCTACGAATCTGCATACGAGAGCATGGTCGAAGCATACCAAACTTCGATTATTGCCGAGTCTACGCTAGTAGGTATTGGCCCCAACCCATCTCCTGATTCCGCGTATCAACGAGGCAAAATCCGCCAGATAAAACTGAGCCACGAGCAGCACGCAGCGTTCAAGGAGAGCGGCTCGGTTGAAAACAACTCACAGTTGTATGCAAATCTGAGAAAGCAACTTGATGACATTGCAGGAATCGATGTCTACGGTGCCCTGAGCGAGTATGCCAAAAATACATCAAGTACAGAATTAATGGCCGAGAAGTGGTGGACATAAGCACGTCTCTGCAATTCGCCAATGCATCAAAAATTTGAATACTAAAAGCGGCGGGAAAAGATGACGCTGAAGAAGATTTGCACAAACGCCAATCTTGACCGGGTTCTCCTGAGAATAGAGAACTCGGTGATGATAGTCACTTATCTCATACTCATCTGTCTGGTGGGCGGAGAGACTATTCGCAGAGCCATTTTCCAAGAGCAAGCAACTTGTGGGGGCCTGAGATTGCGATGTACTCATTTATCTGGCTATCTTGGTTTGCCATGGCAAGGCATTGTCGCTACGGAACCAACCTGGGCTTCACAAAGATCAGAAACTCCCTTCCTGCGCCTGTCAGAAGAGTATTGGAAGTCATCGATGCAATTCTATGGCTGGCCATTGGCGCCGTCGTGTTCTGGAGTACGGCCGAACTTATCTCGAGCAATTTTGTGACCGAGCAAATGGTCATGAGTACGCCTATTCCCGCATGGATCATCAATTTGGGGGTACCCCTGGGTTGGGCCTTTTCAATGTTGAGAATTGTTCAGCGGTTATGGCTGGTTCTGTTTCAGTGGGACTTTCTTGAAAACGAGCGAATTAATAATTATTTGAGCGCTTGAGTCAGCTGAAATTAATTGTCGGGACTATTTATGCTCTTACTAATTTCATTTTTTTGTATAGCGCTGTTCATTCTCGGCACGCCGATGGTCCTCTTGCTTGCTGTGTGGGTGGCGGCAACATCTTATTGGGTAATTGATTATCCTTTGATGAGTATGGGATTGACGTCCATTGATTCGTTAAAGAACTATACATTCCTGGCAGTACCTTTATTTATTGCTACGGGGGATCTACTCACCGCGGGCGGCGTTTCACAACAATTGATCAAATTTTCGCGCGCGGTTATCCGTGCCGTGCCAGGTCGAACGGCAGCCACCTCGGTGCTGGCCAGTGGCATGTTTTGCGCCATTAGTGGTTCGAGTGCAGCCGCTGCAGCGACCATGGGCAAGTTGATGGCTCCGGAATTTAAACGGGCCCAAATTCCCATGCGACGAGGAGGCGCGACGGTAGCCGCCGGCGGAATCCTTGGCGGACTCATTCCGCCAAGCACCATCATCATCATTTATAGCTTGACGGTTAACGTTTCTCCGGTTGAGCTGAATCTGGCAGCGATATTGCCAGGCATACTCATACTGCTGTTCATATTTTTCGTGTCGATCATGCGTACGCGTCAGTATGAGCCCGCATCGAAATCCACAGATGGCTACTTTAAAGAAGTAGGAACCTCGGTGCTTGGGGCAACCCCAGCCTTTATCGCTATCGCGCTTTTGTTTGTCGGCCTGTATTCGGGCCTGTTTAGCCCGACCGAAGCCGCGGGCGTCGTCACGATTTACTGCGCGGTGATCGGACTATATTGGTCTAGCCAGTTTGGCATTCGAGACATACCAAAAATACTTATGGAAAGCGCTTCGGTGACCGGAATCATCGGGCCGATCGTTGTTTTTTCCATCCAGTTTCAACAGATTCTTTCCGTAATGGAAATTCCAGACTTGATATTGGTTCAGTTGGTAGAACTTTCATCTGCTTATGGCGCAACGGTTACGCTAGCGGTAATGATGGGCATTGTTTTGCTCTTCGGCACGTTCATGGAAGTCATTGCAGTAATACTGATTTTGGCGCCGATATTTGCTCCTATCGCAACAGAAATTGGCATGAATGGTGTGCACTGGGGCATGATTTTTATTATTGGCGCGTCGATAGGATTTATTAGCCCTCCGCATGGCCTGAATCTGTTCATTACGTCGATGACAATGAAAATAGATTACGGGGAGTTGATGGCCGAGATTGTGAGAATGATTATTCCAATTCTTGTTGCCTGGCTTATCGTTGCCGCTTTCCCATATATCAGCCTTGTTTTTGTATAGATGAGATGCTGGCTTATTTGAAGGGTAAAAATTGATGCAGCAAGAACAACGCATATTATTCAAGAACGATGTCGGCGATTACGCTGCAGTAGCTGCAGGAGAAGAATCGGTACTGCAAGCTGGGCTGCGGCAGTCGGTTCCGCTTAATTATCATTGCGCAAGTGGTAGCTGCGGTTCTTGCAAGGCGCGTCTCATTCAAGGAGCGTTGAAAGTCTATACCGGTACCGACTTCATACAGGTTTCGCATTCAGCGGGCCAAGCATGCGAATGCCCCGAGGTGCATTTGTGTCAAAGCCACGCCGTGTCTGATTGCGTATTCGAGGCCTTATACGACAAGAATGTACCGCCTGATTTGGCAGCGCCAAAACATTACGCCGCGTCGCTTAACGATGTACGGCCGTTGGGTTCTGGCTTGTATCGTTTATTGGTGGATCTTGACGATAGCATTCGTTTTTTACCTGGCCAGTATGTGATGCTGGCTACAAAGGCGGGGGGGCGGGCGCGCGCATATTCCGTCGCAAATTTTGCGCAGGATTCCCGCCAGTTGGAATTCATTCTTTCATGCAACCCAAATGGAGCGATGTCGCCGCAGCTCTGTGATATCAACAATATCGGTATGCAATTGCAGGGATATGGGCCACTGGGTAAAGCCTACATCCGTCCCAAGAAAGATAACGAACTTGTCATGTTAGTCGGCGGGTCGGGCGTGTCGGTGGCTCTGTCCACATTGGAGTGGGCCATTTCCTCCCATTACATAGATGATCGGCACCTGACGATATTCTGGGGTGTTCGAGACACATCGCCCATCGACCTTATCGGAGTGTTCAATCGATATGCGGCGGTTCATTCCAACCTCCGGGTTGCCGTATGCAGCGATATATCGCCAAGCGTACAGGACAGGGGCCGATTCCCGTATATCGAGTTTTTTACAGGGTATCCCGCTGATCACATCGTTAATGATGCGAGCATAAGCTGGGAAGGCAAGGAAGTATATATTTCAGGGCCACCGCCGATGGTGGATCATACGATTAGGCAGCTGATGATCAACACAGAGATCGATGCGCTTGATATCGAGTGCGATAGTTTTGTTTGAAGTTGCAGCGATTATCATTGAAAGCCCAAATTCCGAAAGCCCTGGAAATATTTTTTCAAAGAGCAGTGAAAACGATCACTGCATATTTAAATAAAGGTTCTCTGTGACGGGCGCTAACTTGGTTAAAGCCTGCGAAGAAAATGAGATAAGAGAAGGCGATATAGTTGAAAAGAAAATTAACGGGCTCGATATCATATTGATGCGAAATGGAGAGCAGTTCTTCGCGGCCCAGGCTATCTGTCCACATATGGATGAAAAGCTGTGCAATGGATTGTTCAAGAAAACAAAATTGATATGTACCAAGCATCTCTGGCAGTGGGATCTTGAAACGGGGAAACCCTTGGGCGCCGCAGAGAAGCCGATTCAGATATACAAGACGACTGTAAAAGAAGGTGTCGTCTACGTAGGTGTGGATAATTAATAGGAGAACAGTATGGCCAGGAAATTGCTGATGCTTGTAGGGGACTACGTTGAAGATTATGAAGTGATGGTGCCTTTTCAGGCCTTTCAGGCGCTCGGGTATCAGGTGGATGCTGTGTGCCCGGACAAGGCTGCTGGGGACTACGTCATGACAGCCGTTCATGACTTCGAAGGAGCGCAAACCTATAGTGAAAAGCCGGGCCACAGGTTCACATTGAATGCTTCATTCGATCAGATAGAGATGGAGAAGTACGACGGACTGGTGATCCCGGGAGGCAGGGCGCCCGAGTATTTGCGTCTCAACTCGAAATTGTTGGCGTTGGTTCGTTATTTCTTTGAAGCCGAAAAGCCAGTTGCCTGTATCTGCCACGGCATTCAAATTCTCAGTACTGCGGGTGTGTTGGAAGGGTATAAATGCGCCTGCTATAACACCTGCGCCCCCGAGGTGACAGCCGCGGGGGGGACGTATGTCGATATTCCCATGGATGAAGCGATTACCGATAGAAACTTGGTTACCGCCTTTGCCTGGCCTTCACACCCGGCGTGGATTGCTCAGTTTGCAACGTTGCTGGGAACAAAAATTACTCACAATTAAGCAGGGCCGACCTTTCCAGTAAAAATAAATCATATTAAAAATAAAGGAAGAGACAAATGAACTGGATTGCTAAGACGGTAGTGGGAACGGCGCTCGGTATCTTAGGGGCATGGGGGGGTGCGAATGCTGCGGCCTATCCCGACAAAGCTATTACACTGGTCGTACCGTTCCCACCCGGTGGGGGCACGGATATCATGGGCCGCGCCCTTGCAGAACAGTTAGGCAGGGAGTTAAAGCAGCCGGTCATTGTGGTAAATCGGAGTGGAGCTGCCGGTAATATTGGGGCGGCTTCCGTGGCGCGTGCGGATAATGATGGCTATACACTATTAATGACATCCGCTCCATTTGCCATCGCTCCCGCCATTTTTCCAGATCTCAGCTTTCACCCCATCAAGGACTTTACTGCAATAACGCAGATATCCATGGTGCCGTTGCTGGTGGTAACGCGTGCGAACTCACCACTGAACTCGATTTCAGATCTTGTCGCAGCGGCAAAACAAAATGAAGATAGTATTTCTTTTGCTACCTTTGGCGTCGCCTCTCCACCCCATCTCGCCGGGCAGAAAATACAGGAGTTGGCAGGCATGAAAATGCTGCACATTCCATACAAGGGTGGCAGCGAGGCAATCACCGAGCTGCTGTCCGGGCAGGTGTCCATTGGCATTCTCGATGTTATATCGATGATGCCCATGGTCAAAGATGGGAAATTGAAAGCATTGGCCATAACAGGACCTGTGCGGGCTCAGGCGCTGCCAGATGTGCCAACGCTTGTCGAGGCTGGCATTTCGTATGATGATGTAGGTTGGTTTGGCTTGTTTGCTCCAGCAGGCCTGTCACCAGCGATAACGCAAATCCTGAACGTGGCGGTTAATAAAATTTTGGCTAAGCCCGAGATGCAAAAATTAGTCGTTGCAAGCGGCACTGTTCCGATAACACCGTCTACATCGCCCGGAGAGTGGCAGGCGCTATTTAATGAAAATGTACGCGCTTGGGGAGCCTCCGCCACCGAAGCGCTGAAAGAAGACGAGTGATGTGAGCCGGTTGTACGTCTCTTTATGCAACTCAAAATAGGGACCACGATGGTCGTTCAAACGGCCCTTGATCGAGGCAGAGGCAGTGGGCCATGAGCGTTTGCTGTCGTAAGCCCCCCCTGTCAAGTAGACATTGTCTGATAGACGACCGGAGCGAGGGTTAACCGGGGCATGAATTGCATCGGCGGGAGGCCGCCCAGCGATTTGTGCGGACGGGTACTGGTTGTAATCGACCAGCCATTGATCGGTAATCGCTTGGACCAGCTCAAGGTTGGCGAACAGGTGCGCGTCGAGCACCTCGGTCCGATAAGTTCGATTGAAGCGCTCGATAAAGGCGTTCTGATTTGGCTTGCCAGGCTGGATATAGCGGATCGCTATGCCCTTTTACGCCATCACCCGTTCCAACTTTCACCGCAAACCCATATGGATACCGAACTTCCGTCCTTGGAGCATGCGGACGGTGGGGCAGTTATAGGCGGTGCTGTTCCGGAACTGACCCGGGCATTCCGGATGCCCGAAGCTGAATTTCGATGCGATTTTCTTTGGGACAGCAGGCTCGTTTCGCGCCCAAGACTGCTTGGTGCGTTCCGAATCCGTCAGATAGCGGCACTTATGCTTGATTGGCTTAGCTCCGAGGCAGAAGTTCTCAAGCGTATTGTTGCTAATCGGCAAGCGCTTGCCAGCACGATGTACTTTGCGCTTGACTCCGCATTTCCTTATCCTGAACATGCCTTCGCTCAAAGCGTTTACGTCGGGATCAACATTCCAAGAGCCAAGCTGCAGCTTTCTCCTGATCAACGGCCAGGAGACGTTGACTGTTTGATCGTTCCGTTCTCTGACAACGAAATCCTCTTAGAACGGACGATTGCCATTGAAGCCAAGATCGTTCGTCCATCAATTAGCAATCCGGGGCGGAATGCAAACACAATGGGGAGAGCACAGGTAAGAGGGTTGCTGTGCTATGGTTTCCCATTTGTGGGTTTAGTACATATCTCTGTGCCGGAGTCTATGCCCTCGCATATGCACTGGGAGGTTCCAGAGATATCTGACATCGCGGGCTCGAATGGTGAGCTGATAGAAACAGGTGAGTACTTTATATTCGACCCTTTCCCTCTGGCCAGTGCCAGGCGGCAAGAAGGTAGAGTGCTTGCTTTAGGCCTGCCGGTAGAGGTCGGTTACCGAGTGATCGCGCTGACGCTGTCAAACAACGGCGAGCGATTCTGCGGCTTCACTATCGGCGAAGCACGTGCGGGCGCGCGTAATCCTGTCGTGTCACACCGTGTGCTTGAAGCCGTTCGGATGTTGTTGACCACTGAGCCACATTTGTTCGAAGTAGTTCATTGGTTTAACGAGGTTGGTACTTAACTGATCCGTCGCTCGCTTCGCTGATTACAGGGCTTGCAGAGTACTTCGTTCTTTTATAAGCCTTTAACTAAATTAAACATTCATATTTGAATTTTTATTGTTAAGTCGCCTCGTTGATTGTGCTGTGTCGATATGTTCAAATATGAGCGCCTAGTGGCGATTTTCATCCATATCTGAGCAGGTGTGCGCATGCCGACTTCCGAACAGAGAAATTGCAGCCCGCGGGTCGCGATGCCTCGGCCTGTGGAGCGTGCGTTGCAACGCCTTGGACAGGACATCTCCACCGCGCGCCGTGTGCGTCGCTTGAGCCAGGAAGACTTGGCGCAGCGTGTTGGCACTTCGCTCAGTACAGTCAGGCGTATGGAAGACGGCCATCCCGGCACTGCCTTGCATACTTTCCTGCGCGCCTTGCATGTGCTTGGCCGTCTTGACGATGTGCTGCGCGTGATGGCCACCGAGAATGATGTGCTGGGGATGGAACTGGTGCGGGAGCAACTGCCGCAACGAGTGCGTACGGTTCGCGGCAGCAAGCCGCGAGTCGGTCATTCCGCTGCAGTCAAGGAAGGTGCGTCCGATGACGCCGATGAACTGGAGGGTTTCTGATGGCGACCAAGTCCTTGAGGCGTCAGGACCTGGAAGTGCATCTGGGATCTACCGGCCAGGTTGTCGGGCGCTTGTATCTGGGCAGCGGCAAGCGCAGTGCGTTCAGCTACGACGAGCGCTGGTTGCGCGATGCGAGGTTCTTCACGCTGTCGCCTGATTTGCTGCCCGTCCTCAGCGTACAGCACCCTCAGGAAGTATTCTTTCGCGCGCTGGAGGACACTGCGCCGGACTCGTGGGGCGAACGCGTGATCCGGCGTGCGCATGCGAGGTTGCGACAGCAGGACGGAGAGACGCCTCCGCTGGAGCCTGTCGACTTCCTGATGTGGGTCGATGACGAGGCTCGTGTCGGCGCGCTGCGGCTTTTCGATCCTCACGCCAAAGTCTATTTGCGCTCAGGCGCAACGCCCGGGCATGTGCCGCCGTTGGTGGAGCTGGATAAGGTCGTGCAAGCGGCTCGAGCGTTGGAGGCTGGAACGGAGACCGCGCGCGACCTGCAATATCTGCTCGGGCAAGGGACTTCGCTGGGCGGAGCTCGGCCCAAATCGAGCGTGCGGGATACGGATGGCCGCCTGGCATTGGGCAAGTTTCCCAGCCAGGCTGACCGACGCGATGTCATCCGAGGCGAAGTGCTGGCCATGCATCTTGCTGCCAAAGCAGGCATCAAGGTGGCAGCGGCGCGTGTGGAGTTGATCGGCGGGACGGCGGTTGCCATCATCCGGCGGTTCGATCGTACCGACGATGGCGGCCGTATTCCCTATGTATCGGCCGCGACGATGCTGCAGTCTGATGGCCGGGACACCGTGCACGCCTATACGGAACTGGTCGATGTCCTGCTGCGGGAAGGTGCGGACCCGATTGCCGACATACATCAGTTGTGGCGCCGGCTGGTCCTCAATTTTCTGATCTGCAATACCGATGACCATTTGCGGAATACCGGGTTCCTGTATGACTCGCGTAACCATGGCTGGCGTCTGTCGCCAGCATTCGACCTCAATCCGATGCCAGGGGATCGCCGCGAGAGCAAGACATGGTTGACGGAGGATTCCGGGCCGATTGAGAGCCGGGACATGTTGATGGAAGGGGCGCCTTACTTCAGATTGGCTGCGGAAGAAGCGGCCGCAATCTGGACGGAGGTAGCTCAGGCCGTAGGCAGCTGGCGCGTCGTGGCCAGGGGGCTCGGCATGCAAGGCACTGATCTGGTGGATTTCGAGCCCGCATTTGCGTAGGGCCGTACTATCCAGGCCCATCAAACTGGCACGAATTGCCGTAAATCGTCGCTGCGGTCGTGCGTGAAAGAGTGGGTGCAGACAGCGATGGTCCAGCCATTGCTTGCGATGTGGCCGCAGCGCTTTGCGCAGCCTTTGAAATCCCTCTACAACCCCAGCGCCGCCCGCAATGCCTGGACCTTTTCATTGACCCGCTTGGCGCGATAGATCAGCGCGACCTGCGCGCTGGCCGGGGAGGGCGAGATGCGGATGGGGGCGACGGTGCCGGGGGGGGACGTTCTGCAGCGTTTCGCCGTGCGCGAAACCCAGCCCTATGCCGGCCACGACCAGCTGGATGCTGGTGGTGGGGTTGTTGGCTTCGACCACGGGCACCGGGGGCAGCAGCCCGGCGCGGCGGAAGACCCAGTCTATCTCCTTGCGCAGCATCGAGTCCTGGGCGGGCAGGATCCAGTCTTCGTTGACCAGTTTCGCCAGCGGCACGGGCCGGCGCGATCTGGCGAACCGATGTTCCGGGGGCGCGACGAGCTGGTAGGTCGATTCGTAGAGTTTTTCCTGGTGCAACGGCATCTTGACGGCTTCGATGTGCTGCGGCGCGTAGGTGGTGACGAGCGCGTCGGCGTCGCCTTCCTGGAGCGCGGCGAACAGTTCGGGCACGGGGCGTTCGATCAGCTGGACGTGCACGCGCGGCCGCAAGGCGGCTAGGTGTGAAGATTCAATAGGTTGTATGCATGGTTCATCCGAACCGGATTTGAGAAACTGGAAATCGCCACCCCCCCCAGTTCACTCAAGGAGCCCGGCCGGATGAACACCCATAAGCATGCCCGATTGACCTTCCTACGTCGACTCGAAATGGTCCAGCAATTGATCGCCCATCAAGTTTGTGTGCCTGAAGCGGCCCGCGCCTATGGGGTCACCGCGCCGACTGTGCGCAAATGGCTGGGCCGCTTCCTGGCTCAGGGCCAGGCGGGCTTGGCCGATGCGTCCTCGCGCCCGACGGTCTCGCCCCGAGCGATTGCGCCGGCCAAGGCGCTGGCTATCGTGGAGCTGCGCCGCAAGCGGCTGACCCAAGCGCGCATCGCCCAGGCGCTGGGCGTGTCAGCCAGCACCGTCAGCCGCGTCCTGGCCCGCGCCGGTCTGTCGCACCTGGCCGACCTGGAGCCGGCCGAGCCGGTGGTGCGCTACGAGCATCAGGCCCCCGGCGATCTGCTGCACATCGACATCAAGAAGCTGGGACGTATCCAGCGCCCTGGCCACCGGGTCACGGGCAACCGACGCGATACCGTTGAGGGGGCCGGCTGGGACTTCGTCTTCGTGGCCATCGATGACCACGCCCGCGTGGCCTTCACCGACATCCACCCCGACGAGCGCTTCCCCAGCGCCGTCCAGTTCCTCAAGGACGCAGTGGCCTACTACCAGCGCCTGGGCGTGACCATCCAGCGCTTGCTCACCGACAATGGCTCGGCCTTTCGCAGCCGCGCCTTCGCCGCGCTGTGCCATGAGCTGGGCATCAAGCACCGCTTTACCCGACCTTACCGCCCACAGACCAATGGCAAGGCCGAACGCTTCATCCAGTCGGCCTTGCGTGAGTGGGCTTACGCTCACACCTACCAGAACTCCCAACACCGAGCCGATGCCATGAAATCCTGGCTACACCACTACAACTGGCATCGACCCCACCAAGGCATCGGGCGCGCTGTACCCATCTCCAGACTCAACCTGGACGAATACAACCTATTGACAGTTCACAACTAGCGACCAGCTTGAGATCAGGACGGCGCGCCCGCGTACGGGCCGGCGCCAATGCCGATTGTTGCGCTTTATTGCGTTTCTGGATTTGAATATTGCGTCTTTATGTATCAATGCACGCGGCCGGCGCGCTTTCGCCTGCCGGTGATCTTTTGCATAATCGTGGCCTGCGTCGGCCGGCCCTGCCGCGTCCGATTCCGTTTCAAGGCCCTCCGGAGTTCCATGCCTCGTCTCCTCTCGCGTATCCGGGCCGCCCGCGCGCGGGCGGCCGCGCTGCTGGCGCTGGCCGGCTGCGCCATTCTGCTGGGAGCCTGTACCTTGCCGCCGCCTGTCGACCGCACCGCCTCGCACGCCCTGGACGCCACGCAGGCGCGCGCCACGCCACTGGGCCAGGGCGTCGGCGAGCTGGCCGACGCGCATCCGGGGCTTAGCGGCTTTCATGTGCTGGGCGACGCGCAGGACGCCTTCGCCGCGCGCATGCTGCTGGCGCGCGCGGCCACGCGCACGCTGGACGTGCAGTACTACATCTGGCGCAACGACATGACCGGCACCCTGTTGCTGCAGGCCTTGCACGCGGCCGCCGAGCGCGGCGTGCGGGTGCGGCTGCTGCTCGACGACAACGGCATCTCCGGCCTGGACGACGCGCTGGCCGCGCTGGACGCGCATCCCAACGCCGAAGTGCGGCTGTTCAATCCGTTTCCCACGCGCTCGTTCAAGGCGCTGGGCTACCTGACGGATTTCTCGCGCCTGAACCGGCGCATGCACAACAAATCATTCACCGTCGACAACCAGGCCACCATCATCGGCGGGCGCAATATCGGCGACGAGTACTTCGGCGCGACCGACGGCGTGCTGTTCGCCGACCTGGACGTGCTGGCGGTGGGGCCGGTGGTGGGCGATGTGTCCGCCGAGTTCGACGCCTACTGGGCCAGCGAGTCCGCCTGGCCGGCCGGCCCGCTGCTGCCCGCGCCGGGCGCGCAGACACTGCGCGCCCTGGCCGAGCGCGCCGCGCGCATCGAACAGGACCCGGCCGCCGGCGACTACATGAGCGCGCTGCGCGAGTTGCCCTTCATCCGCGAATTGATGGCCGGCCGCCTGCCGCTGCAATGGGCGCCGGCCCGCATGGTCAGCGACGATCCGGCCAAGGGCCTGGGCAAGGCGCCGCCGGCCGGCCTGCTGACGCAGCAGCTCAGGAACATCCTGGGCGAGCCGCGCCGCACGCTCGACCTGGTGTCGCCGTATTTCGTGCCTGCCGAGGCCGGCACGCAGGCGTTCGCCGCGCTGGCCCGGGGCGGCGCGCAGGTGCGCGTGCTCACCAATGCACTGGAAGCGACCGACGTGGCCGTGGTGCATTCCGGCTACGCCAAGCGCCGCAAGGCGCTGCTGCAGGCGGGCGTGCGGCTTTACGAAATGCGGCGCAGCTACGCCGGGCCCAAGCCGCAGGGCAGGGGCCGATTCGGCAGCTCCGGGTCCAGCCTGCACGCCAAGACCTTCGGCGTCGACGGCGAGCGCGTCTTCATAGGCTCGTTCAACTTCGATCCGCGCTCGGCCAATCTCAACACCGAACTGGGCTTCGTGATCGAAAGCCCCGACATGGCGCGCCACATCGCCGCCACGTTCGACCAGGATATTCCCGCCGCCACTTACGAGGTGCGCCTGGACGACGACGGCAGCCTGTACTGGCTGGAACAGCGCGACGGCGCCACCGTGCGGCACGACAGCGAGCCGGGCGTCAGCCTGTGGCGGCGCTTCAGCGTGTGGCTGTTCTCGCTGCTGCCGCTCGAGCCGCTGCTGTAGGCGCGCTCAGGCCAGCAGCGACACGGCCTTGATCTGCGCCCAGGCCTGCATCTCGGGCGCCAGCGCCAGCCGGTCGCGCGAGTAGCGGGTGATGCGCGCCAGCAGCGGCGTGCCGTCGGCGTCCAGGCGCACCATGACATGGGCCGGGTTGGCCGCCGGCGCCATCTCCAGCACGCGCACCGCCAGCACGTTCAGGATGCTGCCCTCGCGCGGCTGCTGCAGCGCCAGGCTGACATCGCGCGCATGCACCACCACGCGCAGGCGCTGGCCGGCCGGCGCGGCCTGGTGCACGAAGCGCAGCCGCGCCCGCCCGCCGGGCAGCTGCAGCGTCAGCAAGGCATAGCCGGGGTCGAAACCGGCGGCCTCGCCGGTCACCACGACCGAGGCGTCGTCGGTCATCGCCATGGGCAGGTCCAGCCGCGTCAGCAGCGCGTCCAGCGGGCCGCTGGCCACCGCGCGGCCCTGCTCCAGCAGCACCAGGTGATCGGCCAGCCGCGCCACTTCGTCGGGCGAATGGCTGACGTAAATCACCGGGATGTCCAGTTCGTCGTGCAGGCGCTCCAGGTAGGGCAGGATTTCGCGCTTGCGCTGCACGTCCAGCGCCGCCAGCGGCTCGTCCATCAGCAGCAGGCGCGGGCTGGTCAGCAGCGCGCGGGCGATGCCCACGCGCTGGCGTTCGCCGCCCGACAGGCCGGCCGGCATGCGCGCCAGCAGGTGGCCGATGCCCAGCAGCCCGGTGGCCTGCTCCAGGTCGACGCGGCGCAGCGCGGGCGGCACGCGCTTCATGCCGTAGCGCAGGTTGGCCAGCACGTCCAGGTGTTCGAACAGGCTGGCTTCCTGGAATACATAGCCCAGCGCGCGCTTGTGCGTGGGTACGGCGCGGCGCGCCGCGCTGTCCAGCCACACCTCGCCGTTGATGTCGAGGTAACCGTCGCTGACCGGGGCCAGCCCGGCCATGCAGCGCAGGCAGGTGGTCTTGCCCGAGCCCGACTGGCCGAACAGCGCCGTGACGCCGCGGCCGGGCAGCCGCAGATCGACATCGAGGGAGAACTCGGGATAGTCCACCCGGAAGCGGGCGTGGATGCCGGCCTGGCCCGGCGGGAAATCGGATGGCATGCGGTATGCGCTCAGAGTGCCGCCGTGGCGCGCTGGCGGCGCGAGTACAGCAACAGCAGGATGATGAACGAGAACACGACCATGCCGCCGGCCAGCCAATGCGCCTGCGCATATTCCAGCGCCTCGACGTGGTCGAAAATCTGCACCGATACGACACGGGTCTTGCCCGGGATGTTGCCGCCTATCATCAGCACCACGCCGAACTCGCCCACCGTGTGGGCAAAGCCCAGGATGCCGGCGGTCACGAAGCCGGGCCGCGCCAGCGGCAGGGCTACCGAGACGAACCGGTCCCACGGGCCGGCGCGCAGGGTCGCGGCGGCCTCCAGCGGACGGCGGCCGATGGCCTCGAAGGCGTTGTGCAGCGGCTGCACCACGAACGGCATGGAGTAGAACACCGAGCCCACCACCAGCCCGGCGAAGGTGAACGGCAGCGTGCCCAGCCCCAGGCTCTGGGTCAGTTGCCCCACATAGCCGTTGGGTCCCATCGCCACCAGCAGGTAGAAGCCGATCACCGTGGGGGGCAGCACCAGCGGCAGCGCCACGATGGCGCCCACCGGCCCCTTCAGGCGCGAGCGCGTGCGCGCCAGCCACCAGGCGATGGGCGTGCCGATCACCAGCAGCAGCAGCGTGGTCAGCGAGGCCAGTTCTATCGTCAGCCAGATGGCGGCCCAGTCGGCGCTGGTCAGCGACAAGGGCGGGACTCCTGCAAGGGGTTACAGCTGATAGCCGAAGGACTTGATGATAGCCGCGGAACGGGGCGACTTCAGGTACTCGACGAAGGCGCGCGCGGTGGCGTTGTCCTGGCCTTTCTTCAGGATGACGGCGTCCTGGCGGATCGGCTCGTGCATCGAGGCCGGCACGATCCAGGCCGAGCCGCCGGTCAGCTTGCCATCCTTGTAGATCTGCGAGAGGGCCACGAAGCCCAGCTCGGCATTGCTGCTGGCGACGAACTGGTACGCCTGCGAGATGCTCTGCCCTTCGACGATGCGCGGCGCCAGCTTGTCGGCCAGGCCCAGCTTGGCCAGCACCTGGGTGGCGGCCAGGCCGTATGGCGCGGTCTTCGGGTTGGCGATGGACAGGTGCTTGAAATCGCCTTGCTTGAGCACGGCGCCCTGGTCGTCGACATAGCCGGCGCGCGCCGACCACAGCGCCAGCGCGCCGGTCGCGTAGGTGAAGCGCGAGCCGGGCACGGTTTCCTGCTCGGCGTCCAGCTTGGCCGGCGTGCTGTCGTCGGCCGCCAGGAACACTTCGAACGGCGCGCCGTTCTTGATCTGCGCGTAGAACTGGCCGGTGGCGCCGAAGGAGGCCACCGCCCGGTTGCCGGTGTCTTCCTCGAACGCCTTGGCGATCGCCTGCATGGGCGCGGTGAAATTGGCGGCGACCGCCACCTGCACCTCGCCGGCGAGCGCGGGGGCGGCAAGCAGGGTGGCGGCCAGGGCCCACAGCGTCGGAATGGCACGGATTTTCATGGAACTTTGCCTTTGTGGTGAGAAGGTTCGCGCGCCCGTCGCGGCAGGCCCGCATAGCGCGCAGCAGAGCGTTATGTAGTGGAATATATAACGAAATGCGTCGCGCCCACAAAAGCAGGCCCGCGCCCCGCCCGCTTAGCGGACCTTGGCGTCCAGGAAGGCCCGGATCGCCGGGATGATTTCCGCGCCGTGCGTCTCCAGGGCGAAGTGGCCGGTGTCGTAGAAGCGCACCTCGGCCGCGGGGATGTCGCGTTTCCAGGCCTCGGCGCCGGCGGGCAGGAAGTACGGATCGTTCCTGCCCCAGACCGCCAGCAGCGGCGGCTGCCTGTCGCGGAAATAGGCCTGGAACTGCGGATAGCGCTGCACGTTGGACGCGTAGTCGAGCAGCAGGTCCAGCTGGATCTCGGCATTGCCCGGCCGGGATACCTGCAGCCCTTCCAGCGTGTAGCCGTCCGGGGCGACCAGGCTGGGGTCGGGCACTCCTTCCAGGTACTGCCACTTGATCGACGCAGGGGTGGGAAAGCCATGCAACGCGGCGCGGTTCTCGGCCGTCGGCGACGCCCAGTATCGCCTGATCGCATCCCAGCCTTGCGCCAGGCCTTCTTCATAGGCGTTGCCGTTCTGGGAAACGAGGGCGGTGACGCGGTCCGGATGCGCGCTCGCCAGGCGCCAGCCCACCGGCGCGCCGTAGTCGTGCACCATCAACGCATAGCGGTCCAGCTTCAGCTGTTCGGTGAACCGGTCCATGGTCCTGGTGATGTTGTCGAACGTATAGGCGTAGGCGTCCCGTGCCGGCGATTCCGTGAAGCCGAAGGACGGCAGGTCGGGCGCCACGACGCGATAGCCGTCGGCCAGCGCCGCGATCACGTCGCGGTACATGTACGACGAGGCCGCGAACCCGTGCAGCAGCAGCACGGCGGGCGAGGCGGGGTCGCCCGCCTCGCGGTAGAAGATCTTCACGTCGCCGACCTGCTCATGGCGATAGTGGACGGGGCGTGGGGCGGCGTTGCCAGGCATCATGGCCTCCTTGGTAACCATTGAAAATTGAATTTGAAGGTTACGTGGATCCGGTGTAACCTGTCAATCTCAAATTCACTAGTTACGAATATGGCGACGCCTGCCACGCATCCCCCGCATTTCATCGCCAACAACCTGGCGCTGGATTTCATCAACAGCGCGTTCGGCGTCGGGCCGGCCAGCCATGACTGCCTGGGCGACGACGAGAGCGCCCTCGCCTGGCTCGAGGCGGCGGGACATGTGCCGGCCGGCCTGGCGGGCCCGCCCGCGGGTTTGGCCGAACTGGCCCGCGCGCTGCGCGAGGCGGCGGCGCGCATGGTGCGGGCCGCCCAGGCCGGGCAGGGCGGCGACGCGGCGCTGGTGAACCAAGTCCTCGAGGCGGGCCGGCCGGCCAGGAAGCTGGCGTGGGACAACGGCCAGGGCGGCTACACGCTTGCCGAATGCCCGCGCGACCACAGCGCGGCCAGCCTGCTCGAACCGGTGGCCGCCGCGCTGGCCGATTTGCTCGCCGGCGATGCGCTGCGGCATGTGCGCCGGTGCGAGGCGCACGATTGCACGCTGGTTTTCCTGGATGTCACCAAGTCGCACCGCCGGCGCTGGTGCAGCATGGCCTTGTGCGGCAACCGGATGAAGGTGGCGGCGTTCCGTTCCCGCAGGCAGGGCGCCGGCTGACGCCGGGCCGGGCAGGGCGCCGGCGCGTACCGCAAAAGGACGCGGCCGCCCCGGGGGGCGGCCGTCATGGGGCGAGACCGACGTCGCGGCGCTTAGCGTCGCTCAGTGCGCGTCGGTTCGCCGGACAGGATGGGCAACAGGCGTTGGGGCCCGGCGACGCTGGCCTGGGCGTCGACGCCGAACAGGGCCAACAAGGTAACGGCAAACTGCTTCATGATGGGCTCCTTGCGAGGGATGGGCGGCGGGCCGCGATGGCGGGGTTATGCGCCGGTTTCGACGTACTCGGACGCGGCCGACGCATCGCGCGCCTGGGCCAGTTCGGCCTGGACCTGCGCACGGGTGGCGGCGTCGCCGGCCGGCCGGGCCGCGGGTTCCTGCGCTTCGCCGAACACCAGTTGCCCCGCGGCGCGCGCGATCGCCAGTTCGTGCTGCACCTGCGAGCGCGTCAGGCTGCCGCCCTGGGCGCCGGCGGGCGGATAGTCCAGCTCGCCGGAGCCGGCAAAGGCGTTGAAGCCGAACAGGGCGGCGGCGAGCAGGGCGGCGGACGTGAAGGTTCTCATGATGGCTCCAGAAAGTTATCTACTACTAGATAGATGTCGAGGGAAATAAAAACGCCGGAAGGCGGTGGTTCATGGACTGCATGTTATCTACTAGTAGATAGATAGGCAAGTCATGGCCCCATTGTTTTTTCGTATTCCGCCGATAGCAATCTCAGGCGTAGGCGATCAGCCTGCCCAGCGTGGCGACCGCCAGCCACAGCAGCAGCGACAGGGCCGCCTGCAGGCGGCCCCAGGGCGGCGGGCGGCTGTCCCAGCCCGCCAGGCGGGCGCCCCACAGCGCGCGAAACAGCAGGGCGTTGGCCACGCCCAGGGCGATGCCCGCCGCCTTGTATTGCATCAGCGCGTTGCCCGACAGGGGCACGGCGTCGGCGCTGAACAGCAGCGCGCCGCTGGCCAGCTGCAGCAGCAGTCCGCCCGCGGCCAGCGGCGTCAGCACGGCCGACACATCGGCCAGCGCAAAGCGGCGGCCCAGTCCCAGCAGCCGCAGGTCCAGCAGCAGCATGGCACCCACCAGCAGCACCAGGCCCAGCAGGTGGGCCAGGTTGGCCGCGGGATAGGCCCAGGACGAGCCGCGCATCCACGCGCCCAGCGCGCAGGCTTCGAGCAGCGCGGCCCAGGCAGGCGGATCCATGCCGGCCGGCCCGCTTCAGCGCAGCTCTATGGTCTTGCCATCGACGGTGATGCGCTCGGCCCGCACCTCGTGCGTGCCGTCCTTGCGCGGATAACCGACGATGGTGACCGTCTTGCCGACCGCCAGCGCATCCTTGGCCAGGCCGCGCGACTCCATGCGCGAAACGGGCGCCAGCACCACTTCCCAGCTGGCGCCCTGATAATCCACTTTGACTTCGGCGTGCGGGTTGCGATAGCGCACTTCGGTCAGGGGCGCTTCGATGGTGAGGGTCTGGTCGGCGTCGTTGACCTCGATGCGGCCCAGGTAGCGCGCTTCGATGCCGGCCTGCCACCCTTGCGGCGGGGCCCACGACAGCGCGGCGTAAAGCGCCTGCGCCGCCACGCCCGGGATGCGGTTGCCGGCCCGGATGGCGCCCGGACCGTCGTCGCGATAGCGCGCGTCCAGCCAGGTATAGGCCAGCTGCGCGCGCGTGGCGGGCGAACTCGCCGTTCCATTGCAGCTCCACGCCGTCGCGCCGCGTGCGGCCGGCGTTGCGGTACGTGGCGCGCCCGCCCAGGCTGCCAGCCGAGACGATTTCGTCGTCGGTTTGCGTATGGAATAGCGCGGCGGTCACCAGGCCGGCGCCGGTGCGCCATTTGACGCCGGCCTCCAGGTTGGTGCTGACGGCTGGCCGCAGGCCGAAGTTCAGTCCCGGGGCCTGGTCGGGCCGGTACGACAGTTCATTGAGCGTGGGCGTCTCGAAGCCGCGTCCGTACGAGGCGTACAGGCTCAGGTTCTCGTTGGCCGCATAGCGCAGCGCCGCCACCGGCAAGGCCTTGCGATAGGTGGCGCGTCCGCTGTCGTCGCCGTTGCCCGGCGCCTGGTAATGATCGTCCGAGTCGAAGCGCACCGTGCTGTAGCGCAGCCCCGCGTCCAGCGTCCAGCGCTCGGCGAACTGCCACGAGGCCTGCAGGTACGGGTCCAGGTTGTAGACCGTGTTGGTCTCGTCGCGCCGCAACGCGCCCTTGACGCCCATGGCCGGTGGGCGCGGCGGGCGGGCCGGTGTAGTTGTCGTAGCCGCGGCGCTGCTCCTTCATGGTGTCATAGGCCAGTCCGCCGATCAGGGTCAGCGGCAGGCCGGCCACCTGCTGGCGCGAGGTCCAGCGTAGGTCGGCGCCGCCGTAGTCGCGGCCCAGGTCGATCACGCCGCCGGCCTGCGTGGGGCTTTGCTGCACGGCCACCGGGATGGATTGGTATTGCGTGGTGCGGCGTTGTCCGTAGTACAGCATCACGCGCAGGTCGTTGCGCGTGTCGAAGGCGCGCTCGTACAGCAGGCCGCCCTGGGTCTGGCGCACGGTCTTGCGCGTATCGAAGCGCTCGGCCACCGGCGCGCTGCGCGGGTCGTCCTCGAATTGCTCGCGCGTCAGGCCCAGCGGATCCTGCGCGGTCAGGTCCACGTGGTTGGCGCTCAGCGTCAGGCGGCTGCCGTCGTCCATGCGCAGGCCCAGCCGCGCGTTGCCCAGGTTCTTGCGCGCGGCGCTGTGGTCGCGATAGCCCTCGGTCGTGAAGCGATTGAAGTCCAGCACGTAATCCAGGCCGTCTGCCGCGCTGGCGCCGCGCAGCTTGGCGCCGTAGCGCCAGGTGCCGAAGCTGCCCGCCGCCGCGCTGCCCGTCGCCTCGGGCGGATCGCTGCCCTGTTCGGTGAACACCTGCACCACGCCGCCCGACGAATTGCCGTACAGGGCCGAGAACGGGCCGCGCAGCACTTCCACGCGGCCGGCCGAGCCGATGTCGATGTTCGAGGTCTGGCCCTGGCCGTCGGGCATGGTGGCCGGGATGCCGTCCACGTACAGCCGCACGCCGCGCACGCCGAAGGTCGAGCGCGCGCCGAAGCCGCGTATCGACAGCTGCAGGTCCTGCGCGTAATTCTGGCGGTTCTGCAGCTGCAGTCCGGGCACGCCGGCCAAGCCTTCGGACAGGTTGACCTGCAGGTTGCGCGCGCGCAGCTCGTGGCCATCGACCACGTCCACGGACGCGGGCGTATCGAGCACCGAGGTGCCGGTGCGCGTGCCGCTGATGCGCACCGGCTCCAGCATGGCGGGCGCCTCCTGCGCGGCGGCCGGCCCGCCCAGCGTGGCGGCGGCGCCCAGGATGCGCAGGCGTCGCAGCGTGTTCATCGGTGGGCCGTCAACAGCAGGTTGCTTTCCGAGTTGGCCACGCCGTCGATGCTGCGCAGGTCGCGCAGCACGCGGTCGAAGGCGGGCAGGTCGGCGGCGCGCAGCTCCACCACCAGGTCCCAGCGGCCGTTGGTGGAATGCACCTGCAGCGCCTCGGGGATGCGGCGCAGCGCCGCGACCACGGCATCGGTGGCCGCGCCGCGCACTTCGATCAGCGTGATGGCGCGTATGCCGTGCTCGTCCTCGTTGCGCAGGCGCACCGTGTACCCGGCCACGATGCCGCTGCGCTCGAGCCGCGCCATGCGGTTCTGCACCGTTCCGCGCGACACGTGCAGCTGGCGGGCCAGCGTGGCGGTGGGCAGGCGGGCGTCCGCGCGCAGCAGCGCCAGCAGGCGGCGGTCCAGGGCGTCGAGCGCATGATCCATGGCAGTCTCCAGGCCGTTTGGGCAGATCGCCAGCCGTAGCTGGCGATCTGCTCCATATTGCCTCAGGATTGCCATTTTTCTGGCTTTTCGCTAGCTGTGAACTGTCAATAGGTTGTATTCGTCCAGGTTGAGTCTGGAGATGGGTACAGCGCGCCCGATGCCTTGGTGGGGTCGATGCCAGTTGTAGTGGTGTAGCCAGGATTTCATGGCATCGGCTCGGTGTTGGGAGTTCTGGTAGGTGTGAGCGTAAGCCCACTCACGCAAGGCCGACTGGATGAAGCGTTCGGCCTTGCCATTGGTCTGTGGGCGGTAAGGTCGGGTAAAGCGGTGCTTGATGCCCAGCTCATGGCACAGCGCGGCGAAGGCGCGGCTGCGAAAGGCCGAGCCATTGTCGGTGAGCAAGCGCTGGATGGTCACGCCCAGGCGCTGGTAGTAGGCCACTGCGTCCTTGAGGAACTGGACGGCGCTGGGGAAGCGCTCGTCGGGGTGGATGTCGGTGAAGGCCACGCGGGCGTGGTCATCGATGGCCACGAAGACGAAGTCCCAGCCGGCCCCCTCAACGGTATCGCGTCGGTTGCCCGTGACCCGGTGGCCAGGGCGCTGGATACGTCCCAGCTTCTTGATGTCGATGTGCAGCAGATCGCCGGGGGCCTGATGCTCGTAGCGCACCACCGGCTCGGCCGGCTCCAGGTCGGCCAGGTGCGACAGACCGGCGCGGGCCAGGACGCGGCTGACGGTGCTGGCTGACACGCCCAGCGCCTGGGCGATGCGCGCTTGGGTCAGCCGCTTGCGGCGCAGCTCCACGATAGCCAGCGCCTTGGCCGGCGCAATCGCTCGGGGCGAGACCGTCGGGCGCGAGGACGCATCGGCCAAGCCCGCCTGGCCCTGAGCCAGGAAGCGGCCCAGCCATTTGCGCACAGTCGGCGCGGTGACCCCATAGGCGCGGGCCGCTTCAGGCACACAAACTTGATGGGCGATCAATTGCTGGACCATTTCGAGTCGACGTAGGAAGGTCAATCGGGCATGCTTATGGGTGTTCATCCGGCCGGGCTCCTTGAGTGAACTGGGGGGTTGGCGATTTCCAGTTTCTCAAATCCGGTTCGGATGAACCATGCATACAACCTATTGAATCTTCACAGCTAGCAGTCAAGGCGCAAGCGATGGTAGTCTGCCGGGGTTGCGCATGTGCTGGGCGCATGCGCGTCACTGCGCGCCAGCTTTACGCGCCTGTCTGCCAGGAGTACATCATGAAAGGCGATAAAACCGTCATCCAGTTCCTCAACAAGCAACTCACCAACGAACTGACGGCAATCAACCAATATTTCCTGCATGCCCGCATGCTGCGCCACTGGGGCTTCAACAAACTGGGCAAGCATGAATACGAAGAGTCCATCGGCGAGATGAAGCACGCCGACCGTCTCATCGAACGCATTTTCATGCTCGATGGCCTGCCCAACCTGCAAGACCTGCACAAGCTGCTGATCGGCGAGGACGTGCCGGAACTGCTGGCCTGTGACCTGAAGCTGGAACAGGCCGCGCAGGCGACCGTCAAGGAAGCCATCGCGCACTGTGAATCGGTGCGCGACTATGTGTCGCGCGATCTGTTCCAGGACATCCTGGACGACACCGAAGAGCATATCGATTACCTCGAAACGCAAATCGGCCTGGTCGACCAGGTGGGGCTGCAGAACTACCTGCAAAGCCAGATGGAAGTCGACGGCTGAGGCATCGTGGCCGCTTCGGCGGCCATGGCATGAAAAAGGGCGCACCATGCGGTGCGCCCTTTGCATTGCGGCTGGGTGCGGTCAGTCGGGACGGCGCGGGCACTCGGCCATGGTGCCCCATGCGCGGTTGGGCGCACAGTACTTGTTGCGTGCCGCCCAGGAGCAACTGGGGCGCTCGAAAAAGCCCTGCGTGGCGCAGTGGGCCAGTTCGCGGCGCAGCGCGTCCTGCCAGTTGCCGCCGCCGGCGCGGTTGGTTTGCGGCGCGACCTGCGCGACCGCCGCGGGATTCTGCTGCATGCCGGACGCGGGGATGGCTTCCTGCGGCACGATCGGCGCCTGGCCGCCCAGCGCCTGCAAGTCCAGCGTGGTGATGTCGGAGTTGCCCGAAGGCAGCGGCACATCGGAATTGGCGGCGATCTCGCGCGCGCGGTCCATGGTGATGCTGTCGCGGGAGATCTGTACCGCCGGGTCGCCGGTGGTGTCGAACAGCGAGACGGTGTTCACCGCCCAGTCGCGGCTGGCGGGTTGGTCCGGCACGCCCAGCGTGCCGTCGACGCGCGGCTGGGGAGGCTGCGCGACATACGGCCGGCCATTGGCGTCGAGGACGGGTTGCTGCGATGCGTCGCCTTCCTGGCCAGGCGCGGGCGCGGCCTGCGGGGCATGCGCCACCAGCCAGTCACCCAGTTGAATACCGCCCCAGGCGGCTGCGCCCAGGGCGACCAGAAGCGTTGCGATCAATAAACGCCAAGACATTGCTACCCTCATCTGCCGTGCGGTCTCCGACCCGGCTTACGCCTTGTCTCCGAAGACTTTGCCGCCATGCTCGCGCAAGGCGTGGAATTTCACATTCGGATACAGGTCTTCGGCCACGCGCAATTGCGCGGGCGAAGTGATAAGGAACGCCGCCGCATCGACCACATCATAGGCGATATGGGCTGCATTGGCATCCATGAACTTGCGCAGCGCGCGCGGGTCGTCGGAGGTGATCCAGCGCGCGCTGGTGTAGCGCGAAGGCATCATCCGGGCGTCCACGCCGTACTCGGTCTTGAGCCGGTGCGCGACCACTTCGAACTGCAGCTGGCCCACCGCGCCCAGCAGCAGCGCGCCGCCGGCGGCCTCGGGGCGGAACACCTGGATGGCGCCCTCCTCGCCCAGCTGCGTCAGGCCCACGCGCAATTGCTTGGTACGCAATGGATCTTTGACTTCCACCGCCTGGAACAGTTCCGGGGCGAAGAACGGCAGTCCGGTAAAGCGCAGGCTCTCGCCTTCGGTCAGCACGTCGCCCAGCTGCAGCACGCCGTGGTTGGGAATGCCGATGACGTCGCCGGCATAGGCTTCGTCGAGCAGCTCGCGGCGCTGTGACAGGAACGACACCACGTTGTTGGGCCGCATTTCCTTGCCGGTGCGCGCGACCTTCAGGCGCATGCCGCGTTCGAAGCGGCCCGAGCTCACGCGCACGAAGGCGACCCGGTCGCGGTGCGCCGGATCCATGTTGGCCTGCACCTTGAAGACCACGCCGGTGAACTTGGGTTCGTCGGGGCGGACTTCGCGCTCCAGCGCCTGGCGCGGGCCGGGGGCCGGCGCCTGGTCGACCAGCGCGTCCAGGACTTCCTGCACGCCGAAGTTGTTGATGGCCGAACCGAAGAACACGGGCGTTTGCTTGCCGGCCAGGAAGGCCTCGCGGTCGAACGCCGGCGCGGCTTCGTTGATCAGCTCGATCTCGCCGCTGGCCTGCGCGAAGGCGGCGCCGAAGCGGCGCGGGATCTCGGGGTTGTCCAGGCCGTCGATGAATTCGTCGTCCTCGCCGCGGCGCTCCTGCCCGGCGCGGAAAATGCGCATGCGGTTGCGCCGGATGTCGAACACGCCGCCAAACGCCTTGCCCATGCCCACCGGCCACCCGAGGTGGCCTTCGATTTCCGACAGCAGCTCGAGCGGCTCGCGGACTTCGCGGTCGAGTTTGTTGATGAAGGTGATGATGGGCGTGTTGCGCGCGCGGCAGACCTGCAGCAGGCGGATCGTCTGCGGTTCGACGCCATTGGCGGCGTCGATGACCATCAGCGCGGCGTCCACCGCCGTCAGCACCCGGTAGGTGTCTTCCGAGAAGTCCTGGTGGCCCGGGGTGTCAAGCAGGTTGATGACGCAGTCGCGGTACTCCATCTGCATGACCGACGATGCCACCGAGATGCCGCGCTGCTTTTCGATTTCCATCCAGTCCGACGACGCATGGCGCGAGGCCTTGCGCGCCTTCACGCTGCCGGCGATCTGGATCGCTCCTGCGAACAGCAGCAGTTTTTCGGTCAGCGTCGTTTTACCGGCGTCCGGGTGGGAAATGATGGCGAAGGTGCGTCGCCGCGCGACTTCTTGGGGAATGTTCATGGCGGGTGGATTGTACTGGCGCACCGCGGGCGCGCCAGCGGGGTGTCTTTACGAGTGGCGACGGAATGTAGCCAGGAATACGCCGGCCAGGATGAACAGCGAACCGAAGACGCGGTTCATCCAGCGGATGTGGTGCGCCTTGCGCAACATCCGCAGCACCTTGGCGGCCAGCAGCGTATACACGTCCATGGCCACCAGGTCGGTGAAGGCCAGCGTGCCGGCCAGCGCCAGGTATTGCTGGGTCAGCGGCTGCGCGGGGTCGACGAACTGCGGCACGACCGCCAGCAGGAACACCGTGCCCTTGGGGTTCATGGTGTTGATCAGGAAGCCGCGGCCCACCAGTTCGCGAATCGAGGCGCGATGCGGATCGCCGGCATCGACCGTCACCGGCGCGGCGTCGGTGCGGATCTGGCGCATGCCCAGGTAGATCAGGTAGACCACGCCGGCGTACTTGACGAGGGTGAAGGCCAGCTCGGAGGTGGCCAGCACCGCGCCCAGCCCGACGGCGACGATCAGGAACTGGAACAGGATGCCGAGGATCAGCCCGGCCGTGTTCCAGTAGCCGCGCGCGAACCCGTACTTCAGGCCCGAGGACATGGCCGAAATGGCGCCCGCCCCGGGCGAGAATGAGATCGCCCATGATGCGACGAAAAAGGTCAACCACGTCGAGAGCGTCATGCGCTGGCTCCTGTCGATGCCGCGTGAGCGGGATTACTTGCCCAGCAACACGCCGCGCGTGCCGTTGCCGACGGGCCGGTTGCGCGCCGGGGCCGGCGCGCGGGTCGCACCCGTTTCGCCGGGGGCACGCCCCTGGGGGCGGCCAGCGTCGTTGCGCTTGGCGTCGGCGCGCGGACCGGCGGCGTTGCGCGGCGCGCTGCCTTGCGGATGGGCGCCCGTGGCGCGGCGCTGGCCGTCGCGCGCCTGGGGGGCGCGGTTGTCGCCGCCGGCGCGTTGGCCGCGATCGGCGCGGTCCTCGGCGGTCGGGCCGCCGGCAGGCGGCGTCCAGCCGTCGACGGCGCGGCGTTCGATGGGCTTCTTGATCAGGCGTTCGATGGCCTTGAGCAGCTTGATCTCGCTATCGTCCACCAGCGAGACCGCCGCGCCGGTGGCGCCGGCACGGCCGGTGCGGCCGATGCGGTGCACGTAGTCCTCGGGGACGTTGGGCAGTTCGAAGTTGACCACTTGCGGCAGTTGGTCGATGTCCAGGCCGCGCGCGGCGATGTCGGTGGCAACCAGCACGGCCACGCTGCCGTCCTTGAAGCCCGACAGGGCGCGGGTACGCGCCGACTGGCTCTTGTTGCCATGGATGGCGACCGCGCTCAGGCCGTCCTTGACCAGCTTCTCGGCCAGCCGGTTGGCGCCGTGCTTGGTGCGGGTGAACACCAGTACCTGGTGCCAGCCGCTTTCGCGGATCAGGTGGCTGACGAGGTCGCGCTTGTGGTGCTGTTCGACCAGGTGCACCGTCTGGGTGACCAGTTCGGTGGCGGTGTTGCGCGGCGTGACCGAGACTTCGCCCGGATCGTTGAGCACGCCGCGCGCCAGCGAGCGGATTTCGTCCGAGAAGGTGGCGGAGAACAGCAGGTTCTGGCGTTGCTTGGGCAGCAGCGCCAGTACCTTGCGGATGTCGCGGATGAAGCCCATATCCAGCATGCGGTCGGCTTCGTCCAGCACCAGGATTTCCACGCCGGAGAGGTCGACCGTTTTCTGGCCGGCATGGTCGAGCAGGCGGCCGGGCGTGGCCACCAGGATGTCGAGCGGCTTTTTCAGGGCGCTGATCTGCGGATTGATGTTGACGCCGCCGAACATCACCATGGAGCTCAGGCTGGCGTACTTGCCGTAGGTCTGCACCGATTCGGCCACCTGGGCGGTGAGCTCGCGGGTGGGGGTGAGGATCAGGCAGCGCGGGCGGCCAGGCTTGCGCGCGGCGGGCTTGGTCTGCATCAGCCGGTGCAGGATGGGCAGGGTGAACCCCGCGGTCTTGCCGGTGCCGGTTTGCGCGGCGGCCAGCAGGTCGCCGCCTTGCAGCACCAGCGGGATGGCTTGCGCCTGGATGGGGGTGGGCGCCGTATAGCCGGTATCGGCGATCGCACGCAACAGGGAATCGGCCAGCCCGAGGTCGGCAAAGGAAATAGAGGTAGTCAAAACAACTCCAGCGGTAGCCTGTCGCTCAAAGTTGAGAGACTCCAATCCAGGCGGACGAATGTGAGGAGATACAGGAAACCCGTTTTCACGGGCATGGCGGTGAAAGCGCCAGCAGACGTGTGCCGATTGGCTATGCACACGGAGAATGATTGTATCCCATGCCGGCCCCGGGAGGCGCCCTGTTTGGCCATAACCTGTAACAGCTCGGCCGCGTCCAGTCATAGGCAAGCCGGCTCCGACCTGTTGTAATGCCGGCGATCCATTGTTACAGGAAGACATGCCATGACGATTACCCGTTGGCTGGGCGCCGGCCTGCTGGCGCTGCTGACCACGTTGCTGTCGGGCTGCGGATACAACGCCATCCAGGCCGCCGACGAGCAGGTCAAGGCGTCCTGGTCGCAGGTGCTCAACCAGTACCAGCGCCGCGCCGACCTGGTGCCGCGGCTGGTCAAGGTGGTGGATGCCTACATGACGCACGAACGCCAGGTGCTGGTCGAAGTGACCGAGGCGCGCGCCAAGGTGGGCCGCGTGCAGCTGACGGCCGACCAGCTCGACGATCCGGCCGCGGTGCAGCGCTTCCAGCAGGCGCAGGGCGAGCTGTCCTCGGCCCTGTCGCGGCTGCTGGTGGTGACCGAGAACTACCCGCAGCTCAAGGCCGAGGGCCTGTTCCGCGATCTGCAGACCGAGCTGGCCGGCACCGAGAATCGGCTGGCGGTCGAACGCGAGCGCTATGTGCGCTCGGTGCAGGCCTATAACGTGCTGGTGCGGCAGTTCCCCGAAGTGATCACGGCCAAGGTCTTCGGCTATGCGCCCAAGGCCAATTTCGGCGTGGACAACGAGGCCGAGATCACCCGCGCGCCGGAGGTGAAGTTCAGCAACGAGGGCGGCAGTGCCCCACGTCCGGCCCAGTAACGCCTGGCGCTTCCTGCGGACGCTGTGGCTGGGCGCGTGGCTGGCGGGCTGGGCGCTGCTGGCGCAGGCGCAGCAGCTGGCGCCGGTGCCGGAGTTCGGCGCCCGCGTCGTCGACCAATCGGGCGTACTGGACGCGGCGCAGCGCCAACGGCTGGAGGCCCAGCTGGCGGCGCTGGAACAGCGCAAGGGCGCGCAGGTGGCGGTGCTGATCGTGCCGAGCACTGCCCCGGAAACCATCGAGCAGTACGCCACGCGCGCCTTCGAGAAGTGGAAGATAGGCCGCGACAAAGTGGATGACGGCGTGCTGTTGCTGATGGCCAGCGACGACCGCGCGCTGCGCATCGAGGTGGGCTACGGCCTGGAGGGCGCGATTCCGGACTCCGCGGCCGGCCGCATCATCAATGAATACATCGTGCCGCGCCTGCGCGCCGGCGACTGGCCCGGCGCGGTGCAGGCCGGCGTCACGGCGCTCGAGCGGCGCATCGAAGGCGAGGAGTTGCCGCCGCCCGCCGCCAGCGGGCGCGACGAGGGCTCGCGGCTGGCCGGCATACGCGGCTGGCTGGGCGAGAACGGCATCGCGGCGCTGGTGGTGCTGCTCATCCTGCCGGGGCCGATCGCGGCGGCGCTGGCCGGCGTGGGCGTGGCGATCTACATGCAGAGCATTTCCGCCGGCCTGGCTATGGCGCTGCTGGTGCTGGGCATCAAGGTCATCATCAAGGCCTTGCCCAGCGGCGGTGGAGGTGGAGGTGGAGGTGGCGGAGGCGGCGGCAGCGGCGGGGGCGGTTTCGGCGGCTGGCGCGGCGGGTCGGGCAGCGGCGGCTTCGGCGGCTTTCGTGGCGGGGGCGGCGGGCGCAGCGGCGGAGGCGGCGCCTCGGGCCGCTGGTAGGCCGGCCTACCCGGCCGACGGCACCGGCTGCAGAGACTGCAGCCGCGGCATCAGGCTGAGCAGGTGCCGGGTGTAATCGTGCTCCGGATGCGTGAACAGGGTCTCGGTGGCCGCCGTTTCCAGCAGTTGGCCGTGCAGCATGACGCCGACCCGGTCGCACATCTGGCGGATGACCGGCAAGTCATGGCTGATGAAAAGCATGGTCAGGCCCAGCTGTTCCTGCAGATCCTTGAGCAGATTCAGAATCTGCGCCTGGATCGACACGTCCAGCGCCGAGGTCGGTTCGTCGCAGATCAGGAAGCGCGGCCGGGTGGCCAGCGCGCGCGCGATGCAGATGCGCTGGCGCTGGCCGCCGGAGAATTCGTGCGGATAGCGCTGCGCGGCGGATGCGCCCAGGCCGACCACGTCGAGCAGGTCGGCCACCACGCGGCGGGTCTGCGCCTCGCCTTCAGCCAGGCGGTGAAAGCGGATCGGCTCGGCCACGATTTCCTGCACCCGCATGCGCGGGTTGAGCGACGAATAGGGATCCTGGAACACCATCTGGATCTGGCGCCTGAACGCGTTCATCCGCTTCTCGTCCTTCAGGCCGGTCAGGTCGACGCCGTTAAAGAGCACGCGCCCGTTCGTGGGCGTGTACAGGCCGGCGATCAGGCGGGCCACGGTGGATTTGCCCGAACCCGACTCCCCCACCAGCCCGAACACTTCGCCCTCGTTGATCGACAGGTTGACCTGCTTGACCGCGTCCAGCGTGCGCCGGTTGCGCGCCAGGAAGGCGTTGCGCAGCACGAAGCGCATGCCCAGGTCTTCCACTTCCACCAGCGGCCCTGCGGCGCGCCGGGCGAACTCGCGCCGCTGGCCCAGCCAGTGGGTGGCGATGTCCAGTTCCACGGTCGGGCGCTTGACGTCCTCGATATAGGTCACCACGGGGAAGCGCCGCAGCTTGACGTCGGGGCGCGGCACGGCGGAGATCAGGCTGCGCGTGTAGGGGTGGTCCGGGTTGCCGAGTATCTTGGCGGTGGGCCCCTGTTCGACCAGCTTGCCGCGGTACAGTACGGCCACGCGGTCGGTGACGTCGGCGATCACGCCCATGTCGTGCGTGATGATGATCATCCCGACCTGTTTCTCCCTGCACAGCTTGCGCAACAGGTCGAGGATCTGCGCCTGGATCGACACGTCCAGCGCGGTGGTCGGCTCGTCGGCGATGATGACTTCCGGCCCGCACGACAGCGCCAGGGCGATCACCACCCGTTGCCGCATGCCGCCCGAGAATTGGTGCGGATACTGCTTGACCCGCAGTTCCGGCTCGTCGATGCCGACCTGGCGCAGCAGTTCGACGGCGCGCTAGCTGTGAAGATTCAATAGGTTGTATGCATGGTTCATCCGAACCGGATTTGAGAAACTGGAAATCGCCACCCCCCCAGTTCACTCAAGGAGCCCGGCCGGATGAACACCCATAAGCATGCCCGATTGACCTTCCTACGTCGACTCGAAATGGTCCAGCAATTGATCGCCCATCAAGTTTGTGTGCCTGAAGCGGCCCGCGCCTATGGGGTCACCGCGCCGACTGTGCGCAAATGGCTGGGCCGCTTCCTGGCTCAGGGCCAGGCGGGCTTGGCCGATGCGTCCTCGCGCCCGACGGTCTCGCCCCGAGCGATTGCGCCGGCCAAGGCGCTGGCTATCGTGGAGCTGCGCCGCAAGCGGCTGACCCAAGCGCGCATCGCCCAGGCGCTGGGCGTGTCAGCCAGCACCGTCAGCCGCGTCCTGGCCCGCGCCGGTCTGTCGCACCTGGCCGACCTGGAGCCGGCCGAGCCGGTGGTGCGCTACGAGCATCAGGCCCCCGGCGATCTGCTGCACATCGACATCAAGAAGCTGGGACGTATCCAGCGCCCTGGCCACCGGGTCACGGGCAACCGACGCGATACCGTTGAGGGGGCCGGCTGGGACTTCGTCTTCGTGGCCATCGATGACCACGCCCGCGTGGCCTTCACCGACATCCACCCCGACGAGCGCTTCCCCAGCGCCGTCCAGTTCCTCAAGGACGCAGTGGCCTACTACCAGCGCCTGGGCGTGACCATCCAGCGCTTGCTCACCGACAATGGCTCGGCCTTTCGCAGCCGCGCCTTCGCCGCGCTGTGCCATGAGCTGGGCATCAAGCACCGCTTTACCCGACCTTACCGCCCACAGACCAATGGCAAGGCCGAACGCTTCATCCAGTCGGCCTTGCGTGAGTGGGCTTACGCTCACACCTACCAGAACTCCCAACACCGAGCCGATGCCATGAAATCCTGGCTACACCACTACAACTGGCATCGACCCCACCAAGGCATCGGGCGCGCTGTACCCATCTCCAGACTCAACCTGGACGAATACAACCTATTGACAGTTCACAACTAGTCAGACTTCGGACCGCATCAAGCATGGACGCATGGCGCAACGGCTGTATTGACCCAGTGAAAACCTGCTCACGTCATAATCGAGGAAACGACGTTGAGCATGAAGATGGAAGAAGACATCAAACGATGGACGGCCAAGCGCAAGAGCGCGTTGGTGCTGGACATCATCCAGGGCAAGACCACCGTGGCCGAAGCGAGCCGTCAATATGACCTGTCGCCATCGGAAGTCGAGCAGTGGGTCGACGACGGCAAGCGGGGCATGGAGAACGCCCTGCGGGCCAATCCGCAGGATGTGCGAGAGCAGTACGAGCGGCAGCTCAAGGACATGCAGGAAGCGTATGGCGAGGCGATGCTGGAGCTACGCGCGCGAAAAAAATTGCAGTCCCTGTTGGGCGAGGACGAGAAGTGATCGAGATGATCCGCCAGGGACTGCAAGCCGACGGCATCACCGTCTCGATCGTCAAGCTGTGCCGCTGGTTCGGCGTGCCGCGCCGCACGGTGTACTACAAGCCGGTGAAGGTCCCGCCCAAGGTTGATCCGAAGTTCGCGACGCCGATCAAGGCGATGATCGAAGAGTCGCCGTCATTTGGCTACCGTACGGTCGCGCACCTGTTGGGATTCAACAAGAACACCGTGCAGCGCGTGTTCCAGTTGATGGGCTGGCAGGTTCGTAAACGTCCAATCGGCTTCAGGCCTCGCATCCAGGCGCTGCCATCAGTGGCAACGATGCCCAATGAGCGCTGGTCCACGGATTTGTGCCGGGTGTGGGCGGGTCGGAACGGCTGGGCGACGCTGGCGCTGGTGATCGACTGCCACACCCGTGAACTGCTGGGCTGGCACCTGTCGCGTAGCGGTAAAGCTTGCACTGCGGGCAGTGCCCTCGAGCATGCCCTGATAGCGCGCTTCGGGACGTTGGGCCGCGTGCCGGCGCCGTTCCTGCTGCGATCGGACAACGGCTTGGTCTTCACCTCGCGCAGCTATACCGCGCTGGTGCGGGGATATGGTCTGCGCCAGGAGTTCATCACGCCGCACTGCCCACAGCAAAACGGCATGGTCGAACGCGTCATCCGGACGCTGAAAGAGCAGTGCGTACATCGGCATCGCTTCGAGACCATCCAACATGCCAGCCGCGTGATCGGCGACTGGATACGCTTTTATAACGACCGGCGCCCGCATCAGGCGCTGGGCATGAAGACTCCGGCCGAGGCATACGCTTTAGCCGAACCTGAGCAGGTTTCGCTGGGTCAATACACGGCAGGAGTCACCCACACGAACCGTAGACCCATGGCGAAGACGCGACCATGGCCCGGCAAGGGCAAGACCGGCTCGAACGAAATACAGGGGAATTTTGCAGATGGTGCCCGGGGCCGGAATCGAACCGGCACGCCTTGCGGCGGGGGATTTTGAGTCCCCTGCGTCTACCAATTTCACCACCCGGGCACGGGGGAACGGGCTTCGAGCGAAGGCCGTCTGGAAGGAAGGTTGCGATTATATGCGGTCTTGAAAATCTTCGCTTGTGCCCTCATGTGTAGGGGCACGCCCGGGGCCGCTGCCGTGCGCCGGCCCGCGATTGTTCATTTTCTGACCAGTTACGTACCACGATGAGCCAGACCACCACGACTTCCGCATCCGAAACCCTGGGGTTCCAGGCCGAGGTGAAGCAGCTGCTGCACCTGATGATTCACTCTCTCTACAGCAACAAGGAGATCTTCCTGCGCGAGCTGGTGTCGAACGCGTCGGACGCGTGCGACAAGCTGCGCTTCGAGGCGATCGACCAGCCGGGCTTGCTGGAAGGCGACGGGGAGCTGGCGATCCGGGTGGGTTACGACAAGGCCGCCCGCACGATCACGATTTCCGATAACGGTATCGGCCTGTCGCGCGACGAGGCGGTGGCCAATCTGGGCACGATTGCCCGCTCGGGCACGCGCGAGTTTTTCTCGCAGCTGACGGGCGACAAGCAGAAGGACGCGCAGCTGATCGGCCAGTTCGGGGTGGGGTTCTATTCCTCGTTCATCGTGGCCGACAAGGTGACGGTGCTGAGCCGCCGCGCCGGCCTGGCGGCCAATGAGGCGATCCGCTGGGAGTCGGACGGGCAGGGCGAGTTCAGCATCGCGCCGGCCGAGAAGGCCGGGCGCGGTACGGATGTGGTGCTGCACTTGCGCGCCGACGAGGACGAGTTGCTCAATGGTTGGAAGCTGCGCGAGATCCTGCGCCGCTATTCGGACCATATTTCGCTGCCGATCCGCATGGCCAAGGAGGATTGGGACGCGGAGAAGGGCGAGCAGGTCAAGGGCGATGAGCTGGAGACGGTGAACCAGGCGAATGCGCTGTGGACGCGCAACAAATCGGATATTACCGACGAGCAGTATCGCGAGTTCTACAAAACGGTGTCGCACGATTATGACGATCCGCTGGCGTGGACGCATAACCGGGTGGAGGGCCGCAGCGAGTATACGCAGCTGCTGTATGTGCCCAAGCATGCGCCGTTCGATCTGTGGGACCGCGATGCGCGCCGCGGGGTGAAGCTGTATGTGAAGCGGGTGTTCATCATGGACGACGCGGAGCAGTTGCTGCCGTCGTATCTGCGTTTCGTGCGCGGGGTGATCGATTCGGCGGATTTGCCGCTGAACGTGTCGCGCGAGATCCTGCAGGAGAGCCGCGATGTGCGGGCGATCCGCGAGGGTTCGGCCAAGCGGGTGCTGTCGCTGCTGGAGGACATGGCGGAGAACAAGGCGGAGGATTACGCGACGTTCTGGACGGAGTTCGGCCAGGTGCTGAAGGAAGGCACGGGCGAGGACGCGGCCAACCGCGAGCGCATCGCCAGGCTGCTGCGCTTTGCGTCGACGCACGATGGCGAGCAGGCGCAGACGGTGTCGTTCGCGGATTATGTGGGCCGCATGAAGGATGGCCAGGACAAGATTTACTACGTGACGGCGGATACGTTCACGGCGGCGGCGAACAGTCCGCACCTGGAGATTTTCCGGAAGAAGGGCATCGAGGTGCTGCTGCTGTCGGATCGGGTGGACGAGTGGATGCTGTCCTATCTGCGCGAGTTCGACGGCAAGTCGCTGGTGTCGGTGGCCAAGGGCGGCCTGGATCTGGCGGAGTTGGCGGACGAAGAAGAGAAGAAGCGTCAGTCCGAGGTGGCCGAGACGTTCAAGCCGCTGGTCGAGCGCCTGCAGCAGGCGCTGGCCGAGCAGGTGAAGGAGGTGCGGGTGACGCAGCGCCTGGTGGATTCTCCGGCCTGCGTGGTGGTGGGCCAGAACGAGCTCAGCCCGCATCTGCTGCGCATGCTGAAGGCGGCCGGCCAGGAGGCGCCGGAGGTCAAGCCGGTGCTGGAGATCAACCCGGACCACGCGCTGGTCGCGCGGATCCGCGATGCCAGCGATGCGGAGTTCGGCGATTGGGCCGCGCTGCTGCTGGACCAGGCGCTGCTGGCCGAAGGCGCGCAGATCGCCGACCCGGCGGCCTTCGTGAAGCGCTTGAATGGGTTGCTGTTGAAGGCTTGAGGATGCGCTCGATCAAGGGGTGGCTGTCCCCGCGCGGGGGGCTGACACCGTTTTGGCAGGCTGGCATTGAGGGCGTACGACGGGGTGCCTGTCCCTGCGGGGGCAGGCACGCGGAGGAGGTGGCTGGTGCCAGTCCCCGTTCGGGGACAGGCACCGAAGTGTCAGGTTAGCGGCAGTGTCAGGATGCCCTGGGTGGCGGGGCGCATCATGAGGCGGCGGTACCAGGCCGAGATGTGCGGCGTGGCGGGGCGTTCGACGGGCAGGCCCAGCCAGCGGTGCGCGGCGCAGCCCAGCGCGATGTCGCCCATGCTGAATTGCGGGCCGGCGATGAAGTCGCGGCCCGCCAGGGCGTTTTCCAGCATCAGGGCGATCTTGCCGGCCTGGCGGGCCGAGGCTTCGATGGCGGCGGCGTCGCGCTGTTCGGGCGCGGTGCGCACCAGGCCCATGAAGGCGGCCAGCATGCTGGGTTGCCATTCGGTGGTCTGCCAGTCCATCCAGCGGTCGGCGTCGGCGCGCACGCAGGGGTCGGCGGGGCTGATGGCGCCTTCGCCGTAGCGCGCGCCCAGGTAGCGCACGATGGCGTTGGATTCCCACAGGATGAAGCCGCCGTCGTCGATCAGCGGTACCTTGCGGTTGGGGTTCATGCGGAGGTATTCGGGGGTGTCGAGCCCGCCGAACTGGCCGCCGGCCTCGATGAAGGTGTGCGGCAGCGCCAGTTCGCGCACGGCCCACATGACTTTTTGCACGTTGACCGAACTCAGCCGGCCCCAGATCTTCAGCATGTCGAAACCCCTGGTTTGATTGTCGGTACCGCTATATGTGAACTGTCAATAGGTTGTATTCGTCCAGGTTGAGTCTGGAGATGGGTACAGCGCGCCCGATGCCTTGGTGGGGTCGATGCCAGTTGTAGTGGTGTAGCCAGGATTTCATGGCATCGGCTCGGTGTTGGGAGTTCTGGTAGGTGTGAGCGTAAGCCCACTCACGCAAGGCCGACTGGATGAAGCGTTCGGCCTTGCCATTGGTCTGTGGGCGGTAAGGTCGGGTAAAGCGGTGCTTGATGCCCAGCTCATGGCACAGCGCGGCGAAGGCGCGGCTGCGAAAGGCCGAGCCATTGTCGGTGAGCAAGCGCTGGATGGTCACGCCCAGGCGCTGGTAGTAGGCCACTGCGTCCTTGAGGAACTGGACGGCGCTGGGGAAGCGCTCGTCGGGGTGGATGTCGGTGAAGGCCACGCGGGCGTGGTCATCGATGGCCACGAAGACGAAGTCCCAGCCGGCCCCCTCAACGGTATCGCGTCGGTTGCCCGTGACCCGGTGACCAGGGCGCTGGATACGTCCCAGCTTCTTGATGTCGATGTGCAGCAGATCGCCGGGGGCCTGATGCTCGTAGCGCACCACCGGCTCGGCCGGCTCCAGGTCGGCCAGGTGCGACAGACCGGCGCGGGCCAGGACGCGGCTGACGGTGCTGGCTGACACGCCCAGCGCCTGGGCGATGCGCGCTTGGGTCAGCCGCTTGCGGCGCAGCTCCACGATAGCCAGCGCCTTGGCCGGCGCAATCGCTCGGGGCGAGACCGTCGGGCGCGAGGACGCATCGGCCAAGCCCGCCTGGCCCTGAGCCAGGAAGCGGCCCAGCCATTTGCGCACAGTCGGCGCGGTGACCCCATAGGCGCGGGCCGCTTCAGGCACACAAACTTGATGGGCGATCAATTGCTGGACCATTTCGAGTCGACGTAGGAAGGTCAATCGGGCATGCTTATGGGTGTTCATCCGGCCGGGCTCCTTGAGTGAACTGGGGGGGTGGCGATTTCCAGTTTCTCAAATCCGGTTCGGATGAACCATGCATACAACCTATTGAATCTTCACAGCTATACGGGCGGCAGGTTGCGCCGCGGGAACCCGCTTTCGCGGCCGAAGCGCACCCAGTTGAAGGCGCGTCCCGGGTCGGTCTTGCGGCCCGGGGCGATGTGTTCGTGGCCGCGCGCGTCGGCCAGCGGGTAGCGCGCGCGCAGGACCTGCGCCAGGCGCGCCAGCGTGGCGTACTGGGCGTCGGCGTAGGGCAGGATGTCGGTGCCTTCCAGTTCGATGCCGATCGAGAAGTCGTTGCAGTTGTCGCGGCCCCTGAAGCGGGATACGCCGGCGTGCCAGGCGCGCGCTTCGGTGGCGGCGAACTGGATGACGGCGCCGTCGCGGCGGATGAAGAAGTGGGCCGAGACATGCAGGCCGCGCAGGCGCTCGAGCCACGGGTCGGCGCTGTAATCCAGGCGGTTCAGGAACAGGTCGGCGACGTACGGGCCGCCGAACTGGCTGGGCGGCAGGCTGATGTTGTGGATGACCAGCAGGCTGATCTGCGTGCCCGCGGGGCGGGCGTTGACGTTGGGCGAAGGGGCGCGGGTGACCGCGGGCCCGGGGATCAGCCAGCCGTGGCGGTCCAGTAGCAATCGTTGCATGATGGGGTCAGGCTTGTTGCGGGTGACCCTGCATTATGCAGGATGGGGCCGGATCCTCCAGCCCGTGGGGTTTTGCGGCGGCCGCCGTTCAGCCGCGCTCGGCGCCGCGGCGGGCGTGGTCGCTGCTGCACCAGGTCTGCCCGCCCAGCAGCACGGCCTCGGAACGCGGCAGGTGCACGCCGCAATGGGCGCAGCGCACCATGGGCTGGCTGGCGGCGTCCTGGGCGGGGCGGGGCGGCTCGGCGCGCGGGGCGCGCTTGGAGGCGGCGCGGGCGCCGGCCAGGCGCGCGATGAACAGCACGGCCAGAATGACGACGAACCAGAAGATCAGCTTGCCCACTTCAACCTCGATGCAGAATGACTTCCAGCACGAACCGGCTGCCGGTGTAGGCCAGGATCAGGAACGCGAAGCCGGTCAGGGTCCAGCGCAGCGCGACGCGGCCGCGCCAGCCGCAGATGTGGCGGCCCAGCAGCAGCACGCCGAAGGTGGCCCAGGACAGCAGCGTGAAGATGGTCTTGTGGTCGAACGGCAGGAATTTGCCGGTCAGGGTGATGGAGGCGACCGAGCCGGAGCCCACCGCCAGGGTCAGGACCACGAAGCCGATCCAGATGACGCGAAACAGCAGGCGCTCCTGCACCAGCAGCGGCGGCTGGGCGTCCAGCACGCGGCCGACGATGCTGCGCTCGGCCGGCGCATCCAGCGGGCGGTGCAGGTGGCGGTCGAGCAGGGCCATCAGCATGGCGTGCAGCGCGGCGATGGTGATCAGGCCGTAGGCGGCCAGCGCGATGAGCAGGTGGGCGCGCAGCCAGGGGTTGTTGGCATGGGGCACCAGCTGGGCCTGCGGGAACAGCGCGGCTATTGCGGTTACGATAGCGGCTGCCGGCAGCAACAGCAGCTGCAGGCCGTCGATGCGGATCAGCAGGCTTTCCAGCCAGAACACGACCAGGCCCAGCCATACGGCGGCCGACAGGGCCAGCGCCCAGCCGATGTACAGGTGTTGCGTCCCCAGCATGGCTTGCTGCAGGGCCACGCCGTGCAGGGCCAGCGCGCCCAGCAGGCCGGTTCGGGTTAGCTTGCTTGCTTGATCCACGCTGCCGCGGCCTTGCAGGCGTCGCCACAGCGACCCTGCGAGTACCGCATAAGCCAGCGCGGCCACGGCGTGAAATACAATGCCTGATGACATAAAAACCGTTGTCTGGATGGGGCCATGGGCGCTTGTCGCCCGCCGGCGGCTAGCTGCGCCCAGGCGGCCTCGTTCAATCAACTAGTGTAAGCGGAAACGCCTCTCATGCTCGATAACCTGACTCAACGGCTGTCGCGCGTCGTCAAGACGCTGCGCGGCGAAGCCCGCCTGACCGAGGCCAACACCCAGGAGATGCTGCGCGAAGTGCGCATGGCGCTGCTGGAGGCCGACGTGGCGCTGCCCGTGGTGCGCGATTTCGTGGCGCGCGTCAAGGAAAAGGCCCTGGGCGAAGAAGTGGCCGGCAGCCTCAGCCCCGGCCAGGCCCTGGTGGGCGTGGTTCACAAGGAGCTGACCAGCCTGATGGGCGGCGACCTGGGCGAGCACGCCGGCGAGCTGTCGCTGGCCACCCAGCCGCCCGCGGTCATCCTGATGGCCGGCCTGCAGGGCGCGGGCAAGACCACCACCACCGGCAAGCTGGCGCGCTGGCTGTCCGAGGGGCAGCACGTCCAGGGCGGCCGCAAGACGGGCAAGAAGAAGGTGCTGGTGGTCAGCGCCGACGTGTATCGCCCGGCCGCCATCGAGCAGCTGAAGACCGTGGCCGCCCAGGTCGGGGTGGATTTTCTGCCGTCGGACGTTAGCCAGAAGCCGGAAGACATCGCCCGCAACGCGATCGACCATGCGCGCCGCCACCACTACGACGTGCTGATCGTCGACACGGCGGGCCGGCTGGGCATCGACGAGGCCATGATGCGCGAGATCCGCGCGCTGCACGACCTGGTCAAGCCGATCGAGACGCTGTTCGTGGTCGACGCGATGCAGGGCCAGGACGCGGTCAATACCGCGCGGGCCTTTGGCGACGCGCTGCCGCTGACCGGCGTGGTGCTGACCAAGCTGGACGGCGACGCGCGCGGCGGCGCGGCGCTGTCGGTGCGCCACGTCACCGGCAAGCCGCTGAAGTTCGTCGGCGTCTCCGAAAAGCTGGACGGCCTCGAGCCGTTCCACCCCGAGCGCATGGCGCAGCGCGTGCTGGGCATGGGCGACATCGTGTCGCTGGTCGAGCAGGCGCAGAAGAACATCGACATCGCCGAGGCGCAGAAGCTGGCCTCGAAGATCAAGTCCGGCAACAAGTTCGACTTGAACGACTTCCGCGACCAACTCGGCCAGGTCAAGAAGCTGGGCGACATGGGCTCGCTGCTGGAAAAGCTGCCCGCGCAGCTCCAGCAGGCAGCCGGCCAGCTGCAGGGCGGCCAGGCCGAGAAGCAGCTGCGCCGCACCGAGGGCATCCTGAACTCCATGACGCCGGGCGAGCGCGCCAAGCCCGAGTTGATCAAGGCCTCGCGCAAGCGCCGCATCGCCGCCGGCGCCGGCGTGCCGGTGCAGGAAGTCAACCGCCTGCTGTCTCAGTTCGAGCAGATGCAGGGCATGATGAAGCAGATGAAAAAAGGCGGCATGGCCAAGATGATGCGCGCCATGGGCGGCATGAAGGGCCTGGGCCGCTTTGGCGGCATGCGCTAGCGGCGAGCGCGCAGTAAAAAAACGGCCAGACTTTGCGTCTGGCCGAATCGATCGGGGCTAAGCGGGGATAGCCGCCCCGATACAAACCGGCAAACGCTGCGGGGTTTGCCGGTCTGTCCTGGTTGTTACTCGGCAAGCGGCGGAATGCGCAGCACCTGGCCCGGGTAGATCTTGTCCGGGTCGCTGAGCATGGGCTTGTTGGCCTCGAAAATCGTCGGGTACTTGGCGCCCTTGCCCTTGCCGTAGTTGGCTTCGGCGATCTTCCACAGGGTGTCGCCCTTCTGTACCGTGTACATCACGGCGGCGGGGGCGGCCTGCGCGGTCTGCAGCTGGTTGTCCACCTGCGCCACGCCCACGGTGTTGCCCAGGGCCAGCACGATTTTCTCGGCCGCCTCGGTCGAGGCCACGCTGCCCTTGACCGTGACCTTGTCGCCATCGACGGAGATGTCCAGCCCTTCGGCCGACAGCCCGTGCTTGTCCAATTCCTTTTTCAGCTCGTCGGCGGTCGCGGCCTTCGCTTCGCTGGCGCCGAACAGTTTCTCTCCGACTTCCTTGATGAAGTTGAGCAAGCCCATTTTTCTTCCTTGTGCGTTGAAAAAAGCATTGATCGCGAAAACGATTATGGGTGCAGCGGCGGCGTGGGTGATGCAGCAAGATGTAACGTCTTGCAGCTTCATGCTGCCGCCGCGGCGCCCGCGGATGGGCGGCCTCGCGATTTAGCCGCCACCCACCGCCACGACGATTTCGATCTGGTCGCCATCGTCCAGCAGGGTATCGCCATGTTTGCTTTTGGGCACGATTTCGCCGTTGCGCTCGACCGCCACGCGCTTGCCCTGGTAGCCCAGGGTTTCCAGCAGTTCGACGACGGTGGTCTGCAGAGGGAACTCGCGTGCCTCGCCGTTCAATGTGATGTGCATACGAATCTCCTCAAGCGGGGTTGGCTGCGTAAGTATCGGTAGCCTGGATCAGCCGGGCCAGGATGCCGGGTTCGTCGAACGCGTGGCCCGCGTCCGGAATCAGGTGGAACTGCGCCTGCGGCCAGGCGCGGTGCAGGTCCCAGGCGATGCGCGCCGGCGTGCACACGTCGTAGCGGCCCTGCACGATGGTGCCGGGTATGCCGTGCAGCTTGTGCGCATCGCGGATCAGCTGGCCTTCTTCCATGAAGCCGGCGTGCACGAAGTAGTGGTTCTCGATGCGGGCGAAGGCCAGCGCCGCGCGGTCGACCGCATGGCTTTGCTGGTAGCGCGGGCTGGGCAGCAGGGTAATGGTGTGGTCTTCCCAGCGGCTCCAGGCCTTGGCCGCGCGCAATTGTTCGGCCGGATCGTCGCCGGTCAGGCGCCTGTGGTAGGCCGCGATCAGGTCGCCGCGCTCTTCGGGCGGGATGGGCGCCACGTATTCTTCCCAGCGGTCGGGAAACAGCCACGACGCGCCTTCCTGGTAGAACCACTGCACTTCGGCGCGCCGCAGCCCGAAAATCCCGCGCACCACCAGTTCGCTGACATGCTGCGGGTGGGCCTGCGCGTAAGCCAGCGCCAGGGTCGAGCCCCACGAGCCGCCGAACACCAGCCAGCGCTCGGCGCCCATCACTTCGGCGCGCAGGTGCTCGATGTCGGCCACCAGGTGCCAGGTGGTGTTGTTCTCCAGGCTGGCGTGCGGCAGCGAGCGGCCGCAGCCGCGCTGGTCGAACAGCTGGCGGCGCACCGGCGAGCAGCCGCTGCCCGGGCCGCCATGCAGGAATACCGCCGGCTTGCCCTGCGGGTTGCCGCACAGCTCCCAATAGACCTGGTGGCCGTCGCCGGTATCCAGGGTGCCCTGGCGATAGGGTTCGATCGGTGGGTAGAGCATTCAGGCTCGCTTGAACATCAGGTCCCAGACGCCGTGGCCCAGGCGCAGGCCGCGCGTCTCGAACTTGGTTTGCGGACGAAAATCCGGGCGCGGCGCGTAGCCGTCGGCGGTGTTGCGCAGCAGCGGCTCGCCGCCCAGCACTTCCAGCATCTGGACGGCGTAGTCTTCCCAGTCGGTGGCGCAGTGCAGGTAGCCGCCCGGCGCCAGCCGGCTAGCCAGCAGCGCCACGAAGGGCGGCTGCAGCAGGCGGCGCTTGTGGTGGCGCTTCTTAGGCCACGGATCGGGAAAATACACGTGCACGCCGGCCAGCGAGTCGGGCGCGATCATGTCGCGCACCACTTCCACCGCGTCGTGCTGGACGATGCGCAGATTGGAGATGGCCGATTCCTCGATGCGGTGCAGCAGCGAGCCCACGCCGGCGTTGAAGACTTCCACGCCCAGGAAATTGTCGCCCGGGCGCGCCAGGGCGATTTTCTCGGTGGTCTCGCCCATGCCGAAACCGATCTCCAGGATGGTGGGCGCCTGGCGGCCGAAGGCGGCGGCCATGTCCAGGGGGCGCGGCGCGTACGGCACGGACCATTTGCCCATCAGCTGCTCCAGCGCGTCGCGCTGGCGCTGCGTGATGTGGCCGCGGCGGTGCACGAAGCTGCGGATATGGGTGGCGCCCGGGCTGTCGGGGGCGTGCTCGGCGCTGGCCAGCGCGGCCTGGGTGGCCTCGCTCAGCGGGGCGCCTTCGGGGGGATGGGCGGGGGTGTTCGTATTCATAGGCTGAATTGTAGTAGGGCCGTGACCCCGGCCGGGCGGGCCGCTGGCTACAGGTATAGTTCATCACTGCGTATCTGTCACGACACCCCATCCATGAACCCAGCCCGCTTCGATCTGGTCACGTTGGCGCTGTTTGTCGCGGTGGCGCGCCAGGGCAGCATCTCGGCCGGCGCCCGCCAGTCGCACCTGGCGGTGGGCGCGGCCAGCAAGCGCATTTCCGACCTGGAGAGCGCGCTGGGCACGCCGCTCTTGTATCGCACCGCGGCCGGCGTCGAGCTGACCGACGCCGGCCAGGCCTGCCTGGCGCACGCCGTGCGGGTGCTGCAGGAGGTCGAGCACATGGCCGGCGTGCTGTCCGACTTCGCCCAGGGCGTGCGCGGCCAGGTGCGCATCGCCGCCAATACCTCGTCGATCACCCAGTTCCTGCCCGAAGACCTGGCCGGCTTCATGCAGCGCCATCCGGCGGTGCGCATCCACCTCGAAGAGCAGAACAGCAGCGACATCGTCACCGCCGTGGCCGAGAACCGCGCCGACGTCGGCATCTTCGCCGACCGCACGCCCGCCGCCGGGCTGACCACCGTGCCGTACCGGCTGGACGAACTGGTGCTGATCACGCCGCCGCGCCACCCGCTGGCCGCCCGCGCGCAGGTGGCGTTTGCCGATACGCTGGACTGCGACTACGTCGGGCTGCCGCCCGCCACCTCGCTGGCCACCCGCCTGGCCGACGAGAGCGCCCGGCTCGACAAGCGCATCCGGCTGCGCATCCAGGTGCGCAGCTTCGACGCGATCTGCCGCATGGTGGTGGCCACCGGCGGCGTCGGCATCCTGCCGCGCATCGCCGCCGAGCCGCACGCGCGCTCGATGCAGGTGCGGCTGATACCGCTGGCCGACGACTGGGCCCAGCGCTGGCTGCTGCTGGGCGTGCGCGACCTCGACAGCCTGCCCGTGGCCGCGCGGCTGCTGGTGCGCAGCCTGGCCGAAGGAGCGGCCTGAGGCGCCGCCGGCCTTCTCCATCCACGAAAGCCCCCTTGCCCATTTGCCCATACCTGCCGCGCGGCGATTGCCCGCACACTGCTTCTCCATATCAAGTCACGAATACGGAGACGACATGGCGGGGCAGATACTGGCCGGCATACGGGTGCTGGAGCTCGGGCAACTGATCGCGGGGCCCTTTGCCGCCAAGACGCTGGCCGACTTCGGCGCGCAGGTCATCAAGATCGAGCCGCCCGGGCAGGGCGACCCGCTGCGCAAGTGGCGCCTGCTGCATGAAGGCACTTCGGTCTGGTGGGAAGCGCAGTCGCGCAACAAGCAATCCGTGTGCGTGGACCTGCGCCAGCCCGAGGGCCAGGACCTGGCGCGCCAGCTGGCCGCCCAGGCCGACGTGCTGATCGAGAACTTCCGCCCCGGCACCATGGAGAAATGGGGCCTGTCGTGGGAGGCGCTGCACGCCCTCAACCCGCGTCTGATCATGCTGCGCATCTCGGGCTACGGCCAGACCGGCCCCAAGGCGCAGGAGCCCGGCTTTGCCGCCATCGGCGAAGCCATGGCGGGGCTGCGCTATCTCAACGGCGAGCCCGGCCGCGCACCGGTGCGCGCCGGCCTGTCGCTGGGCGACACCATTGCCGGCCTGCACGGCGCCATGGGGGTGCTGCTGGCCCTGTACCAGCGCGATGCGCGCGGCGGGCAAGGGCAGGTCATCGACGCCGCGCTCTACGAGAGCATCTTCAACCTGAGCGAGAGCCTGTTGCCCGAGTACTCCGTGTTCGGCGCCGTGCGCGAGCCGGCCGGCGCCGCGCTGCCGGGCATCGCCCCGTCCAACGCCTATCCGTGCCGCGACGGCTACGTGCTCATCGCCGGCAACGGCGACGCCATCTTCCAGCGCCTCATGCAGCGCATCGAGCGCACCGACCTGGGCGACGACCCCGAGCTCGCGCACAACGACGGCCGCGCGCGCCGCGCCCACGAGCTGGATGCCGCCATCGGCGCCTGGACCGCCCAGCGCGACATCGGCAGAGCGTGCTCGAGGCCATGCGCGCGGCCGGCGTGCCGGCCGGGCGCATCTACAGCGTGGCCGATATCGCGCAAGACCCGCACTACCAGGCCCGCGGCGCCATCGCCCGGCTGCGCGCGGCCAGCGGCATCGACGTCGACATGCCGGCGGTCTTTCCCTGCCTGTCCGACAACCCCGGCGCCATCCGCGAGCGCGCCCCGCTGCTGGGCGAGCACACCGACGCCGTGCTGGAGGAGGCCGGCCTCGACGACGCGGCGCGCGCCGGCTTGCGCGCCCGTGGAGTGATCGCATGAAAGGCCCGCCACGCATCGAAATCAACGAAGTCGGCCCGCGCGACGGCCTGCAGATCGAGCGCGCCCTGGTCGCCACCGACGACAAAGTCGCCTTTGTCGACGCCCTGTCGGCCTGCGGCTTCGCGCGCATCGAAGTCACCAGCTTCACCTCGCCCAAGGCCATTCCGGCCCTGGCCGACGCCCAGGACGTCATGCGCCGCATCGCGCGCCGGCCCGGCGTCGTCTACACCGCGCTCATCCCCAACATCCGCGGGCTGGAACGCGCGCTGGAAGCCGGCACCGACGAGATGAACCTCGTCATGTCGTGCAGCGAAACCCACAACCGCGCCAACCTGCGCATGACGCGCGACCAGTCCTTCGACGAGCTGGCCGCCATCCTGCGCCGCGCCGGCGAGGCCGGCGTGCCGTGCAACGTCTCGCTGTCCACGGCCTTCGGCTGTCCCTTCGACGGCGACGTGCCCGCCGGCGACGTCATGCGGCTGGCGCGCCGGCTGGCCGACGCCGGCGCCCAGGGCATCACCCTGTGCGACACCACCGGCATGGCCTATCCCACCCAGGTCGCGCAGCTGTGCGAGACCTTCCAGCGCGCCTTGCCCGGCGCCGCGCTGACCGTGCACCTGCACAACACGCGCGGCATGGCCCTGGTCAACGCCGTGGCCGCCTGGCAGACCGGCGTCACGCGCTTTGACGCCGCCGCCGGCGGCCTGGGCGGCTGCCCCTACGCGCCCGGCGCCAGCGGCAACGTCAACACCGAGGAAATCGTCCACATGTTCGCGTGCATGGGCGTGGCCACCGGCGTCGCGCTGGCGCCCCTGCTCGACATCGTGCACGGCCTGCCCGGCCTGGTGCAGCGCGCCCTGACCAACCCCTTGCTGGCGGCCGGCCCACGCCTGGCCACCCACCAGCCGCCGGCCTGGCTGGCCGAGCGTTTCCCGGCCGCCTGACGGCGGCCATCGTCACCTCAGTACCCATAACAAACAGGAGACCCACCATGCACCTTGCCAAGCTACGCCTGCTGCGCGGCGCCGCCCTGGCCGCCACCCTGGCCGCCGGCGCCTCCGGCGGCATCGCCGGCCAGATGGTCGCGCGCGCCCAGCCCGACGGCTACACCCTGCTGCTGCAATACTCGGGCTTCCAGGCCATCACTCCGCACGTCTCCAGCAACCTCGGCTGGGACCCCATCAAGGACTTCGCGCCCGTCGCCAACGTGCTCTCGGCCCCGCAAGTCGTCGTCGTGCGGCCCGACCTGCCCATCAAGACCCTCAAGGACCTGGTCGACTACGCCAAGGCCAACCCGGGCAAGCTGAACTACGCCTCCTCCGGCAACGGTTCGCTGCAGCAGGTGGCCACCGAACTGCTCAACCAGATGGCCGGCATCCAGATCACCCACATTCCCTACAAGGGAACCGGGCCGGCCTTGAACGACCTGCTTGGCGGCGCCGTCGACCTCACCATCACCACCCCGCCGCCGCTGCTGGGCCACATCGCCGCCGGCAAGCTGCGCGCCCTGGCCGTCACCGGCGACAAGCGCCTGCCCAGCCTGCCCGACGTGCCCACCGCCGCCGAAGCCGGCTACCCCGACCTCATCGTCTCGTCGTGGTTCGCCATGTACGCCCCGGCTGGCACCCCGCCCGCCATCGTCGAGAAGCTGTCGGGCGAAATCCGGAAAATCATGGCCACCGAGGCCTTTCGCCAGAAAGCCGCCGAGCAGGGCGCCGAGGCGCGTTACATGGATCCGAAGCAACTGGGCGCCTACACCCAGGAAGAACTGGACCGCTGGGGCAAGGTCGTCAAGGCCGCCCATATCAGCGCCAACTGAGGCTGCGCGATCGCCCGCCCGCCGCGCGTGCGCGCGGCGCCGCTGGGCGCTATAATGCGCAACTTCCCCGGCCCCTTGCGGGCCGGCGGCATCCAGAGCGGGTGTAGTTCAATGGTAGAACGGCGGCTTCCCAAGCCTCAAGCGTGGGTTCGATTCCCATCACCCGCTCCAATTACGGCTCACATCCATCTTGTCACTTTGAGATGTAAGTCCAAGTGTGATCCGAAAGCGGACCGCCCACTTTGGTTGGGTCGGTGAATCGTGGGCCATGTGTGCCGCTGGCGAGCGTGGGCGCCTCGGTGAACTCACCGCGCTGCAGCCCGAAGTTTTTCCCTGCAGACCGAGGTCAGATAGTCCGGGATGGCCGTCGGGTCCACGACCAAGCGGCCAGTGGAACTTCCGCTCCGATTCTTGGATAGGCATGTCGTTGATGCATGCCGAGCGACGGTGCATGAGGGCGTTAGCCTCGAATTCCCAGTTCTCGTTCCCGTACGACCGGAACCAATTCCCCGCATCGTCGTGCCACTCATACGCATAACGAACTGCGATCCGGTTGCCTTCATGCAGCCACGCATAGAACGCCGCTTCGAACATGCCCATCTTGCGGCAGACCTCCTCGAGTGGCGCCGTGGTGTCGAACGCCATCCGCGCTTGCGTGAACGTTGACTGTTTCATGGCGATGTCCTCTCTGGGCTCGTTTCGCCTGAACCCTCCTAGCCCTCAACTGCCCGATTTTCAGGGCGAAATTCCGCCGAATATCGCGATTTTGCATATCCAGGGATAACCCGGATGTGACTGCCATCGCTAAAACTGGCATACTTTTTTCTAATGTTGGAATATTTATTCCGATATACGGAATTGTAAAAAATGTCTGAACAAAATGAGAAAGAAAGTGCAGTGGGCTCCCTGGAGCGAGGCCTCCTGATCATCCGTGTCTTATTGGATGCGCCAGGTCCAATGAGCCTGGCAGAGCTCGCACACGAGTTAGCGCTAGGACCCAGTACCGTGCACTGACTGTTGGGGACACTGACAAAGCTTGGTCAGGTTGTACGGGAGCCTCGAGGTAAGCGTTATTTGGCCGCCCCCCAAGTCTTGGCATCACTGAGTTTCCAGCACCCGATTACCCTGGTGCGGCTGGCGTGTCGATCGGCAATCGAAGAGCTGCGTGAGCGAACTGGGGAAACTTCCGCGTTTGTGCTGTTTATTGGATACGAACGGCTGGTGCAGGATTTTGTAATCGGTCAACGGCTTTTGAGTCCTAACTACCAGACGTGGCTGAGAAGCCCAACGCACGGATCCGCATCTGGAAAACTGCTGCTCAGCACGGTTCCTGAGAATAATTGGGTCGATTTAATCGGCCATGAGCCTTACCAGGCCCACACGCCTTCCACCATTACGACGTATGAAGAGATGGTGGCGGAAATTCAGGCCATCCGGAGACAACACTATTGTGTTTCCAAGAATGAGGGCTATGAGGGCGTGTCTGCTTTCGGCTATCCGGTGGTGGTACTCGGGAAAACCGTGGGTTGCATCACATTAACGGTAGACAGTGCATCGCTAAATGAGAGTCGTGAAGCATTCCTGATTGAAGAAATGTTGCGCTGCGTGAAAAGCATTCAGACCGTTTCCGGTTCGCTGAAACTGCTTCATGACTGGCTCTTTTGATATTTCATCAATATTCGCTCCTATTTGAAGGAAACTTAGAATGTCCAGATCCTCCCAGCAATGGTTAGCTGTGAAGATTCAATAGGTTGTATGCATGGTTCATCCGAACCGGATTTGAGAAACTGGAAATCGCCACCCCCCCAGTTCACTCAAGGAGCCCGGCCGGATGAACACCCATAAGCATGCCCGATTGACCTTCCTACGTCGACTCGAAATGGTCCAGCAATTGATCGCCCATCAAGTTTGTGTGTCTGAAGCGGCCCGCGCCTATGGGGTCACCGCGCCGACTGTGCGCAAATGGCTGGGCCGCTTCCTGGCTCAGGGCCAGGCGGGCTTGGCCGATGCGTCCTCGCGCCCGACGGTCTCGCCCCGAGCGATTGCGCCGGCCAAGGCGCTGGCTATCGTGGAGCTGCGCCGCAAGCGGCTGACCCAAGCGCGCATCGCCCAGGCGCTGGGCGTGTCAGCCAGCACCGTCAGCCGCGTCCTGGCCCGCGCCGGTCTGTCGCACCTGGCCGACCTGGAGCCGGCCGAGCCGGTGGTGCGCTACGAGCATCAGGCCCCCGGCGATCTGCTGCACATCGACATCAAGAAGCTGGGACGTATCCAGCGCCCTGGCCACCGGGTCACGGGCAACCGACGCGATACCGTTGAGGGGGCCGGCTGGGACTTCGTCTTCGTGGCCATCGATGACCACGCCCGCGTGGCCTTCACCGACATCCACCCCGACGAGCGCTTCCCCAGCGCCGTCCAGTTCCTCAAGGACGCAGTGGCCTACTACCAGCGCCTGGGCGTGACCATCCAGCGCTTGCTCACCGACAATGGCTCGGCCTTTCGCAGCCGCGCCTTCGCCGCGCTGTGCCATGAGCTGGGCATCAAGCACCGCTTTACCCGACCTTACCGCCCACAGACCAATGGCAAGGCCGAACGCTTCATCCAGTCGGCCTTGCGTGAGTGGGCTTACGCTCACACCTACCAGAACTCCCAACACCGAGCCGATGCCATGAAATCCTGGCTACACCACTACAACTGGCATCGACCCCACCAAGGCATCGGGCGCGCTGTACCCATCTCCAGACTCAACCTGGACGAATACAACCTATTGACAGTTCACAGTTAGCTCGCCCGGACCTCCCCGATGACCATTATGTTGATGTCGACATCTACACGTCGCAGCAGATATTTGACGACGAGTTGAAGAATATTTTCGCAAAGACCTGGAAATTTGCATGTCATGAAAGCGAAATTCCTAATCTCGGCGACTATCGAGCATTGAATCACGCGGGCATTCCCGTCTTCGTTATCCGGGGTGAGGATGGCAGCGTACGTGCCTTTGTTAACGCCTGTCCGCATCGAGGATCCAAGCTGGTCACGGATGTTCGCGGTAATGCGAAGAATCTGGCTTGCTTCTTTCATCTGTGGACATTTGACGATAAGGGGCGATGCATTGAGATTACGCGCGAAGACGGTTATGCCCAGTCGGGTGTTTGTAAGGGCGAGCAAGGGCTTCGCCGGATCCGATGCCATAACAAATTTGGCATGCTCTTTATTAATCTAGATGACGATGCTGACGATTTTGATCAGCACGTTGGAAATGTCATGGATTGCTTGGAAGAGGTGATGACAACCAAGCCCCTGGAGGTCTTCCATCATCACCAGGTCACGATGAACGCCAATTGGAAGCAATGGCATGAAACGAACATGGAGCTATATCACGAATGGGGGCACATCGTGAACAGATCCACTGCTATCGCTGCCGATGGCTATCACAACCGTACCTGGTGCATCCACGAGAACGGTCACGGAACACTGGATCCCATGGAGGTTTCGTATGACAACTACAAGGGTTGGGAAACTCGAAGCGGTCATCTTTTACCTGGCTTGGGGCCCGGCGAATTGCGTATGGTTGATCTCTTCCCCAACACAACCATTCTGGTGCGGGCGACAGCGATCCGTATAGATACAAGCACGCCAATTGCGCCAGGTATCACCTTGCTTGAGCAGCGCGGTTTGGGAATTCTCGGTGAGTCAGAGCAAGATCGCAAGGTGCGAGTCAAGCATCACAACGAAATATGGGGCCCATTAGGAAGAAATCTGGCCGAAGACGTCATTTTCGTTGAAACCGTTTCGGAAACGCATCGCCGCGAAGCATCCAAGTGGGGATTATTCGCTCGGCATGAAGGGCTCAAGGCCCAGGACGATGAAATCATGCGCGCCTATTATCGAGTCTGGGGACGCATGATGGGCAAGCCAGCCAGCAATCCCTTGGGTTGATTCGTCTATTTTCCTTTATAAGTTTCCGTAAATTTTAACGATCTGGGGTTGTGATTAATGAGCGATTATCGCGAAGAGATTGGTGATTTTCTCTATCTGCTATCGGAAAAGCTGGACGAAGAGTTATACGAAGATTTTCTGTCGTTGTGCGACGCTGACTTTCATTACCAGGTAAGCGCGTTCAGCCCGGAATTGGGCAAGGAGATGGTCTGGCTAGATGTGAACTGTCAATAGGTTGTATTCGTCCAGGTTGAGTCTGGAGATGGGTACAGCGCGCCCGATGCCTTGGTGGGGTCGATGCCAGTTGTAGCGGTCAATGAAGGGCTGCAAGGCAGCCTGTCGTTCGGCTGAGCTCGTGTAGGGCCTGGCGTATGCCCACTCCCGTAAGCAGGTCTGCACGAGGCGCTCGGCCTTGCCGTTGGTCTTGGGGGTGTAGGGGCGGGTGCGGATGTGACGGATTCCCAGCTCCACGCACACCGCCCGAAAGGTCCTGGAGACGTAGCCGCTGCCGTTGTCGGTCATCACGCGGTCGATGCGCACGCCCAGACTGGCGTAGTAGGCGGTGGCTTGGCGCAGGAACTCAGCGCACTGATCGCCGCCTTCATCGTCGAGGATGCGAGCAAAGGACACGCGCGAGAAGTCATCGATGGCCAGGTGCACAGCGTCCCAGCCAATGCCGCGGTTGCGGTTCTGGGCCCGATCGCCGGTGATGCGATGGCCCACGCCCCGGATGCGGCCCAGCCGCTTGGTGTCGATGTGCAGCAGCTCGCCTGGGCTGGCGCGTTCATAGCGGCGCACCGGCGCCGGCGGCTCCAACGAGGCGAGTCGACTCAGGCCGATGCGTTCCATATACCGCGCCACGGTGGCCAGGCTGCGGCCGGCTTCACGCGCGATGCGCCACAGCGGCAGACGCTGGCGGCGCTGCTGGGCGAAGTGCTCAACCTGCTCGGGCGCACAGGCCTTCGGGCTGCGGTGCGGGCGAGAACTGCGGTCAAGCAGGCCGTCCAGACCTTCGCTTCGGAAGCGGGCAAGCCACTTGTAACCGGTGCGCAGGCTCACCCCTGCCGCCTGGCTGGCCTGCCTCATCGTCCAGTTCTGTTGCATCACCCTGTTAACAAGAAGGGCTCGACCTAGGTGTGAAGATTCAATAGGTTGTATGCATGGTTCATCCGAACCGGATTTGAGAAACTGGAAATCGCCGATCCCCCAGTTCACTCAAGGAGCCCGGCCGGATGAACACCCATAAGCATGCCCGATTGACCTTCCTACGTCGACTCGAAATGGTCCAGCAATTGATCGCCCATCAAGTTTGTGTGCCTGAAGCGGCCCGCGCCTATGGGGTCACCGCGCCGACTGTGCGCAAATGGCTGGGCCGCTTCCTGGCTCAGGGCCAGGCGGGCTTGGCCGATGCGTCCTCGCGCCCGACGGTCTCGCCCCGAGCGATTGCGCCGGCCAAGGCGCTGGCTATCGTGGAGCTGCGCCGCAAGCGGCTGACCCAAGCGCGCATCGCCCAGGCGCTGGGCGTGTCAGCCAGCACCGTCAGCCGCGTCCTGGCCCGCGCCGGTCTGTCGCACCTGGCCGACCTGGAGCCGGCCGAGCCGGTGGTGCGCTACGAGCATCAGGCCCCCGGCGATCTGCTGCACATCGACATCAAGAAGCTGGGACGTATCCAGCGCCCTGGCCACCGGGTCACGGGCAACCGACGCGATACCGTTGAGGGGGCCGGCTGGGACTTCGTCTTCGTGGCCATCGATGACCACGCCCGCGTGGCCTTCACCGACATCCACCCCGACGAGCGCTTCCCCAGCGCCGTCCAGTTCCTCAAGGACGCAGTGGCCTACTACCAGCGCCTGGGCGTGACCATCCAGCGCTTGCTCACCGACAATGGCTCGGCCTTTCGCAGCCGCGCCTTCGCCGCGCTGTGCCATGAGCTGGGCATCAAGCACCGCTTTACCCGACCTTACCGCCCACAGACCAATGGCAAGGCCGAACGCTTCATCCAGTCGGCCTTGCGTGAGTGGGCTTACGCTCACACCTACCAGAACTCCCAACACCGAGCCGATGCCATGAAATCCTGGCTACACCACTACAACTGGCAGCGACCCCACCAAGGCATCGGGCGCGCTGTACCCATCTCCAGACTCAACCTGGACGAATACAACCTATTGACAGTTCACAGCTAGGGCGCCGGCCAGCCGCGCTGGGCGGCCAGGCGGCGGTAGGCGTACCCGGCCAGGGCCACGTCCTCCAGCCCCACGCCCACCGACTTGTAGATCACGATATCTTCATCCGCCTGGCGCGCCGCCGCCCGCCCGGCCAGCACATCGGCCAGTTCGACCACTTTGGCGTCCAGGCCGGTATCCGGCGCGGCCAGCACCAGGTCGCCCGCTTCGGACAGCGTCTGCTCGCGCCACTCCACCACGACCGCCCGCGCGCGGCGCAAGGCCTCGTCGTCCAGTTCCCGCGTATGCGGCAGGCTGGACCCGATCGCCCCCACGAACGCGCCCGCGCGCAATGCCTGCCCGGCAAACAGCGGCGTGGTCGAGCGCGTTGCGGTCACCACGATATCGGCCTGCGCGGCAATGTCGGCGGGCGCGGCCATGCGCGCCGGGACGCCGCAGCGCCGGCCGATGCGCTCCAGGATCTCGGGCGACGCATACGGGTCATGGACCAGGATGGCCTCCAGGGCAAAGCGCGCGCTCAGCTGCGCCGCATGCTCGGCGCCCTGGGTGCCGGCGCCGAACAGCCCCAGCACGCTGGAACGCGGACGGGCCAGCGCGCCGGCGGCCAGCACCGTGCACGCCGCGGTGCGCTTGCGCGTCAGCGTGCCTGCGTCGCACGTCGCCAGCGGCCGGCCGTCGGCGGCCGAAAACAGCAGGATCACGAACTGGAACTGCCCCTTGATCGTGGTGTACACCTTGGCGCCGGCCACGCCCTGGCCGGGAATCACCGCGCCCAGGGTCGACAGCTTCACGCCGCCGGCCTCGGTGCGCACGCGCCGCTGCATGGCGGCCGAGCCCCGGCCGAAGTCCAGGAATGCGGCGTGCAGCACCTCCTGCGCGGCCTGCGGAGTGACCGCGTCCTCGATCATTGCGTCGTCGATGTGCAGCATGCGCGCTCCCTCAAACGGGCTTGGGTTTCTGCCACGACACCTTGATGTCGCCGTTGACGAACGTCTGGCACGCCATGCGGTAGCCGCGCTCGAAGTCTTCCGGCGTCAGGTGCCGGCGCTCCTTGGGCTTGATGGCATCGGTATGCTCCAGCCCCGATTCGATCAGGCACTTGCAGGTCCCGCACAGCCCGCCGCCGCACTTGAAGGGAATGCCGCCCTGCTCCTTGAGGGAAACGCGCAGCAGATTGCTGTTCTCGGGCGCGGTGACGACCTTGCCGCCGTTGGTGATGAAGGTGATTTCGACCATGGTGTTCACGATTGGGTTGTCGGCGGCTCAGGCGTCGCGCCGAACCAGTTCGGCCTGCATGCTGCCAAAGCGCGTCAGATCGGTGAGCGCGTCGCGCGCGCCCTGCAGCGATTCGAATTTCTCCAGGAACTTGGAAGGCACGTGGTTGACCACCGCGCCGGGCCCTTCCTCGACGATGGCCACCTTGGCCTCGCCGCGCAGGGCGGCGATCTGGTAGATGGCCTTGCGCTGCCCATAGAAGAGGTAGTCGTACTCCTCCACCACCTCGAACTCGGGCCCCGCCTCGGTATGGAACTGGCCCGGCTTGTTGGTCAGGATCACGTACATATCAGTCTCCGCCGCCGGCCGGCGCCGCCGCGTCCTGGCGCAGCTCTATATCGTGGGTAATCCACAGCTGGCAAGCCAGGCGGTAGCCCTGGGCCAGCCGGTCTCCCAGCTGCTTTTTCTCTTTCCAGTTCGGCTCGGGCAGGTGTTCGCCGCCAGCGAGGATGCGGCACGCGCAGGTGGCGCACTTGCCCATCCCGCACTGGTAGCGCAGGTTCGGATAGGGAAACTGCTTGATCCCGGCGCGCACCACCAGATTGGTGTTGTCCTTCACCTCATCGGTAAAGGTTTCGTCGCCCTTGTGGAATACAACGATAGGCATGGCCGGTTCGCGCTCACAATGTCCTGGAATGCCGGGCCGCCATGGGCGGCCCGGCTCGTGCCGGCGCCGATACTCGGCGACCGTTATGAACATTGTATATCGTATGCCGTTTGTGCCGACCTAGGGAATTCACCGATAGGCGGACAGTTCTGCATCGCGCGCCTGCAAACCGCGCCAATTGCTTGATTAGTCTATTGAATCAGGCATATAGACGGCAAAAATCACGGCCATTGTTGTACAAAGCGGGCCAGGGCTGCATCGAAACGGTATTCGATGTACAATTGCTTGGTAAATAAAGCAATAGGTACTAACCATGAAAACCGTTACGCCTCGTATGCAACACGCCCGTATCGGCCAGCAATTGCTGCCGCACTTCGCCCAGCGCGCCGAACTGCGCCGCACGATCCCGCTGTTTCCGTTCACGCTGGCCGAACTGCTGGCCCCGCTGCGCCGCAAGACCACCAACCGCCCCGGCTCCGACGAGCCCGCGCTCGACGCCCGCTGAGCGCCGGGCCGGCCGGCCTGGCCCGGCGCCCCGGCCCATTTCCCTGCCATGACCTGGCCCGCGCCTGCCCGGCGTCGGGCCGTCGGCGCTGGCGCGCCGGCAGGCACCGGTTGCATGCGCGCGGTTTTTATCTAAAATGATAGTGGTTTGCATTATCATCACGCCTGCCTACCGTGCCCCTCACCTCCCTCGCCCCCCAGGACGCCGTCCACGCGCTGTACCGCGAACATCACGGCTGGCTGCAAAGCTGGCTGCGCAAGAAGCTGAATGATGCCTACGACGCCGCCGACCTGGCGCAGGACACCTTCGTGCGCGTGCTGCGCCACCGCGCCGAACTCGCCACGCTGCGCGAGCCGCGCGCCTACCTGCTGACCATCGCCGGCCGACTGGTCGTCAACCACTACCGGCGCCGCTCGCTCGAACGGGCCTACCTCGAGGCCCTGGCCAGCCTGCCGCCGGCGCACGCCCCCTCGCCCGAACAACGCGCCCTGATCCTGGAAGCCCTGGACCAGATCGATGCCTTTCTGCACAGCCTGGCCCCGAAAGTGCGCCAGGCGTTCCTGCTGGCCCAGCTGGAACGCCTGCCATATGCGGACATCGCCCGGCGCCTGCAGGTATCGGTACGCACCGTGCAGCGCTACATCGCGCAGGGCTACGAGCAATGCATCCTGCTGGCCCCCTGAATCCGCCCGGCGACGACGCGCCGATCGAGCGCCGGGTGGCGCGCGAGGCCGCCCGCTGGCTCGTGCGGCTGGGCTCCGGCCAGGCCAGCGCCGACGAAATCCAGGCCTGCGACCACTGGCGCGCCAGCCATGCCGAGCACGAACGCGCCTGGCAGCGCGCCCGCCGGCTGACGAGCATGTTCGACCGCATCCCGCCGGCCGTGGGCCAGGCCGCCCTGGGCCGCGCGCGGGACCGCCGCGCGATGCTGAAATCCTTGGTCGCACTGCTGGCGGCGCCGCCGGCCGCCTGGGCCGCGCTGCGGGGCGCCCGGAACAGCGGCTGGCTGGCCGACCTGCGCACCGGCACCGGCGAAACCCGCACGGTGGCGTTGGGCCCGGGCACGCAGTTGCGCCTGAATACCGGCACCGCCGTCAGCCTGGACGACGGCTCCGGCTTGCTCAGCCTGCGCCTGCACCGCGGCGAAATCTACCTCGAAGCCGACCGCCCCTGCCGCGTGCTGACCCGCGGCGGCATGATCCGCACGCAGGCGGCGCACCTCTGGCTGCGCCAGGACGATGCCGACGGCCTGCTCGGCGTGGTGGCCGGGCTGGCCTTCTGGCAGGGCGCCGACAACCGCACCCACTCGGTTGCGGCCGGACAACGCATCGCGTGGCACGACGGCGCCCTGCAGGGCGCGGCGCAAACGCTGGATGGCTCGCCGGACTGGCTGCGCGGCGTGCTGCGCGCCGATGCCATGCGCCTGGACCGCTTCCTGCGCGAACTGAGCCGCTACCGCCCGGGTACGCTGCGCTGCGACCCCAGGGTGGCCGGGCTGCGTCTGTCCGGCGTGTTCCAGCTGGCCCACACCGACGACATCCTGCGCGCCCTGCCGGCGCTGCTGCCGGTGCAACTGTCCTATGTAACGCCGTACTGGATCACCGTCGGGCCCCGGCCCGCCGGCGCCACGACGTGAAGAAGCGGCCAGCCATGAGCGCAGAACGTCCCTCGGCAAAAAAAATTCCTGTTCCCTGTCCGGTTTCGACGCGCCGGTGGTCATCGACAGCACAAGCACGCTCGTGCCTGCTCTCGATGGGAAAGGAAGATCATGGTTTACGCTTGCGATCAGGGCGCCCGCCGCGCCCGTCCCGCGCCGCCAAGGCGCCCCCAAACGGCACTGGCCATGCGCGGCGCGCTGGCGGCATGCGCACTGGCCGGTACGCTGGCGGCCGCTCCCGCCGCCGCGCAGCCGACGGCGGCGCCCGCATCGGCGGGCGCGCGCGCCTGGCACATCGACGCCGGCCCCCTGGGCGAGGCCCTGGCGCGCTTTGCCGACCAGGCCGGCATTACCCTGCTGTACGACCCCGCCGCGGTGCGCGGCCGCGCCAGCGCCGGCCTGCAAGGCGTGTACTCGGTGCCCGACGGCCTGGCGCGCCTGCTCGATGGCAGCGGCCTGGACGCGCGCCAGCGCGGCGCCGGCACCTACGTGCTGCAGGCGCTGCCCGCCGGCCCGGTCGCCCAGCTGGCGCCGGTCACCATCGAGGCTGACGGCGTGCGCGCCGATCCCGCCTGGGCCCGCACCGCCACGCGCCGCGAGCTCGACGCGCGCCAGGTGCTCGACTGGAGCGATATCGGCAAGCGCGTCGATCCCGGCGTCAACTACAACCGCCGCACCAAGAGCATCAACATCCGCGGCCTGGACGAAAACCGCGTGGTCACGCGCATCGACGGCATCCGCCTGCCCTGGCTCGACGACGGCGCGCGCGGCATCCAGGGCGGGCTGAACGCGGTGGACTTCAACACCCTGTCGCGCCTGGACGTCGTGCGCGGCGCCGACTCCAGCGCGGCCGGCTCCGGCGCGCTGGGCGGCCTGGCCGACCTGCGCACGCTCGAACCCGCCGACCTGCTGCGCGACGGGCGCCGCTTCGGCGCGCTGGCCAAGTCCGACTATGACTCGGCCGACGCCAGCTGGGGCCTGAACGCGGCCCTGGCCGGGCAGGTCCACGACGACACCAGCTGGCTGTTGCAGGCGGGCACCCGCAATGGGCACGACCTGGACAACCGCGCCGACACGGGCGGCTACGGCAGCAAGCGCAGCCAGCCCAGCCCCGAGGACTACGCCCAGAACAACTTCCTGCTCAAGCTGCAGCAGCGCATCGACGGCGGCCATCGCCTCGGCCTGACGGGCGAATACTTCAAGCGCCGCGCCGACCTCGACCAGATGTACCAGCAGGGCGCCGGCACCAGCTACCAGTACGGCGCCAACCGCACCCACGAGGAAACCACGCGCAAGCGCGTCTCGCTGGACTACCAGTACAACGCCCCGCAGGCCGGCGCCGCGATCGACAGCGCCCGGGCCATGGTGTATTGGCAGCGGCTGCGGCTGGACAGCTCGCAGGACGCCCGCCGCACGCGCGACGGGCGCGCCTACGCCCGCCCCGGCGACCCGTACTTCTACGGCTACCCCAGCGGCCCCTACGGGCGCAGCAACTCGATCCAGGAATCGATCCTCGGCGTCAACGGCGAGCTCTCCAGCCGCTTCGAAGGCATGGTGTCGCAGCGCGTGACGATAGGCGGCGAATGGTACGGCAACCGCACCGAGCAGTACTCGGACGGCTACGACAACTGCCCCGCCATCCCGCCCGGCACGCCCGCGCCGATGGGGCCGCGCCTGTGCGACATGCTGCATACCAACCAGGCCGACATGCCCCGGGTCAAGGGCAGCCAGTGGGCCATCTGGGCGCAGGACGAAATCGCCTTCGCCGACGGGCGCTACATCCTGACCCCGTCACTGCGCTACGACCATTACGAGCAGAAGCCGCAGCAAGGCGGCGGCTACCAGAACAACCCCAACGCCGGCGCGCTGCCGCCGTCGTCGTCGGGGGGCCGCTTCTCGCCCAAGCTGCTGGGCACCTGGAAGGCGCGCGAGGCGCTGACGCTGTATGCGCAATACGGCTTCGGCTACCGGGCGCCGTCGGCCACCGAGCTGTACACCAACTACGGCGGCCCGGGAACCTATCTGCGCGTGGGCAATCCCTCCTTGAAGCCCGAGACCAGCAAGGGCTGGGAACTGGGCGCCCGCCTGGGCGACGACCAGTTGGGAGGCGCCGTATCGCTGTTCGACAACCGCTACCAGAACTTCATCGACAAGAACGTGCCGCTGGGCAAGGGTTCGCCGCAATGGCAGCCGGCCTGGGACGGCCAGTACCCGCTGGGCGTCACCGGGCTGGCCAACCGGGCGCGCGTGCGCATCTATGGCGCCGAAGCCTCGGCGCACTGGCGGTTCGCGCCCAACTGGCGCACCTGGGGCTCGCTGGCCTGGGCCGTGGGCAAGGACGAAAACACCGGCCAGCACCTGAATTCGGTGCCGCCGCTCAAGGCCATCCTCGGCCTGGGCTACCAGCGCGACGAATGGGGCATCGACGCCATGCTGACGGCCGCCACGCGCCGCGACGACGTGCAATACCCCGAGGCCTCCGCCAGCGCGCGCTACGCCGATTTCCAGGCCCCGGGCTACGGCGTGGTGGATCTGTCCGCCTACTGGCGCCCGGCCGCCGTCAAGGGCCTGCAGCTGCAGGCGGGCGTGTTCAACCTGTTCGACAAGAAATACTGGGAAGCCATCAACGTGCCCACGGCGGGTGCCATTGCGATTCCGCGACCGTTAGACTGGTACAACGAGCCAGGCCGCAGCGTGCGCGTATCGTTGACCTACCAGTATTGAACCCGGCGCGCCAGAACCATACCCTGGAGAATGCAATGACCGAACCGACCTTTGCCACCCGCGCCGCGGCGCTGCGCCAGCGCAACGACGAGCTGGCCGCCAGCCAGCCCGGCCAGCGTGCCCGCAACCTGGCCCAGGCGCTCGGCGTCTCGGAAGCCGAATGGATCGCGGCCGGCTGCAACGGCGCGCGCGTCACCGCGCTGCGCGGCAAGCCGCAAGCCATCTTCCGCGACCTGGGCGAGCTGGGCGAAGTCATGGCCCTCACCCGCAACGACTGGTGCGTGCATGAACGGCACGGCCGCTACGAGGACATCCAGGCCGAGGGGCCGGTGGGCCTGGTGCTGGGGCCGGATATCGACCTGCGCGTGTTCTTCAACTGTTGGGCCAGCGCCTGGGCCGTCGAACAGGACGGCCACACCAGCCTGCAATTCTTCGACGGCGCGGGCGTGGCGGTGCACAAGGTGTACCGCACCGAAGCGACCGACGGCGCGGCCTGGGAGGCGCTGGTCGCCCGCTACGCGGGCGAGCCCGAATGGCCCGAGCCGCAGCCCTATCCGCCCGCCGCCGACGCCGCCGCCGTGGACGATCCGGCCGCGCTGCGGCGTGACTGGCTGGCCATGCAGGACACGCACGAGTTCTTCCCGCTGCTGCGCAGGCTGAAGGTCGGGCGGCTGGCGGCCCTGAAGGCCGCCGGCGCCGACCTGGCGCAACAGGTGCCGGCCGAGACGGTCGAGCACATGCTGACGCAGGCCGCGGCCAGCGGCCTGTCCATCATGTGCTTCGTCGGCAACCGTGGCATGATCCAGATCCATACCGGCCCGGTCGAGAAGCTGCGCCGTACCGGCCCCTGGTACAACGTGCTGGACCCGCGCTTCAACCTGCACCTGAACACCGAGACCGTCGATTCGGCCTGGGTGGTCAGCAAGCCCACCAGCGACGGCTGGGTCACCTCGCTGGAGCTGTACACGGCCGGCGGCGAGCTGATCGTGCAGTTCTTCGGCGAGCGCAAGCCCGGCAAGCCCGAACTGACCGCCTGGCGCCAACTGCTGTCTGGCCTGTGCGGCCAGCCGCTGGCCGAGTGAGGCAGGCCATGAAGCGCTTGCTGGCATGGCTATTGGCGATGGCCTGCGCCGGGGCCGCGGCCGCGGCGCAGACCGCGCCGGCGCAGCGCGTCGTCACGCTGGGCGGCACCGTTACCGAAATCGTCTATGCGCTGGGCCAGGGCGGCCGCCTGGTCGGCGACGACCTGTCCAGCCTGTACCCGCAGGCGGCCACGCAACTGCCGCGCATCGGCTACTACCGGGCGGTGCCGGTCGAGGGCGTGCTGGCGCTCGAACCCGACCTGGTGCTGGCCTCCGAACAGGCCGGACCGCCCGACGCCATCGAGCGCCTGAAGGCGGTGGGCGTCCGTGTCGCGGTCGTCTCCGACCAGGCGTCGGTGAAGTCGCTGCATGCGCGCATACGCGCCATCGCCCAGGCGTTGGATGCCGTGCCAGAAGGCGAGCGCCTGGCCGCCCAGCTCGATGCCGAGCTGGCCCGGGCCGAGGCGCTGCCGGCCTCGGGCGCGCGCGCGCTGCTGCTGATGAACCGCACCGGCACACCCCTGGGCGCCGGGCGCGACACCGCGGCGGACCTGCTGCTGCGCCTGTCGGGGCTGGCCAACGCGCTGGCCGGCCAGGAGGGCTACAAGCCCTTGTCGGCCGAAGCGCTCGGGGCGCTGGCGCCCGAGGTCATCGTGGTGACCGCGGCCTCGCTGGCGGCATCGGGCGGCCTGGAGAAGCTGCGCGCGCAACCAGGAATCGCCGCCACGCCCGCCGCGCAACGCCAGTGCATCGTGGTCATGGACGACCTGCTGGCGCTGGGAACCGGCCCGCGCCTGCCGCAGGCGATCCGCCAACTCAAGGAGACGCCTTGTGTCGCTGGCCACGGCGCCCCGCCCGCCCGCTAGCCGGCGCCATCCGGTCGCGCTGCTGCTGGCGCTGGGCGCTGCCCTGCTGGCGGTGGGCATTCTCGCCGCCGCCAGCGGCGCGGTGCATATTCCGCTGGCCGACCTGGCGCGCCTGATCGGCGGCGACAGTACGCCGCGGGATGCGCTGTGGCGCAACGTGCTGTTCGACATCCGCCTGCCGCGCGTGCTGTTCGCGGCCACCGCGGGCGCGGCGCTGGCGATCTGCGGCGCGGCCATGCAGGCGCTGTTTCGCAATCCGCTGGCCGAGCCCGGGCTGGTAGGCATTTCGGCCGGCGGCGCGATGGGCGCGGTGCTGGCCATCGTGCTGACCTCCGGCGGCTTCGCCATCACGGCGCCCGCGGCCTTCGCCGGCAGCCTGCTGGCTACCGGCTGCGCCTACGTGCTGGGACGCCGCGCGCATGGCGTGGCGGGCCTGCTGCTGGCCGGCATCGCCATCAACACGGTGGCCGGCAGCGTGATCGGCCTGCTGACCTTCATGGCCTCGGACGCGCAACTGCGCGACCTCACGTTCTGGAGCATGGGCAGCCTGGCCGGCGCGCGCTGGTCGTTGCTGGCGTTTCTGGCGCCCTGGACCTTGCTGTGGTCGTGGTGGCTGATGCGCCAGTGGCGCGCCATGAACGCACTGCTGCTGGGCGAGCGCGAGGCGCACCACCTCGGTCTCGCGCTGCGCTCGGTACGGCGGCAACTGGTGCTGGCCACCGCGCTGATCGTCGGCCCCCTGGTGGCGGCCACCGGCGGCATCGGGTTCGTCGGCCTGGTCGTGCCCCACCTGATACGCATGACGCTGGGCGCCGACCACCGCTGGCTGCTGCCCGCCTCGATGCTGGCCGGCGCCCTGGCCCTGACGCTGGCGGACTGGCTGGCGCGGGTGGTCATCGTACCGGCGGAACTGCCCATCGGACTGGTCACCAGCCTGGTGGGCGGCCCCTTTTTCCTGTGGCTGCTGGCGCGCGGCCGCCGTCTCTGACCGCAGCAACGCCCATGACCCTGCAAGCCCGCAATCTGACCTTGGCGCGCGGCGGCGCGCCCATCCTCACCGACGTGTCGCTGACGCTGGCGCCCGGCGCGCTGGTGGGCCTGCTGGGCGCCAATGGCGCCGGCAAGTCCACCCTGCTGGCGGCGCTGGCCGGCGAACTGGCGCCGCGCTCGGGCCAGGTCTTCCTGGGCGATGCAGACCTGGCGACGTTGAGCGCGCGGCAGCTGGCGCGCCGCCGCGCCGTGCTGCCGCAAAAACCCTCGCTGTCGTTCGACCTGGGCGTCAGCGACGTGGTCGGCATGGGCGCCTATCCGTTTCCGGAACTGGATCCGGCCGCCGTGCGCCAGCTGGTGCGCGACGCGCTGGAGCAGGCGGGCGTGACCCACCTGGCGCAGCGGCGCTATCCGCAGCTGTCCGGCGGCGAGCAGCAGCGCGTGCAGTTCGCGCGCGTGCTGGCGCAGTGCCATGCCATGCACGCGCCCGGCCAGACCCGCTACCTGATGCTGGACGAACCCATTTCCAACCTGGACCCCAGGCACCAGATGGAATTGCTGGCCACGGCGCGGGCGCTGGCCCACGAGGCCGGCATGGGGGTGCTGGTGATCGTGCATGACATCAATCAGGCGGCGCGCTGGTGCGACACGCTGGCACTGCTGGCCGATGACCGGCTGGCCGCGCTGGGGCCGCCCGCCGACGTGCTGACGCCGGACCACATGCGGCGCGTCTATGGCATCGAGGCCGATGTGCTGGCGCATCCCACCCTGCCCGGCCGCCTGCTGGTGCTGGCGCGCTGAACCTCAGGCGCCGGTTTCGAGGTGGCGCAGCCAGGCCTGGGCGGCGTCGAGCTCGTGCTCGCTGAACACGCGCACGCCGGCGCGCCTCAGGCTGGCCGCCGTCACGCCTTCGCGCGCGATGCGCGCGCCGCTGAAACTGCCGTCGTACGTGTACCCGCTGCCGCACGACGGGCTGCCCTCCTTGAGCACGGCAACGCGGATGCCGCGCTCGCGCACCAGCGCCAGCGCCTGCCGCGCGCCCTCGACGAAAGCGGCGCTGACGTCGACGCCCGAGGCCTCGCGCACCTGCGCCAGGCCGTCGAGCACCGCGGCGCCCCCGGCGCCGGCGGCGATTTCCGCCGGCGGACGCGGCGTGGGCAAGCCGCCGGCGACTTCCGGGCACACCGCCACCACGCGCCGCTCGGCCTGCCAGCGCGCCAGCACCGGATGCCCGGTCGCGGCATCGCGTCCGTCGTAGCGCACCGGCCGGCCCAGCAGGCAGGCACTGACCAAGACCCATTCCATCGCGGCTCTCCCGGCGCCCGGCGGGCGCTACAGCCGCTACTGTAGCGCTGTCGCGCCGCCCCCGGCGCGGGCGCGGGGGCACGGCCGAATTCGGACGCAAGCCGCCGGAGGCCGGCGCGGCCGCGCGGCGCTAGACTGGCCGGTATGGATACTTGCCCGAACACGGTGCAGGCGCGCATCGGCGCGCTGGACTGGCCGGCCCTGGAAACCGCGCTCGATGCGCGCGGCGCCGCCGTCGCGCACGGCCTGCTGGATGCGCGCGAATGCGGCGAGCTGGCCGCCCTGTACGCACAGCCGCGGCTGTTCCGCAGCCGCATCGTCATGGCCCGGCACGGCTTCGGCCGCGGCGAGTACCAGTATTTCGCCTATCCGCTGCCGCCGCTGGTGGCGCAGCTGCGCACGGCGTTCTATCCGCCGCTGGCGGCCGTGGCCAACCGCTGGAATGCGGCGCTGCGCGATCCCATGCGCTATCCGGCGCGGCATGCCGACTGGCTGCATACCTGCCACCAGGCCGACCAGGCGCGCCCCACGCCGCTGCTGCTCAAGTATGGGCCGGGCGATTACAACTGCCTGCACCAGGACCTGTACGGCGAACGGGTGTTCCCCTTGCAGGTGGCCATCCTGCTGTCGCGGCCCGGCCGCGACTTCGACGGCGGCGAGTTCGTGATGACCGAGCAGCGCTCCGGACACGCGGCGCGCGCCGAGGTCATGCCGCTGGCGCAGGGCGACGCGCTGGTTTTCGCGGTCAACCGGCGGCCGGCGCAAGGCGCGCGCGGGCCGGTGCAGGCCAGCCTGCGCCATGGGGTGAGCGAACTGCGGGCCGGCCAACGCTATACGATAGGCATCATCTTCCACGACGCCACCTGAGACGCAGCGCCATGCAAGCCGACCTCTTCGACGCCGAGCAAACCGGCATCCGCACGCGCCTGGGCGAGCAGGCGTGGGTGCTGCGGGGTTTCGCCCTGCCCTGGCTGGACGCCTTGCTGCCCGCCTTGCGCGCGGTCATCGCGCAGGCGCCGCTGCGCCATATGGCCACGCCAGGCGGTTTCACCATGTCGGTGGCGCTGACCAATTGCGGCGCGCTGGGCTGGACCACCGACGCGCACGGCTACCGCTACCGGCCCGACGATCCGCAGACCGGCTTGCCGTGGCCGCCGATGCCGCAGGCGTTCGCGCAACTGGCGCGCGAGGCGGCGGCGCAGGCGGGCTTTGCCGGCTTCGATCCCGACGCCTGCCTGGTCAACCGCTATGCGCCCGGCGCGCGCATGTCGCTGCACCAGGACAAGAACGAGCGCGACTTCGGCGCGCCCATCGTGTCGGTGTCGCTGGGCCTGCCCGCCATGTTCCTGTTCGGCGGCGCGCGGCGCGACGAGCGGCCCGCCCGCATACCGCTGCTGCACGGCGACGTGGCCGTATGGGGCGGCGTGGACCGGCTGCGCTACCACGGCGTGATGCCGCTGGCCGAGGGCCAACATCCGCTGCTGGGCCGCCAGCGCATCAACTTCACGCTGCGCCGCGCCGGCGCCTGAATTCGGCCGCAAGTGCCGGGATGCGCGGCACGCGCGCGCCGCATACAGTCAAGGCGCCATCAAACCAGGAGCGCATCATGCAATTCTTTCAGGCCCAACTCGAATCGCCCCTCGGCGCCCTGAGCCTGGTCACCGACGACCGGCAGCAGGTACGCGCGCTGGAGTTCGCCGACTCGCCGCAACGCCTGCAGCGGCTGCTGCATCTGCACTACGGGACATACACCCTGCGCGAGGCGCCGGCCCCGGCGGCCATCGTCACTGCGCTGGCGCACTACTTCTCGGGGCAGTGCGACGCGCTGGACGGCATTGCCACCGCCACCGGCGGCAGCGCGCTGCAGCAGCGGGTCTGGCAGGCGCTGCGCCGGATTCCGGCCGGCGAGGTCACCAGCTACGGCGCGCTGGCGCGGCAACTGGGGCATGACGACCGCCAGGCAGCGCGCGCCATCGGCGGCGCCAACGCGGCCAACCCCATCGCCCTCATCGTGCCGTGCCACCGCGTCATCGGCAAGGATGGCGCGCTCAAGGGCTATGCCTGGGGGCTGGAGCGCAAGCGCTGGCTGCTGGCGCACGAGAACGCCGCGGCGGGGCTGTTGCGCGAGGCCGGCTGAGCCGTTTGCAACGCCGGCAACGGCGCCATATACAAGCGGGCAAGGACGTTGTACCGTCGCGGAACTTCTTCTCCCGCACCCTGGCGCCCGCCGCATGTACCGCACCGACCGCCTCTACAGCCCCCCTGCCTGGCCTGTGACCCGCTGGCTGGCCGATCCCGGACGGAACGTGCCGGACGACATCCGCCAGGCGCTGCTCGGAGGCCTGTTCGGCACGATTTCGATCTTCGTGGGCGGCGTGCTCAACAGCGTGCTGGTGGCGCTGATCATCGCCATCCGCCTGCCGCAGGCGCCGTTCATCGCATGGCTGGCGTTCGAGCTGGCCTGCTGCCTGGCGCGCGCCGTCGTGCTGGTGTCGGCGCGCCGCGCCGCCGCGGCCGGCCCACCCATACCGACGCCTATATCGTGTTGACCGTGCTGTGGTCGTGCAGCGTGGGCTACGGCACGCTCATCAGCGTGGCCAGCGGCGACTGGGTCGCGGCGATCCTGGCCTGCCTGTCCGCCGCCGCCATGGTGGGCGGCATCTGTTTCCGCAATTTCAGCGCGCCGCGCCTGACCGCGCTGATGATCTGCGTGAGCCTGGGGCCTTGCACTACCCTGCCCTGGTTCACCGGCGAGCACAGCCTGTGGATCGTCAGCGTGCAATTGCCGCTCTACCTGGCCAGCATGACGGTGGCGGCGTACCGCTTCAATCGCATGCTGGTGGCGACCATGCAGGCCGAGCGCGACAGCGACCGGCTGGCGCGGTGCGACGCGCTGACCGGGCTGATGAATCGCTTCGGCCTGGGCTTCGCGCTGGAGCGCGCCGTGGCGGCGACGCGCCGCGACGGAAACGAGTTCGCCCTGCTGTACCTGGACCTGGATGGTTTCAAGTCGGTCAATGACACCCACGGCCATGCCGCCGGCGACCGGCTGCTGCGCGACGTGGCGGCGCGGCTGACGGAGCTGGCGCCGGCCGACGCGGCGATCGCGCGCATCGGCGGCGACGAGTTCGTGCTGCTGGTGCGGGATTGCGACGAGGCCTGCGCCACCGCGTTGGGCGATCGCATCGTGGCGCGGATCTGCGAGCTTTACGACCTGGGGACGCCGCGCCCGGTCCGCATTGGCGGCAGCGTCGGCATCGCGCTGGTGCCCCGCCATGGCCAGGAGATGACGGCCATCCTCAAGGCCGCCGACCGGGCGCTGTACCTGGCCAAGTCGGCCGGCAAGTCGCGTACCGCGCTGGCCGCCTGAGCGGCCGGGCTACTGCGCGACCGGCTGCCAGCCGGCCAGGTCGGTGCGCATGCCCACCGCGCCCGCGCCGCCCAGGTCGCGCTGCAGCACCTGGCCGCTGGCGTCGGCGGCAAAGGTGTACACGCCGCTGCGCCGGTATTGGGCCGGCCAGGCCACCACGCGGAAATCCTTGCCGTCGGGCGCAGCCTCCACCCGGAACCGGTAGCCGGCATACGCCTGGTCGAGCGGCGTGTCCGCGCCCATGGCCAGGGCGTCGGGCCCGAAGGGCGGCGCGTCGGCCTGGTCCGCCGCCGGCCAGTACAGGCCGTCGCGATGCTCGGGCCGGCTGACCAGCCGGCTTGCGTAGCGTCCCTGCCCCGGCCCCTGCGCATAGCGCGCCTGCGCCTGCACCAACTGCCTCACGCCGTCGATGGCGACCAGTTCGTTGCGCCCGATGGTGCGCCGGCGCATTTCGGCCACGCCCGCCTGCAGGTCGAAGCGCCATTGCCCCTGGCCGCCGCGCGCCATCGGAACCGGGAAGGTCCAGCCCGAGAGCCCCACCGCCAGCCAGGCGCGGCGGTCGCCCTCGCTCTGGATGTCGTGGCGATCGGCCCACGCGGCCAGGAAACGGTAGATCGCCTGCGTGTGATCGCCGGCCGGGAACACCTGGCGGTAATTGGCGCCCAGCACGCGCGCCATCGCCACGTCGTCGGACGTGGCGATGGCGTCGACCAGCGCATCGCCGGCGGCCTGGGCCGTGGGGTAAGGCGCCTGGGCCATGGCCGCGCCGGCGGTCGCCCAGGCCAGCGCCAGGGCGCCCAGGGCGCGCCGGACCATCGAATGCTTGTTGTGCATGCTCATCTCCGGCCATGACCGAAATGGTGGGCGCCGCCGCCCGTGCCGCCGCGGCCGCCAAAGCCGCCGCGCTGTTGCGCGAAGTCGCCGCGCTGGGTCTGCTGGCGCATGCGCGCGCCGTCGCCGGCGTCGTGCAGCGCCGGCGTGCGGTTGAATTGCTCGGCTCGCTCGCGCGCCGCGGCCTGGTCGGCGCGCTGGCGTTGCATGCCGTCCGCGTGAGCCGGATTGTGCTGGCCCGGTTGGCGCTGCCCGGCGCCCGCCTGGCCCGGCCGGCTGCCGGTCGGCCGGGCGTCGAGCCCAGGCGCCCCGGCGCGCTCGCCGCCATGGCCGGGACCGCCGTAACCGGCGACGGCATGGCCGGTATGGCCTTCGAACGCCTGCGCGGCGCGCTGCCGCTCGGCGTCGATCGACCCTCCGCCCGCGCGCTGGCCGGCCTGCGCGCGGCGCTGCTGGCCGGCCTGGCGCTGCGCGTCGAAGCGCTGGCGGCTGGCGCTGTCGGCGTAGGCCGCGCTGCCGCGATTGGCGGCGTTGTGCTGCCAGTCCACCCGCGTGTTGCTGGTGTCGATACGGTGGTTGATATTGACGTTGTTGTAGCGATTGACGTCGATATCGACGTCATTGTGGCCCCAGTCGAAGCCGCCCCACATGGCGTCGACCGCCGCCACGCCCAGGCCGAAGCCGATGCCGCCGACCAGGGCGGTCGCGAAGGCCGAGCCGGGCGGCGGCGGATAGTAATAGGGCGGATAGGCCGGATACGGCCAGGCGCCGTACACCACGGTGGGGTTGTAACTGGGAACGTAGACCACTTGCGGATCGGCCGGCTCGACCACCACGACGGTCTTGCCGGCGCTTTCGGTGGTGGTGACTTTCTGCTGCTTGTTGCTGCTCAGCGTGCCGGCCTTCCTGGCCTCGGCGCGCAGGCGCTGCACGGAATCCATGACGTCGTCGGGCTGCGCCAGGAAAGCATCGCCCAGCGACTTGACCCATTGCGGCTGGCGCCCCATCAGATCCATGACCGACGGAAACGCCACCAGGGACTTGACGCTGGGATCCCACGGCTGGCCTTCGGCGGCCTTGACGGCGGCGTCGCCCGAATCCTTGGGATGATCGGCGGACCATTTGGCCGCGGCGGCCACGTCGTCGGGATAGGTGGCGGCCATCAGCACCTGCGACAGCAGCGAATCGGGATACAGGGCCACCGGCGCCAGCAACTGGTCGAGCCGGGCGTTGTCCAGCTTGGCCTGCGCCTGCGCCTGCGCCGGACTGGCCCATATCGCCCCCAGATACAGCAGACTCACAAGCAGATAGCGCAATCGCAACATATCCCACTCCCAGGAGTTTGCCCGTCGGACGGCCGGTGCCCCCCGGTCCGAGGAACGCCGCTTGCCAGCGTAACGGCTGGCGCGCAATTTGAGAAGCAGCGCGTGGCGCTCAGGCGTAGGCCGCCACCCGCGCAATGCAGCGATGCAACACATCGCGCACCACCCGGTTCATGGCCAGCGCCCGGCGTTCGGCCAGCACGATCAGGCCCACGGTCGGCATGCGGAACGGGACGGGAAACGCCATGCAGCGCACGCCGCCCCAGCGCTCGAGCTCCTGCCCGATATCGAGCGGCAGCAGGCCCAGCGACGCCATGTTGCTGCTGATGGCGGAGTGGACCAGGCGCGCCGAGGTGGTTTCGATGCGCGCCACCGGCGCGACGGCATTGCGGCTGACGAAGGCCTCCACGAACGCCATGCGCGTCGGGCTGGACGCGGGCGGCAGCACCCATGGATGGCCGTGCAGCGACGCCAGCGTCAGGCTGGCGCGCCGCTCGTACAGCGCCTCGCTCATTACGATGGACGCGGTCTGCGAGAACAGGCCCTCCTGCGCCAACGTGTCGGCGCCGGCGTCCGCCGAAAGCCGCCCGATCACGATGTCGAGCTCCTGGCGCCGCAGCGCAAGCACCAACTGGTCCGTGGCCCCTTCGAAGGTGCTCACCGACATGCGCAAGGGCTCGCCCGTGAGCGTCTTGAGCACTTCCTGCATCAGGGCGTTGGACACGAACGGAATCACCCCCAGCCGCAGGTGGGCGCCGCGCCCTTCCTCGAACGCGCGCAACTCGCTGTGCAGCGCGCCGGCGTCGGCCATCAGCAGGTCCACGCGCGCCAGGATGTGCCGGCCCACCGCGGTGGGCGCCAGCCGCGCCCCGCTCGCGCGAGAACACCTGGGCGCCCAGTTCCGCCTCGATGTCGCGCAAGGTACGGCTGAGCGCCGGCTGCGTGAGCCCGCGCCGTTCGGCCACGGCGGTCAGGGAGCGGGCCGCGGCGATCTCGCGCAGCAACTGCAGATCGCGAAACCGCAGCCGGGCAAACGGAACCGGGTCGCTAGGGGCGGAATCGTGCATTGCGGGTAAACCCTGGGTTTTGCATAACAAAAATGGTATCACTTCAAACAACGGAATCACACGAAAATCATGCAACTCAGGAAAACCACCATACGGGGAATGCCATGCAGCATCTACACAGACCTACGCGGCTCATGGGCGCGATAGCCATCATCACCACCGCGTTCGCGCAGGCCGGCGCCGCGCCGTCCGACCAGCCCCTGCGCATCGTCGTCCCCTACGCGCCCGGCGGCACCGGCGACGTCATCGCCAGGCTGGTCGCGAAGAAACTGGGCGAGCAATCCGGGCAATCGGTCGTGGTCGAGAACAAGCCCGGCGCGGCCGGCTCGATCGGCGCGTCGACCGTGGCCCGCGCGGCGGCCGACGGCAATACCCTGCTGCTGGGCTACACCTCCGAGATGGTCATCAACCCCATCGTTCAAAAAGGCGTGAGCTACGACGTGGCGCGCGACTTCGCGCCCGTGGCGCTGGCGGGTTCGACGCCGCTGCTGCTGGTAGCCAACCCGACGGTCGGCGTCAACTCGATCGCCGAGCTGGTCGCGCTGGCCAAGGCCAAGCCCAACCGCCTTTCGTATGCCTCGGCAGGCCCCGGCAGCCCGGCCCATATCGCCGGCGCGCTGCTGGCGCGCGAGGCAGGCATACAGCTGCTGCACGTCCCATACAAGGGCGGCAGCCAGGCGGTCACCGACACGGTGGGCGGCGTGGTCAGCATCTACTTCTCGGGCATGCCGCCGGCGGTTCCGTTCGTCAAGAACGGCAAGCTGACGGCGCTGGGCGTCACCGCCCGCCAGCCCAGCCCCGCCCTGCCCGATGTGCCGGCGCTGGCCGCGCAGGACTACCCGCGGCTGGACCTGGCCGGCTGGTTCGGCTTTTTCGCGCCGCGCGAGGTGCCGGCGCCGGTGCAGGCTGCGCTGCACGACCGCATCACCGCCGCCCTGGCCGCCGACGACATCAGGCAGGCGCTGGCCGTGCAGGGCGTGGAAACCCGGCCGATGAGCGCGCAGGCCTTCGGCGACTTCGTGGCCGCCGAACAGAAGAAGTACGCGCGCTTCATCGACGAACTCGGCATCGCGGCCGAATAACGAGGAACAAGCATGAATCTGTGGTTACTGGGCACCGGAACGCCCACGCCGTCCTTGTGGCGCATGTGTTCGGGCTATCTCGTGCGCGTCGGCGACGAATACCTGGTCTTCGACCACGGGTTCGGCGCGCACCATCGCATGCTCGAACTGGGCGTGCGCGCCACCCAGGTCTCGCACGCCTTCTTCAGCCATCACCATTACGATCACATGGGCGACTATCCGCGCCTACTGCTGACCCGCTGGGACCAGGGCGTGGGCAGGATCGACGACATGGACGTCTACGGACCGCCGCCGCTGAAGCTGATCACCGAGCGCCTGATCGGCGACGACGGCGCCTTCGGCCCGGACCTGATCTCGCGCACGGAGAACCAGTGCAGCATCGACGTGTACCAGGCGCGCGGCGGCACGGGCATGCGCGCCCGCCCGCAGCCCCACCTGCACGAACTGGCCGCGGATGCGGTGGTGCGCACGCCGGGCTGGACCGTGCGCGTGGCGCCCGTGAACCACTTCGCGCCGCACCTGGTGTCGTATGGCTACCGCCTGGACGCGGACGGACAGTCCTTCGTGTATTCCGGCGATACCGGCCCCAGCCGCGCGCTGCGCGAACTGGCCCAGGATTGCGACGTGCTGGTCCATATGTGCCACTACGTCTCGGGCACCGCCCCCAGCAAGACCTTCGCCGCGTTCACGATGGGGCACCGTGAGCTGGCCGAGCTGGCCGCCGAGGCCAACGTCCGCAACCTGGTCATCTCGCACGTGACCGAACAGTTCGACCACCCCGGCATGCGCGAGCGGATCGTGCGCGAAGTCGGGGAGATCTACCGGGGCAATATCTTCTTCGGCGAGGACGGCATGGAGATCCCCTTCGCCGGTCCGCGCCAGACCCGGCTGGACTGAAGCCGCGCGCCGATCTGTCGACAAGTAAACAGACAGCGCGCGGCCGACCCGCGTAGATTGCTCCCGACACGCCCGCCCATCCCCGGATGGGCGGCGAACAGCGGGAGACCAACTTGAGCATACGCGGCAAAGCCTACATCGTCGGCGCCTTCGAACACCCCCTGCGCTACGCGCCAGCGCATTCCGTGGCCCAACTGCATGCCGAATGCGCGCTGGGCGCGCTGGCCGACGCCGGCCTCACCCTGGCCGACGTGGACGGCTATTTCTGCGCCGGCGACGCCGGGGCCAGTCCGGCCACGCTGGTCGACCACATGAACCTGCGGCTGCGCCACGTCGATGGCACGGAAATCGGCGGCGGCTCGTACCTGGCGCTGATCGGCCACGCCGCCCAGGCCATCGCCAGCGGCAAGTGCCGCGTGGCGCTGATCACGCTGGCGGGCAAGCCGCGCAGCGCCGGCCAGGCCACCGGCACGGAGGCGCGCCAGCCGGGACCGGACCGTCCGGCCTCGGCCTGGGAGGCGCCTTATCGCTGGACGGTGGCAGGCATCTACGGCAATTTCGCGCGCCGCCACATGCACGAGTACGGCACCACCAGCGAACAACTGGCCTGGGTCAAGGTGGCGGCCTCGCACCACGCCCAGCACAACGAGCACGCGCTGCTGCGCAAAGTCTACAGCGTCGAGGACGTGCTGGCCTCGCCCATGATCGCCGACCCGCTGCACCGGCTGGACTGCTGCGTCATCACCGACGGCGGCGGCGCGCTGGTGCTGGCCGCGCCCGAGGTAGCGCGCAGCCTCGCCCGCCCGCGCATCCGGGTGCTGGGTTGCGGCGAGACCATACGCACCAACAACGGCGGCCACCACGCCGACATGCTGCACACCGGCGCGCAGCGCTCCGGCCCGGCCGCCTTTGCCGAGGCCGGCGTCACGCCCGCCGACATCAAGTACGCATCGGTCTACGACAACTTCACCATCATGGTGATCATGCAGCTCGAAGACCTGGGCTTTTGCGAGAAAGGCGCCGGCGGCCGCTTCGTCGCCGACGGCAACCTGATCTCCGGCACGGGCCGGCTGCCCTGGAACACCGATGGCGGCGGACTGTGCAACAACCATCCGGCCAATCGCGGCGGCATCACCAAGGCCATCGAAGCGGTGCGCCAGTTGCGCGGCGAAGCGCATCCATCCGTGCAAGTTCCCAACTGCGACCTGGCGCTGGCCGCCGGCCCCGGCCTGGTGTTCGGCGTCGGCCACTCGCACGCCACCGTCATCCTGGAGCGCGAATGAATATCGAGAACCCCGCCCCGATCCTGGACCAGGATCCTTACGTACAGGCGTATCCGGAAACCCGCGCCTTCTGGGAGGCCGCGGCGCAAGGCCGGTTCGTGCTGCCGCGCTGCCGCGACTGCGGGCAAAGTCACTGGTACCCGCGCGGCCTGTGCCCGCTGTGCGGCTCGACCGCGCTCGAATGGCAGGACGCCGCGGGCACGGGCACGCTGTATTCGTACAGCGTGATGCGCGCCGCGCCGCAGCCCTATGCCATTGCCTATGTGCAGCTGGCCGAAGGCCCCCTGGTCCTGACCAATATCGTCGACAGCGATCTCGAGCGGCTGCGCATCGGCCAACCGGTGCGGGTCGCGTTCCAGCGTACCCAGGAAGGACGCAGCGCGCCGGTTTTCGTCGCGCTGGCGGATTGAAGGAGACTCACCATGAAACCCATGCCTGTCCATCGCGCCGGGGCCGCCGGCCCCGACGCCGTCCGCCGCTCGCTGCTGGCGGCCATCCCCGGCCTGATGCTGGGCGCCGTTGCGCGCGCGCAGCCCGCCGCCTACCCCGCGCATCGCGTCACCCTGCTGGTGCCTTACACGGCCGGCACGGCGGCCGACGCGGTGGCGCGCTTCATCGCCGCCAAGCTGACGGCGCTGTGGGGCACCACCGTGCTGGTCGAGAACAAGGCCGGAGCCGACGGCGTGGTGGGCACGCGCGCCGTGCTGCAGGCGCCCGCCGACGGACACATGGTGCTGTTCACCGGCCCGCCCTTTCTCTACAACACCGAAATGCTGCAGACCGCGCCGTACGTTCCGCTGCGCGACTTCCAGCCGGTGGCGCGCGTCTCCAGCGCGATGTGGCTGTTCGCCGCCGGCAGGCAGGCGCCGTTCGCCAACCTGGCCGAACTGATCGCGCTGGACAAGCGCCAGGGCCGCGCGGCCGACATCGCCGTCTCGGGCTCGGCCGCCATGGCGGTGGCGACCGCGCTCAAGAACGCCACCGGGGCGCGGCTGAACATCGTGCCCTATACCAGCACTTCGCAAGCCATCACCGACGCCGCCGCCGGCCATGTCGACGCCGTGGCCGCGGCCATCGCCGGCGTCGCGCCGCTGGTGCGCTCGGGCATGCTCAACGCGCTGGGTGTAAGCGGCCCGACGCGTTCGCTGGCCGTGCCGGAGATTCCCACCCTGGCCGAGGCCGGCGCGCCGGGCTTCGGATTCGTGTCGTGGAACGCCGCCTTCGTGCGCAGCGGCACGCCAGAGGCCGCCATCGCCCGCCTGGCCGAGGGCATGGGCGCCGTGGCGGCCAGCGCCGAGTTCCGCGAATTCGCGCGCGAGCAGGGCGTGGAGCCGGCGTTCATGGGCCCCGACGCCTGGCCGGCCGAGGCCGCCGACCAGCAGGCGCGCTGGTCCGGACTGCTGCGCGAAGCAGGACTCATCAAACCGAAACAGGGCTGACCACCATCCATGAAGCAAACCCAGCCAACTCCCCCGGCGGCGGCCATCGACGTGCACGCCGCCTTCGGCGAAATGCGCCACTGGACGACCGGCCACATCGTGGCCCGGCGCGCCGCGCTGTCGGGCTCGCAGACTTTCCTGCGCAATATGGCCGACGGCCGCTGCCATACCTACCTGGACCTGCATCGCCAGACTAACGGCATCGCGCAGGCGCTGGCGGCGCTGGGCATCGGCCATGGCGACCACGTCGCGGTCATGCTGGAGAACTGTCCGGAACAGGTGTTCAGCTACGTGGCGCTCGGCAAGCTGGGCGCGGTCTCGGTGCCCATCAATACGGCCGCCAAGGGCCAGCTGCTGCGCTACTACCTGGACCATGCCGATTGCACCGCCATCGTGGTCTCGGACACGCTGGCCGCGCAGCTGGCCGACATCATCGCGGCCCTGCCGCGCCTCCAACGCGTGATCGTGCTGGGCCAGGCGCGCGCCGCGGCGGCAGGACTGCCCGACGGCGTCGCCGTGCATCCCTTTCCGGACGTGGACGGCAGCGATGCCGCGCCGCGCGTCCCGGTGCGGTTCGACGACCTGGCCTACCTGCTGTACACCTCGGGCACCACCGGCCCGTCCAAGGCCATCATGATCACGCACGCCTGCGCGCACTTCTGGGGCGAGCAGAACATCCGCTACCGCCACTTCCTGCCTGGCGAGGTGGATTATGTCTTCCTGCCGCTGTTCCACGCCAATGCGCTGCTGCTGGGCGTCACCTCGGCGCTGATGGCCGGCACCACGGTGGCGCTGGCGCGCCGCTTCTCGACCAGCCGGTTCTGGAGCGACGTACGCACGGCGGGCGCCACGCGCTTCAACGCCATCGGCGCCGTGGGCAACTTCCTGTATTCGCAGCCCCCCGACCCGCGCGACCGCGACCACAAGGTGCGGCTGTGCTCGCTGGCGCCGCCGCCGCCGTTCGTGCACGACTTCGAGCGCCGCTTCGGCATCAAGGTGCTCAACGGCTATGCGCTGAGCGACTATTGCGCCGCCACCTGGAGCCCGCTGGACGCACCGCCGCAGAAGGTCTTCAGCGCCGGCCTGGCGCGCGACAGCGTGCGGGTGCGCATCGTCGACGACGACGACTTCGACCTGCCCGCCGACTCGCCCGGCGAGATCCTGCTGCGCGTCGAGCAGCCGTGGGGCACGCCGCTGGGCTACTACAAGATGCCCGAGGCCACCCTCGCCGCGCACCGCAACGGCTGGTTCCACACCGGCGACCGCGGCCGCCTCGACGCCGACGGCTACCTGCATTTCACCGATCGCAAGAAGGACGCCATCCGGCGGCGCGGCGAGAACATCTCGGCCTACGAGGTCGAGGCCATCATCCTCGGCCACCCGGCCGTGCGCCAGGCCGCCGTCTACCCGGTGCGCTCCGAGTTCACCGAGGACGAAGTGGCCGCCTCGATCGTGCTGCACGACGGCCAGGCCCTCACGCCCGAGGCCCTGGTGCTGCATTGCCGCGACAACATGAGCAGTTTCATGGTGCCGCGCTTTGTCGAGTTCGTGGCCGAGCTGCCGCTGACGCTGACCAACAAGGTGGAGAAGTACAAGCTGCGGGCGCGCGCCGAAGCCGATCCGGCCGCGCTGTGGGATAGCCAGCAACACGCCGGCGGGACGGCCCGCGCGGCGGCAACCGGAGGATGAACGCCATGCCCAGGCACAAACTGGTGGTCCTGACCAACCCGGTCGAAGGACGCGAACAGGAGTTCGACGACTGGTACATGAATACCCACATGCCGGACGTCATGCGCGTGCCGGGCTTTGTTTCCGGGCAGCGCTTCACCTGGGCGCACGCACAGGCCAAGCCGCACGCCCAGACGTGGCGCTACCTGACCATCCTGGAGATCGACACCGACGATCTGCAGGCCACGCTGGACGACCTGATGGCGCGCCCGGACACGGCCGCCATGCGCATGTCCGATGCGCTGGCCGAGCAGCGTCTGGCCTACGTGTTCACCGCCGCCACACCCGTGTTCGCGCCCGATGGCGCGGGCGGCATCACGTTGCGGGACTAGGTGTGAACTGTCAATAGGTTGTATTCGTCCAGGTTGAGTCTGGAGATGGGTACAGCGCGCCCGATGCCTTGGTGGGGTCGATGCCAGTTGTAGTGGTGTAGCCAGGATTTCATGGCATCGGCTCGGTGTTGGGAGTTCTGGTAGGTGTGAGCGTAAGCCCACTCACGCAAGGCCGACTGGATGAAGCGTTCGGCCTTGCCATTGGTCTGTGGGCGGTAAGGTCGGGTAAAGCGGTGCTTGATGCCCAGCTCATGGCACAGCGCGGCGAAGGCGCGGCTGCGAAAGGCCGAGCCATTGTCGGTGAGCAAGCGCTGGATGGTCACGCCCAGGCGCTGGTAGTAGGCCACTGCGTCCTTGAGGAACTGGACGGCGCTGGGGAAGCGCTCGTCGGGGTGGATGTCGGTGAAGGCCACGCGGGCGTGGTCATCGATGGCCACGAAGACGAAGTCCCAGCCGGCCCCCTCAACGGTATCGCGTCGGTTGCCCGTGACCCGGTGGCCAGGGCGCTGGATACGTCCCAGCTTCTTGATGTCGATGTGCAGCAGATCGCCGGGGGCCTGATGCTCGTAGCGCACCACCGGCTCGGCCGGCTCCAGGTCGGCCAGGTGCGACAGACCGGCGCGGGCCAGGACGCGGCTGACGGTGCTGGCTGACACGCCCAGCGCCTGGGCGATGCGCGCTTGGGTCAGCCGCTTGCGGCGCAGCTCCACGATAGCCAGCGCCTTGGCCGGCGCAATCGCTCGGGGCGAGACCGTCGGGCGCGAGGACGCATCGGCCAAGCCCGCCTGGCCCTGAGCCAGGAAGCGGCCCAGCCATTTGCGCACAGTCGGCGCGGTGACCCCATAGGCGCGGGCCGCTTCAGGCACACAAACTTGATGGGCGATCAATTGCTGGACCATTTCGAGTCGACGTAGGAAGGTCAATCGGGCATGCTTATGGGTGTTCATCCGGCCGGGCTCCTTGAGTGAACTGGGGGGGTGGCGATTTCCAGTTTCTCAAATCCGGTTCGGATGAACCATGCATACAACCTATTGAATCTTCACAACTAGGCGGCGGCGCGGCGCGGGCGCGCCGCCTCGGCCATGTCCGCCTGCCCGCGGCTGTAGCGCGCCAGCGCCGGCAGGTCGGGAATGACGATGATGGCGCGCCGGTAATCGATCAGGCCCTGGCTTTCCAGGCAGCCCAGCTTCAGCGCCACCCAGCTGCGCGACGCATTGACCATGGTGGCCAGGTCCTGCTGGGTAAGGCCGCGGATTTCGCCGCGCTCCCCGGCCTCATCCAGCATGGCCAGTTCGCACAGCACCTGCGCCAGCCGCAGGGGCGTCTGTTCTTCGGCGCGGTAGCGGCGTTGCACGCTGGTGGCGCCAAAGCGCGCCAGCGTCATGGCGATATTGAGCGACAGGCGCGGGATGGCCTGCATCAGGCGCAGCAGGCTGGCGCGGTCCAGCTGCGCCACCTCGGCCCGGTCCAGGGTTTCCAGCGACGCGAAGGCCGGCTCGTCCAGCATGGTCGAGATCACGCCCAGCATGGCGCCCTTGCCGAACACATTGCTCGACTCCCGGCCGTCCCAGGCAAGCTGGGCGCTGCGTATCCGGCCGCTCAGGATCACGCTGATGCAGCCGGCCTTCCTGCCCTGGCGCAGCAGCATGCGGCGGGGCGCAAGCTGGCGCCGCGTCATGCACGCCTCGATGCGTTGCCGCTCGGTTTCGGACAGACCTTCAAGCGCCGTATCCCACATCCTCGCCTCCTCCATGCCGCCGGTTTTAGCCCGCGGCGGACCCCTTGGCAAGGCAAAGCGCGCGGACCGGCATCATCGCTTTCCCGGGTGGTCCGCCGCGCGCGCTGATCGACATGCCGCCGCCCCATTGCGTGCCGCCCGGCACCGACGGCATGCGCACGCCGTCGATGTCCACCCAGGCATTGTCGTAGCCCACCCACTGCCAGTCCTCGCTGGCGCCCAGCGGCCGCGTGACCGCCTCGCGGAACACCTCGGGCAAGGGCCGGCGAAACACATGCAGCAGCGCATACGACAGCTGGTTGATGCGTACGTCGTTGTATTCCCAGTAGGTGCCGGGCTCCTGCAGCGGCCGTGCGTCGCCCTTCCTGCCGTCGGGCGGGATGCCGAAGGCCACCGCCCGGTAGCGGTCGGCCTGGTCGGGCACGCCGAAGCGCTCGCCCTCCCATTCGCTGGTCTGCTGCAGCAAGTGGCGCCAGGTGATCCGCGCATTGCGGCCGGCGTCGAAACCGATGCCCGGCACGCGCCGGCCCACCGGCTCGTCCACGTCCGGCAGCAATCCGCGGTCGTGCGCCACGCCGGCCAGGATGGACAGGTACAGCTTGGCCACGCTGAAGGTCAGGTCGGCGCGCTCGGGCTCGCCCCACGACGCCAGCGTCTGGCCGTCGACCACGACCACGCCCGAGACCGGGCCGCGATCGTGCACCGGACCCAGCAGGCGGTTCCAGGGCGGCGGATCCTCGAGATGCACGCCGAAGTTGCCCTGGACGCTGCGGTCCCAGGCGGTTTCGTGATCGTTGGCGAACTGGATCGCCTGCTGCATGAGGGGGTTCATCGCTATCCTCTCCATGATGCGGTTCAGGCAGGCTGCCCGACCGGGGTCTGGGCCAGGAACGCCATGGCGGCCTGCACGCCGCCGGCGCGGTGCGGCACGCCCGCGGCCGCCAGGCCCATCTCGACGCCGGCCAGCGTGCCGCACAGCATCAAGTCGTTGAAATAGCCCAGGTGGCCGATGCGGAATACGCGGTCGGCCAGCTTGCCCAGGCCCTGACCCAGCGAGATATCGAAACGCGCCAGCGCCCGCTGGCGAAACGCATCGGCGCTGTGGCCGCCCGGCATCAGGACCGCCGTGAGCGCCGGGCTGCATTGCGCCGGATCCAGGCACAGCAGCTCCAGCTCCCAGGCGGCCACCGCCAGCCGCGTTGCGTGCGCGTGGCGGCGATGGCGCGCGTAGACCTGCGGCAGGCCCTCCTCGCGCAGCATCGCCAGCGCTTCGTGCAGGCCGTAAAGCAGGTTGGTGGCGGGCGTGTACGGGAAGTAGCCGCGCTCGTTGGCCGCCAGCATCTCGCGCCAGTCCCAGTACGAACGCGGCAGGCGGGCCTGCCCGGCGGCGGCCAGCGCACGCGGGCCGACGGCGTTGAACGACAGCCCGGGCGGCAACATCAGGCCTTTCTGCGAGCCGGCCACGGTCACGTCCACGCCCCATTCGTCGTGGCGATAATCGATCGAGCCCAGCGAGGATATCGTGTCGACCATCAGCAGGGCGGGATGGCCGGCCTGGTCGATGGCCGCGCGCACCGCCGCGATGTCGCTGGTGACGCCGGTGGAGGTTTCGTTGTGCACCACGCACACGGCCTTGATGCGGTGTTGCGTGTCCTGCGCCAGCCTGGCGCCGATGGCCTGCGGGTCGGCCGGATGGCGCCAGTCGCTTTCCAGGCAATCGACCTCCAGGCCCAGGCGGCCGGCCAGCCGACGCCACAGGCTGGCGAAATGGCCTGTCTCGGCCATCAGCACGGCATCGCCCGGCGACAGCGTATTGACCAGCGCCGCCTCCCACGCGCCGGTGCCGGACGCGGGGAAGATGAGCACCGGCGACTCGGTGCGGAAGACGTGCTTCAGTCCGTCCAGCACCGCCAGCCCCAGCTGGCCGAACACCGGGCCGCGGTGGTCGATGGTGGGCTGGTCGATGGCGCGCAGCACGCGATCCGGCACATTGGTGGGGCCGGGAATCTGCAGGAAGTGGCGACCGGACGGATGCGGGTTCAGGGCGAACATGCAGGGCCTCGCATTGGATTATTGGTATACCAACTCAAGCCGCGACGCGGGCGGGCGATACAGGCCCGGCCATCCCGCGCCGGGCTCATGCCACTCTAGCCTATTGAATTGGCGCGATGGCCTAGGGTATTCACGCATGATCGCGGCGCGGCCGAGACACGTATAGTCGTGGGCAGACTGCCGAAACCTGGTATACCAATGAGCCTAGAAGTCAGCCAGCCGCCCTCGGCCAGCGCCTGCGCCGACGGCGCTGCCGGCGCTGGCACCCTGCCTGCCGCCGTGGCCGCACGCCTGCGCGAACGCATCATCCAGGGCGATTTCCCGCCCGGCGCGCGGCTCAACGAACGCGCGCTGTGCGACCAGCTGGGCGTATCGCGCACGCCGCTGCGCGAGGCGCTGCGCGCGCTGGCGGCCGAGGGCCTGGTGCGCATCGAACCCAAGCGCGGCGCCCAGGTAGTGGCCCTGTCCGCCGCCGATATCCGCGAAGCCTTCGAAGTCATCGGCGGCCTGGAAGAGATGTCGTGCCGCCTGGCCTGCGCGCGCGCCACCGACCGGGAGATCGCCGAGATCCGCGCGCTGACCTACGAGATGATGGCCAGCCACGCGCGGCGCGACCTGCCGTCGTACTTCCGCACCAACCGCGCCATCCACGAACGCATCGGCCTGGCCGCGCGCAACGCCCTGCTCAAGCAGCTGTACGACGCGCAGAACGCGCGCATCCAGAACCTGCGCTTCGTTTCCAACGAAGACCGCCACAAATGGGACGAGGCGATGCGCGAGCACATGGCGATGGCCGACGCCCTGCAGGCGCGCGACGCCGAACGGCTGGCCGACCTCATGCGCGGCCACCTGCGGCGCAAGTGCGAGGCGGCGCTGCGCAGCCTGGCGGCGGCGTCCGGGATCCGTTGATCGCCGCGGTCCCCCGGCGCCAGGATCCTGCTCATTCAAACAGCGTATCGGCCGCGCCCAGGCGCGGCGCCCTGGATGGGCCCGTGCCCAGCGCCTGGCGGATGTCGGTCTCGAACGCACAGGTGCGGCGCCGGTCCAGGTAGCGCGCCAGCCGCACCTGGCGGCGGCCGCAATGCAGCCAGAGCGATTCGTCCGCGGCCGACCAGGCGCGGTGGCGGATGACGCGCGCGCGGCCGCGGTCGAAGACATGGCGCGACACGCGTTCGCCGTCGTGGACCTCGACGACCAGCGTGCCGTCGGCCCGCAGTTCGATGTCCTCGCCATCGCGCGCATGGCGCGCGAAATGCCAGCCGGCCAGCGCGATGAACGCCAGCTCGACCACGCACCAGGCGGTGATCGCCCACAATCCGTAGGCCGCGCCCGCCAGCCCCACCAGCACGGCGATGGCCGCCATGATGCCCATGCCGGCCATGAACTGGGCCGGCGCCACGCTGCTGCGCCGCAGGCTCCAGCGGCACGGCGCGGCGCCCTGCGCGCCGGCCTGCGGCAGAAGAGGATGGGAAAGCGTGTCGCGCATGGCCTGCCAGCCTGGGGGTTCCGGGGCCTACTTGACCTCGGGCGGGGTCACGAACGTATGATGCGGCGCGGGCGACGGCACGGTCCACTCCAGCCCCTCGGCGCCGTCCCACGGCTTGGCCGTGGCCGCCTCGCCCTTGCCGCGGTAGCAGCGCAGCGCCGCCCAGACGAAGATGAACTGCGACAGGCCGAACCAGATCGCGCCGATGGTGGCCACCTGGTGGAAGGTGGTGAACTGCGCGGCGTAGTCGGCGTAGCGGCGCGGCATGCCGGCCAGGCCCAGGAAGTGCATCGGGAAGAAGGTCACGTTGAACGAGATCATGGTGGACCAGAAGTGCAGCTTGCCCAGCTTCTCGTCGTACATGCGGCCGGTCCATTTGGGCAGCCAGTAATACGCGCCGGCAAACAGCGCGAACAGCGAGCCCGCCACCAGCACGTAGTGGAAGTGCGCCACCACGTAGTAGGTGTCGTGCACCTGGATGTCGATCGGCGCCACCGCCAGGATGAGGCCGGTGAAGCCGCCGACCGTGAACACGAAGATGAAACCCACCGCGAACAGCATCGGCGTCTCGAAACTGAGCGAGCCGCGCCATATGGTGGCCACCCAATTGAACACCTTCACGCCGGTCGGGATCGAGATCAGCATGGTGGCGTACATGAAGTACAGCTGCCCGGTCACCGGCATGCCCGTGGTGAACATGTGGTGCGCCCACACCAGGAACGACAGCACCGCGATCGACGCCGTGGCGTACACCATGGACGCATAGCCGAACAGCTTCTTGCGCGAGAACGCCGGCACCACCGCCGATACGATGCCGAAGGCCGGCAGGATCATGATGTAGACCTCGGGATGCCCGAAGAACCAGAACACGTGCTGGTACATCACCGGGTCGCCGCCCGCCGCCGCGTTGAAGAAGCCGGTGCCGAAATGGCGGTCGGCCAGCAGCATGGTGATGCCCGCCGCCAGCACCGGCATCACGGCCAGCAGTAGGAACGCGGTGATCAGCCAGGTCCAGCAGAACAGCGGCATGCGCATCAGCGTCATGCCGGGCGCGCGCATGTTGAGGATGGTCACCATGATGTTGATCGCGCCCATGATGGACGAGGCGCCCATGATGTGCAGCGCGAAAATGGTCAGGTCCATGCCCGGGCCCATCTGGGCCGACAGCGGCGCATACAGCGTCCAGCCGGCGGCGGTGGCGCCGCCGTCGACCCAGAACGAACTGAGCAGAAGCACCGAAGCCACCGGCAGCAGCCAGAAGCTGAAGTTGTTCATGCGGGCGAACGCCATGTTGGAGGCGCCGATCTGCAAGGGGATCATCCAGTTGGCGAAGCCCACGAACGCCGGCATGACGGCGCCGAACACCATGATCAGGCCGTGCATGGTGGTGAACTGGTTGAACAGTTCGGGGCGGAAGAACTGCAGGCCCGGCTCGAACAGCTCGGTGCGCACGGCCAGCGCCAGCACGCCGCCCACCATGAGCATCACCAGCGAAAAGATCAGGTACATCGTCCCGATGTCCTTGTGGTTGGTCGCGAACAACCATCGTCGCCACCCGCTGGGCGCGGCGTGATGGTCGGCATGGCCGGCCGAAGGACTGTGATCGTGGACAATGGTACTCATGTCGCGCCTCCGGGAACATGGCGGCGCCACCGGCCGGGCCTATGCTGCCGAGCCCGCCGCCAGGGTGGCGGCCGGGAGCCGGATCGGCTCCAGCGCTCAGTTGTACGCCTTATGGCGCCGCTGCGCCACCGCAAGCACACCGCCAGCATGGTCTTTGATGCGGCCCCATAAGGCAGGCCGCGCGCACCGCGCGGCCGCGCCGCATCATTGACGCGGTCAATATATCCATACCAACTATCCATTAGTCGTATCTGCGCCGGCTACCTACCATTTTGTCAAGCCCGCCCGGACCGCCAGCGCCAAGCGCGCGCGGCCGGACCACCCCCTGCACACCGGCGGGCCGGCACAAAGGAGACAACGAGATGAAGAAGAAGGTATGCCAAGCGGCCGGCATCCTCGCGCTGGCCTGCGCCACGGCGGCGGCGACGGCGGCCTGGCCCGACAAGCCCGTGCAAGTCGTGGTGCCGTACAACCCGGGCGGCGGCGTCGATACGTTCACGCGCCCGGTGGCCGCCAAGCTGGGCGAGGAACTGGGCCAGACGGTGGTGGTGGACAACCGCCCGGGCGCCGGCGGCACCATCGGCGTGCAGCGCGCCGCCACGGCGCCGCCCGACGGCTATCACCTGCTGGCCGGCGGCGTGCACCAGATGATGGCCGAGGGCCTCTATCCGAACCGCGGCTACGACATGGACCGCGATTTCGTGCCGGTGGCGCTGGTGGCCAAAGTGCCCAACGTGCTGGTGGTCACCAACAAGGCGCCGTTTCGCAACGTCGAGGAGCTGATCGCATATGCCAGGAAGAACCCCGGCAAGCTGAACTATTGCTCGTCGGGCAGCGGCACGGCGCAGCACATCGTGGCCGCCACCTTCAGCCAGCTGGCCGGCGTTTCCATGACGCACATTCCGTACCGCGGCACCGCGCCCGCCATGCAGGACCTGATCGGCGGCCAGTGCGACCTGATGTTCGACGGGCTGGGCACCTCCGCGCCGCAGGTGAGGACCGGCAACATCAGGCTGCTGGCCGTCACTTCCAACGCCCGCAGCCCGGCCTTTCCCGATGCGCCCACGCTCAAGGAAGCCGGCGGACCGGCGATGGATGCATCGATCTGGTATGCCTGGTGGGCGCCGGCGGGCACGCCGGCCGACGTACTGGCGCGCCTGCGCGCCGGCATCGCGCAATCGCTGCAGGCCCCGGCGGTGCTGGAGGCCTGGCGCAGCCAGGGCGCCGAAGTCCCGCCGGCCATGGAGCCGGCCGCCCTGCAGGACTACGTGCGCGCCGAGAACCAGCGCTGGCAGAAAGCGGTGCGCGAACTGGGCATCAAGATCGGCTGACCGCCGGCGGCCTGTTCACCCCGCCGCGCCGGGCGTGGACAGGCCCTGGCCCTGCGGCGCCACCGCCCGCACCTGCTCGCGCAGCCATTGATGGGCGCGGCTGTGCTCGTAGCGCCGATGCCAGTACAAGGTCCATTGAAAGCCGGGCGTGGCGAACGGCAAGGGCCGGATCATGGTGTCCGGCCCCGCGATGCGCTGCGCCGCCCGCTCGGACTTCACCACCAGCAGGTCCGTGTCGCGCAGCACGGCCGGCACCAGCAGCCAGTGCGTCACGTTCAGCGCCACCTCGCGGCGCAGGCCCTGGCCGGCCAGCACGCTGTCGACGAAGCGGATGTCGGTAGGGCTCATCGAAACGCGCACATGGCGGTACGCGAGGAACTGCTTGAGCGTCAACCGGCGCCCGGCCAGCGGGTGCCCCTTGCGCAGCACGCACACCATCCTGTCGCTGAACAGGGCCTCGGCGCGGATCGCGCTGGTGTGCTGCAGCTCCATGCTGACGGCCAGGTCCAGGCGATCGGCCTCCAGCGCCTCGATGGTCTGCTCGGGCGAAAGATGCACGGTATCGATGGCCAGCCCGGGCGCGGCCGCGTCCACCCGCGCCATCAGGGCCGGCAGGACCAGCGTGCCCACCAGGTCCGACATGCGCAGGCTGAACTGGCGCTGCGTGCTGGATGGATCGAACTGGATGTCGCTGGTCATCAGGCGCGCGGCCTGCTGCAGCGTGGCGTGCACGCTCTCGCCCAGCTCCAGCGCGCGCGGCGTGGGCTCCATGCCCTTGGCCGTGCGCACGAACAGCTCGTCCTTGAACACCATGCGCAGCCGCGACAACGCGTTGCTCATCGCGGGCTGGCTGACCGCGATGCGGTCGGCGGCGCGGGTGACATGACGCTCGGTCATGAGCGCGTCGAAAAACACCAGCAGGTTCAGATCGACCGATCGCAGATTGACGGCGGCGCGCATGACAGTTCCCGTAGCGGAAAAGACTGCCGAATTCTAATGCAGGCGACGCCGCGCCGGCGCGTTCTATCGCAACGATTCCTCGTGACCAGCGTTATTCCAGCCTGCCCAGGACAATTATTGAAATAAAGAATAATTCCATAATGACTATCCATTGGACGAATATATAGCCGGAACCGAACATGGCAGGGCCGCGACACACGCGCTTTCACGCCAACCAGGAGAAACCACATGGCGACCGCAGAAACTCTCAAGCAAAAGATCAAGGTAGTCATGTTCGACCAGTACGGAACGGTGGTCGACATGCAGAAAGGGCTGGTGGAGATCGCCGCCCCCTATCTCAAGGAAAAGGGCTGGACCGGCAACCCCAATTCGTTCGTGACCTGGTGGCGCCGCACGCACTTCGAGAACTCGATGATCGACGCCTTGCTGCACCAGGAACACACGCCGTACCGCGAAATCGGCCACCGCGCCGTGGCCTACACGCTGGAGCGCGCCGGCATCGCGCACACCGCCGAGGAGGTGCGCTACCTGGTCGGCTGCATCGAACAGCTCAAGCCCTTCCCGGACGTGCCCGAGGCATTGGCGCGCCTGCAGACCCGCTACCGCATCGTGGTGCTGTCCAACGGCGACCGCGACATGCTGGAAACCGCCAAGCGCCATCACGGCATCCCGTTCGACAACGTCATCTCGGTGGCCGAGGCCAATTCGTTCAAGCCGCACGTGGCCACGTACGCCAAGGCCGCCGAAATCGAAGGGGTACGCATGGATGAGGTGCTGTTCGTGGCCAACCACGCGTTCGACTGCCTGGGCGCCAAATCGGCCGGCATGCACAGCGCCTTCATCGACCGCCGCAAGCGTCCGTTCGGCGGCACGCCGCACCAGCCCGACCTGTGGGTCGACGACATGAAGTCGCTGGCCGACGCGATGGTGGGCTGAGCATGTCGCCGCTGCACGGAATACGCGTCCTGGACTTGACGCGCGTGGTGTCCGGCCCGTTCTGCACCATGCTGCTGGGCGACCTGGGCGCCGAGGTCATCAAGATCGAGGAGCCGGTCCATGGCGACGACAGCCGCGCCTTCGGGCCTCCGTTCAGCGGCGGCGAAAGCGCCTATTTCCTTTCGGTCAACCGCAACAAGCGCAGCTGCGCCATCGACCTCAAGCAGCCCGAAGGCAAGGAGCTGCTGCGCGCGCTGGCGCGCGCCAGCGACGTCGTCATCGACAACTTCCGGCCCGGCACGATGGAGCGGCTCGACCTCGGATACGACGCGCTGCGGGCCGCTAACCCGCGCCTGGTCAGCTGCTCGATCACCGGCTTCGGCGACAGCGGCCCGGACGCGCAGCGGCCCGGCTACGACCTGATCATCCAGGGCGAATCGGGCATCATGGACATCACGGGCGACCCGGCCGGCCTGCCGACCAAGATCGGCACCTCCATCGCCGACCTGATCACCGGCCAGTTCGCCTCCCAGGCCATCACCGCGGCGCTGCTGGAACGCGCGTCCAGCGGACAGGGCCGCCATGTCGGCATCGCCATGCTCGACTGCATGGCGTCGCTGCTGACCTTCAACGCCGGCATCTACTTCACCACCGGCGCCAGCCCCACGCGGCGCGGCAACGCGCACCCGACCATCGCCCCGTACGAGACGTTCCAGGCCGCCGACGGCTGGCTGAACATCGGCGTGGCCAACGACAAGTTCTGGCAATTGTTCTGCGGCGTGATCGCGCGCCGCCGACCGCGTCGCGCTGCGCGCCGAACTGGTGCCGCGCATCGCCGCCCTGATCGCCGCGAAACCGCGCGCATACTGGATCGCCGCGCTGCGCGAAGCCGGCGTGCCGTGCGGCGACATACGCTCGGTGGCCGAGGTCTGCGAGGCCGAGCAACTGGTGTCGCGCGGCATGGTGTTCGACATGCCGCACCCGAGCGCCGGACAGGTGCGCAACATCGCCAGCCCGTTCCGCTTCGACGGGGCCGGGACGGCGGCGCATCGCGCGCCCCCGCTGCTGGGCGAGCATACGGCGGCGATCCTGTGCGAACATGCCGGCTTGCGGCCCGAACGCGTGGCGGACCTGGCCGCGCGCGGCATCATACGCACCCACGCCACCAGCAACTGAGGAGAATCATCGATGGACGAAAGCGCCGCCCTGCGCGCCTTCCAGGACGCATTGCGCACCCAGCGCCCCGAGTTCGGGCAGTTTTTCCTGGCCCGCCTGCTGGGCCTGGACATCAGCTACCCCGACGGCCAGTGCCTGATCGTCTTCGAACCCCAGGATTTCCTGTTCAATCCGCAGGGCAGCCTGCACGGCGGCATCATCGCCACCGTGATGGACATCTCGATGGGACACCTGCTCAACCACGTACAGGGCGCCGGCCTGACGCTGGAAATGAAGACCCAGTACCTGAAGGCCGTACGCCAGGGCACGGTGTACTGCCGCGGCGAGTTCCTGCAGCGCGGGCGCAGCATCTCGTTCCTGAAGTCGACCCTGACCGACGCGCAAGGCGAGCCGCTGGCCATGGCCACCTCCACCTGGAAGGCGCTGTCGCCGGCGCGCGCGCCGGGCGCCGACGCCGCGGCGCGCTAGCTGTGAAGATTCAATAGGTTGTATGCATGGTTCATCCGAACCGGATTTGAGAAACTGGAAATCGCCGACCCCCCAGTTCACTCAAGGAGCCCGGCCGGATGAACACCCATAAGCATGCCCGATTGACCTTCCTACGTCGACTCGAAATGGTCCAGCAATTGATCGCCCATCAAGTTTGTGTGCCTGAAGCGGCCCGCGCCTATGGGGTCACCGCGCCGACTGTGCGCAAATGGCTGGGCCGCTTCCTGGCTCAGGGCCAGGCGGGCTTGGCCGATGCGTCCTCGCGCCCGACGGTCTCGCCCCGAGCGATTGCGCCGGCCAAGGCGCTGGCTATCGTGGAGCTGCGCCGCAAGCGGCTGACCCAAGCGCGCATCGCCCAGGCGCTGGGCGTGTCAGCCAGCACCGTCAGCCGCGTCCTGGCCCGCGCCGGTCTGTCGCACCTGGCCGACCTGGAGCCGGCCGAGCCGGTGGTGCGCTACGAGCATCAGGCCCCCGGCGATCTGCTGCACATCGACATCAAGAAGCTGGGACGTATCCAGCGCCCTGGCCACCGGGTCACGGGCAACCGACGCGATACCGTTGAGGGGGCCGGCTGGGACTTCGTCTTCGTGGCCATCGATGACCACGCCCGCGTGGCCTTCACCGACATCCACCCCGACGAGCGCTTCCCCAGCGCCGTCCAGTTCCTCAAGGACGCAGTGGCCTACTACCAGCGCCTGGGCGTGACCATCCAGCGCTTGCTCACCGACAATGGCTCGGCCTTTCGCAGCCGCGCCTTCGCCGCGCTGTGCCATGAGCTGGGCATCAAGCACCGCTTTACCCGACCTTACCGCCCACAGACCAATGGCAAGGCCGAACGCTTCATCCAGTCGGCCTTGCGTGAGTGGGCTTACGCTCACACCTACCAGAACTCCCAACACCGAGCCGATGCCATGAAATCCTGGCTACACCACTACAACTGGCATCGACCCCACCAAGGCATCGGGCGCGCTGTACCCATCTCCAGACTCAACCTGGACGAATACAACCTATTGACAGTTCACACCTAGCCGAGCAGCGCGATGGATTTGGCCGCCGGGTCCAGGCGCAGGGCGGCTCCGCTGGCGATGGCCTGCAGCAGGCGCGCGTCGAAGCCTTCCATGATGGGCATGCCGGCCAGCACCGCTCCCTGGACCATGACCGGGTTGAGCTTGCCGAACACCAGGGCCTTGGGCGCGATGCCCTTGTGCAGCAGGTCGTAGAACGCCCAGCCGCCCGCCACGCCACCCTTGGCGGTCGGGATGACGAGGATGCGATCCTTGATGGATTCGCCTTCCGCGCTGTGCCCGATGCGCGAGATCACGCCGCTCCAGCGGTCCAGGTCGTAGCGCGGGCTGAACCCCTCCCGCATGACCAGGGCCTGGCCCTCGACGACCGGCCCCCAGGCGCGATCGACCGCAAAAACTTCACTCATCGGAGTTCTCCCGTGCAGGCAATGTCCACGCAATCCGCCGTGCGGCGCAAGATGGTGTTGAAGCGATGGGCGGTAATGGTGTTGACCAGCTTCCCCGAATTGGAGATCAGGTTGGTCCAGCCGTTTTCCTCGCGGATCTTCGACAGGCGCTGCAGGATGTAGAAGCAGACGCCCTGCAGGATCGTCACGCCGGCGGCTTCCAGCACGTCGACATAGCCCAGCCGTTTCGCATCGCTGTAGATCATGTGGTTGGTCGTCACGACCGCGGTCATGCCCGGCGCCACGCGGCGCCCCGCGAACCGCTCGGAGAGCGACTGCATTTCGTACAACGAAAGCTGCGGGCCCGAGAAGACCACGATGTTCGCGCCGCCGTCCTTGTACTGGTAGGCGTCGAAGACGGCCTGCAGGTCGGCATCCGTGACGGTCATGGCCGCGGCGGGCGCCACGCCGCCGAAGGCGGCCTCCAGCGTCGGCGCTTCCGGCGTCGCGCCGACCATGTGGAACATCGCCATCGAGCCGTAGCTCGCCAGCGAGGCGCCGAGATGCTTCAGTTCGTCGGACATCGGCGTCTTGCCGTAGCCGTCGATCACGGGAACCGCGAAATAGTCCTGGTTGGGATGCCCGATGATCTTGCCCAGCGCGCCCCAGTCCGCGAAGTCGCGCATCTGCGCCTGCAGCCTGACATGGAGGGTTCCGCGCCGCGTCGAGGTGAAAGCCGTACTCCGGCGTGCGGCCGGTCAGCGCCGCGGCGAAACTGGACTTGCCGGCCTCGAAGTTCGTGCGCGCGCCCAGCACCGAGTTCGCGTAGATGACGGTGCCGGTGTCGCCCCAGGCCACGTGCTCGCCGATCTTCGGCTGGTACACGTGCTGATACGGGATGCACGAATCGGTGGCCGCGATGCGCATCGTCTTGTAGCGCGAGAGGATATCCTTCTCTTTTTCCTCTTCCTCGGCGTCCTGCGCCATCCTGGGATCGGCGTGGAAATGCATGCATTGCGCATTGCTCGATGCGGGCACGGCACAGCTCGCATGCTGGTCGGTCATGTGCCGCAGATGCTGCAGCCCGCCATCGCCCATCACCTCGATGTCGCCCATCACATGGGCATGGGTGATGGGAACGAAGCGCTCGGCGCCGAAGAAGTTGCCGACCTGAATCTGGAATTCGATCGCTTCCTGCACCGCGGCGCCCTTGTCGCCGCGCAGCATCGCGAGTTCTTCCTCGCTCAGCCGCATGGTCCCTTGATCCAACGTAGTTGTGTTGCTCATCGCCTTTCCTTCGTTGTTCAGTCCGCTTTCGCGCCTGATTCCTTGACCAACTTGCCGTACTTCCGCCGTTCCGCGTCAACGAACCGGGCCATATCGCCGGCGTCCATGAACGCGGGGCTGGCGCCCTGCGCCTGCAGGCGCTCGGCGAAACCCGGCTCGCGGGTAATCGCGCCGATCTTCCCGGACAGCAGCTTGATCACCTCCGGCGGCGTTCCGGCCGGCGCGAACACGCCCTGCCAGTTCTCGATGGCGAAACCCGCAAAGCCCTGCTCAGCCATGGTCGGCACCTCAGGCAACAGCGCGGAGCGCTGGGGCGTGGTGACGGCCAGCGCCCGCAGCTTGCCGGCCTTCAGGTGCGGCAGCGCCGGCGGCAGGCCGGAGAAGAACATGTCGACCTGGCCGCCCAGCAGGTCGGTCATCGCCGGCGCGCCGCCCTTGTACGGGATATGGGCAATGCCCGCCCTGGACTCCAGCCGGAACCATTCGCCGGCCAGGTGTTGCGGCCCGCCAGTACCGGACGAGGCATAGTTCGCCGCGCCGTCCTTGCCCTTGATCTGGGCCAGCAGGTCGGCCACCGAATGGGCGGGGCTGCGCGCGTTGACCACCAGCACCAGGGGCGCGGACGCCACCCGCGCCACCGCGACGAGATCCTTGGCCGGGTCATAGGGCATCTTGGCGTAGAGCAGCGGGTTGATCGCCACCTCGGCGGGCGAGCCGACCAGCAAGGTATAGCCATCGGCGGGCGAGCGCGCCACCGTGTCGGCGCCGATATTGCCGCCGGCGCCGGAGCGGTTCTCGACGATGACGGATTGCCCCAGCTCCTCGCCCAGGCGGGCGCCCAGCATGCGCGCCACTACATCCGTCGCGCCGCCGGCCGGGAAGGGCACGATGATGCGTATGGGCTTGTCGGGATAGGCAGCGGCCGCCACGCTGCCCAGGCCCAGTGCCGTGGCGGCCAGGCCGCCGGCGATCAGGTTTCTGAGTTTCATGATGTCTCCTCTTGCTGGACGTGACTATGCGCGCTCCAGGCATTCTTGGATAATCACGAAAACAGGCTATGTGACATATTTTCGTTATCACCCCGTGGAGAAGGCCATGGCACAGCAACGACTGGCGGGCGGTTCGGTGCCGGCCGTATTCAAATCACGGCTGCGGATGAAGCACCTGGAACTCTTTCGCAATCTCTGCGAGCTGCACTCGTTGCGCAAGGCCGCCGAGGCCTCCAGCATGACGCAGCCGGCGGCGACCAAGCTGATCCAGGAGCTGGAAAGCATGTTCGGCGTCCCGCTGTTCGAGCGCGACCGGCGCGGCATGCGCCCCAACGCGCATGGGGATCTGATCAAGCGGCACTTCAACGTGGTGATGTCCGATGTCGGCCATATGTGCGACGAATTGGCCTTGTACGCCAGCGGCGGCGCGGGCGTGGTCAGGCTGGGCATCGTCCCGTCGCTGTCCGCGCAGCTGCTTGCGCGCATTACCGACGACCTGCTGTCGGCCCACCCCAACGTGCGGCTGGAACTGACCGAAGGCGCCACCGACCGGTTGATGGAGGGCTTGCGGCGTAACGATCTCGACCTCATCTTCGGCCGCATCCTGGACCGGGCGCGCATCTCCGAGCTGCGCGTGGTCGAGGTCTATACCGAGTCCTTCGAGGTGGTCAGCGCGGCGGGCCACCCGCTGGCGCGCAAGGCGCGCGTCAGCTGGGAAGACCTGAGCCAGGCACGCTGGATCCTGCCGGCAACCGGGTCGCCGCTGCGCGACATGGCCGAGCAGTTGTTCACCGGCCGCGGCATCCTGCGCCCCGTCGTCTCGGTCGAGTACAGCAGTTTCCACCAGATGCGCTACGTCATCGCGGGCAGCCAGCTGATCGGGCTGCTGCCCACCTCCGTCGCCCTGCAAGGCGAGGCGCAGGGCGACATCGCCAGGCTTTCCCCCGCGGAGCGGGCGCGGTTCGCCCCGATCAGCCTGATCTCGCGCCAGGACTTCGAGCAGCCGCCCGTCGTGCGGCAGTTCGAGGCCATCGTCCTGCGGGCCGCCCGGGACCTCGGCCAGGCCTGAACAGCGCCCGGTGATCACTGGTGTTTATCACCTCCGCCCAATAACTGATCACCGGGGAATGATCTTTGATGCACACTATGCGCCTGGCCCGATCCCGCCCCTTTTCTCCGGAGTTTCAGTGGTACACGCCACGCCCCCCACGCCCGGCCCGGGCGACAGCCGCGGCTTTGTCGAGCAACTGCGCGGCATCGTCGGCGCCGCGCACGTCCTGACCGACGAACATCGCACCCGCCGCTACCGCGCCGGCTTTCGCTTCGGCTTCGGGCGCGCCATCGCGGTCGTCCGGCCCGGCAGCCTGCTGGAACAGTGGCGCATCGTCCAGGCCTGCGTGGCGCACGGCAAGATCGTCATCATGCAGGCGGCCAACACCGGCCTGACCGGCGGATCGACGCCGGACGGCAATGACTATGACCGCGAGATCGTGATCATCAGCACGATGCGCATGAAGAAGATCCAGCTCATCCTGGACGGCCGCCAGGTCATCTGCTTTCCCGGATCGACCCTGGACCAGCTCGAACAGACGCTCGCGCCGCTGGGGCGCGAACCGCATTCGCTGATCGGCTCGTCGTGCCTGGGCGCCTCGGTGTTCGGCGGCATATGCAACAACTCCGGGGGCTCGCTGATCCAGCGCGGCCCGGCCTACACCGAACTGGCGGTCTATGCGCAACTGGGCGAAGACGGCCGGCTGCGGCTCGTCAACCATCTCGGCGTCGCGCTGGGCGACTCTCCCGAGGAAATCCTGGGCCGCCTCGACCAGGGCCAATTCGGCGCGAACGACGTGGAGACCGCGGTGGGCAGCGGCTCGGACCACGAATACGCCGAGCACGTGCGCGCCGTCGACGCGGACTCGCCGGCGCGCTACAACGCCGACCCGCGTCGCCTGTTCGAGGCCTCGGGCAGCGCCGGCAAGCTGATTCTCTTCGCGGTGCGGCTGGACACGTTTCCCGCCGAAACCCAGACGCGCGTCTTCTATATCGGCACCAACGATCCCGGCGAGCTGACGGCGATACGCCGCCACATGCTGACCAGGCTGCCGGCGCTGCCGATCGCCGGCGAGTACCTGCACCGCGACGCGTTCGATATCGCCGACGTCTACGGCAAGGACACCTTCCTGGCGATACGCCAGCTGGGCACCGCCCGCCTGCCCAGGCTGTTCGCGATCAAGGCCCGGATCGACAGCTTCTGCGAGCGCGTCCCGCTGCTGCCGAAGTACCTCAGCGACCGCGTCCTGCAATTTGCCAGCCGGCTGTTCCCCGACCACCTGCCCAGGCGGCTGCGCGAATACCGCGACGCCTACGCGCACCACCTGATGATCAAGGTGCCGGGCAAGATCGGCGACCAGACCCGGCGTTTCCTGCAGGCCTACTTCGACGACGCCACCGGCGCCAGCTTCGAATGCACGCCCGAGGAAGGGAAGGCGGCCTTTCTCCTGCGCTTCGCGGCGGCCGGCGCCGCCGTGCGGTATCGCGCCGTGCATGCCGGCCAGGTGGAAGACATCGTCGCGCTCGATATCGCGCTCAAGCGCAATGACCGGGACTGGCTGGAACAGCTGCCGCCCGACGTCGAGGCGCCGATCCTGATGAAGCTGTACTACGGGCATTTTTTCTGCCACGTATTCCACCAGGACTATATCGTCAAGAAGGGCGAAGATTGCCTGGCGCTGGAACACCGGATGTGGAAGCTGCTGGACGAGCGCGGCGCCGAATACCCCGCCGAACACAACGTCGGCCACCTGTACGACGCCAAGCCCGAACTGAAGGCGTTCTATCGCGGCCTCGATCCGTGCAATCAGTTCAACCCGGGCATCGGCCGCACCTCGAAACTGCAGGGATGGCGCTAGGGCGGATGCGCACGGGCGAGGGCTGCCCTCGCCCGTGCGCGGTTCAGGCTTGCAGCAACGCGGCGTACCGGTCCAGATGATGGTCGGTGCCGCCGAGCAGGGGGTCGATCATGGCCAGCCGCTTGAAGTAATCGCCCGGCGCCATCTCGTCGGTCATGCCCATGCCGCCATGCAGCTGGATGGCCTGCTCGCCCACATAGCGGCCGGCGCGCGCGACCACGACCTTGGCGGCCGACAGCTTGCGCTGGCGCGCGGCCGCGTCGGCCTCATCGAGCGCCTGGGCGGCCACGTAGGCCATTGAAAGCGCGAGCTCTTTCTGTACCAGCATGTCCGCCATGCGATGCTGCAGGGCCTGGAAGCTGGCCAGCGGTACGCCGAACTGCTTGCGCGTGCGCAGGTATTCCGCCGTCAGCTCGATCAGGCGCTCCATGGCGCCGGCGGCCTCCGCGCACAGCGCGGCGATGCCCCAGTCCAGGCCGGCCTGCAATGCGGCCAGGCCCGCGCCCGGCGCGCCCAGCAGCGCCGACGCCGGCAGCCGGACATCGGCCAGCCTGACGCTGGCCGCGCGCTGGCCGTCCATGGTGGGCTGGCTGGCCAGCGCCAGGCCGGCCGTGCCGCGAGTGGGAACCAGGAACAGGCTGAGCCCGTCCGTGCCGGCCAGCCTGGCGCTGACCACCAGCACGTCCGCCGCCGCGCCATGCCAGACCAGGGTCTTGGCGCCATTGAGCACATAGGCCTCGCCCGCGCGCTCGGCCACGGTCTGCACCGCTTCGGGGTTGGACCGGCCGCCCTGTTCCAGATAGGCGGTCGCGGCGATGCATGCGCCGGCCGCCAGGCCGGGCAGCCATGCCCGTCGCTGTTCGTCGTTGCCATGCCCCTGGATGATCGTGGTGGCGATCACCGCGCTCGGCGTGATGGGCTCGCTCACCAGGCCCCGGCCGAGCTCGTGCTGCACCACCAGCTGGGTGGCCGCGTCCGCGCCGAAGCCGCCATGCTCGGCGCGCACATTCAGGCCCTGTATGCCCAGCTCGGCCAGGCCTGCCCAGATGGCGGGGTCCATGCCCGCGTCGCCGCAGACGATGGCGCGGCGCTTCTCGAACGTGTAGCCGGTCTCGATGAAGCGCCGCAGGCTGTCGGCCAGCATGCGCTGCTCTTCGCTGTAACTGAAGTCCATATCCGCCTCTCGCTCAAAGTCCCAGGATGGCCTTGGAAATGATGTTCTTCTGCACCTCGGTCACGCCGCCGAAGATGGTGGTCTTGCGCATGTCGAAGTACGTCGCGGTGGCGCAGGCGGCCCACGCGGGGCTGTCCACGGCCTGGCCGCCGCCGTCCAACCATGCGCTGTCAAAGGGCCAGGCATCGGGCCCTGCGATCTCCATCTGCAGCATCGCCAGGTCCTGCTGCAGTTCCGAGCCGCGGATCTTGACGATGGACGCCTCCGGCCCCGGAGCGCCGGCCGCCTGCGTGGCCACGCGCAGCAACAGCATCTCCAGCGCCATCACGTCCATCTCGATGCGCACGATCTTGTCGCGCACCCGGGGATCCTCGATCAGCGTGCGGCCATGCCCGTCGGCGGTGGCAGCGGCATAGCGCTTGAGCTGCGCCAGCTCGCGGTGGCAATTGCCAATGCCGGCAATGCCGGTGCGCTCGTGGCCGAGCAGGTACTTGGCGTAGGTCCAGCCGCGATTCTCCTCGCCGACCAGGTTCTCCACCGGCACCTCCACGTCCTCGAACCAGGTCTCGTTGATGTCGTGCCCGCCGTCCAGCGTCTTGATCGGACGCACGGTGATGCCAGGCGTCTTCATGTCGATCAGCAGCAGCGAAATGCCGGCCTGCGGCTTGGCCTCGGCGTCGGTACGCACCAGGCAGAAGATCCAGTCGGCCCAATGCGCCATCGTGGTCCAGGTTTTCTGGCCGTTGACGACATAGCGGTCGCCCTTGCGCTCGGCGCGCGTGCGCAGCGAGGCCAGGTCCGAGCCGGCCCCGGGCTCGGAGTAGCCCTGGCACCAGAAATCCTCCACGCCCGGCATGCGCGGCAGGAAGCGCTGCTGCTGCGCGCTGCTGCCGTACTTCATCAACACCGGCGCGATCATGCTCAAGCCGAATGGCAGCAGGCGCGGCGCGCCGGCGCGTCCGCACTCGATGTCGAAGATGAGTCGCTGCAACGGCGTCCAGCCCGTGCCCCCGAACTCGACCGGCCATCCCGGCGCGCCCCAGCCATGCGCATGCAGGATGCGGTGCCAGCGGATGTAGTCATCGCGCAGCAGATGCTGGTGCGCGAGCACTTTCTCGCTCAACTCCCCTGGCAGGGCCTGCGCAAGAAAGCCTCGAACCTCCTCCCGAAATGCCTGTTCCTCTGATGTGAAGCGCAGATCCATGAGATATCTCTTTCTTGTAGGTGGAGAGCGGAACGCCCAACGCGTCCACGTCCAGCCAGGATAGCCTCCTCATTGCGGATTGAGGGAAAAAATATCCGGCGAACTGCTCGCGCAGAAGGCCGGCATCGAACCGAACCGACACGGCACAACGGGCGCCCGGGCCGCGGGCGCCCGCCGCGATCAGTCGATCCGCTGCAATCCGACCTTCTCGACCACGTCGCGCCAGCGCTGCAGCTCGTTGTCGATCCGCTCGCGCGCGGCCTGGCGCGTGCCGCCGCCGGGCTCGATGCCGCGCGCCTGCAGGTCGCGCACGACATCCTCGGAACACATGATCTCGTTGACGGCGGCGTTCAGTTCATCGAGCACCTGGGTCGGCGTGCCCTTGGGCGCCATCAGGCCGTTCCACCCGCGCGCGGTCAGATCGGGATAGCCCGCTTCGGCGCTGGTCGGCAACGAAGGCATTTCCTTCAGGCGCTGCGGCGACAGCACGGCCAGCGCCTTCATGCGGCCGGCCTGGACCTGGCTGAGCACTTCGGCCGGCGAATTGAACGAGATCTCGATCTGGTTGCCGAGCAGCGCCGGAATCAGGTCGCCGCCGCCCTTGTAGGGCACATGCAGCAGCTTCGTGCCCGTCAGCAACTGCAGATACTCGCCCGTCAGGTGCGTGAAGGTGTTCTGCCCATACGAGCCGTAGCTGACCTTGCCCGGATTCTTCTTGGCGTAAGCGACCAGCTCCTGCAGCGTATTGGCCGGGAACTCCAGGTTCGACACCAGCAGATAGGTCGTCTGGCTGGTGACCGCGACGGGTTCGAAATCCTTCGCCGGATCGTATTGCAGGGAGGTCCTGATGGTGGGCACGACCGTCAATTCCGAGGAGGCCGACGCCAGCAAGGTATAGCCGTCGGCCGGGGCCCGCGCGACGACCGTCGCCGCGATCGTGCCGCTGGCGCCGGAACGGTTTTCCACGATGAAGCGCTGGTTGTACTTCTTGCCCAGCCGGTCCGCCACCAGGCGGGCCACCGTATCGGCGCCGCCGCCGGCCGGATAGCCCACGATCAGCGTCACCGGCTTGAGGCCGGGCCACGCCACATCCGCGGCCATCGCCGTCGGCGCCCACGCGCCCAACAGCAGCGGCGCGGACAGCGAAAACAACAGCCTGCGCAACAGACGGCTTGTTCTTGCAGCGATTTGAATGCACATATGATTTCTCCTTGTCTCATAGTTGTAGAAAAAGCGCCACCGTCATGGACCGGATCCGAAAGCCCGGCGTTCGTGACGGGGGGGTACATCACCACTACCGAAAACGCGTCATGGCAGCCTCGCCGCTGCCGCTTACTCTGTTTGCGCGGCCGGCTCCCGCACATGCGCGACCAGGCGCGCCAGCATCGCGTCGCATTGCGCAAGCTGTTGCAGCGACACGAACTCATCGGGCTTGTGCCCCTGGTCCATGCTGCCCGGCCCGCATATCACCGTGGGGATGCCCGAACGGCTGAACAGCCCCCCTTCGGAGCCATAGGCCGCGGTGCCGAAATCGTCCGAACCGCACCATTGCGCCAGCAGGCGCGCCGCTTCGCTGTGCGCCTCGGTGGCCAGCCCCGGATAGGCGCTCAACGGCCGCATCTCGATGCCGGTTTCCGGATTGACCGCCTGCATGCGGGGCAACAGCTCGCGGTCCGCATAGGTTCGCAATTCGCGCTGCACGAGGCCGGGGTCGAAGCCCGGCAAGGCCCGCACCTCGAAGTCGAATTCGCATTCGGCCGGGACGATATTGAGCGCGCGTCCGCCGGCGATGGTCCCGGTCTGCACCGTCGAGAACGGCGGATCGAAGCGGCCATCGTGGTGCTGCGGCCTTGCCAGGCGCTCGCCGATCTCGTTGAGCTTGCCGATCAGCCGGGCAGCGTACTCGATGGCGTTGACGCCGGAAGGCGCATATGCGGAATGGCACGCGTGTCCCTTTACCTGGCAACGCATGGCGGCCTTGCCCTTGTGGCCGAGGACGGGCCGCAGCAGCGTCGGCTCGCCGATCAGGCACATGGACGGCAGCGGCGCGCGTTTTTCGATCTCGGCCAGCATGGACCCGACGCCCAGGCAGCCAAGTTCTTCGTCATAGGAAAACGCCAGGTGGACCGGAATCCGCAGCGGTCGTTCCACCAGGGCCGGCACCGCCGCCAGCACCGCGGCGATGAAACCCTTCATGTCGGCCGTGCCGCGGCCATGGAGACGTCCGTCCTTTTCCGTGAGGCAGAACGGATCGGTGGTCCACGGCTGCCCGTCCACCGGCACGACATCCGTGTGGCCGGACAGCACGATGCCGGCCCGGTCGCGCGGCCCGATGGTGGCGAACAGATTGGCCTTGGTGCCCGCTTCGTTGTAGAACAGTTCGCTGGCCACGCCGGCCTGTGCGAGGTAGTCCTGCACGAACGAGCTCAACGCCAGGTTCGACTCGCGGCTGACGGTCGGGAACGCGACCAATCGCGCCAGCAGGTCGCCGGTGGCGCTACTCATCGCCCGGCACGCCATAGGTGGGCGCGACAGTCGGGTTCAAGGCCCGCGCCAGGTAGTCCTGCATCTGGGGGCGATAGGCCTGCCACAGCGCGTCGAGCGAGGCGATGGGGCAGCCCTCATCCCAATCGACGCGCAGGTCGGCGATCGGCCAGCTGACCTCGCCGGCCAGGCTCAACGCCGCCGAATGCACGGGGCCGGCTTCGCCGCCCGCGGCCACGCCGGCGGCCATGCCCGCCAGCAGGCGATCCGCCAGGGGACCGGCGGCGCGCTCGAAGGCGCTGGCCATGGCGCCGATCACGGCGGTATTGCTCAGCAGGTTGCCCGCGGCGACACAGTTTTCCGCCTCGACGACGTGATGCACGCCCAGGGCGCCGGAGCCGGTGAAGGACGCGGTGCGTCCTTGCGCGTCGATGACCGTGACCTGCCGGTGCTGGCGCCAGGGGTCGGCATCGAGCGCCTGCTCCAGGGCCTGCCGCGGGGCGGCGCCCGCGGCCAGCAGGTCCAGGATGGCGGGACCCAGCGACGGCAGGGTGATGTTCTGCGTGGACACGGCGCCCACGCCGGGCTTGAGCCATGGGCAGCGGGCGCCGACCGCGATGCTGGACGAGCTGATGGCAACGCCGAGCTGCCCGGTGTCGGGACACAGCCCGATGATCGAGAATGTCATGTTCCCCTCCCTAGCGCTGGGCCTGCCAACCGTCCGGAATGACCGCGATCACATCGATCTCCATCAGCCATTGCGGTTGGCCCAGCGCGCTTACCACCAGGCCCGTGGAGATCGGAAACACTCCCTTGAGCCACTTGCCCACCTCCTGGTACACCGGTTCGCGGTAGCGCGGATCCACCAGATAGGTCGTGGTCTTGACGATGTGGGACAGGTCGCTGCCGGCTTCCTCGAGCAACTGCTTGACGTTGCTCATGGCCTGCTCGGTCTGGGCGCGCGCATCCCCCAGGCCGACCAGCCGGCCCTCGAAATCCGTGCCGACCTGGCCGCGCACGTAGACCGTCTGCCCGGCACGGACAGCCTGGCAAAGATCATTGTCCAGGGTCTGGTTCGGGTACGTGTCCTTGGTGTTGAACATGCGTACGCGTGTATGCGTAGGCATCGATAGCATTCCTGTAGGCGGGTTTCACACTCACTGCTGGGACTGGCCGAAATCGGGATACGACAGGTAGTTGCGCTGCATCGCAATGTGGCCGGCAATGTGCTTCGCGTCGTGCCAGACGCCCCAGAGGAAGGCCGAGCCACGCCGCGACAGCCAGGGCAGGCCAAGAAAATACACCCCCGGCTCGCTGGAGACGCCGCGCTGGTGGCGGGGCTTGCCGTTGGCATCGAACGCGTCGACGTTCAACCAGCCGTACTCGGCGGCATATCCGGTTGCCCAGATGATCGACGTCACGTTGGCCGCGGCCAGGTCGAGCTGCAGAATGGGCTCGGTCATGCATGCGGGGTCGGGCGGCACCCGGCGGGCTTGCGGCTCGTCCGGCAGCGACAGGCCGTTGCGCGCGATGTAGGCGTCGGCGGCGTCCAGCAAGGCAAAGTGATTGGCGTCGCCGCGCGCCACGTTCTCGGCCAGATCGTTCTCGAACGCCACGACGCCATCGCGAAACGACTTCGTCACGCCCACCAGCGTGATTCCCTGGTGCGCGAGCGCCCGAAACTCGATGGTGCGTCCGCCATCCGTGCCGCTGACCGCAATGGTCACGTGCTCGCGGCCGGGCTGGACCGTCTCCTGGTCCCACAGGCCGAGCACGCCCAGCCACCAGCAGAAATCGCGGCCGCGGTAGCGCCAGGGCGGACGGTCGTGCGGCCCGACGGAAAGATAGACCTCGCGGCCGGCGCGCTGGAGTTCATCGGCGATCTGCACCCCGGACGACCCCGCGCCGATCACCAGGACGGCGCCCTCGGGCAGTTGCCCGGGGTTGCGGTAATCGGCCGAATGGATCTGCGTGAGCGCGGGGTCCCGCGGCGCGATGGCCGGGATCACCGGCCGCTGGAACGGCCCGGTCGCGACAACGATGCGCTGCGCCTCGTAGGTGCCGGCCGACGTCTCCACCGTAAAGCCGTACCTGCCGCCATTGCGCTCGGCGCGCACCACTTCCACGCCGGTACGGATGGGCGCATTGAACTTGCGCGCATAAGCCTCCAGGTAGTCGGCCACGGCGTCCTTGGACGCGAAACCGTCCGGATCGAGCCCTTCGAATTCCAGGCCGGGGAAGCGATCGTGCCAGGCGGGGCCGTTCGCCACCAGGGAGTCCCACCTCCCGGTTCGCCAGCGCTGCGCGATGCGGTCACGCTCCAGCACGATGTGAGGCACTCCCTGCCCAGTCAGGTGCTCGCTCATCGCGATGCCCGCCTGGCCACCGCCGACGACGAGGGTGTCGGTCAAAATGGGGCTATCAACAGTCACGTCTTCTCTGTAATCGACGTCAAGGGTTTCATGCCGTGGGCGCGCGGCGGATGGGAGACCGCGCAACGTCGCCATCGGCATCGGGGTGCCACAACGTGCACCCGCTGGCTTGGCAGCATTACAGCGAAAAAAGCCCGCGCGCTGCGTTGGATTTACTGATGGCGTACACCAGTAATGCCGAAAAATGCCATGCCGGACGATGCGAGGCGCATGCGATGCCTGTTGCGTCGGCATATACGAATCCGAACGTCGACAAATACGAAGCAGTGCATCCGTGGGTGTCTATAAGATCTGGCCAATGGCGCCGCTTCGACCGGCCGCCGCCCAACCCCACTGACACCACCGCACATTGAGGAGTCGATGCATGTTTGACGCGCTTGTCCTTGAAAAGAATGACGATTTCAACGCCTCGGTACGCCAGGTCGACGACAGCTTCCTGCCCGACGGCGACGTGACCGTCGACATCCATTACTCCACGCTCAACTACAAGGACGGCCTGGCCATCACCAATCGGTCTCCCGTGGTGCGCGACTGGCCGATGGTGGCCGGCATCGATGGCGCGGGCATCGTCCGCGCCAGCGAAAACCCCGCCTGGCGGCCCGGCGACGCCGTGATACTCAACGGCTTTGGCGTGGGCGAGAAACACAAGGGCTGCCTGGCCCAGCGCGCGCGCCTGCGAGGCGACTGGCTGGTGCGCCTGCCCGAGGGATTGAGCCTGCGGCAGGCGATGGCCATCGGCACTGCCGGCTACACCGCCATGCTGTGCGTGATGGCGCTGGAGCGCAACGGCGTGCGTCCCGGAGATGGACCCGTGCTGGTCACGGGTGCCACCGGCGGCGTGGGCTCCATCGCGGTGCTGCTGCTGGCGAAACTGGGCCACCAGGTCGTCGCCGTGACCGGAAAGGCCAGCGAGGCGCCTTACCTGCGCAGCCTCGGCGCCGCCGAGATCCTGGACCGGGCCGAACTGTCCGGCCAGGGCAAGCCCCTGCAGAAAGAGCGCTGGAGCGCGGCGGTCGATGTGGTGGGCAGCCACACGCTGGCCAATGTGCTGGCACAGACGCGCTATGGCGGCGCGGTCGCGGCCTGCGGGCTTGCCCAGGGCGCGGACCTGCCGGCCACCGTCATGCCCTTCATCCTGCGCGGCGTGTCGCTGATCGGGGTGGACAGCGTCATGGCGCCGCTTGAAATCCGCAACCAGGCCTGGCAACGCCTGGCGAAGGACCTGGACCTCGCCATGCTGGAGACGCTGACGCGCGAGATTGCGCTGGCCGAGGCCATCCCGGCAGCGCACGAGCTGATGGCCGGCAGGGTGCGAGGCCGGATCCTGGTCGGCACCGGCAACGCCTGACGACTGCGCGGGTCCGCCGCCCAAGGCGCGGACCCGCCATGGCCCTAGGCCGTATCGCCGGATGCAGGGTCGGCCTGCGGGCTTCACATGAAGTGCGAAGGCGCGACCATCCCCGGCACGTGCTCGTCCGAGATATAGGTCCGGCATCGCTGCATGAAGGCCTCCAGCACGCGACGCGGCCTGGGCACGGGGATCCACGCCATGCCCAGGCGCATGGGCTGGTGCTTGCCGGCCAGGCGCAGGCTCAAGACGCGCTTGCCGTCCAGCGAATGGCTCATGCGCGGCCGCACGTTCACCAGCGAATAGCCCACGCCGTTGGCAACCAGGGAACGCACCACGTCCGGGCTGCCCGAGCGCGCGGCCACCAGCGGTTCGAGCTGCTGGGCGTGAAACAGTCCGAAGAAATACTCGCGGCTTCTCGGCAGGTCCAGCAGCACCATGGGATGCTCGGCCAGGCCCTTCAGGTCCGCCACGCGCTGTTGGGCCAGCGGCGAGGTCTCGCCGACGATGACATGCGGCGGCAGGGTGGCCAAGGGCTCGAACGTGATATCGGTGCCCTGCACTTCGAGGTCATAGGTCACCGCCACGTCGATCTGGCCCTTGTACAGGCGCTCGATCAAGCCTTCGTGATGGTCTTCCACATGCGTCACCTGGACTTGCGGATGGGCGCGCGAAAAACCCTGGCACAGCTCCGGCGTCACCATCGCGGCCAGCGTGGTGAAGCATCCCACCCGCAAAGGCCCCCGAATACTCGACTGCGCGTCCGAGACGATGCCGTACAGGCCGGCGGTCTGGTCCAGCACGCCGCGCATCTGCTTGAGCAGGTCCTCGCCCAGCGGCGTCGTCGACAGGCCCTGGGCATGGTGCCGCACGAACACCTGGGCATCCAGCTCGGATTCGATATGCGCAATCGCCGCCGAGATGGATGACGGCGACACATGTATGCAGGCCGCGGCTTCGGCAATGCTTTTGTAGTCGCCGGCGGCGAGACAGTATTCCAGCTGGCGTAACGTGATTCGGGAGAGCATGGAGAATGAACCGTCAGCGAAAGTGAAAAATACTTCGTCACGGATCATTCACCAATTCAGTCACCATGACAAGCCAACAGCATGCCGGCGGCGCGTCGCGGCAAGGCCTTGCCGCGACGCATGCGCGCCAGCCTGGGCCGCCTACTGTCAGCCCGGGCCGAGCATGGCGGCCCGCGCATCCACGCCGATCGGCTTGCCGTCCCCGGCCCGGATCAGCAACGGATTGATGTCGAGCTCGGCCATCTGGTCGCGCAAGTCCGCGATCAGCCAGCTGACCCGGCTGACGACCTCGGCCACGGCCGCCACATCCGCCTTGGGCATGCCTCGGTAGCCATCGAGCAGCGGCCATTGCTTGAGCCGCCGCAATAGCGCCATGGCCTGTTCCGTGTCCACGGGCGCCACCGCCAACTGGGTATCCGGCACCAGCTCCACGGTGACCCCGCCGAACCCGACCATGATCATCGGGCCGAACTGGGCGTCGTTGATCGCGCCAACCAGCAGCTCGCTTTGCGCGGTCACCATCTCGGCCACCAGGCAGCCATCGAGCACGGCGCCGTCGACCTGGCTGGACAGGGCCTGTTCGATCTCCGCCCAGGCGCGCCGCACGGCCGCGTCGTCCGCCAGCCTCAGCTTGACCGCCCCGATATCGCTCTTGTGCACGAGTTGCGCGCTGACAGCCTTGAGTACCACGGGAAAGCCGATGGCCCGCGCGGCCTCGACGGCTTGTTCGGCCGTGCGGCAGAAACGCTCTTGCGCCAGCGGGATCCCGTACGCGCGCAGCAGCGCCTTGACCTCGGATTCGCCGGGACGCGCGCCCAGCATGCGGCCGGCGCCCTCGGGCATCGGCCACGACGCGGGCCGCGGCGCGTCCCGGGCGGGCAGGGCGTCGGCCTTCGGCACGTAGTGCCGCAGGATGCGGGTCGCATCATCCATGCGATCGACATAAGGCAGGCCCAGATCCTGCAGCAAGGTCCGGCAGTTGTCGGCCACGCCCCCGGGCGTCACCAGGAACAGCACCGGCTTGCCGCCCGCCTGCGCCATGGCCTGGCCCAGCGCCAGCGTCACCTGCTCGAAGTGCGGCGAAGTCGTGAGAATGACGAAAATGACGCCGATATCGGGCGCCTGGTTGTATGCCTGCACGATGGTGCGCAGCTGGCTCATCTCTTCCGTGGTCCGATTGCCCAGGTCCACCGGATTGAAGGCATGGCTGGGGTTCATCACCGTGCCCAGCAACTGCTGGGACGCGGCGTCCAGCCTGCCCAGCCGGATGCCCACGTCGGACAGGCGGTCGACCCCGATCCCGATGGCGCCGCCCGACGGGGAAACAATGCCCACGCCTTCGGCGGCGCATCGCCCGAATCGCGCCAGGATCGCGGCCAGCTGCAGCATCCCGTCGGGGTCGTCGACGATCGTCACGCCCGTGGCTTCGCACAGCGCTTCGAGCGCCCGGTAGTTGCCCGCCAGGCTGGCGGTATGCGAGCGCGCGGCCTCGGCGCCGGCGGCGGTGCGGCCGGTCTTGGTCAGGAGCACGGGCTTGCCCGCGCGCTGCGCGCGGCGCGCCAGCTTGGCGAACCGGCCGGTATCGACGAAACCTTCGACATACATCGTGATGACGCGCGTCAGCGGATCGTCGATCATGTACTCGAAGAAGTCGCAGATCTCCAGGTCGCACTGGTTGCCCAGCGACACGCAGGCGCTGAAGCGGATCTGCTCGCGGCATGCCCGGTCGTACATCGACACCATGAGCGCGCCGCTCTGGCTGATCAGGCCGATGTTGCCCGGCAGCAGCTCGCCCTGTTCCACCACCAGCGAGGACGTCAACGCCATGCGATGGTGGGGATTGATGATGCCCATGCAGTTCGGACCCACCAGCCGCATGCCCGCCTCGCGCGCAATGCGCACGATCCGGTCCTGCCGCGCGACGCCTTCGTCGCCCAGCTCGGCGAACCCCGCCGACACGATCACGCAGGCGCCCACGCCCGCCGCGGCGCATTCGCCGATGGCCTGCTCGATCATGTCCACCGGCAGCGCGAGGATGGCGACATCCACCGGACCCAGGTGGGCGATGCTCGGCACCGCCAGCAGCCCCGCCACTTCGGCCCTGCGCGGGTTGACGGGTATCACGGTGCCGCGGTAGCCGTTGCGCGTGACGTAGTGGATGATGCGGCCGCCGAACTTCTTCAGGTCGTCGGAGGCCCCCACGACGGCGATCGAACCCGGCGCGACGATGCGCGCCACGCTCAACCGGGGCGGCCTGGTAAAACCGGGCGATACGGAAGCGTTGTCCATTACCTGCCCTTGAAGCGCGGCTGGCGCTTTTCCTTGAACGCGGCAATGCCCTCGTTCTTGTCTTCGGACGCCCAGATGCGGGTGCACCATTCCTCTTCGAGCTGCGCGGCCCGGTCGGTGTTGTCGCGATACTGGGCGCGCACGGCCAGCTTGATGGCCTTGACCGACATGGGCGCGGCGGTGGCCAGCCGGGCCGCGATCTGCGCCACCTGCTCATTGAACTCCCCGGCCGGCACGACCCGGGTCACCAGGCCCAGCTCCAGCGCCGCCGCGGCATCGATGTCCTCGCCCAGCAGCAGCAGGCCCAGCGTACGGTTGCGGCCCAGGAAATGCACCAGGCGCACCATGCCGATGCTCCACGTCGGGATGATCCCGAGATAGGCGTCCCCCGCGCGGAACTTGGCGGTGTCCGAGGCGATGCGGATATCGCCGATCCACGCAATGCCCGTGCCGCCGCCGATGCACCAGCCCTCGATGGCGGTGATCACGGGTTTTTCCAGCGTTTCGATTCGCTCGACGACCTCGCGGCCGATCACGCGCAGCATGCGGGCGTCGTGCTCCGAGAAATCGGCCTGGTCGTTCAGGTTGGCCCCGGCGGAGAACGCGCGGCTGCCCGCGCCGCGGATCACGATGGCGCGCGTCTGCTCGCGCTGCTCCAGCGCCTGCAGCCCCTCGAGCAATGCGTGCAGCATCTCGACCGAGAATACGTTCAAGGGAGGCGCGTTGATCGTCATTGTGCTGACGGCGCCCTCATGCGTAATGTCAATCGTCCCGGCCATCCAACGTCTCCTTTTTGATATGGGGGAAAGAATCTGGAAGTGCTTGCACGGAGCCGCACAGCCCGCCGGGCGGCCTCCTGATCGCTGGGCTCCATGTTCACGGGCTTGCGGCAAGCTGTAAATCTTCAAATTCCGCGCCAGCGCATCAAGAAATCCAAAGCTGTGCCGGGACTGCCGGGATTGCGGGACGCCAGGGCCTGCGCGCGGACCCCGCACGGCCCGCGGCGTGCCTTGACAAGACATTGGCAACGCCCTATAAATATATTTATAATTCATTTAATAATAAATTATGCAGGGGAGAATATGGTGAACCCGCCCGAAGCCCGCGTATCCGTCCGGACCGCGACCGCCATGCGCCTGCGCGGCGCTCGCCTGCATCCCGCCTGGGTCCGGACATCATGAAACTGCGTCTGGCCGAAAACTTTCGAGCCGTGTTCTATGCGCCGTTCTACGCCCTGAAGGCGCTCGGCCACGCCGGGCGCGAGGGCCTGGAAATCGAATGGCTGCCCCCCGCCGGCCCCGGCGGCGCGATCGACGAGGTGAAAGCGGGCGCGGTCGACCTGACCTGGGGCGGCCCGATGCGCGTCATCAAGGACCACGACAGCGCGCCGGACAACGGCGCCTCGCTGCGGTCCTTCGGCGAAGCGGTCGGGCGCGATCCGTTCAGCCTGGTCGGCCGGGCCGGCCTGGCCGCTCGCGGCCTCCACGACTTGCCCTCGCTGCGCCTGGGCGTGGTGTCGGAAGTGCCGACGCCCTGGTATTGCCTGCGGGCCGACTTGCACGACCGCGGCATCGATATCGCGCGCGACGGGCGGCTCGTCGAGGCCCTGACCATGCCGCAGCAAGTGCAGGCCCTGGCGGACGGAACGCTGGACGTCGCGCAGCTGTTCGAGCCGTGCGCCAGCCAGGCGCTCGCGGCCGGCGGCCGGCTGCTCTACGACGCCGCCAGCCGCGGCCCCACGGTCTACACCACCTTCATCTGCAGCCGCGACGGCCTGGCGCGCAACGGCGCCGCCCTGGCCGCGCTGGATCGCGCCTTGCGCGCGACGCAGGCATGGATCCACGCGCACGACGCGCGCGACCTTGCCCGCCTCACCGCGCCGTTCTTCACCGAACTTGCGCCGGACATCCTCCACGCGGCCATCGAGCGCTACCGGCGCAACGGCATCTGGTCCGAAACCACCCACGTGAACAAGGAGGGCTTCGATCGCCTTGCCTGCAGCTTGCACAGCGGCGGATTCGTTTCGTCGCGCATAGGCTATGAGGCCTGTGTCCACAATTTCGACCACTGACGCGGGACGGCCATGCACGGCGCCCGATTGCGTTGCCCACCATCTTTCTCGGAAATCATCACGATGGCCATTCTGCACCCCCTGAACTTCGCGCGCGGCCTGTGCCGCCTGCCGCGCCTGGCCCTGAGCGCATCGATCCTGCTGCTGGCCAGCCTGGCATCGCCGGCCGCGTCGGCCGCCGACGCGTTTCCCAACCGTTCCATACGGATGATCGCGCCCTTCTCGGCCGGCGGACCCGCCGACATCGTGAGCCGCCTCTACGCCCAGCACCTGTCCGACCTGATGGGCCAGCCCGTGGTAGTGCTGAACCGCGACGGCGCCGGCGGCATCATCGGCACCAACGAAGCCGCGCGCGCCGCCCCCGACGGCTATACCATCGTATTCGGCACGACCAGCACCATGGTCATCAACCAGATCATCTCCAAGAAGCTGCCGTACGACTTCTTCCGCGACTTTTCGCTGGTCGGCCTGATCGCCAACGCGCCGCACGTCCTGGCGGTGCGCGCGGACTTTCCCGCCCGGACCGTGCCCGAACTGATCGCGCTGGCCAAGCAGCACCCCGGCAAATACACCTTCGCCACCTCCGGCATCGGGACCATCGTCCAGATGGGCGGCGAACTGCTCAAGTACACCGCGGGCATCAACCTCATGCACGTGCCCTACAAGGGCGGCGGGCCGGCCACGCTGGCGCTGCTCGGCGGCGAAGTCGACATGACGGTCAACGACCTGACGACCATCAAGAACCACATCGCCAGCGGCAAGCTGCGCGCCCTGGCGGTGGCCGACAAGAACCGCCTGGCGCTGCTGCCGGACGTGGCGACCTTTACCGAACTCGGATTGCCCAAGATGGTCTCCAGCACCTGGTGGGGCATCGCGCTGCCGCAGGCCACGCCCGCCGACATCCAGGCCAGGTTCCAGGCGGCCAACAGCAAGATCGTCGCCAACCCGGACTACGCCGCGCGCCTGGCCGAACTGGCCGTGCAGCCCCTGGTGCTGACGGACCAGGAAGCCCGCGACTTCATCGCCGCCGAAACGCAGAAGTGGCAAACCATCGCCAACGTCGCCGACATCAGCGTCGATTGATCGACACAGGCGGCCGCGCCCAGGTGGAACGGCCGCCCGATACGGAGCAGGAAATCATGTCGGTACTGGTCACGGGTGGGGCGGGGTTTGTCGGCCTGAACCTCATCGAGCAACTGCTTGAACGCGGCGAAGACGTCGTGGCGTTCGGGCCCGCCCCCTTGCCGGACGCGGCCACCGCGGCCATGGCGCATCTGCCGGGGCGACTGTCCACCGTACTTGGCGACGTACGCCGCGGCGCGGACCTGGACGCCGCCTTGCGCGAGCATGCCGTCGATCGCGTGGTGCATGGCGCGGCCGTCACCGCCGGCCTGGAGCGCGAAAAGAACGCGGCCGCGGATATCTTCACCGTCAACCTGCTCGGCGCCGTGAAAGTGATGGAGGCCGGCCTGCGCCATGGCGTGCGGCAGGTGGTGCAACTGGGCACGGGCTCGGTGTTCGGCGCCGCCGGCCAGGTCGAAGGCATGCTGGACGAAACCAGCGCCGTGCTGCCCGAAACGCTGTACGGCATCAGCAAGTTCGCCGCCGAACGCACCGGCGTGCGCTACCGGAAAACGCGCGGCCTGAACCTGACCGTGCTGCGGCTGGGCACGGTCTTCGGCCGCTGGGAGTACGACACGGGCGTACGCGATACCTTGAGCCTGCCCCTGCAGCTGTCGGGCATCGCCGAGGCCGGCGGACAGGCCGTGGTGCATAGCCTGGCGGCCGATGACTGGGTCTACTCGGTGGACGTGGCGCGCGGCATCCTCGCCGTGCTGGACCGCGGGCAGACGCCCGACCCGGTCTACCACCTGTCGGCCGGCGCGCGCTGGTCGGTGCGGGACTGGTGCGAACGCCTGCGCGAGCGCTTCCCGCGCTTCGCCTATCGCATGGCCGACAACCTGGACGAATGCACCATCGGGCGCGACAAGGCCGTGCAGCGCGCGCCGATGGATATCGCCCGCCTGCGCCGCGATACCGGCTACGAACCGCTGTACATGCTGGAGCGCGCCTTCGACGACTACCTGGCCTGGCGGGCGGCGGTGGGCAGGATCGCCTGAATCCGCCGCAGCCTGACCCGTGCCGATGCACGGAGAGCCAGACCCGCATCGCGTGGTGTGCCTGTCCCCGCGTCTTGGCCGTCAAGCGCTCATGGCGTAGACCGGTGTGCCTGTCCCAGCGGGGACAGGCACACCATGCCGCAGGCGCCGGTCTCCATGCGGGGACAGCCTCCCTGACCGGCCGCCGGCTTTTCCCCTTACTCCACCGTCACGCTCTTGGCCAGGTTGCGCGGCTTGTCCACGTCGGTGCCGCGCACGCACGCCGTGTGGTACGACAGCAGCTGCAGCGGGATCGTATGCACGATGGGCGAGAGCGCGCCGTAGTACTCGGGCATGCGGATCACATGCATGCCCTCGGCGTTGGCGATCTTGCTGTCGGCATCGGCAAACACATACAGCTCGCCGCCGCGCGCGCGCACTTCCTGCATGTTGGATTTCAGCTTCTCCAGCAACGCGTCCTTGGGCGCGATCGTGACCACCGGCATGTGCTCGGTCACCAGCGCCAGCGGGCCGTGCTTGAGTTCGCCGGCCGGATAGGCCTCGGCGTGGATATAGCTGATTTCCTTCAGCTTGAGCGCGCCTTCCAGCGCGATCGGATAGTGCATGCCGCGCCCCAGGAACAGCGCGTTTTCCTTGGACGCGAAGCGGTCGGCCCAGGCCATGATCTGCGGCTCCAGCGCCAGCACCGCGCCGATGGCCGCGGGCAGGTGGCGCAAGGCCTTCAGGTGCTCGGCCTCCTGCTCCTCGGTGAGGCGGCCGCGCGTCTGCGCCAGGGCCAGCGTCAGCAGGAACAGCGCGGTCAGCTGCGTGGTGAAGGCCTTGGTCGACGCCACGCCGATCTCGACGCCCGCGCGGGTGATGTACGCCAGCTCGCACTCGCGCACCATGGCGCTGGTGACCACGTTGCACACCGTCAGCGTGTGCTGCATGCCCAGCGAACGCACATGCTTGAGCGCGGCCAGGGTGTCGGCGGTTTCGCCCGACTGCGAGATGGTGACCACCAGCGCATTGGGGTTGGGCACGCTGTCGCGATAGCGATACTCGCTGGCGATTTCCACCGCCACCGGGATGCGGGCGATGGACTCGATCCAGTACTTGGCGGTCAGGCCGGCGTAGTAGCTGGTGCCGCAGGCCAGGATCAGCAGCGAATCGATCTCCTTGAAGACCTTGTACGCGCCGTCGCCGAACAGCTCGGGCGTGATCGACTCGATGTCCTGCAGCGTGTCGCCCACGGCGCGCGGCTGCTCGAAGATCTCTTTCTGCATGAAGTGGCGGTACGGGCCCAGCTCGGCCGCGCCGGTGTGCACCTGCACCGTGTGCGCCTTGCGCTCGACCTGCTTGCCGGCCTGGTCGACGATCCACACGCGGGCCAGCTGCAGGTCGACTACGTCGCCGTCTTCCAGGTAGATGATCTGGTCGGTCGTGCCGGCCAGGGCCAGCGCGTCGGAGGCCAGGAAGTTCTCGTTCTGGCCCAGCCCGACCACCAGCGGCGAACCCTGGCGGGCCCCGACCACGCGGTGCGGCTCGTCGCGGCAGAACACGGCGATGGCGTAGGCGCCCTGCAGGCGGCGCACGGCCTGCTGCACCGCCTCGAACAGATCGCCCGCATACAGGTGGTTGACCAGGTGCGCGATGACCTCGGTGTCGGTCTGGCTTTCGAACACGTAGCCCACGCCCTGCAGCTCCTGGCGCAGCTCTTCGTGGTTCTCGATGATGCCGTTGTGCACCAGCGCGATGCGCGGCTCGTCCTTGCCCTGCGCCGAGAAATGCGGGTGGGCGTTGTAGGTGGCGGGAATGCCGTGCGTGGCCCAGCGCGTGTGGGCGATGCCGGTGAAGCCGCCCAGCTTGTCTTCGGCGACCTGCTCGGACAGTTCCGCCACGCGCTTGGTGCTGCGCGTGCGACGCAGGTGGCCGTCCATATACAGGGCGACGCCGCACGAATCGTAGCCGCGGTACTCGAGGCGCTTGAGGCCTTCAATCAGGATCGGGGTGATGTCGCGCTGGGCGACGGCGCCAACAATGCCGCACATGGGTGGACTCCTAAGAATTCAGGTTCGGACGCATTGTGCGCTGCCCGCCAAGAAATTAGATTTCTTAATTCTACGAATTTTGGAAGGTTATTTTCTTACAGAAACGTGATTAAATATAATTTCTTCCGGAGCGTTATTTTGAATTAATCATGCAAAACACGCCTAATCCTTCCGTCCCTTTGGATGACCTGGACCGCCGCATCCTCGACCAAATGCAGCGTGACTGCGCCCTGACCAACCAGGAACTGGCCGCGCGCGTGCACGCCTCGCCGCCGACCTGCCTGCGCCGGGTGCGCCGCCTGGTGGACGAAGGCGTGATCGAAAAGCAGGTGGCCATCGTCGCGCCGGCCAAGGTGGGCAGCACGCTGACGGCCATCGTGGAAATCACGCTGGACGTGCAGGCGGCCGAACGCCTGGCCGAATTCGAGGCCAGCCTGCTGGACGAACCGGCGGTGCTGCAGTGCTACCGCGTCTCGCCCGGCCCGGACTTCGTGGTGATCGTACAGGTGGCCGACATGCCGGCCTACCACGCCCTGGCCCACCGGGTGTTCACCGCCCAGGCCAATGTGCGCAACGTGCGCACCTTTTTCTCGGTGCACCGCGCCAAGTTCGAGACGCGCATCGGGATCGGCGGGTAGGCCACGGGCCGGCCGTACCAATCACTGCTGGACTTCCAGCAGGCCGGCCGCCCCCATGCCGCCACCCACGCACATGGTCACCACCACGTAGCGCGCCCCCCGGCGGCGGCCCTCGATCAGTGCGTGGCCGACCATCCTGGCGCCGCTCATGCCAAATGGATGGCCGATCGAGATCGCGCCGCCGTCGACGTTCAGGCGGGCGTCGGGAATACCCAGCCGGTCCCGGCAATAAAGCACCTGGCAGGCAAAGGCCTCGTTGAGTTCCCACAGATCGATGTCGTCGACCGTCAGGCCATGGCGTTCGAGTAGCCTGGGCACCGCCAGCACGGGCCCGATACCCATTTCCTGCGGCTCGCATCCGACGGTGGCGAAGCCGCGGAACACCCCCAGCGGTTCCAGGCCGCGTCGGGCAGCCTCGCGGCCGGACATCAGGACGCAGGCCGCGGCCCCATCGGACAACTGGCTGGCGTTGCCTGCGGTCACGAATTGCCCGTCGCCACGCACAGGCGCCAACCGGGCAAGATTGTCGAGCGAGGTATCCGGACGAGCGCCCTCGTCCCGCGCGCACTCCACCTGTCGCAGCACGGCCTCGCCGGTGGCCGGGTCGATCGTGCGCATGGTCGTGCGGATCGGCGCGATCTCGTGCTCGAATCTGCCCGCCTCTTGCGCGGCCGCGGTCAGGCGCTGGCTGCGCAACGCGTATTCATCCTGGGCCTCGCGCGAAATACCGTAGCGTTGCGCGACCAGATCCGCCGTCTCGATCATGGTCATGTCTATGCCCGGCAAGTGCGCCGACAGCCATTCGTTGCGGTGCGACGACCTGTTGATATGGTCCAGCACCAGGCTGACCGACTCGACACCGCCGGCCACGATCGCCGGCACGCCTTCGGTACGGATCCGGCCGGCCGCGATTGCGATCGCCTGCAGGCCGGAGCTGCAGGCGCGCTGCACCGTCATGCCTGAAACCGTGACCGGCATGCCGGCCCGCAGCGCGCTCAACCGGGCGACGTTCCTGCCGGTCCCGCCTTCCGGGTAGCCGCATCCGAGAATGACATCCTCGACCTCGCCCGCCTCCAGGCCGGCCCGCAGGACGGCATGGCGTATGGCATGGGCGCCAAGGTCGGCGCCGTGCGTCAGATTGAGCGCCCCGCGGCGGGCCTTGCCGATCGGCGTGCGGGCCGTCGATACGATGACTGCATCAAGCATCTTCGAGTCTCCTGTCGAGAATGTGCCGGTCATGCCTGGCGCGCGGCATGCAGCGAGGCAAACCCGGCACCGCGGGTAGCGAGATCGCGCAACAGCGGCGCCGGCTGCAACGAAGCGTCCTCCAGGGCGTCGGCCAGGCGGGCGAGCCGGTCGCACACGCTGGCCAACCCTACCCGTTCGGCATGGAGCATGGGCCCGCCGCGCCGTGCCGGCCAGCCGAAGCCGTGGACCCAGATCAGGTCGATGTCGCGGGCCTGCCGCGCAACGCCATCCTGCAATACACGCGCGCCTTCGTTGATCACCGGCAGGATCAGCCGGTCGGTAATCGTGGCGAGATCGAACGATTGGCGGCGTATGCCCAGTTGTTCCGCCATGCGCCGGATCAGCGCTTCGACCTCGGGGTCCGGGACGGCGACGCGGCTGCCAGGCGCATAGGAGAAATATCCGCGGCCAACCTTCTGGCCAAACCTGCCAAGTTCGCACAGGGCATCGGCAATGGGGGAGCGTGCTCCCTTGCCACGCCGGATGCGCCAACTGATGTCCAGGCCCGCCAGGTCGGTGGCCGCGCACGGCCCCATGCTGAACCCGAACTCGCGCGCGGCCTGGTCGATGTCCTGCGGCAACGCGCCGTGTTGTAGCAGCAACTCTATCTGACGGGCGCGGTGGGCCGACATGCGGTTGGCGACGAATCCATCGCATACGCCAACCGTTACGCATACCTTGCCCATGCGGCGGCCCAATGCCAGCACCGCTCCCAGCGTCCGTGGCGCGGTGCGCGCGCCGCGCACCACCTCCAGCAGGCGCATCACGTTGGCCGGGCTGAAGAAATGGGTGCCCACGACATCCTGCGGCCGCCGGGTCGCGGCGGCGATCGCGTCGACATCGAGCGTGGACGTGTTGGTCGCCAGGACAGCCCCGGGCCGCACAATGCTATCGAGCTGGCGGAAAATCGCCTGCTTGATCGCGAGATCCTCGAAGGCGGCCTCGACCACCACGTCGGCCTCGGCTGCCGCCTGCATGTCGCTGGCAGGCGAGATCCGTGCCACGGCATCCCGTGCCGCCGCCTCCGTCATGCGGCCGCGCGCAGCAAGCGACCGGTAATGCGCGCGAATCGCTTCAAGCGCCCTGTCCAGGCTGGCCTGCTCGACATCGATAAATCGCACGCGCAATCCCGCATCGGCCAGCGCGATGGCGATGCCCCGGCCCATCGTCCCCGCGCCGACCACGGCGGCATCGTGCGCCATCGGCGGCGCGGACGTGGCGTCATCGAGCCCGACGCGCCTGGCTGAACGCTCGGCGAAAAACAGCGCGCGCAACGCGCGCGACTCTTCGCCGTCGCGCAATCGGGCGAACAGCTCGCGTTCGAGCGCCCGGCCGCGGGCAAAGTCCGGCTGCGCCGCTGCCGACAAGGCCTCCACGGCCGCCGCGCCCGCCTGGGGTGCGCGCAACGCGGCAGGACGGGACTCGGCAATCTTGCGCAGGTCCTGCCCGGTCTGCGGCGACATGGGCGGATGCGCCAACGTGCTGGCACGGCGCACGCCTGCAGGACTGTCGGCCAGGGATGCCGCGAATTCAATGGCCCGTTCACGCAGCCTGTCCGGCCAGACAGCGTCGAGCAGGCCCGACTCGCGCGCCGTCTCGGCATCGATCGTCGCGCCGGACAGGATGAGTTCGGCGGCCGCCTCCAATCCGATGAGACGGGGCAGGCGCTGCGTGCCGCCTCCGCCAGGAATCAGCCCCAGGGTGATCTCCGGCAGTCCGAGCCGGCATCCCGCCAGCGCGACGCGGCCATGGCATGCAAGCGCGAGTTCCAGTCCGCCACCGAGCGCCTGGCCATGCAGCGCCGCCACGACAGGCTTGCGGCACGATTCGATCACGGCGGGCACATCGATTGCCTCGGCAGCGCCCTTCGCACGCGTAAACTCCCGGATATCCGCGCCGGCGACGAACGTGTTGCCCTCGCACGCCAGCACCACCGCCCGCACTGCGGGGTCCGCTTCCGCCTCGCGCAGCGCCGAGCACAGGCCGGCACGTACCGTATCCGACAGTGCGTTGATCGGCGGATTGTCGACGCTCAGGACGGCTACGTTCCGATGCCGGGCAACGCTCACCACCGGCTTGATGTGTTCGAAGTCCGGGTTCGTCATTCTCGACCTGCCTCCAGCTGGTTGGAAATGCTACGTGTAGGGAAATCGCCACGTTGGCCTGGGCAACGTGGACAGCATGAAATCTACACGCCTAACCTCGCCGCAATCAGGCCAAGTATTCGCATATTCGAATTATTCATTCATAAGCATGAATACTGCGCTCAGCCGTTGATTCGATGTTCGCGGCCTGGGTACTCTTCGTTCCATCAGAACTGGCGCATACCTCGAAGCCGGTCGCATACACGGAGACAACACGCATGCCGCTGGCGAATCATGAAGTTTCACCATCACGGCCCCGCACCGCGGACGCGGCCGAATCGATTCCGAACGACTGCCGGGGCCAGAACTTCTGGCGCCTCGATCCATCGCTGCGCCAACTGCTGGCGCTTTGCGCCGATACCGAAGAGTTGCGCCATTTCACGCCGCACTTCGACCGGCTCGGCGAGCTGGCCGGCAACACGCTGGACGAACTGGCGGACGCCGCGGACAAGCATCCGCCGACGCTGGCGCCGCGCGACCGCCACGGCCGCGACGTCGACCGCATCGACTACCACCCGGCATACCGGGAAATGGAGCGGATCGCGTTCAGCGAGTTCGGCATGGCCGCGATCGGCCACAAGCCCGGCGTGCTCGGCTGGCCTGGCCACGCGTCGCCACTGGTCAAGTACACGCTGACCTACCTGTTCTCGCAGGCGGAGTTCGGCTTGCTGTGCCCCGTCAATGGCAACGATGCGGCGGTCGGCATGATCCAGCGTTACGCCGACGACACACTCAAGCAACGCATGGCCGGCATGCTCAGCCAGGATATGCGTACCCTGCTGAAAATTGGCCATTTCATGACAGAGCGCACCGGCGGCTCCGACCTCGCCGGGATCGGCACCCATGCCCGGTTCGACGGGAGCGCATGGAAGATATATGGCGAGAAATGGTTCTACAGCGCCATCGACGCCGATTACGTGCTGGTGCTGGCGCGTCCGGAAGGCGCCCCGGCGGGAACGCGCGGCCTTGGCATGTTCGTCGTCCCTCGCTTGCTGGAAGACGGCACTCGCAATCGCTACCGCATCGCGCGGCTCAAGAACAAGCTGGGCACCCGTTCGATGGCCACCGGCGAGGTCGTCTTCGACGGCGCCCTCGCCCATGCCATCGGCCAGGGCAGGGACGGCATACGGTACGCCGTCCTGCCCATCAACGCCTCGCGGCTCTCGCACGGCGTGCGCGCAGCCGGCATGATGCGCCGGTGCCTGAACGAATCCCTGCATTTCGCCCGCCGTCGCGCCGCCTTCGGCAAACCGGTGATCGCGCATCCGCTGATGAAACGCAGCCTGTTGAAGATCATGGTGCCCACCGAGCAGGCGTTGTCGGCATGCATGTTTGTTGCCTCGACGATGCACCGCGCCGGCGCGGACGATCCGCGGGACAGGAAGATCGTGCGGCTGGCCACCGCGCTGCTGAAGTTCCGAGCCTGCCGCGACAACGCGACGGTCGCCACCGCAGCGATGGAAGTGCGCGGCGGCAGCGGCTACATCGAAGAATGGATCAATGCTCGTCTGGTGCGCGATGCCCAGACCGGGCTGCTGTGGGAAGGCACCAGCAACATCAACGCGCTCGACATCGTCACCCGCGCGGTGGCCAGGGATGCCGCCCATGAGGCGTTGCGCCAGCGCCTCATGGAGCTGGCTCGCGATGCCCGCGTGCCGCCACGCCACGGCGCGGCGCTGACGCAGGCCGTAGAGGAAGCCGTCGCGCGTATCGCCGCGATCGCCGCCGATCCACAGCTCGAACACCTTGCGCGGTCGGCCTCCTCGCGTCTTTATCACGTGATGACCGCCGTGCTGCTCGCCCACGAAGGCGCCATGCTGGCCGCCAGGACCGGCGATGCCCGCAGGCTGCTCCTGAGCTGGATGGTGCTGATGCATCGCATCGAACATGCCGAGCCATTCGATGGCGAGCATGCCCGGCGCGAGTCGCGCGCCGCCGACCTGCTGCTGGACGTCGACCGACCCGTGACGCTGGAAGCCCTGCACGCCGTGACCGGCATGCTCGACGCCAACGCCGCATGAACGCCTGCAAACGCATCGCCAGCAGCCACCCGTTGGCCCACGAGATTTCCGCCGCACCCATTTTCCGATCAGGAGCCATCCATGCAGAAAAAACGTAGAGCGCTGTTGTCCCTGCTTGGCGCCAGTGCGTTCCCGGCCTTGGCCGGACAGGCCTTCGGCCAGGGGCCGGCGTGGCCGACCCGCCATCTGCGCTTCATCTCCGGCGGCGCCGCGGGAGGCACCAGCGACATCGTGGCGCGCAACCTGCAGGAACCGCTGCAAAGCAAGTTCGGACAGTCCGTGGTGATCGAGAACATGCCGGGGGTCGGCGGCCTGATCGGCGCCGGCAACGCCGCGCGGGCCACCGACGGCCACACCTTCTTCGTCTCGAACCTGGCCTCCAACGTACTGAGTGTGCTGCTGTACGAGAAAGTGCCGTTCGACTGGCATACCGACCTGCCGGGCGTGGCGCGGTGCTGCACGCTGCCCAACGGCTTGTTCGTGCGCTCGGATACCGGCATCACCAGCGCGCAGCAGCTGTTCGACACGCTGCGCAAGGATCCCGAAAAACGCGTATTCAGCTCCGCGGCGATCGGCACGACCTCGCACCTTTCGTGCGTGATGCTGGGCCAGCGCCTGGGCATCGATCTGCTGCACATTCCCTTCAAGGGCGCCGCGGGCAACATGCTGGGCCTGCTGCAGGGCGATGTGTTCTTCACCATCGAGAACATTCCCACCTTCGCGGCCCTGGTCAAGGAAGGGCGCCTGCGGCTGCTGGCGGTATCCACCGCCGAGCGCTCGCCCAACTTCCCGGACGTCCCCACCATCCAGGAGTCCGACATCGAGAATTTCGACGTCTTCTCCTGGTTCGGCATTTCGGCGGCACGCAGCACCCCGCGCGCGGCCATCGACGCCGTGGCGGCGGAGATCCTGGGCCAACTGGCCGAACCTGTCATGCAAACCCGTTTCGAGAACCTCGGGATGACCGTCGCCGGACTCGGCCCCGACGCCTACGACAAGTTCATCGCCTCCGAGATGGCCGACTGGGGAGCAACGGTCAGGGCCGCCGGCCTCAAGCCGGCCAAATAGCCAGTCCCTCCCCACCCGCGACGACTCCGACTCATCCAACGCCCCTGCCGCATGCCGACCCCATCCCAATCCCGCCGTCCCGGTTCCGGGCACACGTTGACCGCCCTGTTCGAGCCCCGCTCGGTCGCCGTCGTGGGCGCATCGGACGATCCGTCGAAAATCGGCGGCCGCCCCCTGCACCTGTTGAAGGCGGCGCGCTTCGCGCTACCGATCTACCCCGTCAATCCCGCGCGCAGCGTGGTGCAGGGACTGGACGCCTACGCCCGTATCACCGAAACGCCGACTCGGCCGGATCTGGCCATCGTCGCGGTGCCGGCGGCGCATGTCCTGGCCACATTCGACGACGTCGTTGCGGCTGGCGCGCGCGCGGCCATTGTCTACACCTCCGGCTTTGCCGAAATCGGCGCCGAGGGTGTCAAGGTACAGGCCGAATTGACGGCCCGGGCGCGCGCCAGCGGCGTGCGCGTACTGGGGCCAAACTGCCTGGGCGTGATCAACACCCGCAGCAAGCTGATCGCCACGTTCAGCGGCGCGGTGGGACATGCTCCCCCGAGGCCCGGATCCATAGGGCTGGCCAGCCAGTCCGGCGCACTGGGCGCCCACTGCCTGGTGCTGGCCGAACGCCGCGGCATCGCCTTCAGCGTCTGGGCGACCAGCGGCAACGAAAGCGACATCGATGTGGCCGAGCTGATTGCCTACATGGCGACCGACCCGGGCACCCACGTGATCGTGGCTTGCATCGAGGGCGTGCGCGACGCCGGCCGCCTGATCGAGGCGCTGGAACTGGCGCGCACGCACGGCAAGCAGATCGTGATGATGAAGGTAGGATCATCGCCGATCGGCGCGGCCGCCGCGGCGTCGCATACGGCATCGATGGTGGGCTCCGATCAGGTCTTCGACGCCGTGCTGCGCGAGTTCGGTGTGTACCGCGCGCATTCGATCGAAGACATGCTCGACGTCGCCTATGCACTGACCGTACACCAGAGCCCCCGCGGCCGCTCGCTGGCCGTCGTTACCACGTCGGGCGGGGTAGGCGTGCTGCTGGCCGACGAAGCCGAGCGGCTGGGCGTGGACATGCCGGAGCTGCCCGCGATCGCCCAGGCTCGCATCCGTGAATTGCTGCCCTATGCAGGCACGCGCAATCCGGTCGACGTCACCGCGCAGATCACCAACACGCCGGAGATTCTGGGGCCCATGCTCGACGCGCTGCTGGCCTCCGGGACGGTCGGCTCCTTGCTGCTTTTCCTGTCCCACCTCGGGCTGAACGCCGCGATGATGCGGCGCCTGATGCCAGCCCTGACTGCGCTCTCGAAGCGGCCGGGCCCTCAGGTGCGCGTGGCTTGCCTGCTGGCCTGCGACGAGGTGCGCCAGGAACTGGAGGCCCTGGGCTTCAGTGTGTTCGAGGATCCGACCCGGGCTATCCGCACCGTGGCGGCCTTGATGGAGATTGCGACGGCACAGGCGCAGGCGCGCCCGGCGCGGACGCTGCCGCGGCTACCCGATACCGCCCATGCCGTCACGCCCGGCATGCAATACAGCGAGACCGAGGCCAAGCGCCTGGTACGGTCGATCGGCATCCAGACCCTGCCCGAGCGTATCGCGCAGGATCCCGCCCAAGCCGCGGCAATCGCCACCGAGCTGGGCTTTCCGGTGGCGCTGAAAATCGTGTCGCCCGAGATTCTCCACAAATCGGACGTCGGCGGCGTGCAGCTCGCCGTGCAGACAGCCGACGAGGCGCGCTCCGTCTACACATCCATGATGGCGCGAGTGCGGCGCAACTGTCCGCAAGCGCGCATCGACGGCATCGCGATAGCCCCGATGGCGCGCCCTGGCGTGGATCTGATCCTGGGCTGCATCCAGGACCCGACCTTCGGGCCCTGCCTGATGCTGGGCAGCGGTGGCGTCTACACCGAGATCCTTGCCGATGCCGTGATCCGGCGGGCGCCTTTCGACGCCGCGACGGCCCGCTCGATGATCGCGCAGCTCAAAGGCGCGCCGCTGCTCGACGGTGCGCGCGGCATGCCACGCGCCGACACCGATGCCCTGGCGCAGGCCGTTGCGATGCTTTCGGTCTACGCGTATGCCAATCGTCGCCACATCGAAAGCCTGGAGATCAATCCATTGCGGGTACTTCCCGCGGGCCAGGGCGTCGTGGCGCTGGATGCGCTGGCCACGACCGTACGGCATCCGACGGAGCCCGGCGAAGCGACGGTTTGTCCTGCACAGGAAGCGCACTCATGAACGACATGCATCACTTCACGACCGCCATCTCGAAGATCGTCAGCACGCCACAGGAAGAAGAGACCATCATCCGCGGACATCGCCTGTCCGACCTCATTCGCGAACAGCCGTTCGTGGCATCGGCCTTCCTGCTCCTGACCGGCCGGCTGCCCGACGCGGGCGAAGCGCGTACGCTGGATGCCGTGCTGACCGCGTGCGTGGACCATGGCGTGACGCCGGCGGCGGCCATCGGCCGCACCTTCGCCTCCTACGGGGCGCCCATCGCCCAGGCCATGGCGGGCGCGGCGCTGCTGTACGGCGACGTGGCCGGCGGCGTCGGCGACCCATTGGCTGCCATGATGAAGCAGGCCATCGCCGAAGCCGGCGCGCGCAACGGCGCACCCGGCGAGCACGACGTCGATGCCGCCGCCGGGAACCTGGTCGCCGCGGCCCTGCGGGCCGGCGGGCGCATGCCCGGCTTCGGCAATCCGCCGCACGCCAGGGATCCGCGCCCGCGCGTCCTGCTGGAGGTAGCGCGCTGCGCCGGCACCGCGGGCATCCACTGCGAACTGCTGCTCGCGGCCGAACGCCATCTCGCCGCCGCCAAGGGCAGGGATATCCCCATCAACATCGACGGCATCGTGGCGGCCTTGGCACTCGACCTGGGATTGCCCGACGGCTGCGCCGCCGCGCTGGTGATGATCGCCAGGAAGTTCAGCGTCCTGACGCACTACCTGGAAGAAAAGGGGCAGAATACGAAGTGGCGTCATGTCCCCCAGGAGTGCGTGCACTACACCGGGCCCATGCCGTCATGATCGGCGCGCTGCGACATGCCTGCCCTGGTTCGCGCGCCGCGGCGTTCGTTCTTTCGGGTCTCCAAACCATGACCAACGAAGTCAAATCGGCCGTCCGTGTCATCCAGATCCTCGAATACTTCGACACCGTGCGCCGCGAGGCCGGCGTACTGGAGATTTCGCGCGCACTGGGTTTCCCGGCGTCCAGCACGGCCGGCATCCTGCGCAGCCTGCAGCGGCTCAGCTACCTGGTCCAGGACGAGCAACGGCTCTATCGTCCGACCCCGCGCGTGACATTGCTGGGCAGCTGGATCGACCCGCTGCTCGCCCACGACGGCCCCCTGATGGCGCTGATGAGCCATTTGTCCAAGGCAACGGGCGAAACCATCATCCTGGCCCTGCAAGTGGATGCCGGCGCCCGCTACATCCACATCATTCCCTCGACGCAGCGCGTACGCCTGCATGTCAACGTCGGAGACGTACGCCCTTTGCTGACCTCCGGAACCGGCAGGCTGTTCGTCTCAACGATGGAGCCCGACCAGGTGCGGCGCGCCGTATTCCGGCACAACGCCTTGCGCGGCGCCAACGAGCCCGAGATCAATCTGTCCACCGTCACGCGCGACGCCACCCAGATACGCAAGAACGGCTATGCCACATCGCTAGACCGGCTCGTGCCAGGGGTAGGCATCATCGCGGCCTTGCTGCCGGAACGCGAAGGCACCCGGCCCATGGCGGTGGCCGTCGGCGGCCCCAGCGTGACGATACGCACGCGCACCGCCGAACTTGCGTCGCTGCTCAGGGAGGGCATCGGGCAGTATCTCCCGCACCTGGGCAACGCAGGCGACCAATCGTAATTCCGCCAAGGATACGTCCATGAAAGAACGCGACACGAACGCGGCTCGTCCGGATGGCGAGCCACCTGTGCAATGGCGGCGGCACAGCTCGCACTGGGGAGTCTTCGACGCCGCGCACACCGGCGACCGCTTGAAGGTCCGTCCGTTTGCGGGCGATCCCGATCCGAACCGCCTCATCGAGAATCTGCCGGACGCCATCCGCCATGGCGTGCGCGTTCCGGAACCGATGGCCAGGCTGGGCTGGCTGCGCGACGGCCCCGGGCCGGACACCCGGCGCGGCAGCGACGACTATGTGCCGATGTCGTGGGACGAGATACTGGATCGTCTTGCCCGTAAATTGCGCCGCGTGGTCGATCACCATGGCACCGCCGGCGTGTTTGGCGGCTCATACGGATGGTCCAGCGCGGGGCGCTTCCACCATGCGCAAAGCCAGCTGCATCGTTTTCTCAATGTCGCGTTGGGCGGCTATGTCCGCTCGGTCCATTCATACAGTTCGGGTGCCGCGCAGGTGGTGCTTCCGCACGTGGTTGGCGGCTTCGACGAAGTCACGCTGTGCAACGTCTCCTGGGAACAGATCACCCGGCATACCGACGTCGTGCTGGCATTTGGGGGCATGGCGCTGAAGAACTCGCGCGTGGCCGCCGGCGGCGTCAGCCGGCACATCGAACGCCAGGCCATGGCGCAGGCCGCCGGACGCGGCTGCCGCTTCTATACGATAGGCCCGCAACGGGACGATCTGCCCACGGAGGCGGCCGCGACCTGGCTGCCGGTGGTGCCGGGCACGGATGTCGCGCTGATGTTGGGCATCGCGCACACGCTGGTCGCAGCGGGCCTGCATGACCGGGATTTCGTCGTCGATTTCTGCGACGGCTGGCCGGTATTCGAAGACTATCTGCTCGGCCGCGCCGATGGCCTGGCCAAGAACGCGGCATGGGCAGCCGCCCTGTGCGGCATCGACGCTGCGGCCATCACGGAGCTCGCCCTGGGACTGGCGGGCAAGCGGGTCCTCGTGACCGTGGCCCACTCCCTGCAGCGCGCAGACCATGGCGAACAGCCGGTCTGGATGGGCCTGGTGCTCGCCGCGCTGCTGGGGCAAGTGGGACTGGAAGGCGGCGGATACAGTTATGCGCTGGGCTCGATCTCCAAGTACGGGCGGCGCAAGAATGCCGTATCGATCGCGGCGCTGCCACAAGGCGCCAACCACGAGAAACGCTTCATCCCCTGCGCGCGCATCGCCGATATGCTGCTTTCGCCAGGCGAGACGTTCCCATACAACGGCAGGACGCTGCGCTACCCGCATATCCGGCTCGCGTACTGGGCCGGCGGCAATCCCTTCCACCATCACCAGGACCTCGGCCGCCTGGCCCAGGCATTCCAGCGGCTCGACACCTTCGTCGTCCACGAAATCGGCTGGACCGCGACCGCCAGGCATGCCGACATCGTCCTGCCTTGCACCATGACACTGGAGCGCGACGATATCGGCGCCTCGCCGACCGACGATCTGATGGTCGCGATGCAGCAGGTCGTCCCGCCTTACGCCGATGCCAGGAACGATTACGATATTTTCAGCGACCTGGCGCAGCGCATGGGTTGCGGCGCCGCAATGACCGAAGGGCGCTCGGCGTCCGATTGGCTGCAATGGATCTACGCGGCAACCCGCGAGCAGCTGGCAGCCAAAGGCCTCGACGCGCCGTCGTTCGACGCGTTCTGGGAGAAGGGCGAGCTCAGGCTGCCCCAGCGCCCGGACGATGGCGGCGCGCAACGGGCATTCCGGCTGGACCCTGCGGCACACCCGTTGCCCACGCCGAGCGGCCGGATACAGATCGCCTCGGCACAGATCGCGGCGTTCGGCTATGACGATTGCCCCGGGCACCCGGCCTGGCTGCCTCCCGCCGACCCCGTCTCGGCGGCCTACCCGCTCTATCTCGTCGCCAACCAGCCTGCCAACAAATTGCACAGCCAGTTCGACTACGGCGGTTACAGCCAGGCATCGAAGCGGGAGGGCCGCGAGGTCTGCACGCTGCATCCGGCGCTCGCGCGCGCCAGGGAGATCGGCGAGGGAGACATCGTGCGCATCTACAGCCCGCGCGGATCGTGCCTCGCGGCGGCGACCCTGTCCACGGATATCCGCGAGGACGTCGTGCGCCTGCCTACCGGCGCCTGGTACGACCCGGAGCAGGACGAGCGCGGGTTGCCCATGTGCGTGCACGGCAATCCCAATGCCGTGACCCGCGACGCGGGCACCTCGTCCCTGGCCCAGGGCTGCTCGGGGCAGCTGACGGCGGTGCAGATCGAAAAGTACCTGGGCCCGCTCAGGGATGTTCGCGCCTATTGCCCGCCGGCCATCGCCACGCGGCCCGGACCGCCGGGCCCGCTTGCGCCGCCAGCCGGCTAGCTGTGAAGATTCAATAGGTTGTATGCATGGTTCATCCGAACCGGATTTGAGAAACTGGAAATCGCCAACCTCCCAGTTCACTCAAGGAGCCCGGCCGGATGAACACCCATAAGCATGCCCGATTGACCTTCCTACGTCGACTCGAAATGGTCCAGCAATTGATCGCCCATCAAGTTTGTGTGCCTGAAGCGGCCCGCGCCTATGGGGTCACCGCGCCGACTGTGCGCAAATGGCTGGGCCGCTTCCTGGCTCAGGGCCAGACGGGCTTGGCCGATGCGTCCTCGCGCCCGACGGTCTCGCCCCGAGCGATTGCGCCGGCCAAGGCGCTGGCTATCGTGGAGCTGCGCCGCAAGCGGCTGACCCAAGCGCGCATCGCCCAGGCGCTGGGCGTGTCAGCCAGCACCGTCAGCCGCGTCCTGGCCCGCGCCGGTCTGTCGCACCTGGCCGACCTGGAGCCGGCCGAGCCGGTGGTGCGCTACGAGCATCAGGCCCCCGGCGATCTGCTGCACATCGACATCAAGAAGCTGGGACGTATCCAGCGCCCTGGCCACCGGGTCACGGGCAACCGACGCGATACCGTTGAGGGGGCCGGCTGGGACTTCGTCTTCGTGGCCATCGATGACCACGCCCGCGTGGCCTTCACCGACATCCACCCCGACGAGCGCTTCCCCAGCGCCGTCCAGTTCCTCAAGGACGCAGTGGCCTACTACCAGCGCCTGGGCGTGACCATCCAGCGCTTGCTCACCGACAATGGCTCGGCCTTTCGCAGCCGCGCCTTCGCCGCGCTGTGCCATGAGCTGGGCATCAAGCACCGCTTTACCCGACCTTACCGCCCACAGACCAATGGCAAGGCCGAACGCTTCATCCAGTCGGCCTTGCGTGAGTGGGCTTACGCTCACACCTACCAGAACTCCCAACACCGAGCCGATGCCATGAAATCCTGGCTACACCACTACAACTGGCATCGACCCCACCAAGGCATCGGGCGCGCTGTACCCATCTCCAGACTCAACCTGGACGAATACAACCTATTGACAGTTCACAGCTAGCCTGCCCGCAGCAGGCGCGCCCGCTACGCCGCCTGGAAACGCACGATGCCGTCGGCATCGGTGCGGCGCTTGAGCTTGCCTTCGAAATACAGCGCGTGCAGGTGCGCCAGCGCCTCGCCCATGGCGAAGGTCAGCTGATGCAGGTCCAGCTTGCGCTTGAACAGTACCGGGACGATATCGGCCGTCGACTGCGGCGTCGCACAGGCCTGCAGGACTTCAGCCAGGCGCTCGTCGTGGTGCGCGTGCTGCTGGGCGATGCGTTCGTGCAGCCCGACGAACGGACGGCCATGCGAAGGCAGCACCACGGTATCGGCCGGCAGATCGTCGTAGCGATCGAGCGAGCGCAAGTACAGCGGCAGCGGATTGGCGTCCGGCTCGTGGTCGAACACGCTGACGTTGGTCGAAATGCGCGGCAGCACCATGTCGCTCGAGATCAGCACCTTGTGCGCGGGGCTGAACAGGGACACATGCTCGGGCGCATGCCCATAACCCACGATGACGCGCCAGGGGTGTCCGCCGATGGCGACCTCGTCGCCATGCAGCAGGCGCGTGTAGCGCGACGGCACGGCGGACACCAGGTTGGGGTAATAGCCGGCGCGCTGGCGGATCTGCTCCTGCGCATCCGTGTCGGTCAGCCCGTGGCGGGCAAAGTGCTCGACCGCGGCCTGGCCGCCCGAGGCGCCGCCATCGGTACGCCGCGACCACAGGCTGGCCACCATGAAATCGGTCATGCTGATCCACAGCGGCGCATTCCAGCGCTCGCACAGCCAGTGCGCCAGCCCGATGTGGTCGGGGTGCATGTGGGTCACCAGCACGCGCAGCACCGGCAGGCCTTCCAGTTCGTTCTCGAACACCTGCTCCCAGATCGTCTTCACTTCGTCGCGCGCGATGCCGCAATCGACGATGGTCCAGCCCTGGCGGCCGTCGATCTCGTCACGCAGCAGCCACAGGTTGATGTGGTCCAGGGCGAACGGCAGCGGCATCCGTATCCACTTCACCCCTTCGGCCACCACGAGGGCCACGCCGGGCTCGGGTTGTGTCTGGTCCCACGGATACTGCAGTTTCTGCTCGTTCGGATTCATTGCCTCTCCCTGTATTGGCTTGACGCCTGCTTCAACTCATCATAATTTACGTTTACGTAAACTGCCAAACGCTCATGTCTACCTGGACCATCTCCGAACTCGCACGCGAGTTCGACATTACGCCACGCACGATTCGTTTCTACGAAGACCAGGGCATCGTCAGCCCTTTGCGCGATGGCCGCAACCGCGTCTACAGCACGCGCGACCGCGCGCGCCTGAAGCTGGCCCTGCGCGGCAAGCGGCTGGGCCTGTTGCTGTCGGAGATCCGCAGCCTGATCGACATGTACGATGGCCCGGGCGACACCGCCCCGCAACTGCGCCACTACCTGACCATACTCGCCCAGCACCGCGCCACCCTGACACAACAACAGCGCGACATCGAGGATACCCTGGCCGAAATCGCCCAGCAGGAATTGCAATGCCAGCGCCTGCTGGCGCAAAAACAGTAAGCCCGCACGGCCGTGCCCATGGCGGTGCCCGCGCATGAAACTGCTAGGGAAAACCCGACTCAACTTTACGTTTACGTAAACGTAATATTTGCACTGCATCATTGCCCGGGCCCACGCGGCGGCGCATGATGTGGCTAGCTGCAATCCCGATCCGGGGTGCACCCGGCCCCGCTAAAGGTGTAAGTGCTCACTATCACGGAGACACCCATGGACATTCCCGGCCTTAATTTCAATCTGGGCGAAGACCTGGATATGCTGCGCGACGCGGTGCGCACTTTCGCCAACGCCGAGATCGCGCCCCGCGCGGCCGAGATCGACCGCAGCGATCAGTTCCCCATGGACCTGTGGCGCAAATTCGGCGACCTGGGCGTGCTGGGCATGACGGTCAGCGACGAATACGGCGGAACCGGGCTGGGCTACCTGGCCCATATGCTGGTCATGGAGGAAATCTCGCGCGCCAGCGCCTCGGTGGCGCTGTCCTATGGCGCGCACTCCAACCTGTGCGTCAACCAGATCTTCCGCAACGGCAGCGAGGCCCAGAAGGCCCGCTAGCTGTGAACTGTCAATAGGTTGTATTCGTCCAGGTTGAGTCTGGAGATGGGTACAGCGCGCCCGATGCCTTGGTGGGGTCGATGCCAGTTGTAGTGGTGTAGCCAGGATTTCATGGCATCGGCTCGGTGTTGGGAGTTCTGGTAGGTGTGAGCGTAAGCCCACTCACGCAAGGCCGACTGGATGAAGCGTTCGGCCTTGCCATTGGTCTGTGGGCGGTAAGGTCGGGTAAAGCGGTGCTTGATGCCCAGCTCATGGCACAGCGCGGCGAAGGCGCGGCTGCGAAAGGCCGAGCCATTGTCGGTGAGCAAGCGCTGGATGGTCACGCCCAGGCGCTGGTAGTAGGCCACTGCGTCCTTGAGGAACTGGACGGCGCTGGGGAAGCGCTCGTCGGGGTGGATGTCGGTGAAGGCCACGCGGGCGTGGTCATCGATGGCCACGAAGACGAAGTCCCAGCCGGCCCCCTCAACGGTATCGCGTCGGTTGCCCGTGACCCGGTGGCCAGGGCGCTGGATACGTCCCAGCTTCTTGATGTCGATGTGCAGCAGATCGCCGGGGGCCTGATGCTCGTAGCGCACCACCGGCTCGGCCGGCTCCAGGTCGGCCAGGTGCGACAGACCGGCGCGGGCCAGGACGCGGCTGACGGTGCTGGCTGACACGCCCAGCGCCTGGGCGATGCGCGCTTGGGTCAGCCGCTTGCGGCGCAGCTCCACGATAGCCAGCGCCTTGGCCGGCGCAATCGCTCGGGGCGAGACCGTCGGGCGCGAGGACGCATCGGCCAAGCCCGCCTGGCCCTGAGCCAGGAAGCGGCCCAGCCATTTGCGCACAGTCGGCGCGGTGACCCCATAGGCGCGGGCCGCTTCAGGCACACAAACTTGATGGGCGATCAATTGCTGGACCATTTCGAGTCGACGTAGGAAGGTCAATCGGGCATGCTTATGGGTGTTCATCCGGCCGGGCTCCTTGAGTGAACTGGGGGGGTGGCGATTTCCAGTTTCTCAAATCCGGTTCGGATGAACCATGCATACAACCTATTGAATCTTCACACCTAGGGCGTGGCGCTGAGACTGGGCAGGATGCCGGTGCGGTCGGCCACCGGCTGCACCGCGCCCAGCGCCGCTTCGCGCGTGGCGTAGGGGCCGATGCGTACGCGGTACAGGTTGTTGGCCTGCTCGACCACCGCCGGCGGAATGCCGCTGGCCGGATCCAGTTGCCCGTTGATGCGGCTGACCAGCGATTCGGCGTTGGCCGGCTGGCTGAAGGCGCCCAGTTGCAGGTAGACGCCGCTGCCCGCGCCCGCGGCCGGGCGCGGCGGCGTCGGCGCGTTCGAGGCGAGCTGGGTCGCGGGGTGCAGCTCGACGGCGGCGGCCGCGCTGGGCGCGGCAACGGGCAGCGGCCCGGTGGCCGAGGCGGGCCCGGGCCGTGGCGCCGCCGCGCCGCCATTCATCGCGAGGATCTCGGCAGGCAGGATGCGCTCGACGGTGACGGGCCCGCTGCCCGGGCCGATGATGCCCAGCTTGTGGGCCGCCACATAGGACAGGTCCATGATGCGGTCGCTGTGGAACGGTCCGCGGTCATTGACCCGCACGATGACCGTGCGCCCGTTGATCTTGCTGGTGACGCGCGCGTAGCTGGGAATCGGCATCGTCGGATGCGCCGCCGTCATGGCGTACATGTCGTACGACTCGCCGTTGGAGGTCGAGTTACCATGGAACTTCTTGCCGTACCAGGAGGCCAGGCCCTGCTGGCGGAACGGGCGTTCGCTGGTGTCGGGCACATAGCGCTTGCCGAACACCACATAGGGCCGGTTCGGGCCGCTGGCCAGCGGTTCGAGGCGCGGCGTCGCGTCGGGCACGTTGTCGAGGTTGGACGGCGGGTTGGCGTCGGGGCCGTCGTCCTTGTAGTAGCCGCCGCGTTTCTTGCCTGGCGTGGAGCAGCCTGCGATGGCCAGCGCCAGCAGCAGTGTCGACAGGAGGGCAAGCGGACGCGAACGGATCATGCGGGGTCGTCGGGCAGTTGGGTGCGGTGGCGCACCAGCAGCGGGTCGTGGTCGGAGAAGCGCCGCGCCAGTTGCTCGACCACGTATACCGAGCGGTGCTGCCCGCCCGTGCAGCCGATGGCGACGGTGAGGTAGTTGCGGGTGTCCTGCGTGTACTGGGGCAGCCAGCGGCGGATGAACGCGGCGATATCGTCGATCATCTGGGTCACGATATCGAAGCCGCCCAGCCAGGTGGCCACCGGTTCGTCGCGGCCGGTCAGGGGGCGCAGGGTGCGGTCGTAGTAGGGGTTGGGCAGGCAGCGCACGTCGAACATCAGGTCCGCGTCGCTGGGCACGCCGCGCTTGTAGGCGAACGATTCGAAAGTCAGCACCAGCGGCGGCCGGTCGGCCTGGATCAGGTCGCGGATCCAGGCGCGCAACTGGCCCGGCGTGAGATCCGAGGTGTCGATGACGTGTTCCTGGTCGCGCAGCGGCGCCATCAGCTCGCGTTCCAGCGCGATGCACTCGGCCAGCGACGGGGTCTTGCCGCCGCGCGCCAGGCGGTCGGTCAGCGGGTGGCGGCGCCGCGACTCGGAATAGCGCTGCACCAGCGTGTCGGTGTTGGCGTCGAGGAAGATCACGCTCAGGCTGGTGCCCATGGCGCGCGAGGCGGTGATGACATCGGGCAGTTCGGCCAGCTCGCCGGGTGAGCGCACGTCGATGGCGACGGCGACCCGTTCCATGGCGTCATCGCGGGCATTGGCGATGAATTCGGCCAGAAAGCGCACCGGCAGGTTGTCGATGCAGGTGAATCCCGCATCTTCGAGCAGGCGCAGGGCGACCGACTTGCCGGAGCCGGAAATGCCGGTAATAAGGACGACTCTCAACATGGCTGTGATTGTGGCATGGAATTCGATCGCCCGTGCGCGCCGGCCGGCATCTGCTATGGTCTCGGCTGCCGGATCTGCGCCTGTCCCGATGGCGGGCAGGCGGGTATCCTGGCAGTCGGCCAAGCGGCCGACGTTCCGGCGGGCCGGGCCCGCGTCAACTTCGACAGTCCGATGTTAGCCTTCAAATCCGATTTGCGTATTGCAATGCGAGCCTGGCGCGCCGCGTGTGGCGTGCTGGCCGCAGCCGCGGGCATGCTGGCGATGTCCCAGGCCGTGGCCCAGGGCGAGGCCGCGCTGCGGCCCGACACCATGGCCGCCCGGGTCGCCGCCTGTACGGCCTGCCATGGCGAACAGGGCCGCGCCGGCCCCGACGGCTACTATCCGCGCCTGGCGGGCAAGCCGCAGGATTATCTGTACCACCAGTTGCTGAATTTTCGCGATGCCCGGCGCCAGTATCCGCCCATGGCGCATCTGCTCAACGGCCTGCCCGATGCGTATCTGCGCGAGATGGCGGTATACTTCGCCGGCCAGGACGTGCCCTATCCGCCGCCGGCGCGCGTCGAAGCCTCGGCCGCCCTGGTCGAGCGCGGCCGCTTGCTGGTGCGCGAGGGCGACCCGGCCCGCGCTATCCCTTCCTGTGCGTCCTGCCATGGCGCATCGCTGGCCGGCGTCGCGCCGGCCATCCCGGGCCTGCTCGGCCTGCCGCGCGATTACCTCGTGGCGCAGATCGGCAGCTGGCAGAACGGCCTGCGGCGCGCCGCCGAGCCCGACTGCATGGCGCAGGTCTCGCTCAAGCTGACGCCCGAGGATATCGGCGCGGTGTCGGCCTGGCTGGCCAGCCGGTGGGACATCCGTACACGCCGCAACCGGCCGGCTCGCTGACGCTGCCGCTGGAGTGCGGCAGCCAGGCGGGGCATTGAGGAGGCGGCCATGAAGATCATCAAGCGCGTCCTCGTCGTCGCCATCCTGGCCCTGCTGGCCGCCGTCGCCACCCTGTATTGGCTGGGCACCCGCGACCACGTGCCCGCCGGCCCGCAAGCCGCGCCGGCCACCGGATCAGCCGACGAGCTGGTCGAGCAAGGGCGCTACCTGGCGCGGGCCGGCAATTGCATGGCCTGCCACACCGCGCGCGGCGGGCAGGCCTACGCGGGCGGCACGCCCATTCCCACGCCGTTCGGCACCTTGTATGGACCGAACATCACGCCCGACGCCGAAACCGGCATCGGCGGCTGGAGCGCCGACGATTTCTGGCAGGTATTGCACAACGGCAAAGGCCCCGGCGGACGGCTGCTGTACCCGGCCTTTCCGTACACCGAATACACCCGCATGACGCGCGCCGACGCCGATGCGCTGTACGCCTTCCTGCGCACGGTCGAGCCGGTGCGCCAGGCCAGTCGCCCGCACGAGCTGGCGTCGCCGTACGACCAGCGCCTGCTGCTGGCGGCGTGGCGGGCGCTGTATTTCGAGCCGGGCGGGCCGCAGGCCGATCCCGGGCAGTCGCTGCAGTGGAATCGCGGGCGCTACCTGACCGAAGGGCTGGGCCACTGCGCGGCCTGCCATACGCCGCGCAACAGCCTGGGGGCCACCCGCGCCGCCGAGGCGCTGGGCGGAGGCATGATCGACGGGCTGGGCTGGTACGCGCCGCCGCTGACCGGCCAGCCGGGCACCGGCCTGGGCGACTGGAGCGCGCAGGACATCGCCGCGCTGCTGACGACCGGCATCGCGCCGCACTCGACCGTGGCCGGCCCCATGGCCGAAGTGGTGCTGGGCAGCACGCAGTATCTCAGCGGCGACGACGCGCTGGCCATCGGCACCTACCTCAAGTCCTTGCCGGCGGCGGCGTCGCCGCCCGCCAGGCGCGGCGCCCCGTCCGCGACGGTGATGGAGCTGGGCGGCAAGCTGTACGGCCAGCATTGCGCGCAGTGCCACCAGGCCGACGGCAAGGGCAGTTTCCCCGCCTGGCCCGCGCTGGCCGGCAACCCCAGCGTCATCGCGGCCGAACCGGCCAACGTGATACGCATGGTGCTCGATGGCGGCTTCGCGCCAGCGACCGCGGCCAACCCGCGCCCGCATGGCATGCCGCCGTTCGCGCAGGCGCTGCCGGACAACGACATCGCCATGCTGGTTTCGTACGTGCGCAACAGCTGGGGCAACCAGGCCGACGCGGTCACGCCGCTGGACGTGAAACGCACGCGGGAGAGCGGAGCGGGGCGGTAGGGCGGGGTTCGGTGTGGGTGCCAGTCCCCGCAAGGGGGACAGGCACCGTGGCGTTACTTGCTGCTTTGCAGGATCGCCATGGCCTGGCGTTCCATGAATTCGCCCAGCGTGTCGATGCCGCGCAGCTTGAGGATGGTATTGCGTACGGCGGCTTCGACCAGGACGGCGAGATTGCGGCCGGCGGCCACTTGCAGCATGACTTTGCGGATCGGCAGGCCGAGCATGTCCTGGGTGATGTCCTGCAGCGGCAGGCGCTCGAACTTGTCCTGCGCGGTGGCCCGCACCAGGTGCACGATCAGCTTCAGGCGCATCTTGCGGCGCACCGAGGTCTCGCCGAAGATGGTGCGGATATCGAGCAGGCCCAGGCCGCGCACTTCCAGCAGGTTCTGCAGCAGTTGCGGGCAATGGCCCTCGATCACGCCGGGGGCGGTGCGCGAGAGTTCGACCGCGTCGTCGGCCACCAGGCCGTGGCCGCGCGAGATCAGTTCCAGCGCCAGTTCGCTCTTGCCTAGGCCCGATTCGCCGGTGATCAGCACGCCCAGGCCCAGCACGTCGAGGAAGACGCCGTGCACGGTCGTGGTGGGCGCCAGTTTCTTGCCCAGGTAGATGCGCAGCAGGTCGATCAGCTGGGCGGCCGCCACGGGCGTGGACAGCAGCGGCACCTGGTGCTGCGCGCATTGGTCGATCAGGTCTTGCGGCGGCGTCAGGCCGTCTGCCAGCAGGATGGCCGGCACGCCGCCGATCAGCAGCTCGTCCATGTGGTGCATGCGGCGGCGCAGGTCGAAGCGCGTGTAGTACGCCAGTTCTTCCTGGCCGAACACCTGGATGCGGGACGGGTGGATCAGGTTCAGGTGGCCTACCAGGTCGGCGGCGGCCATGCCGTCGTCGGGGATGGCCCGGTCGGCGGCGTCATGGCCGGCGATCCAGCTGAAGGGGATTTTGTCGGCGTTGTCGTCGACCAGTTCCTGGACCGTAAGCATGGCAAGTTTCGCGTGGCGTCAGAGTTGGCCGGTGGTCAGCATGCGGTGCACCGCGGCCGGATCGGTTTCGCTGGCCAGCGCTTCGCGCAGCGGCTTGTTGGACATGAGCTGGGCCAGTTCGGCCAGGATGTCCAGGTGCTGCTGCGTGGCGGCTTCGGGAACGAGCAGACAGAGCAGCATGGAAACCGGCTGGCCGTCGGGCGCGTCGAAGGGGATGGGCTGGGCCAGGCGGATGAACGCGGCCAGCGCCTGGTCCAGGCCCTTGACCCGGCCATGCGGCACGGCGACGCCCTGGCCCAGCGCTGTCGAGCCCAGCCGCTCACGCGAGAACAGGCTATCGAACACGACCGAGCGGGCCAATCCGTGATGGTTTTCAAAAAGTAGGCCGGCCTGTTCGAACGCCCGTTTCTTGCTCGTGGCGAGCATGTCGAGCACGACATTGCCGGCGGGTAGGATGCGCGACAAGTGATTCATGCGGGTCATTATATGGTTATATGTCGCAGTGCAAAAAATCGTTGCCTTTCCTGCCCTGCCGGGACTGCGCAAGCATAGTCCGAACCGGGCAATTATGGGAGGGCGGACGCATGCATGCAACGCGGCATGACGAGGACCAATTGAGGGACAGATGGGGGAGTTTGCTTGCCGATGTCCCGCGGAGTACTTCCTGGGACATCGGTCGCGATAACGGATCCGGTGGTCCGGATCACGATGGGGGCAAGCTCACGCTACGAGCGTTCGCAAGGCGCGGGACTACGGTTGCTGCGCGGCCAGCGCAGCGGCTTGTCGCTTTGCGGACTCGGCGGAGTGGCTCTGAACCTTGTCTTTGTGCTTGATGACCTGACGGTCTATTTTGTCGACCAGTAGATCGATGGCTGCATAGAGGTTCTCGTCGACGGCTTCGCAATGGATATCCTTGCCGCGCAGACGCATGGTGATTTCGGCCTTGTGCCGCAGGGGCTCTACCGAAAGCATGACCTGGGTATCGATAACATGATCGAAATGCCGCAGCACTCGCGCCAGCTTGTTCATGACATATTCCCGGATTGCCAGGGTGACGTCGAGGTGACGACCGCAGATGCTCAGGTTCATAGTCTGCTCTCCTTCCGAAAAGAGAAAAAAGGGTGCGCATGAGCGCGGGTAAATGGGGGGCGTCCTCCTGTAGGGCAGGTGGATCCGCGTGCGGGATCCTTGAGTACTAGTGTATAGACTCTATTGGCCAATACAAGTTGCGCTAGCTGTGAACTGTCAATAGGTTGTATTCGTCCAGGTTGAGTCTGGAGATGGGTACAGCGCGCCCGATGCCTTGGTGGGGTCGATGCCAGTTGTAGTGGTGTAGCCAGGATTTCATGGCATCGGCTCGGTGTTGGGAGTTCTGGTAGGTGTGAGCGTAAGCCCACTCACGCAAGGCCGACTGGATGAAGCGTTCGGCCTTGCCATTGGTCTGTGGGCGGTAAGGTCGGGTAAAGCGGTGCTTGATGCCCAGCTCATGGCACAGCGCGGCGAAGGCGCGGCTGCGAAAGGCCGAGCCATTGTCGGTGAGCAAGCGCTGGATGGTCACGCCCAGGCGCTGGTAGTAGGCCACTGCGTCCTTGAGGAACTGGACGGCGCTGGGGAAGCGCTCGTCGGGGTGGATGTCGGTGAAGGCCACGCGGGCGTGGTCATCGATGGCCACGAAGACGAAGTCCCAGCCGGCCCCCTCAACGGTATCGCGTCGGTTGCCCGTGACCCGGTGGCCAGGGCGCTGGATACGTCCCAGCTTCTTGATGTCGATGTGCAGCAGATCGCCGGGGGCCTGATGCTCGTAGCGCACCACCGGCTCGGCCGGCTCCAGGTCGGCCAGGTGCGACAGACCGGCGCGGGCCAGGACGCGGCTGACGGTGCTGGCTGACACGCCCAGCGCCTGGGCGATGCGCGCTTGGGTCAGCCGCTTGCGGCGCAGCTCCACGATAGCCAGCGCCTTGGCCGGCGCAATCGCTCGGGGCGAGACCGTCGGGCGCGAGGACGCATCGGCCAAGCCCGCCTGGCCCTGAGCCAGGAAGCGGCCCAGCCATTTGCGCACAGTCGGCGCGGTGACCCCATAGGCGCGGGCCGCTTCAGGCACACAAACTTGATGGGCGATCAATTGCTGGACCATTTCGAGTCGACGTAGGAAGGTCAATCGGGCATGCTTATGGGTGTTCATCCGGCCGGGCTCCTTGAGTGAACTGGGGGGTTGGCGATTTCCAGTTTCTCAAATCCGGTTCGGATGAACCATGCATACAACCTATTGAATCTTCACAGATAGCCGGCCTCGCCGGCCGGCGCCGCCGATGCCAGGCGTGCGGCGCCCAATGCCGCCGGCAGCGCGGCCATCGCGCCCAGGAAGGCTCTTCGGTTGTATCGCATATTGGTATTCCCCTTGCAGAAGTGATGACTGCCCAAGACCGCCGGTACGTGCGGGCCGTTCAATACAGAATGCTGGGTTGCAGGCGCCGCCCGTCGACCAGGCGCGCGTACGAGAACGCGTCCAGCGACAGGTCGGAGCGCCCCCGCGCGATCCATTGCGCAAGGCAGCGGCCGGCTCCCAGGGAGGAGCTGAACCCATGGCCGCTGAAACCGGTACACAAATACAGGCCCGGCATCCGGGCCACGTCGGAAATGACGGGGATGCCGTCTGGCGTGTTGTCGATGACGCCGCCCCAGGCCTGGTCGATCAGGTCGGGCCCCATGCCGGGAAACACGGCCCCTGCGTCCTCGTAGGCGCTGCGCACCAGGGCCATGTCCGGCCCGGGATCCAGCACCCGATGGCGGGCATAGGGAGGCCTGTCGAGGTGGAAGTAGCGAAACTCGTCCCAGCACTGCGCGAAGAACTGCCTGCCGATCGACAATCTGACGTTGGCCTTGCGGGCGCGGTAGAGCGAGCGGAATTTCATGCCGTAGCGCAACAGGTCGGGCACGACGTGCATGGTGCCCCGGCCGCTCTTGGCCAGCGTCAGCCCGCCATCCTCGCGGTGGCGGAACGAGAAATGCGTCGCTCTTGCCGGCGCCGCCCCGCCGGTGTCGAACTGCCTGCTGCGCGAGGCCGAGGAATGCACCTGCAGGATCGGCAAGGGCAGCTTGTGCTTGCGGCAGAACAGCGACGACCAGACGCCGCCGGCCACCACCACCTGGCTGGCGCGCACCAGGCCGCACTCGGTCTGCACACCGGCCACGCGGCCGCCCTCGACCAGCAGTTCATTGACCGCGCATTGCTGGATGACCTGCGCACCGTTGTCCATGGCGTGGCGCGCCAGCAGCGGAATCGCGCGCGCCGGTTCCGCATAGCCATCGCGCTCGGTACGGATGCCGCCTATCCAGGGCGTCTTGCCCCAGGCGTGGGTGGCGTTGGCCTCGCGCGCCGACAGCATCCGGGCCGGCACGCCGCGCGCGGCGGCGGCCTGCTGCCAGCGCTCCCAGGTCCGCAGCTCGGACGGATCGTCGGTCACGAACACCACGCCGGTCTCGCGAAAGCCCGCATCCACGCCGGTATCGGCCTGCACGCTGCGCCACAGGTCGACGCTCAGCCTGGCCAGCTCCAGCTCGCGGATATCGCGCCCCAGCGTGCGGCACCACCCCCAATTGCGGCTGCTCTGCTCGGCGGCCACCCAGCCCTTCTCGATGACCGCGACCCGCACGCCGAGCCGCGTCAGTTCGTGCGCGGTCGCGACCCCGGCCGCGCCCGCGCCGATGATGGCCACATCCACCTCGGCTGGCGGCGTGTGGGGCGTGTCGATGCGCAGCAATGCCTGTTTCAGTTGTTGCATGACGGTATGTATCGGTAGCGTTGCGATCGGCGCCTCAGGCGCTGGCGGCCTGCAACTGCGGACAGGCCTTGAGCAGTTGCGCGAAAATCTCGTCGACGATTTCCGGCCGTGTGTCCGCAACGTTGCCGCCCAGGCGCTGCTCCAGCGCATCGAAGATCTTGATCTTCAGGAAGTGGCGCCAGATCGGCGCCACGCCGGCAAGGTGATGGGTCATGCGTTCGTAGCGGGCCAGCGTCCAGACCGCCTCGAAGGCGTCGCGGCCGGCGCCGTGGTCATAGTGCGCGACGGCCGGATCGCGCCCAGCCAGTTCGGCGCGCAACCGCGCCGTGGCATCCCGGCTGACCTCGCCGCCCTCGATGACCACGCCATACTGCCCGCGGGCGTTCTCGACCGACACGTAGCCGCAGCGCACGTCGTGCAGCACCCTGGCCGGATCGCGCTCCCAGGGCGAGCCGTAGCCCCCGCCGCCGCAGCCCTCCAGACGGATCACATCGCCCGGCTGGCAGTGGATGAAATCGTGCACGCCCAGGTCCTCCTCGTGCGCGGTGCCGGGGTTGCGCAGGAAGCGCGACACGGTGCCGGCCTTGCCGCCCAGCACGCTCCAGGACGCGAAACGGGACCGGTCGCGGTTGCGCGCGGTGACCGCCGAATTGGGCGTGTACACCTGGAACTCCATGCATGTGCCCAGGCCGCCGCGGTAGCGTCCCGGGCCGCCGCTGTCGGGCACCATGCCGTAGCGGGTGATGCGGATGGGAACTTCGGTTTCGTTGATCTCGACCGGCGTATTGCGCAGGAACGCCACGATGGCCCCGGACGCGTCGGCGCCGTCACTGTACGGATCGCCGCCCGCGCCGCCGCCCACCGGCTCGATGGCGGCGATGATGGTCTTGCCGTCGCGGTCGGTCGTCTTCACGTTGACGATGCTCATCCCGCCGGCGGGCGAGGCGGGCAGGCGGTCCGGCACCACTTGCGAGAACACCCCCATGGTGGCGTACTGCACCACCTTGCAGGTCAGGCTGCGCATGCCCACCGCCGCCGGCGCCAGCGGATTGACCACCGAGCCCTCCGGCAGGATGCAGCGCGCCACGCGCAGCATGCCGGCATTGAGCAGGATCTCCGGGTTGAGCGAATACAGCACGTAGTTCAGGCCGACCAGGGCCAGCACGTGGCGCTCCTTGCCGCCGGTGGGCATGTTCAGCGACGAGGTCAGCTGCGGATCGCTGCCGGTGAAGTCGAACTCCAGCTCGTCGCCGCGGATGCGCAGGGTGATCGCCACGCGCAGCGGCTTGCCGTTGAGCGAATCCTCGTCGGCGTACTCGGCGAAGAAATATTCGCCGTCAGGCATGGCACGCACAATGGCGCGCGCCTGCTGCTCCGAATAATCGAGCATCGCCGCCATGCCTTCCTTGAAAGCCTGCAGTCCGAAGCGCTCGATGATCTCGACGATGCGGCGCTCGCCGGTCATGAGCATGGCCGTCTGCGCCTGCAGGTCGCCCCGGTTCTGGTCGGGCGAGCGCACGTTGAGCTCCATCAGGCGCATCAGTTCCTCGTTGAGCACGCCGCGGCGCACGATCTTGGTGGGCGGGAAGCGTATCCCTTCCTGGTGCACCTCGGTCAGGGTGCGCGACAGGGACGCCGGCACCGCTCCGCCCATGTCGGTGTTGTGGATATGGCCGCCCACGAAGCACACCATCTCGCCCTGGTAATACACCGGCTTCCACATCATGATGTCGGGCGTATGCGTGGCCACATAGCCGCTGTACGCGTCGTTGGTCATGCAGATGTCGCCCGGCTCGTAGCCGTCGATCATGTCGATGGCGCCGCTGAAATCCAGGCCCGGGTACCAGGTCGCGCCCAACGTCTTGGGCGAGGCGAACGTCTGTCCCCGCGGCGTCATGATGGTGCAGGAGAAGTCCTCGGTTTCCTTCACGAACGCGGAGTGCGCGGTGCGCATGAGCGTATGCGCCATGCTTTCCGCGGCGGCCACGCAGTAGTTCGCGAAGATCTGCAGTACGGTTTTGTCGAAGTTCATGTGATGCCCTGTCCAGGTCAGTTCAGCGCGAGCGCGGTGAGTTCCAGGTTGCCGTAGGTATCGACGCGCGCGTCGAAGCCGGGCAGCACGCAGGTGGTGCAATCGTCCTGGGCCACGATGGCGGGACCGCTGAAGGCCTGGCCGGCCAGCAGCTTCTCGCACCGGTACAGCGGCACGTCGCGGTACTGGCCCTCCAGCCAGATGCGCAGGGTGGATTCGCGCGGCGGCACGCCGGCGCCCTGGGCGATATGGTTGAGCTCGGGCTTGGGCGTCCTGGACGTAATGACCAGCCGCATCGCCACGACCTGCACGCCCGCGCTGGCGTCGCCGTGCCCGTACAGCCGTTCGTGCTCCTTGTGAAAGGCCTGGCTCAGGCTGTCGATGGCGCCCGCCTCCAGCCATGCCCGCTCGACCGGGGTATCGATCTCGAACGACTGGCCGCGATAACGCATGTCGGCGGAAATATCGATCTCGGCGTCCGCGTCGGTGCCGACCTCGGCCACCAGCCACGCGCGTGCCTGCGCCTCCAGCTCGCTGGCCGCCTGGGCCAGCGAGCCCACGGTGGCGGCATTGAGGTCGCAGTACGTGGTGCGCACGAAATCGTTCTTCACATCCGCGATCAGCCCGCCCAGCGCGCTCAGCACGCCCGGCGTGGTGGGTACCAGCAGTTTCTGCACCTTCAGGGCCTTGGCCAGGTAGCAGGCCAGCATCGGGCCGGCGCCGCCGAACGGCATCAGGCTGAACACGCGCGGATCGATGCCGAAGCGCGAAATCACCCGGCTCACGCCCGCGTACATGCTGGACACCGACACGTTGACGATGGCCTCGGCGGTCCGCAGCACGTCGGTGCCCAGTTTTTCGGCCAGCGGCTCGATCGGCCGGCGCGCCGCCTCGACGTCGACCTGGACCGCGTTGTAGCCCAGTTGCTGCGAGCCGATCACGCCCATGACCGCGAACGCGTCGGTAATGGTGGGTTGGGTGCCGCCCTTGCCGTAGCACACCGGCCCGGGCGTGGAACCCGCGCTCTGGTGCCCCACCTTCAGCACGCCCAGTTCGTCCACCCAGGCGATCGACCCGCCGCCGTCGCCCACCGACGACACCGATACCGAGGGAATATGGATCTGGAAGTCGCCGATGTACTCGCCCGTGGCGAACTGCGGCTTGCCGTCGACGATCAGGGCGATATCGGCAGTCGTGCCGCCGATATCCAGGCTCATGCAGTTCGGGATATGGCACAGATCGGCGATGTAGGCCGCGCCGATCACCCCCGAGGCGGTGCCCGACAGGATCATCTGTACGCAATTGGCCTTGCCATGCTCGGCGCTCATCACGCCGCCGTTGGACTTGGTGACCTTGAGGTCCACCGGCACCCCGCTCTCGCGCAGCGCGCCCTGCAGGCTTTCCAGGTAATGCGAGACGCGCGGCTGCACATAGCCGCCGATGGTGGCGGTCAGCGTACGTTCGTATTCGCGGATGATCGGCCAGACCTCATGCGAGCAGGACACGAACATTCCCGGCAGCGCGCGCTGCAGGATCGCCTTGACCTGCCGTTCATGGGCCGGGTTGCGGTAGGCATGCAGCAGCGAGACGACCACGCCTTCGCAGCCGGCCTCGCGCAGCGCCTCGGCCGCCGCCAGCACGCTGGCCTCGTCCACCGGCGCGACCACGCTGCCATCGGCGCCCAGCCGTTCGTCCACGCCGAACACCCGGTCGCGCGAAATCAGCGGCGCCGGCCGCTTGGACATGAGGTGGTACATGTCGGGAATCTTCAGCCGGCCGATGTCCAGCACGTCCTCGAAGTTGCGCGTGGTGATCAGCGCCAGCTTCAAGCCGCGGCGCTGCACCACGGCGTTGACCCCCACCGTCGTGCCGTGCGTGAAGTACGACACCTGGGCCGGATCCAGGCCATGCCGCGCCTTCAGCTGCTCGATGCCAGCCAGGACCTCGCTGCCCGGCGCGTCCGGGCGGGAGAAGACTTTCAGGGTTTGAATTGTTCGCGTGGATTCATCCAGCACGGCAAAGTCCGCGAAGGACCCGCCGATGTCCACTCCGATCCGAAGGCTCATTGGGGCACGTTCCTTAAAGTCGGGAGGCCCGGTGGCGGCCTCCCTGATGTCGATGCGGCCATGTTATGGACTCGCACCCCATATGACTAATTGGATTATCATCATGGTCCATGCAAAATTGATATGACCCATGCTGAACTTTCGCCAGGTCGAGACTTTCCGGGCAGTCATGCTGACGCGCTCCATGACACAGGCGGCCAAGGACCTGCATACCACGCAGCCCAACGTCAGCCGGGTCATCGCCCAGCTGGAGGCGCGCATCGGGTTGCGCCTGTTCGAGCGCGTGGCCGGCAAGCTGGTGCCCACGCGCGAAGGCGAGGTGTTCTTTCGCGACGTCGAGATGACGTTCGCGGGCCTGCGCAGCCTGGAAAGCTCCGCCGCCACCCTGCGCAGGCGCGGCACCGGCCACCTGCACATCTCGGCCGTGCCCTCGCCCGCCCTGGTCACGGTACCCGAGGCCATGCAGCTGTTCGCCGAGCGCTTCCCCGACGTCACGGTGTCCATGCACGTGGCCGACTCGATCACGGTCTGCCAATGGACCGCCGCGGGCTATAGCGACATCGGCGTGGCCTCGGACATATTCAGCAGCCCCGGCATCGGCCACCACGTGGCCAGCGAAGCGCTGGGCGTATGCATCGTCCCGGCCGGCCACCGGCTGGCCGGGATGCCGCGCGCCCTCGCGCCGGCGGACCTGGCCGGCGAGCGCTTTCTATCGCTTTCGCCCAACGACGCCATGCGCAAGGAAATCGACAAGGTCTTCGCCGCCGCCATCTGCCACATGGTCGGCCTGGGACTGGGCGTGAGCATCGCCAACCCGGACGTGGCCGACGGCTTTCGCTCGCTGGACATCGCCATCAAGCCGTTCGCGCCGGACATCCGCTTCTCGACGTACCTGGTGTATCCGTCCAGCAGCCCGCTGAGCCTGCTGGCCCAGACCTTCTGCGAATGCTATGAAATCAGCGCCGGCCGCAAGCGGGCGCGGCGCCAGGCGGGCTGAGCCCGCCGCGCCGAAGACGCGGCGCGAACGCAAAAAAGCCGACACCACGTTTGCGGTATCGGCTTTCGCTATGCGCCCCTTCGCTGTACGGCTTGTGGGCTGGCAACGCACATGGCGCCACCCGGGAAATTCGACCAACGGAAGTTGGTCGGGGCGAGAGGATTCGAACCTCCGACTCCTGCGTCCCGAACGCAGTACTCTACCAGGCTGAGCTACGCCCCGATTCTTGCTGTCTTGCTTTTTTTCTTCCCCGGCGCCTGGATTTCGATCAACGATCTCTATTCACCGCGAAAGCGCAGAATTCTAGCAGAGATTTTTGATAAAGGGAAACCGGGAAGGCCGACAGCGCCTGTCGGGCAAGTTCGGCCTCGTTTTCGGCGGCCTGGCGCGCATGCGCCAGGGCGTCGGTGGCCTGGATGGCCTGGGCCACCGCGGCGAAGTCGGCCTGGCCGGTCTTGATCGCCTCGCGGATCAGCTCGCGCTGCTCGGGCGTGCCCGTCTCCATGACGCGGATCAGGGGCAGCGTGGGCTTGCCCTCGCGCAGGTCGTCGCCCACGTTCTTGCCCAAGGCGTGGGCATCGCCGCTGTAGTCCAGCACGTCGTCGACCAGCTGGAAGGCGGTGCCGACGTGGCGCCCATAGGCGGCCGCGGCGGTCTCCTGCTCGGGGCTGGCGCCAGCCAGCACCGCGCCGACCTGGGCTGCGGCCTCGAACAGCTTGGCGGTCTTGTAGCGCACCACCTGCAGGTAGCGCTCCTGCGACACATCGGGGTCGTGCACGTTGAGCAGCTGCAGCACCTCGCCTTCGGCGATCACCGTGGTGGCCTGCGACAGGATCTGCATGATGCGCATCGAGTCGGCCTCGACCATCATCTCGAACGAACGCGAATACAGGTAATCGCCCACCAGCACGCTGGCGGCGTTGCCGAACACGGCGTTGGCCGTGTCGCGGCCACGGCGCAGGTCCGACTCGTCGACCACGTCGTCATGCAGCAGCGTGGCGGTGTGGATGAACTCGACGACCGCGGCCAGCAACTGGTGGTGCGTGCCCTGGTAGCCGAGCGCGCGCGCCACCATCAGCACCATGGCGGGCCGCATGCGCTTGCCGCCGGCGCCGATGATGTAGTCGCCGATGGTGCGGATCAGCACGACATCGGAATTCAGCCGGTCGCGGATGACCGCGTCGACAGCCTTCATGTCGTCGGCAATAGGGGCAATCAACTCAGGGAGATTCAAGGCGTATCCGACAGGTAAGGGAGCCGGCCGGCGGCTCGCACACTCATACCCGGCGCACGCAGCGCCGGCACACGTCGGCCGAATTATACGGTCTGCCCAGGACCCGCCGGACCGCTACAGGCCACGGCGGCGCAGATTGGCATAGAGCGCCCGCACGCCGAACGTCCAGGGCGCGATGGCGGTGGCCAGGCCTACGCGATTGACCAGCGCCCCCAGCCGCGGCGAGGCAATGCGTACCAGGTCGCCCGGGCGGTGCGTGAAACCGCGGCCGGCGGCGGCGCGGTCCTGGGTGGGCGAAAACATGGTGCCAAGGAAAAGCATAAACCCATCCGGATACTGATGATGGCCGCCGCAGGTCTGGCGCACCAGTTCGAGCGGGTCGCGGCTGATCTCGCGCATGTGGCTCGTGGCGTCCAGCACGAAACCGTCCTCCTGCCCCTCGATGCGCAGCCGCACGTCGGCGCGGCGCACATCGCCCAGTCCGTAGCTGGCGTCGAACAGGCGCACGAACGGCCCCATGGCACACGAGCCGTTGTTGTCCTTGGCCCGGTTCTGCAGCAGCGCGCTGCGCGCCTCGACATCGTGCAGGTTGACGTCGTTGCCCAGGGTCGCGCCCACCGCCTGGCCGCGCGCGTCCACCGCCAGCACGATCTCCGGCTCCGGGTTGTTCCACTCGGACTCCGGCAACAGCCCGATCCAGGACCCATATCCCACCGAGGCCATGGGCGGCGCCTTGGAAAACACCTCGGCATCGGGGCCGAGTCCCACTTCGAGATATGGCGACCACATTCCCCGCGCCCACAGGACGGCCTTCAGGCGCGCCGCCTCGGGCGAACCCGGCCGCAACTGCGACAGGTCGGTGCCGATCAGCCCGGCGATGCGCTCGCGCACCGCCGCGGCGCGACCGGCGTCGCCGCCGGCCTGTTCCGCGCCTATCCGCTCGACCAGGCTGGCCGCGAAGGTCGCGCCGGCGGCCTTGACCGGCTGCAGGTCGCACGGGGCCAGCATCGCCCCGGCGGCGCGGCCGGCCAGCCAATCGGCCGCCGGCCCCAGGCATTCGCCGGCGGCATTGCGCGCCAGCGCAACGCGGTCGCCGCGATCGAGCAGGTCGGCCAGCGTCGGCGTCACCGCGGTCAGGTCGTACAGCCGCCCGCCCCGCACCGCCACCACGCATGGCCCGTCGACGGGCGCCGGCTGCCACACGCGGCCAACCAGCAAGGCGCGCTCCAGGTCTTCGGGCAAGTCGTCATGAGGTACCGCCATGGCCAGCAATCTCCAAGAGGACGCCGGGGCATCGCCGGGCCGTTGCAAACGGCAGGGCCGCCAGGAAGAATCGCGCGAGTCTAGGGCCGCACCCGGCGCCGCGCAAGACCGCGCCCGCGGCGATTGGACGCCGCGCCTGTGGCCCGCACGCCACAGCGCGCGGGCCGCCGCAGCCCTCTCCCGCCGCCCTAAGCCCTTAGCCCAGCACGGCTTTTTGACTTTTCCACAGGCGCGGACTAGAATCGTCGATTCGGTCTTTGGCCGAATTGCGCCTGGATTGCCCGCACCGCACGGTGCCTGGATGGGCATTACTGGGAAACACGCGGGTGCGCCGGCCAAGCCTTGCGCACCTTGCGAGAGCCAGTGTTGCACCGCAGGCCATGCAAATGCCTGCAATCCACATTTCAATTTAAGGATATATCCCATGTACGCGGTCATAAAAACCGGCGGCAAGCAGTATCGCGTTGCCACCGGCGAAAAACTCAAGGTAGAACAGATACCTGCTGACATTGGGCAAGAAATCACCCTGGACCAAGTGCTGTCCGTGGGCGAAGGCGACCAGCTGAAAGTTGGCACGCCGCTCGTCTCCGGCGCCGTGGTCAAGGCGACGGTTCTTGCACATGGCCGGCACGACAAGATCAAGATCTTCAAGATGCGCCGTCGCAAGCACTACCAGAAGCACCAAGGCCACCGTCAGAACTACACCGAGATCCGCATCGAAGCCATCACGGCTTGATACGGCCCGGTACCTAATTAGCAGGAGCTAAACATGGCACAGAAAAAGGGCGGCGGTTCTACCCGGAACGGCCGCGACTCGGAATCGAAACGACTGGGCGTCAAGGTGTATGGCGGCCAAAGCATCCTGGCTGGCTCGATCATCGTGCGCCAGCGTGGCACCCGCTTTCACCCCGGCGTGAACGTCGGCGTGGGCAAGGACCACACCCTGTTTGCCCTGGCCAACGGCAAGGTGCACTTCAGCGTCAAGGGCGCCCTGAACAAACCCACCGTCTCGGTGGTCGCCGCCGAGTAATCGGCTGCGCGTTCCCCGGAACGGCGAGCCCTGCCGCACGCGGCAGGGCTTTTTGTTTTCAGGCAGAATAGCCGGAACCGCACGGCCGCGCCGCCGCGGCGCAACATCCGCCCGCCTGGCGGGCAGACACCGAATAGCCACCAAAGATCATGAAATTCGTAGACGAAGCCACCATTGAAGTCATCGCCGGCAAGGGCGGCAATGGCGTGGCCAGCTTTCGGCGCGAAAAATTCATCCCCAAGGGCGGCCCGGACGGCGGCGACGGCGGGCGCGGCGGCAGCATCTATGCCGTGGCCGACCGCAATATCAACACCCTGATCGACTTCCGCTACGCCCGCCTGCATCGCGCCAAGAACGGCGAGAACGGCCGCGGCTCGGACCAATACGGGGCAGCGGCCCCCGACATCACCCTGCGCGTGCCGGTGGGCACCGTGGTGCACGACGCCGATACCGGCGAGGTGCTGTTCGACCTGGACCGGCACGACCAGAAGGTCACGCTGGCCGCGGGCGGCGCCGGCGGCATGGGCAACATCCATTTCAAGTCCAGCACCAATCGCGCGCCGCGCCAATGGACGCCCGGCAAGGAAGGCGAACAGCGCCGCCTGCGCATGGAGCTCAAGGTGCTGGCCGACGTCGGCCTGCTCGGGCTGCCCAATGCCGGCAAGTCGACGCTGATCAGCCGCATTTCGAACGCGCGGCCCAAGATCGCCGACTACCCCTTCACGACGCTGCACCCCAACCTGGGCGTGGTGCGCACCTCGCCCTCGCGCAGCTTCGTGGTGGCGGACATTCCCGGCCTGATCGAAGGCGCCTCCGAGGGCGCCGGCCTGGGCCACCTGTTCCTGCGCCACCTGGCGCGCACGCGCGTATTGCTGCACCTGGTCGATATCTCCAGCCCCGACCCGGAAGCCGATCCCATCGAGCAGGCGGTCGTCGATGCCAACGCCATCGTCGAAGAACTGCGCCGCTACGATCCCGAGCTGGCCGCCAAGCCCCGCTGGCTGGTGCTCAACAAGCTGGACATGGTGCCCGACGCCCAGGACGCCCAGCAGCGCTTCTGCGCCGAATTCGGCTGGACCGGCCCGGTCTTCGCGATCTCCGGCCTCAACGGCGAAGGCACCCAGGACCTGATCTGGGCCCTGCAGGACTACCTCGACGCCGAAAAGCGCAAGGACCAGGACGCCCAGGACCAGGCCGACGGCACCTATGTGTTCGAAGATCCGCGTTTCGACGCCAGCCGTGGCGGCGCCGCGCCCGCCACGCCGCCTGGCGGTGACGAATAACCCTTTCCCGCACTCCGTCACCCGCCGCGCATCGCGCGGCAGCCCTCGAAACGCCACGCCGGTCATCGCCATGACTGCCCAAACCTCTGCCGTTTCTGTCATTTCCGCGGCCAATCGGCTGGTCGCCAAAGTGGGTTCCTCGCTGGTCACCAACGAAGGCCGGGGCCTCGATCGCGCCGCGGTAGGCCACTGGGCAGCCCAGATCGCCTCCCTGCACCAGCAGGGCAAGCAGGTCGTGCTGGTTTCCAGCGGCGCCATTGCCGAAGGCATGGCGCGGCTGGGCTGGCGCAAGCGCCCTTCGGCCATGCACGAATTGCAGGCCGCCGCCGCCGTGGGCCAGATGGGCCTGTGCCAGGCTTACGAAGCCGCCTTCGCCGAGTTCGGCCTGCGCACCGCGCAGATCCTGCTCACCCACGAAGACCTGGCCGACCGGCACCGCTACCTGAATGCGCGCTCGACCCTGTTCGCCCTGCTGCGCCTGGGCGTAGTGCCCATCGTCAACGAAAACGACACCGTCGTCACCGACGAAATCCGCTTCGGCGACAACGACACCCTGGGCGCCCTGGTCACCAACCTGATCGAAGCCGATGCGCTCATCATCCTGACCGACCAGCGCGGCCTGTACGAAGCCGACCCGCGCCGCGACCCGGCCGCGCGCTTCGTGGCGCATGCGCAAGCCGGCGATGCCGCCCTGGAAGCCATGGCCGGCGGCGCCGGCAGCGGCGTGGGCACCGGCGGCATGCTCACCAAGATCCTGGCGGCCAAGCGGGCCGCCCACAGCGGCGCCCATACCGTCATCGCATCAGGCCGCGAACGCAATGTGCTGACCCGCCTGGCGCAAGGCGAATGCATCGGCACGGAATTGCGCGCGGTCCTGCCGGTATGGTCGGCGCGCAAGCAATGGCTGGCCGACCACCTGCGCCTGCGCGGCCGCGTGGTGCTCGATGATGGCGCCGTGCATGCCCTGCTGCACGAGGGCAAGAGCCTGCTGCCCATCGGCGTGGCCGAAGTCCAGGGCGAGTTCGAGCGCGGCGACGTCGTGGCCTGCGTCGACATGCATGGACGCGAGTGCGCGCGCGGCCTGATCAATTATTCGTCGGCCGATACCCGGCGCATCCTGCGCCAGCCGTCGAGCCAGATCGCGCGCATCCTGGGCAGCATGACAGACCCGGAACTGATGCACCGCGACAACCTGGTCGTCACCTGAGCCGCTGGACTGTCCGGCAACACCAACCAACATGCCGGACAAGCCCCTCCGATTTGTCCTGTATTCCTGACCGTCCATGGCGTGCCAGGTGTAGGCCAGTTCCGTGCGCGCCCGATGCCCCGGATTGTTTATCAGGCAGTACGAGCGGCGGCTTCGCGCAGCAAGTCAGCCCGCGTCGCTGTCGGCGATGAACAGGTACCCCCAGCGGCGCACCGACAGCAAGGGCAGATTGATGCCCATGCGCTGCGCCTTGGCGCGCAGACGCGAGACCATGACGTCGACGTTGCGCGACAGGCCCGCGGCCGCGTCATACGACGCGGCATGCGAAGAATTGGCCGTCCACGAAGGCAGCACCTCGGACGAGACAGGCGCGCCATCCTGAACGCCGCGCTGCCTGAAACCGCAGGCAAGCTGCTGGCGCGCCAGGCGATGGCCGGGAGCGGCCAGCAAGCGCGCCATGAACTCGCGCTCGGCGACGGTCAGGGGCAGGCGCACGCCGCCAGGCCCGGCCAGGACCCGGCCGGCATTGCTGAGGTACCAGGCGCTGGCCGCGGCGGCCGAGGCCGTGCCCCGGCGCGCGAACGCATCCACCATCGCGGCCACCTCTTCGACCTGCGTCTCGATCGGCCAGCACAGGTCGACGCCGGCGCGCATCATGGCGATACGCTCCGGCAGGCCGCCCTCGGACAGCAAGGCCACCACCACCGCGGCGGGCACGCTGGTGCGGGTGGTGCGAACCAGGCCGGACAGCGTGCCGGCCACGCCGCACAGAGCCACCGCATCGGGCGGGTGCATGGCCAGCAGCCGCGCCAGCGCATGCTGGCCCTCGCACCAGTCGACGATCCAGCCGGCCTGCCGCCAGCCAGCCTCGAGCTGGACGCGCGCTTCGATCATCACGCTGCTGAACGCCAACAATATGCGGCCGGCGCAGGAATCGTCAGGAATGGAATAGGTGGACATTTCAACACTAACGTAATAAATTCAACCACCATAGTGCTTGATTCGCACGATTCAATCAGGCCGTGAAGACATTCTCAGACCGATTGAAACATGCGCGGGCACTGCGTTCGCTAACGCAACAGGATCTGGCGCGCGCCAGCGGCCTGTCGCAAAGCGCGGTAGCCAGCTACGAGAACGGCCAACGGCAATCCAGCCGTTCGGTTCGCAAGCTGGCGGCCGCCCTGCAGGTGAACCTGGACTGGCTGGAGACCGGCAAGGGCTCGATGGAAAGCCTGGCCGACTACAGCGCTTCGCCCGCTGGCGGCGCTTACTACCTGATGGAACCGGGCAGTGGCGAAGCGCCGCCGCGCGCGCTGCCGCCGTGGCCGTTCACGACCATTGCGCGTGCGCAGTACGAAGCACTGGCCGCCCGCGACAAACGCCTGCTTGAACAGATGCTGCGCAGCTTTGTCGAAGCCTGCCATGCCGAATACGCCGACGGCCGCGGCCGCGCGCGCAAGCACTGATGCAAATGCTGATGCCGGTGTGCGCCGCCCGCCTGCCTGGAACCGAAGCCCGAGCATATCAACACCAAGGTAATTTTCCAACTACCATCGTAATGGATTGGCAAGATTCAATCGGCTAGTTGTGAACTGTCAATAGGTTGTATTCGTCCAGGTTGAGTCTGGAGATGGGTACAGCGCACCCGATGCCTTGGTGGGGTCGATGCCAGTTGTAGTGGTGTAGCCAGGATTTCATGGCATCGGCTCGGTGTTGGGAGTTCTGGTAGGTGTGAGCGTAAGCCCACTCACGCAAGGCCGACTGGATGAAGCGTTCGGCCTTGCCATTGGTCTGTGGGCGGTAAGGTCGGGTAAAGCGGTGCTTGATGCCCAGCTCATGGCACAGCGCGGCGAAGGCGCGGCTGCGAAAGGCCGAGCCATTGTCGGTGAGCAAGCGCTGGATGGTCACGCCCAGGCGCTGGTAGTAGGCCACTGCGTCCTTGAGGAACTGGACGGCGCTGGGGAAGCGCTCGTCGGGGTGGATGTCGGTGAAGGCCACGCGGGCGTGGTCATCGATGGCCACGAAGACGAAGTCCCAGCCGGCCCCCTCAACGGTATCGCGTCGGTTGCCCGTGACCCGGTGGCCAGGGCGCTGGATACGTCCCAGCTTCTTGATGTCGATGTGCAGCAGATCGCCGGGGGCCTGATGCTCGTAGCGCACCACCGGCTCGGCCGGCTCCAGGTCGGCCAGGTGCGACAGACCGGCGCGGGCCAGGACGCGGCTGACGGTGCTGGCTGACACGCCCAGCGCCTGGGCGATGCGCGCTTGGGTCAGCCGCTTGCGGCGCAGCTCCACGATAGCCAGCGCCTTGGCCGGCGCAATCGCTCGGGGCGAGACCGTCGGGCGCGAGGACGCATCGGCCAAGCCCGCCTGGCCCTGAGCCAGGAAGCGGCCCAGCCATTTGCGCACAGTCGGCGCGGTGACCCCATAGGCGCGGGCCGCTTCAGGCACACAAACTTGATGGGCGATCAATTGCTGGACCATTTCGAGTCGACGTAGGAAGGTCAATCGGGCATGCTTATGGGTGTTCATCCGGCCGGGCTCCTTGAGTGAACTGGGGGGGTGGCGATTTCCAGTTTCTCAAATCCGGTTCGGATGAACCATGCATACAACCTATTGAATCTTCACAGCTAGCGGCTGGCGGTTGCCAGCCGCAGCGCCAGGCCGATGAATACCAGCCCGGCCAGGCGGTTGAGCCAGCGCTGGGCGCGCGCCGAGCGCTGCAGCAAGCGGCCGAAGCCGCCCGAGAACACGGCGATCGCGCCGAACACCAGCAGCGTGGCCAGCATGAAGACCGCGCCCAGCTCGACGATCTGCCAGCCCATGGGCCCGGCCTCGGGCCGCGTGAACTGGGGCAGGAACGCGAAGAAGAACAACAGCACCTTGGGATTGGTGAGGTTCATGATGATGCCGCGCCGGTACAGCGCGCCGCGCGCCAGCGGCTCGGGCCGCTGTCCGCCGCCGCCCGCGGGCGCGCGCAATACCTGCCAGGCGAGGTAGGCCAGGTAGGCGGCCCCCGCCAGCTTCAGCGCCGTGAAGGCGGCCGGCGAGGCGGCGAATACGGCGGCCAGCCCGACCGCCACCGCGGCGGTGTGGCCAAGCAGGCCGGTGCATAGCCCCAGCACGACGAACAGCCCCGCGGCCCGGCCCCAGATGGCCGATTGCATCAGCACGAACAGATTGTCCGGGCCGGGGCGTCAGCGCCAGCAGGACGGCGATGCCGAAAAACGCGGTCAAGGTGTCGAAAGGCAGCATGGTGGCGGCTCGAGGGCAAGCGCCCGCCCGTGGCGGGCCGTCACTGGCATCATACGGGCAAACCCGCTGCCGCATGAGCTAATTGCCCGCGGTAATGACGGGGTGCGGTACGCTTCGCATTCAAAGGCCGGCCGCCGCCGCCCTCGTCCCGCCCGCTACTTGCCTACCCGAACATGACCGACGAATCCCGCCACATCGACACCCTGCTCCAGCACCTGGGCACCGCGCCCTTCGACCCCGATACCGGCGCCGCCCCGGTCAACCTGCCGTCGATGCGCGCCAGCACGGTGCGCTTTCGTGACCTGGCCGCGCTGGAACAGGCGCAGCGCCGCAAGGCCGGCGGCGACCGGGCCGTGACCTATGGCCGGATGGGCATGGATACGCATGCGGCGCTGGAACACGTGTTCAAGGAGCTGGAAGCCGGCACGCACTGCTACCTGGCGTCTTCGGGCATGGGCGCCGTCACGATGGCGTTTCTGTCGCTGCTGTCGGCCGGCGAGCATGCGCTGGTGGCCGATTGCGTCTATGGCCCGGTCTACGAACTGGACAACGCGGTGCTCAAGCGCATGGGTATCGAGCTGACCTTCTTCGCGCCCGGCGACGACCTGCAGGCGCTGGTGCGTCCCAACACCCGCCTGCTGTATGTCGAGTCGCCGGGGTCGCTGCTGTTCCAGATGCTGGATCTGCCCGCGCTGGCCGAGTTCGCGCGCCGCAACCAGCTGGTGCTGGCCACCGACAACACCTGGGGCTCGGGCTACATCTATCGCCCGCTGGAACTGGGCGCGCAGGTTTCGGTGATCGCCGGCACCAAGTACGTGGGCGGCCACTCCGACCTGATGCTGGGCGCGGTGGTTACCAATGACGAGGCCGTGGCGCAGCGCCTGAACCGCACGCAGTACGCCATGGGCTACTCGGTCAGCGCCGACGATGCCTGGCTGGCGTTGCGCGGCGTGCGTACGCTGCCGATACGCATGGCCCAGCACGCGCGCCACGCCCAGCGCGTGTGCGAGTTCCTGCAGGGCCGTCCCGAGGTCGCGCGCATCTACCATCCGGCCTGGCCTCAGGACCCCGGCCACGCGCTGTGGCTGCGCGACTGCTCCGGCTCCAACGGCATGCTGACGGTCGAGCTGCGCCTGTCGCAGCCCGCGGCGCGCGTGTTCGTCGAGTCGCTGCAGCTGTTCGACATCGGCTTCTCGTGGGGCGGCTTCGAAAGCCTGGTGCAGCTGGTCACGCCCGGGGAGCTGGCCCGCCACCGCTATTGGCAGGGCGGCGGCAATGCGCTGGTGCGGCTGCATATCGGGCTGGAGTCGCCCGAGGATGTCATTGCCGACCTGACCCAGGCGCTGGCGCGCGCAGCCTCGGCCTGAGAACGGCGCGGCCCCATCAACGACAAAGCCTCCGCATGGACGGAGGCTTTGTGGCGTCGGGGGCGGCCGGGGCCGCCCTGCCTACTTGCGGGACTGGACGATGAGCTGGTCCACCACCTTCAGGGCGCCGGCGTAGTCGTTGCCGGCCAGCACGGGCGAAGTCATGTAGCGGCCGCCCACGGCAAAAGCCGGGGTGCCATCGATATGGGCGGCCTCGGCCAGCTGGGAGGCGTGCTGCACCTGCGTCTGCACGCTGAACGAATCGAATACCGAATCGAACTTGGCGCGGTCCACGCCCTGGCTGGCGGCCCATTCGCCCATGGCTTTCTTGTCGAACAGGCGCTTGCGCTCGGTGTGGATGGCGGTAAAGACCTTGGGATGCAGGTCGGGGCGCTCGAGCGCCTGCAGCGTGTAGTAGAGCTGTTGCAGCGGCTTCATGCCGGCGTTGAAGGCGATGGGCACCTGCTTGAGCACCACGTCCTGGGGCGCGGTCTTGGCCCAGTCCTCGACCATGGGTTCGATGGCGGCGCAGTGCGGGCAGGTGTAGGCGAAGAACTCCAGGACTTCGATCTTGCCCGGGGTGTCGGACGGCATCGGCGGGTTGATGTTCACGTACTGCTGCGCGCCCTGGGCCTGGGTGGCGGGCGCGAACAGGGTCGTCGCGCCCAGGGCGGCGGCGGCCAGGAGACGGGTAAACGTGGTCGACTGCATCTCGAATTCCTGAGTTAAAGCGTTACAGACTGCGGATGCCGCGGGGAAGTTCCATGGCGATTCATTGTCGCACCACCGCGGATTTGATGTCGTTCTCGCCCAGCCTGCTGCGGGCGCGATTCATGTCGTCCAGGCGTCCGAATGGACCGACGCGCACCCGGTTGACCTGTACGCCGTTGACTTCGGCGCGCTGCATGACCACCGGCAATCCCAGCAGGATGATGCGCGCCCGCAGGGCTTCGGCGTCTTCGAGCACCCGATAGGCGCCGGCCTGCAGGAAATAGGTGCCGGATGCCGGCGCGGCCGGCGTTGCGCTGGCCGCGGGGGCGGCCGGCTTGGCGGACTTGGCCGCCGGGGCGGGCGTGGCGGCGGGGGCGGGAGCGCGGTCCAGGTTGGGCAGGGTGGCGATCAGCGCACCCAGGTCGTCCGGTTGCCTGGACGGCGCGCCGGGCGTTACGCCAGGCAGCGGCGACGGCGCGGTGGCGGTCGGTCCGGTGGGCGGCGTGCCGGCTGCCCCGTCCCGTCCGTACAACCCCTGGTTGGGGTCGGGCGCGTTGCGCGGATCGGGCAGTTTGCCTTGGTCGGGCTGGCGGGTGGCCCGGTCGACGAACGGCATGGGCGCCTTGGTCACGTAGAACGCGACAGCGGCGGCGACGATCAGGCCGATCAGCAGGCCGGCCAGCACACCGTACATGGTGCTGCCGCGCTCCTTGGAGCGCCGGGTCGATTTACGCTTGGTGGCCATGTGCGGGGGTTACATCCGGTCCGGGGCCGAGACGCCCAGCAGGGCCAGGCCGTTGGCCAGCACCTGGCGCGTGGTCGCGGCCAGCCGCAGGCGCGCCAGCTTCAGGGCTGGTTCGTCGACCAGCACCCGTTCGGCGTTGTACCAGGCGTGGAAGTCGGAGGCGCAATCGCGCAGCCAGAACGCCACGTGGTGCGGCGCCAGCTCTTGCGCGGCCAGCGCCACCACCTGGGGAAACTCGGCCAGGCGCTGCAGCAGCGCGTATTCGGACGGCGCGGTCAGCAGCGCCGTGTCGGCCTGCGCGATCTCTGCGGCGCTCGCGCCCGAATTGCCGATCATGGTGCAGATGCGGGCGTGCGCGTACTGGATGTAGTAGACCGGATTCTCGTCGCTCTTGGACAGGGCCAGGTCGATGTCGAACACGAACTCCGTATCGGCGCGGCGCTGGATCAGGAAATAGCGCACCGCGTCGCGGCCGACCCAGTCGATCAGGTCGCGCATGGTGACGTAGCTGCCGGCGCGCTTGGAAATCTTGACCTCCTCGCCGCCGCGCATCACCTTGACCATCTTGTGCAGCACGTAGGCCGGGAAATCCTTGGGGATGCCGGCCAGCCCCTGCAGGCCGGCGCGCACGCGCGCCACGGTGCCGTGGTGGTCGCTGCCCTGGATATTGACCGCGTGGTGAAAGCCGCGCTCCCACTTGACCTTGTGATAGGCCACGTCGGGCACGAAGTAGGTATAGCCGCCCTCGCTCTTGCGCATCACGCGGTCTTTGTCGTCGCCGGTGCCCAGCTCGGTGGTGCGCAGCCACAGCGCGCCGCCTTCCTCGTAGGTGTGGCCCTTGGCGACCAGCGTGTCGACCGTTTCCTGGACGCGGCCCGAGGCGTACAGGCTGCTTTCCAGGAAGTAGTTGTCGAAGGCCAGGCCGAAAGCCTGCAGGTCCAGGTCCTGCTCGCGGCGCAGGTAAGCGACGGCGAAGGCGCGGATATCGTCCAGGCTGTCGAGATCGCCGGTGGCCGTGACCGGCTGTCCGTCGGAGGCCTGCACCGACTTGCGCGCCGCGAAATCGCGCGCGATTTCGACGATGTAGTCGCCCTTGTAGCCGTCGGCGGGGTAGTCCGGCGCGTCCGGCGCGATGCCGCGGCCGCGCGCCTGCACGCTGATGGCCAGGTTGTCGATCTGGTTGCCGGCATCGTTGTAGTAGAACTCGCGAGTGACGTCCCAGCCGCTGGCGTCATACAGGCGGCAGATGGCATCGCCCAGCGCTGCCTGGCGGGCATGGCCGACGTGCAGCGGGCCGGTCGGGTTGGCCGAGACGAACTCGACCAGTACTTTCTCGCCATTGCGCGGCGCGCGGCCGTAGGCGTCGGCCTGGCTGGCCACTGCCTGTACCACCGCCTGCCGGGCAGCTGGGGTGAGGCGGAAATTGATGAAGCCCGGGCCGGCGATCTCGGCATCCTGGATCAGTTCGCGCGCCTGCGGCTGCGCCATCAGCGCATCGACGATGCCCTGGGCCAGCTCGCGCGGGTTGCGGCGCGCCGGCTTGGCCAGCTGCATGGCCACGTTGGTGGCGATATCGCCGTGCGCCGCGACCTTGGGGCGCTCGAGCTGGACTTGGGCTTGCGCCTCGGGCAGGCATTGCGCGACGGCGGCCTGGATCAGGGAAATCAGTTGTTTTTGTTGCTCGAGGAGCATGGGTAATCGGCAGAATGGTAAGTGGCGGCGGCAGGTCTGGCGCGCCGCGGGGCGGGCGGAGCCGCCGGGCGGCCGCCCTGGCGTCTGGCGGAGGTGTCCGCGCAAGCGGGACGGTCGGCGACGCGGGACGTACCGGCAGTCATGACGGTCATGGAAGATGCCTAGATCATAGCTGAATTGGGCTGCAATCCGGCCGTCCGGGACCGCATCGGGGTGTCGGGCCGTGCAGTTGGCAGTCCGCGCAGCTTGCGGTAGTGTATGAAATTATCCGTATGGGAGTCCGCAACATGCTCATTACATTCCATTCCAAGGTCGCGGCCGAGGTTCTCATGCGCACCGACGATGCTGCGCCCCTGCTGCGCGCCGCCGGCAAGAGCTTTCGCGACGCCATTCCGGAGCGCGGCGTGTTCACCGCGGACCAGCTGCAATCGGCCATCACCGGGCTGGAGCGCGCCATTGCCGCCGCCGATCGCAGCCCGCCCGACGATGACGAGCCTCATCCCGACAAGGAGCCGGTGCATCCGATCGAGCTCGCCGTGGGCCTGCACCAGCGCGCCTTTCCGCTGCTGGACATGATGAGGAAGACTGCCGCGGCCGGGGCCGACCTGACCTGGGAAGTCTCGCGCGGCTGGTAGCGCAATATCGCAAGCCTGACATTTTCCGCGCGGGTTCTTGCGCATACTGTGCGCAGGGATGCCCCCGCGCCACCACCAGGAGATCCGTCGATGCGCAGCGAAGTGACCGTTGTTTTCGATGCCCGCCGCACCGTCGACCTGAGCGTCGACGTCGAACCCTCGGTGCAGGCGGCCGCCGCCGCGCGCGACTGGTTCGACAGTGCCTGGGAAATGCTCGGCTGCGAGCCGCTGCGCCCCAGCGGCAAGGTGCTGTTGCTGGACAAGATCCTGGGCGTGGCCGATGCGCTGGGCTACGACACCCTGTCGGGCGACGCCAAGGAAAGCCGCGAGTTCGCCGAACAGGCCGCGCTGGCCCTGGGCAAGGCCCGCATCGTGGTGGATCTGCCCGGGCTGATGGTAGGCCATTAACCATACCCGGGAGCCTGTCCCCGCAGGGGGACTGGCTCCCGCAAACTTGGGGAGCCTGTGTCCGCAGGGGGACTGGCTCCCGCGGGTTGCATGGGTGCCTTGTATCTTTCCTCCGGTGGTGATTAGCTATCACCACCGCGCGCCGATGACCGCGAGTTGGTGCCCAAAGCGAGGACTTTGTGGGACAGATAGCGGCTCGGCAGCGCACTGCTGGGCCGGCGAGACACTGGACGGTATCGTAGGGCGAGGACCCTGTATGTACAAGGCAAGTGGGCGCAGTGGCTGACAGCAGTTTGTTATCTGCAGGAGGCCAAGTCCATGTTTTCATAGGTATTGATGTATCAAAGGCCAAGCTGGATTGCACGTTGCTGACGGCTGAGGCTGACAAGCGTAAGACCAAGGTGGTGGTCAACACCGCCGCGGGCGTACAAGCCCTGCTGGCGTGGTGCGCCAAACACGGCGCACAGCCGGCGCAGTTGCACGCCATCCTGGAGCCTACGGGTCTGTATCACGAGCAAGCGGCCACGGCGCTGCCCCAGGTCCGGGTCTCTTTGGTCAATCCCGCCCAGGCCCGGGACTTTGCCAAGGCCTTGGCGCTGCGCTCCAAAAATGATGCGCTCGACAGCTACGTGCTGGCTCGCTATGGACAGACGCTGAGCCCGGCGCTGTGGCACCCGGCGCCCTTGCATGCGCGTCAACTGCGCGCCTTGTTGACGCGACGCGAGGCGCTGAGCAAGGATCTGTTGCGTGAGCTCAATCGCAAAGAGAAGAGCCAGTTCAGCCCCTCGGCGCCCTTGGTCGATGGTTCCATCGACAAGGCCATCGCGTTCTTGCGCGAACAGATCAAACAAATCGAGCGGGCGATCGATCAGCACATCGACAACCACCCCGACCTCAAGCAAGACTGCGAGCTGCTGAACTCCATCCCCGCCATCGGGCCTCAGGCCGGCAACGCCATCCTGGCCGTCATGCACAATCGGCATATCGACTCCGCCCAGAGCCTGGCCGCCTATCTCGGGGTGGTCCCTGTGCAGCGCCAATCCGGCAGCAGTCTGAACAGCTGCGCACGCCTGTCCAAAGCCGGCCCCTCCCAGGTGCGCGCCACGTTATACATGGCGGCCCTGGTTGGGACCCGCCACAACCCCCACATCCGCGCCCTTTACCAGCGCCTGCTCAAAACAGGAAAAAGCAAAAAGGCCGCGCTGGGCGCGGCCATGAGAAAACTGGTGCATCTGTGCTTCGGGGTCCTCAAAAACCGCATCCCCTACCAGCCCAATTACGCCATGAACGGTTGACTGCCAAGACGGTATCTGTCCCCCTTCCGGGGACAGGCGCCCATGCTCCATCCGGGGACAGGCACCCGTCCTCCTTCAGCGTATCCCCGCGCGCATGAACGATTGCACGAACTGGCGCTGGAACAGCAGGAAGCCGACCAGCAGCGGCGCGGCCGACAGCAGCGTGGCGGCGGTGATGACCGACCAGTCGATGCCCTGGTCGGTCGACGAGAACACCTGCAGGCCGACGGTGAGCGGGCGCGATTCGACCGAGTTGGTGATGATCAGCGGCCACAGGAAGTTGTTCCAGTGGTGGCTGACCGATACCAGGCCGTAGGCCACGTAGATGGGACGCGCCAGCGGCACATAGACTTTCATGAGCACTTGCCAGGGGCTGGCGCCCTCGACCCGCGCCGCTTCCTCCAGTTCGCGCGGCACGGTCTTGAAGGTCTGGCGCAGCAGGAAGATGCCGAAGGCCGAGGCGAAGTACGGCAAGCCGACCGCGAACACCGTATCGCGCACCCCCAGCAGGCTCATCGAGCGGTAGTTCTCCACCAGCAGCACGTCCGGCATCACCATCAGCTGCAGCAGCACCAGCATGAACACGAAGTCGCGGCCGCGGAACTCGAAGCGCGCGAAGGCGTAGCCCGCCAACGTGGACAGCACCAGCTGCGCGGCCAGCACCATGGTGACCAGCAGGAAGGTGTTGAGAAAATAGCGCGGAAACGGCGCGGCGTTCCAGGCACGCGCGAAGTTCTCCAGCGTCAGCGGGGCCAGCAGGTCGAAGCGCGTGGCGTAGGCCGGCGGATGAAACGCCGCCCAGGCCGCGTAGGCCAGCGGCAGTATCCACAGCAGGCCCAGCAGCCAGGCCCCGAGCGTATCCAGCGTGCGGTTCATTGATAGTGTGTCCTGCGGTCCAGCCAGCGGAACTTGATGAGCGCGGTGGCCGCCAGCACGGCAAGCAGCACCACGGTCAGCGTGGCCGCGTAGGCGGTGTCCCAGAAGCTGAAACCGACCTGATAGATGTAGAACAGCAGCAGCGTGCTGGCATTATCGGGGCCGCCGCGTGTCATGACCACGACGTGGTCGACCAGCCGGAACGCATTGATCAGGGCGTTGACCAGCACGAACAGCGTCGTGGGCATCAGCAGCGGCCACAGCACGCGCCGGAAATACTGCCAGCGCGAGGCGCCTTCGAGCATGGCGGCCTCGCGCAGCGAGGGCGACACCGTCTGCAGGGCGGCCAGGTAGAAGATCATGAAAAAGCCCGACTCCTTCCACACGGTCACCATCATCAACGCCGGCAAGGCGGTGTCGCGGCTGCCCAGCCAGTTGGGGCCGGCCAGGCCGAACCACTGCATGACTTGCGCAATCAGTCCGTACTGCGGCGTGTAGAAGAACAGCCAGATATTGGCCACCGCCACCATGGGCAGCACGGTGGGGGTGAAGTACGCCATGCGCAGGAAGCCGCGACCGTGCAGCTTGCCGTTGACCCACAGCGCCATGGCCAGCGCGATGGCGATCGAGGTCGGGATCGTACCCAGCGCGAACCACAGGTTGTTCCACAGCGACTGCCAGAACACCGGGTCGTCGCGCAGCAGCGCGTAGTTCTCCAGCCCCACGAAGCGCGCCGGCCGGCTGCCCTTGGGAGTGGAGAAGAAGCTGTGCCACAGCGTGGCCAGCGCCGGGTAGTGGGTGAAGGCGGCCAGCAGGACGACGGCTGGCAGCAACAGCAGCCAGCCGTACACCGCTTGCGTCGTGCGGCTCATGCGCTGCGCATCACTTGTACGAGCGCAGCACGCGATCGGCTTCGCGCTGCGCGTCCGTCAGGGCCTGCTGCGGCGTCTTGGAGCCGGTCAGCGCGGCCTGCAGCGCATCGTTGAGCACCTTGGTCACGCGTTGGTTCTCGTGGGTGGAGAACTCGGCCACGCTGACCTCCAGTTGGTCGCGCGCCACCGTGGCTGCCGGCACTTCCTGGGCGTACTTCTTCATGCGCTCGGTCTGCCAGGCGGCGGGCGTCACCGCCACGTAACCGGTGGCGATGCTCCAGTCGGCGGCGCGCTCGGGCGTGGTGGCCCATTGGGCGAACTTCAGCGCGGCCTGCTGCTGCGCCGGCGTGCCGCTCTTGAAGATGTAGAAGTTGCCGCCGCCGGTGGGGCTGCCGCCGCGTTTTTTCTTGGGCATCATCGCCACGCCGAACGGGAAGTCGGCGTTCTTGCGGATGTTGGTGAGATTGCCCGTGGTGGTCCAGACGATGGCGGCTTTCTTCTCGAGGAAGTCCTTGGGCGTGGTGCCCCAGTCGATGGTGCCCTTGGGCATGACGCCGTGCTTGACCGACAGATCCTGCCAGAACTGCGCCGCCTCGACCACGGCCGGCTTGTCCAGGTACACCTGGCTGCCTTCCTCGTTCATGAGGATGGCGTCGTTGGGCGTGGTCAGCGCCTGGAACAGCCAATAGGCGAAGGCGCCGCCCGACGGGATCTTGATGCCCCACTGCGAGACGTTGCCGTTGGCGTCCTTCTTGGTCAGCTTCTTGCCGTACTCGACCAGTTCGTCCCAGGTGGCCGGCGCGCGCTCGGGATCCAGGCCGGCCTCCTTGAACAGGTCCTTGTTGTAGTACATGACGATGGTCGAGCGCTGGAACGGCACGCCCCACACGTGGCCGCCGGTGCGGCTGTTCTGCATGAAGGCGTCGTAGAAGCCGCCCAGCCATTTCTTGTCGGCATCGCTCTTGGCCAGGCCGTCGACGGGCACGATGGCGTCTTCGTCGATCAGCGTGAACATGTCGGTCGACAGCAGCACGGCCAGCTGCGGCGGCGTGCCGCCCTTCAACGCGGTCAACGCCTTGGCGATCGAATCCTGGTAGGTGCCGGCGTAGATCGGCTTGATGCGGATATCGGGATTTTCCTTGTGGAAATCCGCCACCATGTCGTCGACGATCTTGGTGATGGGGCCGCCCACGGCCACCGGATAGTAGAACTCGACTTCGACGGGCTGTTGCGCCTGCGCCGGCAGCGCCAGGAAGGCACCGGCCAGGCCGGCGGCGAGGGTTTTGAGAACAATGCGTCGCATGGGGGCTTTCCTAAAAAATCGGCGCGCTGTGCGTCCGGTGGTTCACAGAACCGCCGCGTCGGCGGCGAAGAAATGCTGTCGTTCGTCGGGCCAGGCCAGGCCAACCGCCGTGCCCGGCGCGCTGCGCAGGTGGCCATTGACCCGCACCGCCACGCCGCCGCACGAACCCAAGCGGCATACCGCCACCGAATCGGCGCCGAAATATTCCACGCTTTCGATGACGGCCGGCATGCCGTCGGCATCGATGCGGATGTGTTCGGGCCGCAGGCCCAGCGTGACGGCGCCGGCCGGCGCGTTCGCCAGGGCCGGCCCCTGGGTGCCGGCGACGACGGGCCGGCCGTCGTGCGTGTCCAGGGCGATCAGGTTCATGGGGGGCGTACCGATGAAGCGCGCCGCGAATTCGGTGGCCGGCCGCGCGTACAGGCCATCCGGCGTATCGAGCTGCTCGATGCGCCCGCCGCGCATCAGCACCACCTGGTCGGCCATGCTCATGGCCTCGGTCTGGTCGTGGGTGACGTAGACCATGGTGATGCCAAGCTCCTGCTGCAGCGCGCGGATTTCGCGCCGCATGTCATGGCGCAGCTGTGCGTCCAGGTTCGACAGGGGCTCGTCCATCAGGCATACCGGCGCCTCCGAGATTACCGCGCGCCCCAGCGCCACGCGCTGCTGCTGGCCGCCCGACAACTGGGCCGGCTTGCGGTCCAGCAAGGCTTGCAGGCCCAGCAGCCCGGCCACGCGCGCAAGCCGCCGTTCGTAGTCGCGCGCGGGCTCCTTGCGCACCTTCAGGCCGAACAGGATGTTCTCGCGCACGCTCAGGTGCGGGAACAATGCGTACGACTGGAACACCATCGAGATGCGCCGCTTGGCTGGCGGCAGGTCGGTGACGTCACGGTCGCCGATGCGGATCCGGCCGGAGGTGGGCGTATCCAGCCCGGCGATCATGCGCAGCGTGGTCGACTTGCCGCATCCCGAGGGACCGAGCAGAACCGTGAAGCTGCCGGCCGGCGCCGTGAAGCTGACGCCGGAGATCGCCGCGGCTTCGCCGTATTGCTTGGTAAGGTCGTCCAGAACGAGATGAGACATGCCATTTCTTGTTTGTTGCGCGGAAGCTCAATTCTGGCCGCAAATGAAATCCTTTTCATTCTGCGGTGCAAACATGACGCCGCCATGTCAGCGGCGGCGCTTGTTTCACTCGTCGATCAGTTCCCCGCCCTCGTGGAACGGATACGGCCCCGGATAGCTCTCGATATAGGCATGGTGCGTCACGAGCGCGCCATCGCGCCATTCGTGCAGGTGAAAGCCGGGCGGTTCCATGACGAACGCCGACGGGCCGTCGGGCCGCAGATCCAGCGCGACCTGGTGGGCCGGGCTGGGGCAGGTGGAAGCGATCGTGCCGCCGAAACGCTGGAAAATGGTGCGGTGCAAATGGCCGCACATGATGCGTTCGACGTTGGAATGGCGTGCGACCAGGGCCTCCAGCTCGGGCGCGCCGGCCAGCAGGCCGATGGCATCCATGTGGGCGATGCCGGTGCGAAACGGCGGATGATGCATCACGATGACGGTCGGACGGCCGGGTTGTTCGGCCAGCCGTTGCGCCAGCCATTGCAGGCGGCGTTCGCACAATGCGCCGTGGCTTTGCTGCGGCACCACCGTGTCGAGCACGATGAAGCGCAGCGGCTGGTCCTCGATGGTGTATTGCACGAACTCGCCGGCCTCGCGCAAGTAAGGGTGATCGGCGAAGGTGGCGGCAAGCTGGACGCGGTCGTCATGATTGCCGGGCAGTACATGGTAAGGCGCGCGCAGCGCGTCGAGCATCTGCTTGAGGTGCGCGTATTCCTGCGGGCGCCCGAAGTCGGTCAGGTCGCCGCTGACGATGACCAGGTCCGGCGCTGGCTCCAGGCGGTTGAGCGCCGCCACGGCCGGCGGCAGGTAGCGGTCGGTCTCGACCACGCGATAGGCCTTCTGGCCCGGCATGCGGATGTGCAGGTCGCTGATTTGGGCGATAAGCATGGCGTTCGATGTTCCAGGAAATTCAATGGGCCGCCAGCACCACGCTGACGGACTGGCCGGTCTGATAGGTGCTGTCGGGCGCCGCGATGGCGGCGAACTGCTAGCTGTGAACTGTCAATAGGTTGTATTCGTCCAGGTTGAGTCTGGAGATGGGTACAGCGCGCCCGATGCCTTGGTGGGGTCGATGCCAGTTGTAGTGGTGTAGCCAGGATTTCATGGCATCGGCTCGGTGTTGGGAGTTCTGGTAGGTGTGAGCGTAAGCCCACTCACGCAAGGCCGACTGGATGAAGCGTTCGGCCTTGCCATTGGTCTGTGGGCGGTAAGGTCGGGTAAAGCGGTGCTTGATGCCCAGCTCATGGCACAGCGCGGCGAAGGCGCGGCTGCGAAAGGCCGAGCCATTGTCGGTGAGCAAGCGCTGGATGGTCACGCCCAGGCGCTGGTAGTAGGCCACTGCGTCCTTGAGGAACTGGACGGCGCTGGGGAAGCGCTCGTCGGGGTGGATGTCGGTGAAGGCCACGCGGGCGTGGTCATCGATGGCCACGAAGACGAAGTCCCAGCCGGCCCCCTCAACGGTATCGCGTCGGTTGCCCGTGACCCGGTGGCCAGGGCGCTGGATACGTCCCAGCTTCTTGATGTCGATGTGCAGCAGATCGCCGGGGGCCTGATGCTCGTAGCGCACCACCGGCTCGGCCGGCTCCAGGTCGGCCAGGTGCGACAGACCGGCGCGGGCCAGGACGCGGCTGACGGTGCTGGCTGACACGCCCAGCGCCTGGGCGATGCGCGCTTGGGTCAGCCGCTTGCGGCGCAGCTCCACGATAGCCAGCGCCTTGGCCGGCGCAATCGCTCGGGGCGAGACCGTCGGGCGCGAGGACGCATCGGCCAAGCCCGCCTGGCCCTGAGCCAGGAAGCGGCCCAGCCATTTGCGCACAGTCGGCGCGGTGACCCCATAGGCGCGGGCCGCTTCAGGCACACAAACTTGATGGGCGATCAATTGCTGGACCATTTCGAGTCGACGTAGGAAGGTCAATCGGGCATGCTTATGGGTGTTCATCCGGCCGGGCTCCTTGAGTGAACTGGGGGGGTGGCGATTTCCAGTTTCTCAAATCCGGTTCGGATGAACCATGCATACAACCTATTGAATCTTCACAGCTAGGCGGCCCCTTCCAGCCAGCGCTGCGCATCCAGCGCCGCCATGCAGCCCGTGCCGGCGCTGGTGACAGCCTGGCGATAGATCTGGTCTTGGACATCGCCCGCCGCGAACACGCCCGGTATCGAGGTCATCGTCGCCAGGCCGGACAAGCCGCCGCGCGTGACGATATAGCCGTTGCGCAGCGCCAGCTGGCCCTCGAACAGGCCGGTGTCGGGCGCGTGGCCGATGGCGATGAAAACGCCCTTGGCCGCGACGTCCCTGGCGGTCCCGTCGCGGTTGTCGCGCAGGCGCGCGCCCGTCACGCCGGACGCATCGCCCAGCACCTCGTCGAGTTCGTGAAAGTACTCGAACTTCACCTTGCCCAGCGCCGCCCTGGCCTGGAGGCGATCGACGAGGATGGGCTCTGCCCGGAACCGGTCGCGGCGGTGCACCACGGTCACGGTGCGGCAGATGTTCGAGAGATACAGCGCTTCCTCGACGGCGGTATTGCCGCCGCCGACGACCAATACATCCCGATTGCGATAGAAAAAGCCGTCGCAGGTGGCGCAGCCCGACACGCCCTTGCCCATGAACGCGCGCTCGGAAGGCAGGCCCAGATACTTCGCAGAGGCGCCGGTGGCAATGACCAGGGCGTCGCAGGTATAGGCGCCCTGGTCGCCCGTCAGCGCGAACGGGCGCCGGTCCAGCCTGACCGTATGTATGGCATCCGACACGACGCCGGCATCGAAGCGCTGCGCGTGCCGCAGGAAGCGCTGCATCAAGTCCGGGCCCTGGACGCCGTCGGGATCGGCCGGCCAGTTGTCGACGTCGGTGGTGGTCATCAACTGTCCGCCTTGCGCCAGGCCGGTGACCACGAGCGGCGCGAGATTGGCGCGGGCGGCATAGATGGCGGCGGTATATCCCGCCGGGCCGGAACCCAGGATCAGGACTTTGGCATGCTTGGGTGGATTCACGAACCAGCCTCCGGCGGTGTGTTCAACGCCGGCGATTATAGGTACGCGAAACGGCCGCGCAGGCCAGCGCGCGCCTAGCGCTTGCATGGCGAAATGCACGCCGGCCGCGAGGCGGGAAAACCCGGGCCGAGCGCCCGCGCAGGCGCGGCTCAAGTACACTCGGAGCGCCCTGCGCAACGGCGCCGCCGGGGCGAAGATTTCGCATAGCGAACGATCGCAGCGCAACAAGCGCCGGCCGGATGAGGGGACGGCTATGCTTGGCCCAGGGCCGACAGGTCGTCGGTAGCGAAGGAGGCCGGATGACATGGACCAGCTCATCGACGCAATGGAAACCACGGACCGGCAGTTCGCGACGACGCTGCAACGAGGCTTGCTGGTGCTGGCCTGTTTCGACGTCCGGCAACCGTTTCTGACCAACAAGGAAATCTCCGCCCGGACAGGGATTCCCAGCCCGACCGTATCGCGCCTGACCTATACCCTGACGCTCATGGGGTACCTCAAGCATCACCGCCATCTGGGCAAGTACGGCAAGTACGAATTGGGCAATGCCGTGCTTTCGCTGGCCCACCCCTTGCTGGCCAACGTCAATGTGCGCCAGGTTGCGCGGGTACCGATGCGCGAGCTGGCCGAGTACGCCCACGGCTGGGTGTCGCTGGGCGCGCGCGAGCGGTTGAGCATGGTGTACCTGGAGACGGCCAGGGCCCGCAATGCCTTGGACGTCAAACCGGATATCGGACAAACTTTCCCGATGCTCGTGTCCGCCATGGGCCGCGCCTATCTGGCCGCCTCGCAGCCCTCCGAGCGCGAACGGCTGATGAACCAATTGCGCATCTACCATCCCGAGCTGATGGCAGAACAGGCCGAAGAACTCGAACACAGCCGCGCCGATTACGCCGCATACGGCTTCTGCCTGTCACGCGGCGACTACGACCGCGGCACCTGGGCGGTCGCGGCGCCCATGCGTGTGCCGGAAAGCCAGGAACTGCTGGTGTTCAACTGCGCCGTGCGCGTGAAGAACAGGCAGGCCGAGGAGCTGGGCCTGCATCTCATCGACGTGGTGGGACCGCGCCTGCTCGACATGGTCGACGCCATCCGGCGCGCGCTGGAAGATTGAGTCCGCGCCACACGCGCCACTAGCTTTCAGTATGTGAACCTTAGGCGCGCGGCATGGCAATCGCGTTGTGATCGCCGGTTCGATCACAGATACTGCCTGCATGGAACTGTCCACTGTTTCCGAGCTGCGGGACTTGCGCGCAACCTCCGACGAATACGCCTTGTTCGATGTGCGCGAAAGCGCGCAGGCGCACCAAGGCCACATCTTCGGCGCAACCTTCCTGCCGCGCCGCATGCTGGCGGCGCGCATCGCCAGCCTGGTGCCGCGCAGGTCCACGCCCATCGTGCTGTACGACGAGGGCGGGCCCGACCCGCGCGCGCGGCTGGCCGCGCAGACGCTGGCCCGCTTTGGCTACACCGGTGTGCGCGTGCTCGATGGCGGCCTGCGGACATGGTTGGCCCAAGGCGAAGCGCCATGCCGCGGCAGCAATGTGCCAAGCAAATGGTTCGGCGAAACGGTCCATGCGCATGCGGCCACGCCGGCCCTGCCGATCGCGACCCTGCAGGCCTGGCGCGAAACCGGCAGCGCGCATCGGATCTGCGATATCCGCTCTCCCGAGGAATACGGCCGCGCACGCATTCCGGGCGCGGCCGGCGCATTCGGCAGCGACCTGGCCTGGCACGCCGACGACCTGCGCCGCGCGGGCCAGCCGGTAGTGGTGCACTGCTCGGGACGCACCCGCAGCATCATCGCCTGCGAGAGCCTGCGCCTGCTGGGCGTGCAGGACGCCTATGCGCTGGAGAATGGCACCATGGGCTGGCGCCTGGCCGGCCTGGCCCTGGAGCGCGGTCCGGGTTCCGGCAGCCTGGCGGCAAGCGCCGCAAGCCGGCGCGACGGCGCTCGCCGCACGCAGGCCCTGGCGCGCGCGGCCGGGGTCGCCAGCGTCGAGGCCGCGATGCTGGCGCGCTGGCTCGACGAGCGCGACGCGGGGCGCACCAATCTCTACGTGCTGGACATACGCCAGGTCGCCGAATACCGGGCCGGGCACCTGCCCGGCGCGATCGCGCTGCCCGGAGGCCTGGCCGTGCAACGCACCGATGAATTCCTGCCGGTACGGGCAGCCCAGGTCGTGCTGGTCGATGACGACGAAGCGCGCGCCGCGCTGGCCGGATACTGGCTGCGCGCCATGGGCCTGCCCCGCGTGGCCGTCCTGGCGGGCGGGCTGCCGGCCTGGAACGCCGCCGGATACGCCCTGGGCCACGGCCTGCCGACCATGCCGACGCGATGGCGGCACGGCCGTGCCCGGCGCACGACGTGCACGAAGCGGGCGCGCGCATGCAGCGCGTCTACGTCGATACGCAGGCCCGCTTTCTCGCCGGCCGCCCCGACGCGGCCGAATGGGTGCCGTTCGGCGGCCTGGAAGCGTGGCTCGCCGCCCGCGCCAAACGGCAGGACGAGCGCGCCGTCGTGCTCATGGCGCACGACGAGTCGCTGGCCAGGTCCGCCGCGCTGAATGCCCGGCTGGCCGGCTTCGACGCGGCCGTGCTGGCCGGTGGCGTAACAGCCTGGCAGGCGCAAGGCTTGCCGCTGGCGAGCGGGCCTGGCGGCGGCGTCGCGCAAGCCGCCGACGTCGTCGTGCAACCGTATGACGCCGGCCTGCAGGCCATGCGCGATTACCTCGAGTGGGAACAGGCCCTGACGCGGCAAGCGATTCCCACGCTCCCGCTGTACACGGCGTACCGGGTGCCCCGGCCGCCGGCAGCCGACATGGAACAAGACCAGGAGGCCCCATGACCACGCAACCCGGCACCCGCACCGCGCGCGACGCCTTGCTGGCGGCGCGCAACGGCAGGATCCGCGCCATGCTGGCGCGCGTGCGCAAGATCGCCGAACCGGCAATCACGCGCGCGGGCCTGGCGCGCATCCGCGACGAACTGCTGGCCCTGGCGGCCGAGCGCGACCTGTTTCCCATCGAGGAGTTTCCGCCGATCGAAGGCGGCAACTCCAGCATGTATTGCCTGGCCGAGGATCCGGACCATCGCTATGCCCTTTATGTCGTCGCCCCGGCCGCGGGCGGTTTCGCGCCGCCGCACGATCATCGCACCTGGGCGGTCATAGCGGGCATGTATGGCCGCGAGCGCAACAAGCTGTACCGGCGCCTCGACGACGGCTCGGATCCGGACCAGGCGCGCCTCGAAGTCAGCGGCGAGCTCGACATCGTCGCAGGCACGGCCGTGGTCCTGATGCCGGAAGACATCCATTCGATCGCGCTCGGCGAAGACGGCCCGCACGGCAGCCTGCACCTGTATGGCATGAGCGTGGAGCATTGCCACGATCGCCGCATGTACAGCCTGTCCAAGGGCACCTCCAGGACGTTTCCCGCGGCCACGGGCGTCGTGTCCGCGCACGGCGCCCTGCGCGGCGGCCTGGCATGAACGGCGCCAGGCTGCCGCTGGCGGGAATCCGCGTCATCGACCTGTCCCGGGTGCTGGCCGGCCCCGTGTGCGGCGCGCTGCTGGGCGACAAGGGTGCCGACGTGATCAAGGTCGAGGACGTCGAGGGCGGCGACGAATCGCGGCACTGGGCGCCCCAGCGCGAAGGGCATTCTCCGGTATACGTGGCCAACAACCGCAACAAGCGCTCGATCGCGGTCGACCTGAAGGCGCCGGAAGGCCGCGACATTGTCGCCGCCCTCATCGACACGGCGGACGTGCTGATCGAGAACTTCGGCACCGGCGCCATGGAGCGGCTGGGCCTGGGCTACGACACCCTGGCGGCGCGCAACCCGCGCCTCGTCTATTGCTCGATCGCGGCCTTCGGCCGGCAAGGTCCGCGCGCCGACGAGGCAGGCTACGAGGCCTTGATGCAGGCGTTCAGCGGCGTCATGTCGATCACCGGCGAACCCGGCCGCCCGCCGGTCAGGTGCGGCGTCTCCGCCCTGGACATCTTCACCGGCACCCTGGCCGGCTTCGCGGTGAGCAATGCCATCCTGATGCGGCAGACCAGCGGCGTCGGCCAGCGGCTGGACGCCTCGCTGTTCGACTCCGCCGTGGGCTTGCTCAACTTCCAGGCGCAGAACTACCTGCTGTGCGGCCAGAAGCCCGCCCCCATGGGCTCGGCCCATCCTTCGCTGGTCCCTTACCAGTGCTTTCTGTGCCACGACCATCGCTGGATTTTCGTGGCCGCCGGCAACGACCGCCTGTGGCGTCGGCTGGCCACCGCCATCGGACAGCCGGACCTGGCCGACGATCCGCGCTTCCTGCGCAACATCGATCGCGTCGCGCACCGGCGCGAGCTGTTGAAACTGCTCGACGGTTGCTTCGCCTCGTTGCCGCTGGAAGACGCCCTGGAGCGCTGTCGGCAGGCCGGCGTGCCGGCGGCCCCCGTCAACTCGGTCGCCCAGGCGCTGGCCGATCCGCAGGCGGCGCAGCTGGCCGCGCTGCGACCCATGGCGCATCCCGACCTTGGCGAGATCGAGGTCGTCGGCCTGCCCGTGGCGTTTTCCGCGATTCCGGCCATGCCGTGCGCGCCCGCGCCCGCGCACGGCGCCGACACCCAGGCAATCCTGCGGGACCTGGGCATGGACGGCGACACCTACGAAGCACTGCGCCTGCGGCGCGTCCTCAAGGGATCGCCGCGCGACGGAACCTGATTCCAACACAAGGGAGAAAAGCATGTCCAGGATCCTCCAGAAGATCTATGCAACGACCGCGCACCTGGGGCTGGCCGCCGCGCTGGGCCTGTCGTGCACCGCCTCCACGGCCGCGCCCGCGAATCCCCAGGGCCGCGCCGTCCAGCTTGTGATCCCGTTCGCCCCGGGCGGCGTCACCGACCTCATCGCGCGCCTGATCCAGCCGCGCCTGTCGGAGGCGCTGGGCCAGACCGTGGTCATCAGCAATCGCCCCGGCGCCGGCGGTGTCGTGGCAACCAGCTACGTGGCCAAGTCCGAGCCGGATGGCCATACGCTGTTCCTGTCGTGGGACTCGCATACGATCAATTCGATCGCGATGAAGGACCTGCCATACGACATCTTCCGCGACTTTGCCCCGGTGACCCTGATGGTGCGCATGCCGCTCATCATGGGCGCGTGGGGCGGCCTGCCGGTCGACAACCTGCAAGGCCTGCTGGAACTGGCCAGGCGCAACCCCGGCAAGTACAACTTCGCCTCGATCGGCGTGGGCAGCTCGAACCGCCTGCACGCCGAGTTGCTGAACGCCACCGCAGGGGTCGATATCGTCCACGTCCCGTACGCCGGCGGCGGCCCGGCCACCACCGCGATCCGCAGCGGAGAGGTGGCCTACGGCTTCTTTTCCTATGGCGCCCTGCGCAACTTCATCCAGGAAGGGCGTATCAAGCCGCTGGCCGTGACAGGCGCCAAGCGCCTGCCCGAATTGCCGGACGTACCCACGCTGCAGGAATCGAGGTTCCCGGGCTTCGAGGCCTATTCCTGGGTCGGCATCTACGTGCCGGCGGCAACGCCGGCCGCCGAGATCAAGCGGCTGAACCAGGCCTTCGTGGCCGTGCTGCGGGATCCGGAGATCGAGCAGAAACTGCGCAAGCTCAGTGTCGAAGTGGTGGCAAGCAGCCCGCAGGCGCTACGCGATTTCGAGCGCGGCGACTACGAGAAATGGCTGGCGTTCACGCGCCAGCGCAACATGAGTTTCGACTGAAGTCCGGACGGCGCCTGTCCCCGCAGGAAAACCGGTGCCTGTCCGCGCGGGGACAGGCACCCGGGCCGGCGCTCAGCCGGACACGGCGCACCGCGCGGCGCCACTGGCAAGCAGCGCATCGATATCGCCCTGGCCGATGCCGGCTTCGCGCAATACCTCGAGCGTGTGCTCGCCCAGCCGCGGCGCGTGGCGGCGATACCCGCCGGGCGTGCCCGACCATTCGACCGGCGGCGCGGTCGTGCGTATCGTGCCTTCGGTGGGATGCGGGTGTTCCTGGAAATAATCAATGGCGTTCAGATGCGGATCGTCCAGGATGTCCTGCAGATCGTTCATCTTCTGCACCGGAATATCGGCCGCCTCGAACGCCGCTATCCAATCCTGCGTATCGCGCTGCGCGAACTCCGACGCGAGCAGGCCGTTGATCTCGGAATATTGCTGGCTGCGGCTCGCGGCGGTCGCGTAGCGCGGATCGGCGGCCAGTTCCGGCCGTCCGATCAGCCGGCAGAACCCCTGCCATTGCTTGTCGTTGTAGATGAGCACGCAGATGTGGCCGTCTCGGGTCGCGAACGGCCGGCGATCCGCCGTGAGGATGCGGTTGTACCCCAGCCCGTCGACCGGCGGCTCGAAACCGGCGCCGCCCAGGTGCTCGCCCATGACCAGCGCGAGCATGGCCTCGAACATCGGCACATCGATGCGCTGCCCCTGGCCGGTGCGCTCGCGGCAGAACAGGCCCGCGCACACGGCATTGACGATCTGCAGGCCCACGGTGCGGTCGGCCAGATTGATCGGCGCGTAGTGGGGCCACTGCGAGCCCTGGCGCTGGAACAGATGCGGCAGGCCCACCGCGCCCTGGATCAAGTCTTCGTAGGCGGGCTTGGCGGCATAGGGCCCGCGCTGGCTGTAGCCGAACGCGCCCACGTAAAGCAGGCGGGGGTTGTGCCGCGCCACCTCGTCGTACGACAGCCCGATGCGCGCCATGGCGCGCGGCCGGATGTTGTAGATCAGCGCGTCGGCCCCGGCCAGCAGCGCGAACAGGGCCTTGCGCGCCTCGGCGTGCTTGAGGTCGAGCACCACCGAGCGCTTGTTGCGGTTGACGTTCATGAACATATGGCCCATGCCGGGATGGCGATAGGGCCATATCTGGCGCGACACGTCGCCGTGCGGCGCCTCGATCTTGATGACGTCGGCGCCCATGTCGCCGAGCATCTGGGTCGCGAACGGCCCCATCAGCACCGTCGTCAGGTCGACGATTCTCACGCCATCGAGCGGCCCTTTCATGGCAGGCCCAGCAGCGCGGCCAAGGTGTCGGGCTGCAACTGGCCGCCGTGATAATAGCGGCCGTCCACCTCCAGCACCGGCGAGGACCGGATGCCAAGGTCCTCCAGCTTCTCGGCGGCCTCTTCATCCATCATCAGGTCGACCGACCTGAACGGCACCTGCTTTTCCTGCAGGAATTTCTTGAGCCGTTCGCATGGCGCGCAAAACGGCGTGGCGTAGACAACGATGTCGTGGGCCATGTTCATACCTTGCCTTCCTGTTTGAGTTTCTTGTAGAGCTCTTTCTTGCGCAGCCAGTCCTGTTCGGTTTCACCGCTCTTCCACGGCTGCTCGGGCGTGAAGACCAGGTCCTTCCAGGCCTCGCCGGCCGACCAGCGCATGGGCGATTGCACGGTGGTACGCGGCAGGAAAGCGCGTTCGAGCAGCTGGAAGCCGTATTCGAGGATCTCGCGCTGCTGCGCGGCGTTGCCGGGCTCGCCGCACGGATTGCCCAGCGGGAAATCGGTATGCACGACACGCGCGACGCCGACATGCTCGACGATATCGCGCGCCGCGGCCAGGATGACGGTCGGAATGCCGTTGGCCTCGAGATGGCGACTGACCAGGCTGATGGTCTGGTGGCAGACCGGGCAGACCGGCACCAGGATGGCCACGTCCGCGCCATCCTCCTTGCAGCGCTCCAGCACGAGCGGCGCGTCGCGCTCGCGCGTGCGGCGCTGGCTGTAGGCGTTAAACACGCCATGGAACCGTTGCGTCACCCCGCCGATGCGCCCGGCCTGCGCGGCCGCATGCAGGTGCGTGGTGGGGAAGAAGGCGTCCACGTCCTCCAGGGTGGTGGCGGCCTGGTCGAAACTGCGCGACGGGCTGTAGAGCTGGCTGGCCGGCAGGCTGGACGGGATGGTGTACGTGCCCCCGACGATGCCCATGCGGGTTTCGTCCTCGGGGTGCGTGTCTCCGACGATGGAGATCTCGCTGGTCGAAATCAGCGTGACACGGCATTCGGACAGCGGCTTGCCCAGCGGGGTGAACGGCACGTCGTCGTACTGCGCCCACTGATATGGTTTTTCGTATCCCTGGGGCAGGTAGTAATCGCGGGTCTTGTCGATATAGCGAACGGGCGTTCCCATGCATGGCTCCTGGCAGTGAGCAGCCATGTTCACGATTGCCGCCGGACGGTGTCAAGACAGCGCCCGGCTACCTGTGAAGATTCAATAGGTTGTATGCATGGTTCATCCGAACCGGATTTGAGAAACTGGAAATCGCCAACCCCCCAGTTCACTCAAGGAGCCCGGCCGGATGAACACCCATAAGCATGCCCGATTGACCTTCCTACGTCGACTCGAAATGGTCCAGCAATTGATCGCCCATCAAGTTTGTGTGCCTGAAGCGGCCCGCGCCTATGGGGTCACCGCGCCGACTGTGCGCAAATGGCTGGGCCGCTTCCTGGCTCAGGGCCAGGCGGGCTTGGCCGATGCGTCCTCGCGCCCGACGGTCTCGCCCCGAGCGATTGCGCCGGCCAAGGCGCTGGCTATCGTGGAGCTGCGCCGCAAGCGGCTGACCCAAGCGCGCATCGCCTAGGCGCTGGGCGTGTCAGCCAGCACCGTCAGCCGCGTCCTGGCCCGCGCCGGTCTGTCGCACCTGGCCGACCTGGAGCCGGCCGAGCCGGTGGTGCGCTACGAGCATCAGGCCCCCGGCGATCTGCTGCACATCGACATCAAGAAGCTGGGACGTATCCAGCGCCCTGGCCACCGGGTCACGGGCAACCGACGCGATACCGTTGAGGGGGCCGGCTGGGACTTCGTCTTCGTGGCCATCGATGACCACGCCCGCGTGGCCTTCACCGACATCCACCCCGACGAGCGCTTCCCCAGCGCCGTCCAGTTCCTCAAGGACGCAGTGGCCTACTACCAGCGCCTGGGCGTGACCATCCAGCGCTTGCTCACCGACAATGGCTCGGCCTTTCGCAGCCGCGCCTTCGCCGCGCTGTGCCATGAGCTGGGCATCAAGCACCGCTTTACCCGACCTTACCGCCCACAGACCAATGGCAAGGCCGAACGCTTCATCCAGTCGGCCTTGCGTGAGTGGGCTTACGCTCACACCTACCAGAACTCCCAACACCGAGCCGATGCCATGAAATCCTGGCTACACCACTACAACTGGCATCGACCCCACCAAGGCATCGGGCGCGCTGTACCCATCTCCAGACTCAACCTGGACGAATACAACCTATTGACAGTTCACAGCTAGGCGGCCACGACCGCGCGGTCATGCGAAATGCAGGCCGGCGCCAGGCCGTGCGGCACGCGCAGTTCGGGCTGGCGGCGCGCCAGCCAGGTCAGCGCCGGGCGCGACCAGGCCGGGATGCGCAGGCGAAACGGCGGCGAACTGAGCACCAGGCCGGCCAGCGGCGCCCATTGCCGCTGCGCCAACCGCACCGCCACCAGCGCGCCCAGGCTGTGGCCAAGCAGGATGGGCGGGCGTCCGCAGTCGCGGCTCCAGTCCAGCAGCCGCTGCGTGGCGTCGCGCACCAGGTCGTCGGGTCGGGCCAGGCCGGCCGGGGGGGCCGCCCGAGCGGCCGTGGCCGCGGTGATCGTGCGCGCCCACCCGCCAGCCGCGCGCGGCCAGCCAGCCGGCCAGGCGCTCGTAGCGGCCGGCGTGCTCGCTCAGCCCATGCAGCAGGTATATGCTGGGCGTGCCCGGGCCGGGCAGCGGCGCGGCCACGCCCGGGGCCGCCGGCCAGGCGTAATTGGCCAGGCTGACGCCGTCCGCGGCGGGAGTAAATGAAATCGGCGACAATTTCAGGCCTCTGCAGGTCGATAGCGAACCCATACCCATGATTTCAACGCTGTTTCGTTTCATGCTCAAGAAACGCGTGCGGATCCTGTGGCAGGCCGGCTGCGCCGCGCTGCTGCTGGCCGCCTGTTCGCCCAGTTACAACTGGCGCGAGATCGACGTGGCCGATGGCCGCGTGCGCGCGGCGTTCCCCGGCCGGGTGCAGACCGACACCCGCGACCTGGCCCTGGCCGAGGTGCCGCTGCGGTTTTCGCTGACCTCCGCGCGGGTCGAGCAGGCGGTATTCGCCATCGGCCATGCGCCGCTGCCGCCCGAGGTGGCGGCCGATCCGGCGCGCCGGCGCGCGCTGGGCGAGGCGCTGGCGCGCTCGCTGTACGCCAACCTGGGAGTCCAGCCGCCCGACCCGCTGCCCGCGCCGGGCGCCGACATCGAGATCCATGCCCCGCCGGGCGAGCGCGACGACTGGCTGCTGGCGCGGGTGTGGGCGACCGACGACATGCTGATCGAGGCCGTGGCCGCCGGCACCCGCCAGACCTTGCCCGCCGAGCGGGCGCGCGAATTCATCGATGCGGTGGAGCTGCGGCGGTGAGCGCCGGCAGCAGCCCGCATTGCACGGCGTGGGCCACCGCGGCGCGCCGGTTGGCCACACCCAGCTTGGCGCAGGCATTGGCCAGGTGGAAATCGACCGTGCGCGCGGCGATGCCCAGGATGCGGGCGGTTTCCCAGCTGGTCTTGCCCAGCGCCGACCAGTGCAGGCAGTCCAGCTCGCGCGGGGTGAGGGTGGTGCGTTGCGGCATGGCGGACCCCGTCCTTGCCCATGAGGGGCGGCCGGCCATCATGCGGCGCGCCGCGCCGGCATGCCAAGTCTCGATTCGTGGCGGCATCAAGCCGTTTATCCATATCTGAATAGGCCCAGCCTCGTTCATGCTTGCCGTCGTACAGTTCTACTGGTCTGCCGTCGTGCTGCTGCTGCCCCTGCTGGCATGCGCGGGAATCGGCGCCTATTGGGCCAAGCGCGATTACCCCTTCGGCGGCACGTTCATCACCATGCTGGTCACCACGGTGACCACCCCGGCGCTGGTGTTCCACACTTTCGTCACCACGCAACTGGACGACCGCGCGCTGCTGGCCATCGCCGGCGCCTCGCTGCTGGCGCTGCTGGCCTGCGCGCTGGCGTGCGCCGGCCTGCTGCGGCTGTTCGGCCTGCCGGTGCGCACGCTGCTGCCCACCGCCTTCGTGCCCAACGCCGGCAATCTCGGCCTGCCGGTTTCGCAACTGGCGTTCGGCGACGCCGGGCTGTCGGCGGCGGTGGCGTTCTTCGCGGTCAACTCCTTCGTGACGCACACGATCGCCGTGCGCATGCTGCCCGGCGCCAACACGCCCGGCAGCTGGAAGAGCCCGGTCCTGCTGGCCTCGGTGGCCGCGGTGACCCTGCGCGCGCTGGACATTCCGGTGCCGGACTGGCTGGTCGCGACCAGCCGCATGCTGGGGGCGGTGACGGTGCCGCTGATGCTGCTGAGCCTGGGCCACGCGCTGGCGCTGATTCCCGCCAATGGCATGCGCGCCGGCGCGGTGGTGGCCGCGCTGCGGCGCTCGCCGGGCAGGCGCACGCCATCGTCGTGGAGCATGGCCTCGATGAGGGTTTCCACGCGTTCGAGGTAGGTGTCGGTGCCGGCCAGCGCGGCCGGGTCGATGGCCAGGAAGGCCTGGCCCAGTCGCGCCGGCTCGCCGTCGTCGTCGAACAGCGATTCGGTCTCGAAGCCGAACCGCGCGCCGGAGAGGCTGCACACCAGCAGTTCGACGATCAGCGCCAGCATGGTTCCCTTGGCGCCCGCGGCGGGCAGTATGGTGCCGGCCAGGCCGGCGCGCGGGTCGGTGGTGGGCCGGCCTTCGGCATCCAGCGCCCAGCCTTCCGGAATGGACTCGCCGTCGCGCGCGGCGATCATCAGCTGGCCGCGCGTGGCCTCGCCCGGGGCCAGGTTGATCTCCAGCGGCGCGGCGGCGCGGGAAGGCCGCCGCGACCGGGTTGGTGCCCAGCAGCGCCCGCCGGCCGCCCCAGGCCGGCATGGCCGCCGGGGAGTTGCCGAAGGCCAGGCCCACCAGGCCGGCCGCGGCGACGGTCTCCAGGTGGTAGGCGGCGGCGCCGAAATGATGGCTGTTGGCCACCGCCACGAATGCCACGCCGTGCTGGCGCGCCCGTTCGATGGCCAGCGCGGCCGCCAGCGCGCAGGCCGGATAGGCCAGGCCCGAACCCGCGTCGACCAGCGCCGTGCCGCCGTGCTCGCGCGCCAGCCTGGGCCGGGCGGCGCCCTTGGCGCGCCCCACGCGCAGGTGGGCGGCGTAGCCGGGCACGCGCGCCACGCCTTGCGGCACCAGGCCCTGGCTGTCGGCGTGCACCAGGGCGCGCGCCGTGCTCTCGGCCATGTCGGGGTTGGCGCCCGCCGCCGCCAGCGCGGCGGCGGCCAGGTGCTGCAGTTCGTCCAGGTAGATATGGGCCATCGGAAGGTCCCGGAAACGCGCCGCGTCGCGGCAGGCATCGCAGATATCGATGCTGCCACGAACATCGGATTCCGGCCAGTGCTAGAATTGCGCACATTGTTCGGCGCCGATTTGCCTGATCCGCTTGCGGGCGCCTCTTATAAATCCAGCTAAAGAGGTCTGAATGACCAATCCTGTCCTGAATCCGGCGTTGCCTGCCATGGCCGCCGCCCCTGTCGCCGCCACGCCTTCGGCCGTGGGTTCCGCCGGCATCGTTGCTCCTGTATTCCTGCGTTTCGACGAACCGCTGCCGCTGGCCAGCGGCCAGACCCTCAATGGCTACGAACTGGCCATCGAGACCTACGGCACGCTCAATGCGCAGCGCACCAACGCGGTTCTGGTCTGCCACGCGCTCAATGCCTCGCACCATGTGGCCGGCGTGTCCGCCGACAACCCCAAGGATGTCGGCTGGTGGGACAACATGGTGGGGCCCGGCAAGCCGGTAGACACCAATCGTTACTTCGTCATCGGCGTCAACAACCTGGGCTCGTGCTTCGGCTCGACCGGGCCGGCCAGCATCAATCCGGCCACCGGCCGCCCCTGGGGCGCCGCGTTCCCGGTCCTGACCGTGGAAGACTGGGTGCGCGCCCAGGCGCGCGTGGCGGATCATTTCGGCATCGAGCGCTTCGCCGCGGTCATGGGCGGTTCGCTGGGCGGCATGCAGGCCCTGAGCTGGGCCATCACCTGCCCGCAGCGGGTGGCCAATTGCGTGGTCGTCGCCAGCACGCCGCGCCTGTCGGCGCAGAACATCGGTTTCAACGAGGTGGCGCGGCGCGCCATCATCACCGACCCCGATTTCCATGGCGGCGACTACTACGCGCACGGCACGGTGCCGGGGCGCGGCCTGTCGGTGGCCCGCATGATCGGCCATATCACCTACCTGTCCGACGACGACATGGCCGAGAAATTCGGCCGCACGCGCCGCGAGCCGGCCGCCGACGGCGCCTATCGCTATGGCTACGATGTCGAATTCGAGGTCGAGTCCTACCTGCGCTACCAGGGCGAGAAATTCTCGCGCTATTTCGACGCCAATACCTATTTGCTGATCACCCGCGCGCTGGATTATTTCGACCCGGCGCGCGCCACCGGTGGCGACCTGGCGCGCGCGCTGGCGCCGGCCACGGCCGATTTCCTGCTGGTTTCGTTCTCGACCGACTGGCGTTTTCCGCCCGAGCGTTCGCGCGAAATGGTGCGCGCGCTGCTCAAGAACGGCAGCCCGGTCACCTATGCCGAGATCGACGCACCGCACGGCCACGACGCCTTCCTGCTGGATGACGCGCGCTATCACGCGGTAGTGCGCGGCTACTACGAACGGATTGCGCGCGAACTGGGCCTGAACGGCGCCGTCGCGCCGGAGGGAAATTCCGCATGAGCCCCGTTTCGGCCCGTTTCGAACCCGCCGCCCTGCGGCCCGACCTGGCGCGCATCGCCGGCTGGATCGAGCCCGGCTCGCGCGTGCTGGACCTGGGGTGCGGCGACGGCGCGCTGCTGGCGTACCTGCGCGACCATCGCCAGGTGCGCGGCGCCGGCGTCGAGATCGACGACAACTACGTGATCGCCTGCGTGCAGCGCGGCGTCGAGGTCATCCAGCAGAACCTGGAAGATGGCCTGGCGCTGTTCGACGACCAGCAGTTCGACACCGTGGTGCTGTCGCAGACCCTGCAGTCCATGCACCGTACCGAGCACATCCTGCGCGAAATGGCGCGGGTGGCGCGCCATGGCGTGGTGTCGTTTCCCAACTTCGGCTACTGGCCGCATGGCTGGTCGATCCTGCGCGGCCGCATGCCCGTGACCGGCCAGATGCCGTACCAGTGGTACAACACGCCCAACATCCACCTCTGCACGCTGCGCGATTTCGAGGATCTGGCCGGCACCCTGGGCCTGCGCATCCTGCAGCGCGCCACGTTCAACGAGGGCAGGGAAGTCCGCGTATTCCCCAGTTGGCGCAGTACATTGGCGCTGTATCGTTTCGCTGCGTCCTGACATCCGCAAGCCGGCGCGGATTGCTACTATCCGCTAGCTGTGAAGATTCAATAGGTTGTATGCATGGTTCATCCGAACCGGATTTGAGAAACTGGAAATCGCCGATCCCCCAGTTCACTCAAGGAGCCCGGCCGGATGAACACCCATAAGCATGCCCGATTGACCTTCCTACGTCGACTCGAAATGGTCCAGCAATTGATCGCCCATCAAGTTTGTGTGTCTGAAGCGGCCCGCGCCTATGGGGTCACCGCGCCGACTGTGCGCAAATGGCTGGGCCGCTTCCTGGCTCAGGGCCAGGCGGGCTTGGCCGATGCGTCCTCGCGCCCGACGGTCTCGCCCCGAGCGATTGCGCCGGCCAAGGCGCTGGCTATCGTGGAGCTGCGCCGCAAGCGGCTGACCCAAGCGCGCATCGCCCAGGCGCTGGGCGTGTCAGCCAGCACCGTCAGCCGCGTCCTGGCCCGCGCCGGTCTGTCGCACCTGGCCGACCTGGAGCCGGCCGAGCCGGTGGTGCGCTACGAGCATCAGGCCCCCGGCGATCTGCTGCACATCGACATCAAGAAGCTGGGACGTATCCAGCGCCCTGGCCACCGGGTCACGGGCAACCGACGCGATACCGTTGAGGGGGCCGGCTGGGACTTCGTCTTCGTGGCCATCGATGACCACGCCCGCGTGGCCTTCACCGACATCCACCCCGACGAGCGCTTCCCCAGCGCCGTCCAGTTCCTCAAGGACGCAGTGGCCTACTACCAGCGCCTGGGCGTGACCATCCAGCGCTTGCTCACCGACAATGGCTCGGCCTTTCGCAGCCGCGCCTTCGCCGCGCTGTGCCATGAGCTGGGCATCAAGCACCGCTTTACCCGACCTTACCGCCCACAGACCAATGGCAAGGCCGAACGCTTCATCCAGTCGGCCTTGCGTGAGTGGGCTTACGCTCACACCTACCAGAACTCCCAACACCGAGCCGATGCCATGAAATCCTGGCTACACCACTACAACTGGCATCGACCCCACCAAGGCATCGGGCGCGCTGTACCCATCTCCAGACTCAACCTGGACGAATACAACCTATTGACAGTTCACAGCTAGCAGGACCGGCGCGCCTACCGGTCGTTCCACGGGAGATCCGCCATTACCGCCGCGACCGAAACCACCAAGGTCTATACCAACCGCCGCGTGGCGCCGCTGCTGGTGCTGGGCTTTGCCAGCGGCCTGCCGCTGGCGCTGAGCAGCGGCACGCTGCAGGCCTGGGCCACGGTCGAGAACGTCTCGTTGCAGAGCATAGGCTTCCTGACGCTGGCCGGCACCGCCTATACGCTGAAATTCCTCTGGGCCCCGCTCATCGACCGCTACGTGCCGCCGTTCCTGGGGCGCCGCCGCGGCTGGATGCTGCTGACCCAGGTGCTGCTGGCCGCCGCCATCATGGTGATGGGCATGCTGTCGCCGGGCTCGGCCCTGCTGCCGCTGGCCCTGGTGGCGGTGCTGGTGGCCTTCCTGTCGGCGTCGCAGGACATCGCCTTCGACGCCTACAGCACCGATGTGCTGCGCCAGGAAGAGCGCGGCGCCGGGGCCGCGATGCGGGTCATGGGCTACCGGCTGGCCATGATCGTCTCCGGCGGCCTGGCGCTCATCGTGGCCGATCGCTGGCTGGGCTGGGGCAACACCTATGTGCTGATGGGCGGCCTGATGCTGGCGTGCGCGCTGGGCACGCTATGGGCGCCCGAGCCCGAGCGGCCGGCCAACCCGCCGCGCGATCTCGGCGCGGCGGTGGTCGAACCCTTTCGCGAGTTCTTCAGCCGCCGCGGCGCCATCGACATGCTGCTGCTGATCGTCCTGTACAAGCTGGGCGACGCCTTCGCCGGCGCGCTGTCCACCACCTTCCTGCTGCGCGGCGCCGGGTTCAGCGCCACCGAGGTCGGCACCGTCAACAAGGTGCTGGGCCTGGCCGCCACCATCGTCGGCGCGCTGGCCGGCGGCTCCATCATGACGCGCTGGGGCCTGTACCGCTCGCTGATGGCGTTCGGCCTGCTGCAGGCCGTCTCCAACCTGGGCTACTGGCTGATCGCCGTCAGCCCCAAGAACCTCTACCTGATGGGGCTGGCGGTCGGCGTCGAGAACCTGTGCGGCGGCCTGGGCACGGCCTCCTTCGTGGCGCTGCTGATGGCGATGTGCCGCCAGCAGTTCTCGGCCACGCAGTTCGCGCTGCTGTCGGCGCTGGCCGCGGTGGGCCGCACCTACCTGGCCGGGCCGCTGACGCCGGTGCTGGTCGAGTGGCTCGACTGGCCGGGCTTTTTCATCGTCACCGTCCTCATCGCGCTGCCCGGGTTATGGCTGCTGCGGCTGCGGCGCAACGTTATCGACGAACTGGACGCCCAAACCGCGCGCTGAGCGTGGCGATGGTGCTAAGGTTACGGCCAGCGCTACCCGCGCAAGCCGCCCGCAGTGGCGGTATTGATAACAATTCGGGCAACTCACGTCCGAAAAAGAGGAGACTGGAAAATGAAGCGACTGATCCCAGCCGTCGCGCTGGCAGGCATGTTCGTGGGTACCGCCCACGCCGAAACCAGTGTCACGCTGTACGGAATCGCCGACGTCAGCGTCCGCTACCTGAGCACCGGCAACGACAACGGCAACAGCCGCGTGTCGATGGAAAACGGCGCCATCTCCAACAGCCGCTGGGGCCTGCGCGGCGTGGAAGACCTGGGCGATGGCATGAAGGCCTTCTTCCGCCTGGAAAGCGGGTTCAATGTCCAGAACGGCGAGCGCTCCGATCCCGACAGCTTCTTCAACCGCCACGCCTACGTCGGCCTGGACGGCGGCGAGATCGGCGCGATCTCGCTGGGCCGCCAGGACACGCCCCTGTTCACGATCCTGGCCGATTCGTACGACCCGCTGACCGTCGGCAACTATGCGCAGAACTCGTGGCTGCCGGTGGCGATGTCGCGCGCGCGCAGCTCCAACTCGGTGCGCTATCGCAACGACAAGCTGGCCGGTTTCGACATGATCCTGTCGTATGCGTTCAGCGACAGCTTCGAGGACCACAAGCTGGGCGAACAGTATGGCGGCACGCTGTCCTATACGACCGGCCCGTTCTCGATCGGCGGCGGCTACATGCTGACGCACTCGGCCAGCAACTCCGACTACCAGCAGCGGGTCTGGAACCTCAACGCCTCGTACAAGTTCGAGACCGCCAAGGTGTTCATCGGGTACTTCAATGGCCGCGATGAGACCGGTTTCGTCAATGCCGTGATGGGCAATACCAGCCTGCCGGACAGCGGCCTGGAGCGCAAGGACAACGGCTATTTCGCCGGCGTCACCTGGCAGGCCACGCCGCGCTGGGCGTTGACGGGCGCCGCGTACTACGACACCAGCAAGAACCTGGTCGAGGAAGGCGACAAGGGCAAGCGCTACGCGCTGGTCGGGGTGGCCGAGTACGCGCTCTCCAAGCGCACGCAGGTTTACGGCACCATCGACTACAACAAGGTCAAGGACGCTGCCACCGGCGAAATCCAGGGCGACGACAAGCAGATCGGCGCCGCGGTGGGAATCCGCCACATCTTCTGATGCGGCGGCGGGGCGCCCGCAAGAGCTCCCCGCTCACCAGCCCCGGCGGCCGGAACTTCAGCCGCCGCGGCGATACCAGCCCAGCCCGGCCAGCGCCAGCGCGTCGATCGAGTCGGTCATCGCGACGCCCAGCTCCGCGCGCAACGCGTGCGGCAGCGCCAGCGGCAACTCCGTACACCCCAGCACGATGGCGTCCACGCCCATGGCGCGCAGGCTGTCGATGCACGCCAGCGCCGGCGGCAGTGCCTGCGGCAGCAGGTTCTGCTTGACCAGGCGTATCGATTGCGCGCACAGGCCATCTATCAGGTCGACGGGCGGCACGACCGGTTCGTAGCCTTGCGCCAGCATTTCATGCTGGTACAGGCCCAGCCGCAGCGTCGTGGCGGTGGCCAGCAGGCCGACGCGGCCCGCATGGATGCCCTGGCGCCGCAGGTCGTCCAGCACCGCCTCCACGATATGCAGGACGGGCACGCTCGCCGATTGCGCCAGTTGCGGATACCAGACGTGAGCGGTATTGCAGGGGATGGCGATCGCGGTGGCGCCGGCCTGCTCCAGCCGCCGTATGCCGTGGCGCATCCACGGCAGCGGATCGGCGCCCTGTCCGGATTGCCCAGCGGGCCGGTCCGGCACGCGCGGGTCGTTCCACAGGATGGCCGGTACATGCTGCTGGTCGCAGGCGGCTTCGGTCAGCGCCACCAGCCGTTGCATGAAACTGGCGCCGGCCATCGGCCCCATGCCGCCCAGCACGCCCAGGAAGCGGCCCTCGAATTGCTTGTCGTCGTCGCTAGGCATGGCGGTCAGTGGGAAATGATCTTGGACAGGAAATGCCGCGCCCGCGGGGAGCGTTGATCCATGTTCTGGAAGAAGTCGTCGTTGCGGCAGTCTTCGACGATACTGCCGGCGTCCATGAAGATGACGCGATCGGCGACCTTGCGGGCAAAGCCCATCTCGTGCGTCACCACCATCATGGTCATGCCCTCGCGCGCCAGGTCGATCATCACGTCGAGCACTTCGTTGACCATTTCCGGGTCCAGGGCCGAGGTGGGTTCGTCGAACAGCATGGCGATGGGCTGCATGGCCAGCGCGCGGGCGATGGCGACCCGCTGCTGCTGCCCGCCGGACAACTGGCCGGGATACTTGTGCTGGTGCGCCTGCAGGCCGACCCGCTCCAGCAGGGCGATGGCGTGCGCGCCCACCGAAACGCCGTCGACGATGATTTCGCCCTTCTGGAAGGCCTCCAGCCCGTTGACGGTCTTGATGAGCGTGGACTTGCCCGAGCCCGACGGGCCGCAGACGACCACGACTTCGCCGCTGGCCACGCTGGTCACGCAGTCATTGAGCACCTGCGTCGCGCCATACCACTTGCTGACATTCTTGATTTCTATCATGTGACGTCCTGTTCTTCGCCGCGCTTACGCGGCCATGGTGTTGCGTTGCTGCAGGTAGTGCACGAATCGCGATGCCGCGAAGCTCATGACGAAGTACACCGCCGCGACGAAGAGATACATTTCCACCAGCCGGTTGTCGCGCTGGGCGACGTTGATGCCCGCTCCCAGGAAGTCGGTCAGCGACAGCACGTAGACCAGCGAGGTGTCCTGGAACAGGACGATGGTCTGGGTGAGCAGGACCGGCGCCATGTTGCGCAGCGCCTGGGGCAGGACCACATAAGCCATCGTCTGCCAGTAATTGAGCCCGATGGCGTAGGCGGCCGAGGTCTGGCCGCGCGGAATGGACTGGATACCGGCGCGCATGATTTCGCAGAAGTAGGCGGCCTCGAACAGGGTGAAGGTGATCAGCGCCGAGGTGAAGCCGCCCACCTGCAGCGGCCTGCCGGCGCCGGTCAGCCAGCCGCCTATGTAGGGCACCAGGAAGTAGAACCAGAAGATGACCAGGATCAGCGGCAAGGCGCGTAGCCCGTTCACGTACGCGGCGGCGACCGCGCTCAGCGGCTTGATGCCCGACAGGCGGCACATCGCCAGCAGGGTTCCCAGCGCCAGCCCCATGGCCGTGGACAGGAACGTCAGCTTGAGCGTGAACACCATGCCGTCGCGGAACAGGTATCCCAGGGAGCGTCCTATGACGTCGAAGTCGAATTCGTTCATGTCGGAGCCAGTTTGGTGGTGGCGGAGACGGGGCCGATGAAGCCCGGCACGGCCAGCCGCGTTTCAATGTATCGCATTGCGCGCAGCACGATCAGGTTGAGCAGGAAGTAGCAAAGCGTCGCGCCGGCGAAGGCTTCGAAGACCTGGAAGCTGAATTCCTGCATCGAGCGGGCCGCGCCGACCAGTTCGAGCAGGCCGATGGTGAATGCCACCGAGGTGTTCTTGATGAGGTTGAGCAGTTCCGAGGTCAGCGGCGGGAGGATGATGCGAAACGAGGTCGGCAGCAGCACGTACCGGTACACCTGGCTGGGCCGCATGCCCAGCGCGGTGGCCGCCATGCGCTGCCTGGCCGGACGCGACTCGATGCCGGCGCGCACCTGTTCGGCCACCCGCGACGAGGTGTAGAAGCCCAGGCACAGGACCGCCGGGATGAAGATGCCCCATGGCGGCGGGATGCTCTTGATCGCGTCGCCAAGCTGCACCGGCAGGATTTCGGGCACGACGAAGTACCAGAGGAACATCTGCACCAGCAGCGGAATGTTGCGGAAGAACTCGACGTACGTGGCGCCCAGGATGCGCGCCCATTTCGACTGCGTGGTGCGGGCCACGCCCACCACGATGCCGATGCCCAGCGCCAGGATCCAGGCCAGCGCCGCGGTGCCGAGCGTCCACGCCATGCCGGTCAGCAGCGTGCCCAGGTAGATGCCGCCGGTCGGCGACATCTCAAGAAAAATATGCCAATTCCAGTTGTAGTTCATGGTTGTATCCAGGCTGCGCAGGCGGGACGGCACGGCGGACGCGGCGAGCGCGGGGCGCGGGGCTGGCCCCGGCCCGCGCTCAACGATAGGTGGCAGGGTCCGCCGAATCGGTCGGATTCGCGATGACGCGCTGCAGCGCCGCGCTCATCGGCAGGTGCAGGTTGACGTTGCGCGGCGGAATCGGCGATTCGAACCATTTCTTGTACAGCTTGGCCAGGCTGCCATCGCGCATCATGCCGGTCACGGTGTCGTCGACCACCTTCTTGAATGCGGGATCATCCTTGGGCAGGATCAGCGCGTAGGGCTCCACCGTGTAGGTGTCCTCGCTGATCATCCACTCGTCCGGCTTGCGCTCGGTCGCGACCAGCCCTGCCAGCAGCACATCGTCCATGAAGAACGCGGCGGCCCGGCCGTTGGCGACCGTCAGCATGGCGGCGGGGTGGTCCTTGGTGGGGATGATGCGCATGTCCAGGCTATCTTTTTCGTTGGCCTGCGTCAGCCAGCGGATATTGCTGGTGCCGGCCGTGGAGACCACGGTCTTGCCCTTCATGTCATCCAGCTTCTTGAGGTTGGACGATTTCTTGGCCGCGAAGCGCGTCGCGGTCACGAAGGTGGTCGGCGCGAACGCGACCTGCTGCTGGCGCTCCACGGTATTGGTGGCGGAGCCGCAGACCAGGTCCACGGTGCCGTTGGCCACCAGCGGGATGCGCGTCGACGAGGTCACCGGCACCAGGTTGACCTTGATCTGCGCCATGCCCAGCTTGGCCTTGATGGCCTCGACCGCCTTCTCGCAGATTTCCATCGAGTAGCCGATCGGTTTCTGCTTGTCGTCCAGGTACGAAAACGGGATGGAGGCGTCGCGATGCCCGATGGTGATGGTGCCCGAGGACTTGATCTTGTCGAGCCGGCCCTCGGCATGGGCGGGCGCGCTTGCCGCGACGCCGACGAGCGCGGCAAAAAATACCGTACTTATCTTCATTCTCTTGTCTCCTGTGGGGCGCCTGCGGCTCTGCCGGCCGCGATCAGGAGATGGCGCCCCTGTGTTGAATGCTCGGCTGTCCGGACGGACAGCCTAGTTGTGAACTGTCAATAGGTTGTATTCGTCCAGGTTGAGTCTGGAGATGGGTACAGCGCGCCCGATGCCTTGGTGGGGTCGATGCCAGTTGTAGTGGTGTAGCCAGGATTTCATGGCATCGGCTCGGTGTTGGGAGTTCTGGTAGGTGTGAGCGTAAGCCCACTCACGCAAGGCCGACTGGATGAAGCGTTCGGCCTTGCCATTGGTCTGTGGGCGGTAAGGTCGGGTAAAGCGGTGCTTGATGCCCAGCTCATGGCACAGCGCGGCGAAGGCGCGGCTGCGAAAGGCCGAGCCATTGTCGGTGAGCAAGCGCTGGATGGTCACGCCCAGGCGCTGGTAGTAGGCCACTGCGTCCTTGAGGAACTGGACGGCGCTGGGGAAGCGCTCGTCGGGGTGGATGTCGGTGAAGGCCACGCGGGCGTGGTCATCGATGGCCACGAAGACGAAGTCCCAGCCGGCCCCCTCAACGGTATCGCGTCGGTTGCCCGTGACCCGGTGGCCAGGGCGCTGGATACGTCCCAGCTTCTTGATGTCGATGTGCAGCAGATCGCCGGGGGCCTGATGCTCGTAGCGCACCACCGGCTCGGCCGGCTCCAGGTCGGCCAGGTGCGACAGACCGGCGCGGGCCAGGACGCGGCTGACGGTGCTGGCTGACACGCCCAGCGCCTGGGCGATGCGCGCTTGGGTCAGCCGCTTGCGGCGCAGCTCCACGATAGCCAGCGCCTTGGCCGGCGCAATCGCTCGGGGCGAGACCGTCGGGCGCGAGGACGCATCGGCCAAGCCCGCCTGGCCCTGAGCCAGGAAGCGGCCCAGCCATTTGCGCACAGTCGGCGCGGTGACCCCATAGGCGCGGGCCGCTTCAGGCACACAAACTTGATGGGCGATCAATTGCTGGACCATTTCGAGTCGACGTAGGAAGGTCAATCGGGCATGCTTATGGGTGTTCATCCGGCCGGGCTCCTTGAGTGAACTGGGGGGTTGGCGATTTCCAGTTTCTCAAATCCGGTTCGGATGAACCATGCATACAACCTATTGAATCTTCACAGCTAGGCGTTGAGCGCCTTCCAGATGCCGAGCGTGGCTTCGGCGTGGTTGAGCGTGTAGAAATGCACGCCGGGCGCGCCGTTTTCCAGCAGGGTCTGGCACAGCTCGGACACGACATCCAGGCCGAAGGCGCGGATCGAGGCCTTGTCGTCCCCGTACTCGGCCAGGCGCAGGCGGATCCAGCGCGGGATTTCGGCCCCGCACATCTCCGAGAAACGCACCAGCTGGGTGTGGTTGGTGATGGGCATGATGCCCGGCACGATGGGTATGGCCACACCCTTGGCCTGCGCGCGTTCGACGAAATCGAAATACGCGTCGGGGTTGAAGAAGTACTGCGTGATGGCCGCGTCGGCGCCAGCCTGCACCTTGTTGACGAAATGCGCCAGATCGGCCGACGGACTTTCGGCTTGCGGATGCATCTCGGGGTAGGCGGCCACCTCGATATGGAACCAGTCGCCGGTTTCCTGGCGGATGAAGGCCACCAGATCGCTGGCGTAGCGCAGTTCGCCCGCGTCGCCGCCCATGCCCGAAGGCAGGTCGCCCCGCAGCGCGACAAGCCGGCGCACGCCCTGCTCGCGGTAGGCCGCCAGGATGTCGCGCAGCTGGTCGCGCGTGGCGCCGATGCAGGACAGGTGCGGCGCCGCGTCGCAGCCGAGATTGCGCAGCGTGCGCACGGTGTCGGCCGTACCGGCGCGCGTGGAACCGCCCGCGCCGAAGGTGACGCTGACGTAGCGCGGCTGGATCGCCAGCATCTGCTTGGCCGCGCGCACCAGGCGCTCCTGGGCGGCGATGTCGCGCGGCGGGAAAAACTCCAGGCTGAAAGCGGGAGCAGTGGATTGGGTCATCAGGGGATCAGTTTGGTCAGCAGGCCGGCGATGATGCTGTACAGGATCGCTCCCGCCACGGCCCACCAGAACCCGTTGACCTGGAAGCCGCGCAGCACGGAGCCGGCGAACCAGAACAACAGGGCGTTGAGAATGATCAGAAACAGGCCGAGCGTGACTATGGTGATAGGCAGCGTCAGCAGGACCAGCACCGGCTTGACCAGCATGTTCAGCAAGCCGAGCACCAGCGCCGCCACCAGCGCGGAGCCGAAGCTGGCCACCGTGATGCCGTGCAGCAGATAGGCCACCGCCAGCAGCGCGACTGCATTGAGGATCCAGACCAGAATCAGAGCCATGTTCGATCTCCTTGGTATGAGGCGGGCAGCGCCACGATGGCGCGGCCCCGCCCCTATTGTGCTACATCCATCAATAGCGATAGTGGTCCGGCTTGAAGGGCCCTTCGACCGGCACGCCGATGTAGTCGGCCTGCTGTTTGCTCAGCGTCGACAGCTTGACGCCCAGTTTCTTCAGATGCAGGCGCGCCACCTTCTCGTCCAGGTGCTTGGGCAGCACGTAGACCTGGCCCGTGGTGTAGGCCTCGTTGCGCGTGAACAGCTCGATCTGCGCGATGGTCTGGTTGGCGAACGACGAGGACATCACGAAGGACGGGTGGCCGGTGGCGCAGCCCAGGTTCACCAGGCGGCCCTTGGCCAGCAGGATGATGCGCTTGCCGTCGGGGAAGATCACGTGATCGACCTGCGGCTTGATCTCTTCCCACTGGCAGTTTTCCAGCCCGGCGACGTCGATCTCGTTGTCGAAGTGGCCGATGTTGCACACGATGGCCTGGTCCTTCATGGCTTCCATGTGCTGGCGCGTGATGACGTGGTAGTTGCCGGTGGCGGTCACGAAGATATCGGCGTGCGCAGCGGCCTCTTCCATGGTGACGACCTTGAAGCCTTCCATCGCGGCCTGCAGGGCGCAGATCGGATCGATCTCGGTCACCCACACTTGCGCGCGCAGCGCGACCAGCGCCTGGGCGCAGCCCTTGCCCACGTCGCCATAGCCGGCCACCACCGCGATCTTGCCGGCCACCATCACGTCGGTGGCGCGCTTGATGCCGTCGACCAGCGACTCGCGGCAACCGTACAGGTTGTCGAACTTCGACTTGGTGACCGAGTCATTGACGTTGATGGCGGCAAAGGCCAGCTCGCCCTTTTGCGACATCTGGTACAGGCGGTGCACGCCGGTGGTGGTTTCCTCGGTCACGCCCTTGATCTGGGCCAGGCGGGTCGAGTACCACTTGGGATCGCGCCCCAGGGTTTCCTTGATGGCCGCGAACAGCACGCGCTCTTCCTCGCTGCCGGGCTTGGCCAGCACCGAGATGTCCTGCTCGGCGCGCGCGCCCAGGTGCAGCAGCAGGGTGGCATCGCCGCCGTCGTCCAGGATCATGTTGGCATGGCGGCCTTCGGGCCATTCGAAGATCTTGTGGGTGTACTGCCAGTACTCCTCGAGGGTTTCGCCCTTGATGGCGAACACCGGCGTGCCGGTGGCGGCAATGGCCGCAGCGGCGTGGTCCTGGGTCGAGAAGATGTTGCACGAGGCCCAGCGCACTTCGGCGCCCAGCGCCACCAGCGTTTCGATCAGCACGCCGGTCTGGATCGTCATGTGCAGGCTGCCGGCGATGCGCGCGCCCTTGAGCGGCTGGCTGGCGGCGTACTCGTCGCGAATCGCCATCAGGCCGGGCATCTCGGTCTCGGCAATGGCCAGCTCGCGGCGGCCCCAGCCGGCCAGCGCCATATCGGCGACGATATAGTCGGCAACGGATTTATCGGTTACAGCATTCATGGTGTGGCTCCACGTGAAAGTCGAACGGCGCGCAATGAAGCCGGACAACGCGTAGCACCATGATCCGCACGGCGCGTACTCGCCTTTCCCGCTTCATGCGACAAAGGTGAGCGCCGTTGCTGCGGCGCCGCGCGATGTGCGGCGCGTGAACAAGGATTTCCTGAGCCTGGCGACCGGCATGCCGTGGACACGGCCCGGGTCGTCGCAGCGCTCCTCAGGGATAGGCGGCATTGTACCGGCTCGCCGTGGCCCCGCAAACGGTGACGCATGCAAGGCGCGTCATATGCGCTGGGCGGCCGGCGGCAAGGCCAGCGGCGCCTCGACCAGCGGCGTGAACGCCGCCAGCAGGTCGCGCGCCACCGCGTCCCAGGTACGCGTCAGCGCATGCGCCCGCACCTCGTCGCGATCCAGCGCCAGCGCGGCGCGGCAGGCCTGCGCCAGGTCGTCGTCGAGAAAGCCGGTGGCGCCCTGCTGCACCACGGCCAGCGGCGCTTCGCTGCGAAAGGCCGCCACCGGCGTGCCGCAAGCCATGGCCTCCAGCATCACCAGGCCGAACGTGTCGGTCAGGCTGGGAAAGACGAACACATCGGCGGCGTTGTAGTAGGCCGCCAGGCGGTCATCGGCCTGCGGGCCGGCGAAATGCGCGGCCGGAAACTTCCTGCGCAGGCGGGCTTCGTCGGGGCCGCCGCCCACGATCACCTTGCTGCCCGGCAGCGCCAGCGACAGGAAGGCATCCAGGTTCTTCTCGCGCGCCACGCGGCCCACGCAGAGAAACAGCGGGCGCGGCAGCTCGGGCAGGAAATCGCGCGGCCCGGGCGCGAAACGGCGCGCATCGACGCCGCGCGACCATACCTGCAGATTGCCCAGGCCGCGCCGCGCCACGATGTCGCGCACGGTGGGCGTGGGTACCAGGACCCGCTGCGACGGCCGGTGGAACCAGCGCAGGTAGCGCCACGGCAGGCCCGCCGGAATGCCCATGCGCGCCTGCAGGTAGTCGGGAAACATCGTGTGGAACGAAGTGGTGAAGCGCCAGCCGCGGCGCAGCGCCATGCGGCGCGCGGCCAGGCCCAGCGGCCCTTCCGTGGCGATGTGCAGCGCATCGGGCACGACATCGCCCAGCACGCGGCGCAACTGGCGCCCCGGCTGCAGGCACAGGCGCAGGTCCGGCTCGGACGGCGCCGGCACGGTACGGCTGCCCTGCGGGCTGACCACGATCAACTCGTGCCCCCAATCCTGCAGCAGGCCTTGCATGGTGGTCCAGGTACGGACCACGCCGTTGACTTGCGGATGCCAGGCATCCGTGACGAGGACGATGCGCATGGTGCGGGACGGCAGGTGGACAATGCCGCGATTTAGCCCGCGCGATGTGACATGGCCAAGACAGGCCGCCGTGCGCCCCTCAGTAGTTGTTGCGGCGCGGATACCCCTGGGCCTGGATGCGTACCCAGACCTCGCGCTTTTCCTCTTCGCTCATGAACACCCAGTTGGCGACTTCCATCGCCGTGCGGCCGCAGCCGCGGCAGATATCGTCGAACAGGGTGGAGCAGACCGCCACGCAGGGCGAGTCGGTAGCGGTGAAGACCCGCGCCGGCCGGTCGGGCGTCTCATCGGACTCGACCCGTGGCGCGACGGGAAAAGAAGCATCAGTCATGGGCAACAGCTTAGCATCGGGACCCCGTCCCGGTTCCGATATCCCTGCCGCCGGCGCGGCCAAGCAAAACGCCCCGCCAGGCGGGGCGTTTCGCGACACGGGAGAACGGCTCAGGCGCCTTGCTTGAGCGCGGCGGCCTTGTCGGTGGCTTCCCAGGAGAACTCCGGCTCCGAGCGGCCGAAGTGCCCGTAGGCAGCGGTCTTGGTGTAGATGGGGCGCAGCAGGTCCAGCATGTTGACGATGCCCTTGGGGCGCAGGTCGAAGTGCTCGCGCACCAGCTTGGCGATCTGCTCGTCGGGAATCACGCCGGTGCCTTCGGTGTACACCGTGATGTTGATCGGCTCGGCCACGCCGATGGCGTAGCTGACCTGCACCTGGCACTGGCGCGCCAGGCCCGCGGCCACCACGTTCTTGGCCACGTAGCGGGCGGCGTAGGCGGCCGAGCGGTCGACCTTGGACGGATCCTTGCCCGAGAACGCGCCGCCGCCGTGCGGGCACGCGCCGCCGTAGGTGTCGACGATGATCTTGCGGCCGGTCAGGCCGCAATCGCCCTGCGGGCCGCCGATGACGAAGCGGCCGGTCGGGTTGACCAGGAACTTGGTCTTGGGCGTGATCAGGCCCTCGGGAAAGCTGGGCTTGATGATGTCCTCGATCACCGCCTCGCGGATCGAGGCCTGCGAAATCTCGGGCGAGTGCTGGGTGGACAGGACCACGGTGTCGACCTCGGCCGGGCGGCCGTCGACGTAGCGGAACGTCACCTGCGACTTGGCGTCGGGACGCAGCCAGGGCAGGCGGCCGTCCTTGCGCAATTCGCTCTGGCGCTGCACCAGGCGGTGCGCATACCAGATCGGCGCCGGCATCAGGTCGGGGGTCTCGTCGCATGCATAGCCGAACATCAGGCCCTGGTCGCCGGCGCCCTGGTTCAGATAGTCTTCCGAACTGCGGTCCACGCCCTGGGCGATGTCGGGCGACTGCTTGTCGTAGGCGACCAGCACCGCGCAACCCTTGTAGTCGATGCCATACTCGGTGTTGTCATAGCCGATGTGGCGGATCGTGTCGCGGGCGACCTGGATGTAGTCGACGTTGGCGGTGGTGGTGATCTCGCCGGCCAGCACCACCAGGCCGGTGTTGCACAGCGTTTCGGCGGCTACGCGGGCGTTGGGGTCCTGCGTAAAGATGGCGTCGAGGATCGCGTCCGAAATCTGGTCGGCGACCTTGTCGGGGTGCCCTTCGGAGACGGATTCGGAGGTAAACAGAAAATCGTTATTGGCCACAGATACTTCCTCACGTACCGGCCTGAAGCCGGCGCATAGGTTACGAGGCGCGCTGCACCCCGGGATCGCTATGTACGGAAGATCTGGGCGCGACGCTTTAGCGGATTTTGCGCGGACTTGGCGCACCTGCGCCACCCCCGCTGTCGCCCCGCAAGTTGTCGGTTAACTCGGCGACCCGAGCATTTTAGGCGAAAATGCGCACTTTATGCTTGGCTGAGTCCTTCTATACAAATAGCGGACACGCCAGGCCAACGCCCAACGTACCGCCCTTTCATTCGCATCGATGCTCGTCACCCTGTTACGTATGGCCGCGGCCCTGCCGCTGCCGTTCCTGCATGCGGCCGGCCGGCTGCTGGGACGGCTGGCGTATGCCTTTCCCGGCAAATACCGCGACCGCCTGCGGGCCAATGCCGCCCAGGCCGGCTATCCCCAGCCCGCCTTCGCCCGGCGCGCCGCCGGCGAAATCGGGGCCATGATCCTGGAAATGCCCAAGGTGTGGTTTCGCAACGAACAAAGCCTGGGAAAAGTGGTGTCGGATGACTACGCCATCGTCGAGGCGGCGCGCGCCGAGGGGCGCGGCATCCTGTTCCTGACGCCGCACCTGGGCTGCTTCAAAATCACCGCGCGCTACCTGGCGCGCCAGATGCCCATGACGGTGATGTTCCGCCCACCGCGCAAGGCCGCGCTGGCCCCGGTACTGGAGACGGCGCGCAACACCTCGGCGGTCAACGCCGTGCCCGCCACCATGCAGGGCGTGCGCACCCTGCGGCGCGGCGAGTCGGTGGGCATGCTGCCCGACCAGGCGCCGGGCGTGGGCGACGGCGTCTGGGCGCCGTTCTTCGGCCGCATGGCCTACACCATGACGCTGCCCGGCAAGCTGGCGAGCCAGACCGGCGTGGCCGTCATCCTGACCGCCGGCGAACGCCTGCCGGGCGGGCGCGGCTGGCGTATCCACTATGCCCGCGTGCCCGAGCCGCTGCCCGACGGCCCGCAGGAGCAGGCCGCCCTGATCAACAGCGCCATGGAGTCGCTGATCCGGCGCTTCCCCGAGCAATACCTGTGGGGATACAACCGCTACAAAGTCCCGCGTGGCGCACCGCCGGCGCCCGACAGCGCGCGGCAGGAACCCGAACGATGAGCCAATTCAAGACCCGCGCGCTGACCGCCATGCTGCGCGGCTTCGCACGCATGCGCCCGGCCACGCGCCAACGGGCCGGCGCCCTGGTGGGCTGGCTGAGCTACCGGCTGGCGCGCTCGCGCGTGCGCATCGTGCGGCGCAACCTGGAGCTGTGCTTTCCCGGCCAGCCCGAAGCCGTGCGCGAACGCTGGACGCGCGAGCATTTCCGCGCCCTGGGCCAATCCATCGTCGACCGCGGCGTGCTGTGGTACGGCTCGCCCGAAGCCGTGCGCGAGATGGTCACCCAGACCGGCGCCGAACGCATCAATGCCCTGATCGCGGCAGGCCGCCCCGTCATCCTGCTCGCGCCCCATTTCGTGGCGCTGGACGCGGCGGCCACGCGCCTGACCATGGAGGTGCCCAGCGGCGCCACCATGTACACGCCGCAAAGCGATCCCGCGGTCGACGCCATCGTCCGGGCCGGCCGGGCGCGCTTCAACGAAGTATTCCTGGTCAGCCGCAAGGACGGCGTACGCGACCTGGTGCGCCACCTGCGCGAACCGCGGCCGGTCTACTACCTGCCCGACATGGATTTCGGACGCGCCGGATCGATCTTCGTGCCTTTTTTCGGCGTGCCGGCCGCGACCCTGCTGGCCACCGCCCAGCTGGCGCGCAAATGGAATGCCGCGGTGCTGCCCATTCTCGACTTCTGGGATCCGCGCACCGGGCGCTATCACGTGGAAGTCCTGCCGGAACTGCCCGACTTCCCGGGCGACGGTTCGCTGGAAGACGCCACGACGCGCCTGAACCGCGAACTGGAGTCCTGGGTGCTGCGCTGCCCCAGCCAGTATTACTGGGTGCACCGCCGCTTCAAGACGCGCCCGCTGGGCGAGCCCAAGCTGTACTGAAACGGCGGCCATCCCGGGCGTCCAGGGGCTTTCCGCGTCGGAATGGGTGATAATCCATGCATGATGTGGAACTTCACCAAAATGCACGGCGCGGGCAACGACTTCGTCGTGCTCGATGGCGTCCGTCAAGACATAGCGATGACGCCCGAGCGCGCCCGCGCGCTGGCCGACCGCCATTTCGGCATCGGCGCCGACCAGATCCTGCTGGTCGAACCCGCCACGCGGGCCGACGCCGATTTCCGCTACCGCATTTTCAACGCCGACGGCAGCGAAGTCGAACACTGCGGCAACGGCGCGCGCTGTTTCGTGCGTTTCGTGCACGAGCAAGGCCTGTCGGCGCGCAATCCGCTGCGCGCCGAGATCGTGACCGGCGTCATCGTGCTGGACGAGGGCGAAGACGAGCAGGTCACCGTCGACATGGGCAGCACCCGCTTCGACCCGCCGTCCCTGCCGTTCGACTCCACCGGCCTGAGCGCCCAGACGCAGGGCCAGGATACGGTCTGGAACCTGGAGATCGACGCGCCGGCCGGCCTGCCGCGCAGCGTGGCGATCTCGACCGTGGCCATTTCCAACCCGCACGCCGTGCAGGTGGTCGACGATGTCGACGCCGCGCCGGTCGGTGTGATCGGCCCGCTGGTCGAATCGCACCCGCGCTTCGCGCGCCGCGTCAACGTCGGCTTCATGCAGGTCGTCGACCGCCACCAGATCCGTCTGCGCGTCTACGAACGCGGCGCCGGCGAAACGCTGGCCTGCGGCACCGGCGCCTGTGCGGCCGTCGCCGCGGGCGTGCGGCGCGGCCTGCTCGATTCGCCGGTGCGCGTACACACGCGCGGCGGCATGCTTACCGTGGACTGGAACGGCGAGCGCCTGCGCATGACCGGTCCGGCCATTTCCGTTTTCAGCGGCCAGGTCGATATCGACCGCCTGGTGTTCACCAGCGGCCTGCACCGTTAGCCAGCGAGTACGAGATCAGCGTCCCCATGACTGCGCACACCCCTACCGAACCCCTGAACGCCCACGCTGTTGCCGAATTCCTGCAACACAACCCCGACTTCTTCATCGAACACGCCGACGTGTTCGCCACGCTGCAGATTCCCAACCCGCACGGCTCGCGCGCCATTTCGTTGGGCGAGCGCCAGATCCAGACGCTGCGCGAACGCACCCGCGAACTCGAATGGCGCCTGAGTGAACTGATCCGCAACGCCAACAGCAACGAAACCATCGGCGACCACCTGTCGCAGTGGTGCTGCCGCATGCTGGCCGAGGCCGATGCGCAGCACGTCCCGGGAGAAATCGCCCTGGGCCTGGCCGAGCAGTTCGACCTCAACCACGTGGCGCTGCGCCTGTGGCGCCTGGAAGGCCTGCCGGAAAGCGGCTACGGCGAACCCGTCTCCGACGACGTGCGCACCTTCGCCGACAGCCTGAAGACGCCTTATTGCGGCACCGACACCGAATTCGAAGCGGTGAGCTGGCTGGACGCCAAGCCCAAGTCGCTGGCGCTGGTGGCGCTGCGTCCGGACGCCGACGCGCCGACCTTCGGTCTGCTCGTATTGGGTTCGGACGATGCCGAGCGCTTTGCCCCCGACATGGGCACCGCCTTCCTGGAGGCCATCGGCAAGCTGGCCTCGGCCGCGCTGCGGCGCCTGGGTACGCCACCGCTGGCCGCCGCCTGACTCTTGCGCACCGCATGAGCGCCGCCCCCGCCGCCAGCCCCCTGCCCCAGCCCATGGCGGACTGGCTGCGGCACCTGCAGGCGCACCGCCGCTATTCGGCGCACACGCTGGACGGCTATACGCGCGACTTGCGGCAACTGGCGCAACAGGCCGCCGCGGCCGGGCTGCCGCTGGAGCGCGTGGCCAACGGCCATATCCGCCACTTCGTCGCCCGCCTGCATGCGCAAGGCCTGGGCCCGCGCAGCCTGGCGCGCGCGCTGGCGGCGTGGCGCGGCTTCTATCAATGGTGGGCCCCGGCCGCCGGCCTGCCCGGCAATCCGGCCACCGGCGTGCGCGCCCCCAAGGCGCCGCGCGGCCTGCCCAAGGCGCTCTCGGTCGAACAGACCCAGGTGCTGCTGGACCACGCCCCCGCGCGCCTGGCCACCGAGCCGGCCGCGCTGCGCGACCACGCCATGTTCGAATTGCTGTATTCCAGCGGCCTGCGGCTGGCCGAACTGGTCAGCCTGGACCTGCGCTACGAGCGCACGCCCGAGTACGAATCCCGCAGCTGGCTCAACCGCGACGACGCCGAGGTCATCGTCGTCGGCAAGGGCGGCAAGCGGCGCTCGGTGCCGGTCGGGCAGAGCGCGCTGGCCGCGCTGGACAAATGGTTGCAGGCGCGCCCGCAACTGGCTGCCGCCGGCGCCGGTGCGCAGGATGCGGCGGCGCTGTTCGTCGGCGCCCGCGGCCGGCGCATCGCGCCGCGCGTGGTGCAGCTGCAGCTGGCGCGCCTGGCCCAGGCGGCCGGACTGCCGGCGCATGTGCATCCCCACGTGCTGCGCCACAGCTTCGCCAGCCACGTCCTGCAATCGGCCCAGGACTTGCGCGCGGTCCAGGAAATGCTGGGCCATGCCAACATATCGACCACCCAGGTCTACACGCGGCTGGATTTCCAGCACCTGGCGCGCGCCTACGACCAGGCGCACCCGCGCGCCGGCCGCAAGACCTCGCGCTGAACCCGGCTGCGGTCAGTACGTCAGCCGCACGCCCAGCAACACGCTGCGCCCGGGTAGCGGCGCCACGGTCGAAATGAACGACGCATGGTTGAACGCCAGCTTGTTCAGCAGGTTGTTGCCGCGCAGGTAGATCTCGTAGGCGGTGCGGTCCAGCTTGCCGCGATAGCGGATGGTGGCGTTGACCATGTCGTAGCCGGGCGTGGACGACTCGTAGGCCGCGATATCGTCCTGGCGATAGACATGGAAGTACTCGACGCCCCCCGCCCAGTTCTGCCATTGCGCATCGGCGCGCACGCCCAGGCGCGCGGCCGGGATACGCGGCAGGTTGCCGCCGCCGCCCGTGAGCCGTCCGCGGACATAATCGCCAAACACGGCCGCCGAGAACACCTTGCCGAAGCGGTGCCGGACTTCGCCCTCGACGCCGGTGAACTCGGCGTCGCGCTGCGTGTACTCGATCAGGCGGAAGTCTTCGTAGCGGTCCAGCGTATTGGCGTAGATATAGTTCTTCACCCGGTTGTGGAAGGCGCTGACGCTGAAGGTGGTGTCGCCGCTGTGCTTGCGCAGCGTCAGGTCGACGTTGCGCGAGGTTTCCCGATCCAGCCCGGGGTCGCCGATCTCGTAGGTGTTGGTGGCCAGGTGCACGCCGTCGGCATACAGCTCCTGGGCCGAGGGCAGGCGCTGCGAGCGCGACACCGACAGGGCCAGCGAGTACTGCGGCGCGAAGTCCCAGATGGCGGCCGCCGACAGCGACGTGCCGGCGGTGCGGGACGCCGGCGCGCCGCTCTGCGGCGAGACGCGCTGCCAGTCCTGGCGCGCGCCCAGTTCGAAGCGCCAGTCGGCCCAGCGATACTCTTCCAGGAGGAACAGCCCATGGGCGCGCGTCTTGCTGCGCGGCAGGAACGCCTCTTCGCCCGTGGCGCGGAAGTCGCTGTACGACGTCTGCACGCCCACCACGCCATGCCAGCCGTACAGCGGCCGGTGCGTCAGCTCCAGGCGTGCGTCATAGCCGCGATTCTGGAAGCGCGTGCCCAGCTGCCCGCCTTCGATCTCGTCATGGCGATAATCGGTCAGCCCGCCGCGAAAGCGGATTTTCTCGAACCCGGCGAACGGGTCGGTGTATTCGGCGCGCAGGTCGGTACGGTTGCTGCGCAGCTTCACATACGGCACGTCGCCCGCGCCGTGCTCGTGCCCATGATCGTGTTCCGCCTCGCCCTCCTCGTGCTCGTCGTGACCGTGGCCGTGGTCGTCATGGCCGCCGCAGTGCAGGTGCGAACCGTGCGGATGGCAGCCCTCGTACTCGTGGTTGTGCCCGGGCAGGCCGTACTTGCTTTCGAGATGGGTGAATGCCACGCCGACGTAGCCGCGCAGCGTGATCCATGACATGCCGACCGTGCCCTGGCCCGATTCGCTGTACGAGCCGGCCAGCTTGCCGTCGGGCCAGTCGGGCACGCGATAGTCGCTGCTGCGGCGCTTCAGGCCCTCGACCCGGACCGCGAAATTGCCGCTGCCGGCGGTGATGCCAATGGCGCCGGCGCGCTCCTTCGTGCCGGTGGCGCCGCGCAGTTCAGCCTCGGCCTCGATGCCCTGCTGCGGCACGGCGGTGGGGATCTTGCGGTCCAGCACATTCACCACCCCGCCGATCGCGCCGCCGCCATAGAGCAGCGTGGCCGGCCCGCGCAGGACCTCGATCTTGTCGGCCAGCAGCGGCTCGGTGGTGACGGCATGGTCCGGCGAAATGGCCGAGGCGTCCATCAGCTCGGACCCATCGGACAGCACCTTGACGCGCGGCGCCGTCTGGCCGCGGATGACCGGCCGGCTCGCCCCGCCGCCGAACGTATCGGCATGCACGCCCGGCAGCCCGTCGAGCGTATCGCCCAGGGTTCCCTGGCGGCGCAGCAGCAGTTGATCGCCTTCCAGCACCGCCGCCGGCGCCGTCATGCTGTCGAGATCGCCGGCCAGCGGGCTGGCCGAAACCGTGATCGGCGCCAGCGTGGCCGCCTCGGGGGTACCGTCCGCGCTTGCCTGCGCGTGCGCGCCTTGCCAAGCCAATGCCAGCGCCAGGGCGGCGCTCAGCGGATGCCGTTCGAATCGCATGTTCCCTTCCCTATAAAACGATGTGCCATTCTCATTAAATGAAACGATATAACATATCAATTGAATCCGGCACCCGGGCGTGCAAAATTCGTCCCGTTGCCGCCGGCCTCAGCGCAAGGCCGCCAATTGCCCTCCCAGCAACGACAGCCCGAGCAGCAGCACCGCCACGGCCGCCAAGGCCTCGATGGCCTGGCGCAGCATCGCGGCGCGGCGGGTCGACAGGCGCGCGCCCAGCCGGGTCGCGGCATCGCGCGCGCCAGCCGCCAGCGCCACCAGCGTGGCCACGGTCAAGCCCGTGCCCAGCCCCATGGCCAGGGTGGCCACCACGCCCGCCAGGAAAAAACCCTGCGCCAGCGCGAACACCAGCACGATCAGCGCACCGCTGCACGGCCGCAACCCCACCGCCAGAATCGCGGCCCACGCCTTGCGGGCGTTCAGCGGACCGGCCGCCTGCCGCGCCGACGGCGCGTGCGCGTGTCCGCAAGCGCAGCCCGGCGCGTGGTGATGCGCGTGATGGCCATGGCCGTGGCCACCCTTGCTCCCCCACCACGGCCGCAACGCCTTCTGCCAGACCAGCCACGCGCCCAGCAGGCTTACCACCGCGTACGCGGCGGTTTCCAGCCATTGCGTCGCACGGTTCATCGCCGCGGCCGTGGCCCCCAGGGCCACCGCCAGCACCGTAACCAGCGCCACGGCCACCAGCGCCTGCGCCAGCGCCGACAACAGGGCGAGCCACGCGCCGTTGCGCGCCGTCTGGCGATTGGCCAGCACGTACGAAGCAATCACCGCCTTGCCGTGGCCGGGGCCCAGCGCATGGAAGACGCCATACGCGAACGACAGGCCGATCAGCATCCAGGCCGCGCCGCCCTCGGCCTGCCAGGCCCGCACCGCGCCGGTCAACTGCCGGTAGAAATGCGCCTGCCACATCGCGACCTGCCCGAACCAGCCGGCCAGCCAGCCGGGCGCGCCCGTGGCCTCGGGCACCCCGAACGGATGCGCCCCTTGCGCGGCGGCCGGCAGCGCCGCCAGACAACCCAATACCAGCACGGCCAGCGCGCCTGCTCGAACTACGGACATGTCACCTCGATACGATGCGTCAAACCCTTGGTGATGGCGAACAGCTCTTCCGGCAACGCCTCGGGGTCGGCGGGGATGGCCGCCAGTTGCTGCATGGTGGCCCAATCCAGCGGACGCGGCGGCCGGTAAGCCTGGCTGCATCCGGCGGGCGCGCCGCGCAACGCGGTCGCGCCCACCTCGTCGAAGGCATAGGCCACGAAATAAGTGGGATCGTAGATATCGACCGCCGTCGCCCCGCCTGCTGGCGCCGGCTCCGCCAACGGCAGCGTGAAGGCCAGCGTCAGCCGGCCATCCTCGAAGCTGACGGCGGCATCGCGCGGCGGGCCGAACGGCAGGGTGCGCGCGCCCTGGGTGACCCGCGTGAAATAGTGCGACACCGGCTCGCCCAGCGCCTTCATCCAGTCCTCGGCCATGGTCCGCAGCACGTCGGGCGGCAGCCCGCCGCCGGGCTTCCTGGACAGGCCCTGGGTGGCGTAGGCGCCGAACATGTCGTCGAAGCGCCATACCTGGCGCACCGCCGCGATGCGGCCGGCGGCATCGAACTCCACCACGGCCCGGGCGTCGATCCACATATGCGGATGCGCACCGGCGCCGGCCGCCCACAGCGCGCCCAGCGCCGTCAGGGCCGCAAGGCGGCGGCGAGTTGCTGCGCGTTCCATTCGAACATTCCCAGGTAGGTACCGGCCGGCTTGCCGGGCTGGGCCAGCGCATCGGAATACAGGGTGCCCCCCAGCCGGGCCTGCGTTTCGCGCACCAACTGCTGCGCCAGCCGCGGGTTGGCGATGTTTTCGACGAACACCGCCGGCACGCGTTCGCGGCGCACCTGCTCGATGATGCGCGCCATGTCGGCGGCCGACGGCTCGGCGTCGGTGGACACGCCAGCCAGTGCAACGAAGCGCACGCCGTAGGCCTGGCCGAAGTAGCCGAAGGCGTCGTGCGAACTGACGACCTTGCGGCGCGCCGGCTCGATGGCCCCGAAAAGCTGCCGCACGCGCTGGTCCAGCGCCTCGATGCGCGCCACGTAGGCATCGGCGCGCTGCCGGTAGGCCTGCGCATGCGCGGGGTCGGCCTCGGCAAAGGCGCGCGCGATATTGCGCGCATAAGTCGCGCCATTGGCCAGGTCCTGCCACGCGTGCGGGTCAAGGTCGCCATGATGATGATGGCCATGCTCGCCATGATGGCCATGATCGTGATCGCCATGCTCCTCGTGGGCGTCATCGAGCCGGCGTGGCTCGATGCCCTCGGAGGCCACGACGGTGCGGCCCGCGAAGCCGGCGGCCTTCTGCAGGCGCGGCAGCCAGGCTTCGAAATCCAGTCCGTTGACCACCAGCACCTGCGCGGCAGCCAGCTTGCGGGCGTCGGCCGGGGTCGGCTCGTATTCGTGCGCGTCGCCATCGGGGCCTACCAGGCTCTGCACGGCCACGTCCGGACCGCCCACCTGGGCGGCGATATCGGCGAGGATGGAAAAGCTGGCGACGACCTGCAAGGGCTGGGCCGCGGCGACGAGCGGGGCCAGCAGGACAGCGGCCGCCAACGCCAGGATGCGCGATTTCATGGAAGATCTCCTTCGGGTTGCCATGGCCGCGCGCGGCGCGCGCGCCGGGCCGCGACCAGCAGCCCGCCGTGCGGCCCGCACGCGACCGAAAACAGGTAGAACGCGCCGGCGGCCAGGATGATGGCGGGCGAGGCCGGCACATTGGCGTGGAACGAAACCAGCAGGCCGACGGCGCTGGCCGCGCAGGCCGAAACGGCGGCCAGGGCGATCTGCCCGGGCGCCGACCCGGCCCAGAACCGGGCGGCGGCGGCCGGCAGCATCATCAGGCCCACCACCATCAGCGTGCCCAATACCTGGAACCCTGCCACCAGGTTCAGCACCACCAGGCCCATGAACAGCATGTGCACCCAGGCCCCGCGCCCGCCGGCCGCGCGCAGGAAACCCGGATCCAGGCACTCGGCCACCAGCAGCCGGTACGCCAGCGCCAGGATGCACAGGGTGGCGTTGGCCACGGCCGTCACCAGCAGCAAGGCCGCATCGTCCAGGCCCAGCACCGTGCCGAACAGCACGTGCAGCAAATCCATGTTGGAGCCGCGCAGCGAAACCAGCAGTACGCCCAGCCCCAGCGATATCAAATAGAAGGACGCGAAACTGGCGTCCTCCCGCAGCGGCGTCAGGCGCGCCACCAGGCCCGCCAGCAAGGCCACGGCCAGCCCGGTGAGGAGGCCGCCGGCCATCATCGCGCCCAGCGACAGGCCCGACAGCAGGTAGCCGGCGGCCACGCCGGGCAGGATGGCATGCGCCATCGCATCGCCCATCAGGCTCATGCGGCGCAGCACCAGGAACACGCCCAGCGGCGCCGCGCCCGCCGACAGCGCCACCGCGCCAGCCAGGGCGCGCCGCATGAAGCCATAGTCGGCGAACGGGCCGGCCAGCCATTCGGCCAATGTCATGCCGCCTCCCGCATGGCCAGCCCGCGGGCGCGCGCCAGGTTGGCATCGCCCAGCGCCTGGCCGGTCTCGCCCCAGGCCACCTGCCGCCCCGCCAACAGCAGGGTGCGCGGGAAATGCCGCCGCACCAGGTCGAGATCGTGCAGCACGGCGATGACGGTGCGGCCTTCGGCATGCTGCTCGCGCAACAGGGCCAGCAGCACGTCCGTGGTCGCCGCGTCGATCGCGCTGAAGGGCTCGTCCAGCAGCAACAGGGGCGCGTCCTGCAACAGCAGGCGCGCGAACAGCGCCCGCTGCATCTGGCCTCCCGACAGGGTTGCAAGCGCCCGTCCGGCCAGTTCCTGCAGGCCGACGCGACGCAGCGCGGCGTGCACGCGCGCCGTCTCGGCGGCATCGAAACGCCGCCACGCGCCGACGCGGCCCCAGGCACCCAGGGCCACCATGTCGGCTACCGTGATGGGAAAGCCGCGCTCCAGTTCGCTGGCCTGCGGCAGCCAGGCCAGCCGGCGCCGCAGGTCCGCCTCGCACTCGAGCGCGCCGGCCAACGGCCGCAAGACGCCCGCCAGCCCCTTGAGCAAGGTCGACTTGCCCGCCCCGTTGGGGCCGACGATGGCGGTCATGGAGCCCCGGGAAAACTCGCCGGTCAGGCCATGCACGGCCGGGCGGCCGTGCCAGCCGAAGGCCGCGCCCCGCAAGGCGATGCACGGCGCGGTCATGGCCATGCCCCCAGGGCCCAGAGGGTCAGGCCCCAGAGCCCGGCGGCGGCCAGCACCGCGGCCGCCAGCCGCGCGCCGGCCCCGGCGCGCAGCACCGAATGCGGCGGACGCGGCCCGCGGCGCAGCGGGGTGTAGAAGCGGGAAAGACGGGACAGGGACACGGGCAGGGCGCGGTGGGTTCGGGCCGGGTGGCGCAAGAATCATTATGTTATATCATAACAATCAATGCGGCGCGCCATGGCGTGGCCGATTGCGCGGCACGCCGTTGGCGGATTTCTGATACCTTCAACGCATTGCGGCCCGAATTGGCCACTTACTACGCCTTTTGACCGTTATGTCCGCCTCTCGCCCTACCCGCGCCGATACCGTCGGCGCCCAGCTCGATCTGGCCGAATCCCTCTGTACGCAGCGCGGCCGGCGGCTGACGCCCATCCGCCGCAAAGTGCTGGAGCTGCTGCTGGTCCACGGCCGCAGCCTCAAGGCGTACGAGCTGCTCGAGGCGATGCGCGCCGAACATCCCGGCGCGGCGCCGCCCACGGTCTATCGCGCGCTCGATTTCCTGATGGACGAAGGCCTGATCCACCGCCTGGACGCGGTCAACGCATGGAGCGCCTGCCACGACGCGGCCGGCGAACCGCACGACCTGCTGGTGGTATGTACCGGATGCGGCGCGGTGGCCGAAATCAGCGATCCCGACATGAGCCGGCAATTGGCCGAGCGCGTGGCCCGCACCGGCTTCGCACTGGCGACGCACGAAACCGAAATCCGCGCCCTGTGCCCGCAGTGCCAGCAGAACCGCCCGGCGCAGGCGCACGGCCACACGCATTCGCATCACTGAAAACACGGCGACGACAAGTAACAATTCCCGCCGTCGCTCCGTCCCCTCTTGAAGATGGAAATTCCGCCCCCATCTTCTTTCATTGCATCGATAAGCGATGCCCGCACAGCGGCGCGCCAGGCCTGATTTTCGGCCCTCGCGCCAGGGTTGCTCCGGGGTTTGCCCCTGGCCCCCGTCTGTGCTGTAATCCTGCGTCCGGCCGCGAATGGCGGCCCCTCGCAGCCCCAACATCCGAGCCGCGGCCTGCGCGACTCGACCTTAGCTTTCGCTTCGCCCATGAACACCGCGCGCAGTCTGGACAAAATGGTTCCCGTCACGATCCTCACCGGCTTTCTCGGTGCGGGCAAGACCACCCTGCTCAAGCGCATCCTGACCGAATACCACGGCCGGCGCGTGGCGGTGATCGAAAACGAATTCGGGCCCGAGAGCATCGACAACGACCTGCTGGTGCAGGATCGCGACGAAGAAATCATCGAGCTGTCCAACGGCTGTGTCTGCTGCACCGTGCGCGGCGACCTGATGCGCACGCTGTCGGACCTGCGCGCCAGGCGCGAAGCGGGCGAACTGTCGTTCGAGCGCGTCATCATCGAGACCACCGGCATGGCCAACCCCGGCCCGGTGTGCCAGACCTTCTTCATGGACGACGACATCGCCGAGTACTACCGCCTGGACGCGGTGGTGACGGTGGTCGACGCCAAGCATGGCATGGCGACCCTGGACGCCCAGGAAGAAGCCCAGAAGCAGGTGGGCTTCGCCGACCGCATCCTGGTTTCCAAGAAAGACCTGGTCAACGACGTCGACTACGCGGCGCTGCACCAGCGCCTGGTGCGCATCAACCCGCGCGCGCCGATCACGCCGGTGCATTTCGGCGAAGCCGACCTCAAGTCCATCATCGACATCAGCGGCTTCAACCTGAACTCGATCCTGGACATCGACCCGGCCTTCCTGGCCGACGAGCACCCCGACGCCGCCCACGACCATCATGACCACGACCATGGCCACGGCCATGATCACGATCATGATCACGAAGGCGAATGCGGGGCCCATTGCAACCATCACCACCATCATCACCACGCCCACCACGATGACGAAATCGGCGCGTTCGTGTTTCGCTCGAACAAGCCCTTCGATCCAGCCCGGCTGGAAGAATTCCTGGGCGGCGTGGTGCAGGTCTATGGTCCCGACCTGCTGCGCTACAAGGGCATCCTGTACATGAAGGGCATCAACCGCCGCATGTTGTTCCAGGGTGTGCACATGATGATGGGCGCCGAACCCGGCAAAGCATGGACCGCGGCCGAAAAGCCATCCACCAAGATGGTGTTCATCGGCCGCAAGCTGCCCCAGGAGATTTTCACCCGGGGTCTTGAGCAGTGCCTGGTCGGATAACGCACCTCTGATCGAAGCGTATGCGAAACCCAGAGTAAAAACCGTACTGCGAGGACAAGCTAGCGCAAGTACAACGGTTATACGGCCAGCCAGGCGCGAATATTCGGGCCGCGCCCGGATCGATTCATAGTGGAGTATTTACATGGCTACGAAGGCAGCAACGAAAAAATCAAGCAAGTCGACGAGCGATACGGCGATTGATCTGCCCAGCGAACAGGAATTGCTGGCCATGCCCGAGGCCGACTACATGAACGATCGCCAATTGGCGTTCTTCAAGGAACGGCTCAAACAACTCGAACAGGACATCCTGGCCAACGCGGGCGAAACCACCGAGCACCTGCGCGAAACGCAGTTCGTCCCGGATCCGGCCGACCGCGCCACCATCGAGGAAGAGCATGCGCTGGAACTGCGCACGCGCGACCGCGAGCGCAAGCTGCTGAAGAAGGTGCAGCAGGCGATCGCACGCATCGACAGCGGCGAATACGGCTGGTGCGAGGAAACCGGCGAGCCCATCGGCGTTCCGCGCCTGCTGGCACGCCCCACGGCCACCCTGTCGCTGGAAGCGCAGGAACGCCGTGAAATGCGCCAGAAGCTGTACGGCGACTGAGGCTCCAAACCCGTCCCGTATTCTTCGGTCACCGGCCGAACGCATTACCAGGGCTATGCTCCACGGCATAGCCCTTTTGTTTTCGGACCGGGCCGGCTTGAAATCGGCCTCGCCACCCCCATCTGAACCGTTTAAAGGAAGGAACGAATGGAACAATTTCACGCCACCACCATCGTGTGCGTACGGCGCGGCAACCATGTCGCGCTGGGCGGCGATGGCCAGGTCACGCTGGGCAATATCGTCATCAAGGGTACGGTCCGCAAGATCCGCCGCCTGTACCACGACAAGGTGCTGGCCGGTTTCGCCGGCGCCACCGCCGATGCCTTCACGCTGCAGGAACGTTTCGAAGCCAAGCTGGAAAAACACCAGGGCCACCTGATGCGCGCCGCCGTCGAACTGACGCGCGACTGGCGCACCGACCGCGTGCTGCGCCGCCTGGAAGCCATGCTGATCGTGGCCGACACCGAACATACGCTGGTGCTCACCGGCAACGGCGACGTGCTGGAGCCCGAACACGGGCTGGCGGCCATCGGCTCGGGCGGGGCATACGCCCAATCGGCCGCGCTGGCGCTGCTGCGCAATACCGAACTGCCGCCCGAAGCCATCGTCAAGCAGTCGCTGGAGATCGCCGGCGACCTGTGCATCTACACGAACCAGAATCACGTGATCGAAACGCTAGGTGTGAACTGTCAATAGGTTGTATTCGTCCAGGTTGAGTCTGGAGATGGGTACAGCGCGCCCGATGCCTTGGTGGGGTCGATGCCAGTTGTAGTGGTGTAGCCAGGATTTCATGGCATCGGCTCGGTGTTGGGAGTTCTGGTAGGTGTGAGCGTAAGCCCACTCACGCAAGGCCGACTGGATGAAGCGTTCGGCCTTGCCATTGGTCTGTGGGCGGTAAGGTCGGGTAAAGCGGTGCTTGATGCCCAGCTCATGGCACAGCGCGGCGAAGGCGCGGCTGCGAAAGGCCGAGCCATTGTCGGTGAGCAAGCGCTGGATGGTCACGCCCAGGCGCTGGTAGTAGGCCACTGCGTCCTTGAGGAACTGGACGGCGCTGGGGAAGCGCTCGTCGGGGTGGATGTCGGTGAAGGCCACGCGGGCGTGGTCATCGATGGCCACGAAGACGAAGTCCCAGCCGGCCCCCTCAACGGTATCGCGTCGGTTGCCCGTGACCCGGTGGCCAGGGCGCTGGATACGTCCCAGCTTCTTGATGTCGATGTGCAGCAGATCGCCGGGGGCCTGATGCTCGTAGCGCACCACCGGCTCGGCCGGCTCCAGGTCGGCCAGGTGCGACAGACCGGCGCGGGCCAGGACGCGGCTGACGGTGCTGGCTGACACGCCCAGCGCCTGGGCGATGCGCGCTTGGGTCAGCCGCTTGCGGCGCAGCTCCACGATAGCCAGCGCCTTGGCCGGCGCAATCGCTCGGGGCGAGACCGTCGGGCGCGAGGACGCATCGGCCAAGCCCGCCTGGCCCTGAGCCAGGAAGCGGCCCAGCCATTTGCGCACAGTCGGCGCGGTGACCCCATAGGCGCGGGCCGCTTCAGGCACACAAACTTGATGGGCGATCAATTGCTGGACCATTTCGAGTCGACGTAGGAAGGTCAATCGGGCATGCTTATGGGTGTTCATCCGGCCGGGCTCCTTGAGTGAACTGGGGGGGTGGCGATTTCCAGTTTCTCAAATCCGGTTCGGATGAACCATGCATACAACCTATTGAATCTTCACAGCTAGGCGCGTAGCTGTCACGAAGGACCGACCCCATGTCCGCAAATCACATGACCCCCGGCGAGATCGTCTCCGAACTCGACAAATTCATCATTGGCCAGAATCGCGCCAAGCGCGCGGTCGCGGTGGCGCTGCGCAACCGCTGGCGGCGCCAGCAGGTCGCCGAGCCGCTGCGCCATGAAATCCACCCCAAGAACATCCTGATGATCGGGCCGACCGGGGTGGGCAAGACCGAAATCGCCCGCCGCCTGGCCAAGCTGGCCAATGCGCCGTTCATCAAGATCGAAGCGACCAAGTTCACCGAGGTGGGCTATGTGGGCCGCGACGTCGACACCATCATCCGCGACCTGACCGAATACTCGATCAAGCAGACACGCGAGCTGGAAATGCGCCGCGTGCGCAGCCATGCCGAAGACGCGGCCGAAGACCGCATCCTCGACGCGCTGGTGCCGCCGCCGCGCGGCGCCTCCGGCGAGCCCGAGCGCGGCGAGGACAACAGCGCGCGCCAGACTTTCCGCAAACGCCTGCGCGAGGGCAAGATCGACGACCTGGAGATCGAGATCGAGATCGCCCAGCCCATGCCGCAGATGGACGTCATGACGCCGCCCGGCATGGAAGAAATGGCCGAGCAGTTGCGCGGCATGTTCGCCGGCCTGGCGCGCGACAAGAAGAAATCCAAGAAGATCAAGGTCAGGGAAGCCTTCAAGCTGATCGTCGAGGAAGAAGCCGCCAAGCGCGTCAACGAAGACGATCTGCGCGCGGCCGCGATCACCAACGTCGAACAGAACGGCATCGTGTTCCTGGACGAAATCGACAAGATCGCCGCACGCCAGGAGACAGGCGGCGCCGACGTGTCGCGCCAGGGCGTGCAGCGCGATCTGCTGCCGCTGGTCGAAGGCACCACGGTCAACACCCGCTACGGCATGGTGCGCACCGACCATATTCTGTTCATCGCCTCGGGCGCCTTCCATCTGGCCCGTCCCTCGGACCTCATCCCTGAATTGCAGGGACGCTTCCCCATCCGGGTCGAACTGGATTCGCTGAGCGCCGAAGACTTCGTCAGCATCCTGTCCGAGACGGACGCTTCGCTGATCAAGCAATACACCGCCCTGCTCGGCACCGAGGATGTGAAGCTGGAATTCACCGACGACGGCATCCGCCGGCTGGCCGAACTGGCATTCTCGGTCAACGAGCGCACCGAGAACATTGGCGCACGACGCCTGTACACGGTGATGGAAAAACTGCTGGAAGAGCTGTCGTTCGATGCCAGCGCCAACTCGGGCGAAGTGATCACCATCGACGCCGCCTACGTCGACCTGCAACTGGCCGAGACGGCCGGCAGCCAGGACCTGGCCCGCTACGTGCTGTAGCGCGGCCTTTCCCTTACTTGGATATGGCCGTGACGACGTAGCGCCCGTCCTTGCGCGTGGCAGTAAAGCGCACTTTGTCGCCCGGCTTGATGCCGGCCAGCAGCGCAGGATCTATCTGATAGACCAGCGTCATGGCCGGCAGGTCCAGCGCGCTGATCGCGTCGTGCTTGATCGACACCTTGCCGGCGGCGGCATCGACGCGCCGCACCTCGCCGGTCGCGTCGGCCTGCTGCGCAAATGCCAGCGGAGTGGCCAGCGATACCACGGCCATGGCCGTGGCGACGGCCATCCGGGACGAGTATTTGCGGGAAAAAGCCATGTATTCCTCCAAAGTCGCGCGGGGCCGCGATTGCCGGCCCTGCACGCGCATCATCGCCAGGATACCGCGCCGACGCGGGCACGCCAGGGGCAAATTGCAACAATCCTGACATTTCTGCGCGGCCTGGGCCCATGCGAGGCGGCGCGCTTACCGATCGACGCATGCTGTGCCAGTCGGTTCCCGGCACGTAAGCATACGCGCCGCTTGCCAGCGGCTTCCCATGATTCCGGCCATGCAGGCCGCGATCGCCTGGAAGTCCGACGCCCTCCAATGGGCCGCCGTACGCCCGCCGCCGGTGGAACTGGACGCCACGCGGCCCTGGCGGGTTGAAGCCGGCGCTTCCGTGCCCTGTGTCCGCCGCCCCAGCGGCGGGCACGATGCTAGGATAGCGGCCTGACATTTTCCACCTCCAGGATTTCCCGCCATGGCCAACCGCTTGTCCGTAATTGCCACCCGTACCGGAGACGACGGCAGCACCGGCCTGGGCGACGGCTCGCGTGTCGGCAAGGACACCGCCCGCATCGCGGCGCTGGGCGATGTCGACGAGCTCAACAGCGTGCTCGGCCTGCTGCGGGCCGAAACCCTGCCCGCCGAGATGGACGCCGACCTGTCGACCATCCAGCACGACCTGTTCGACATGGGCGCCGAGCTGTGCATCCCGGGCCACATCGCGCTGGCCGACGAGCAGGTCGCCCACCTGGATGCGCGGCTGGCGCACTACAACGCCGGCCTGGCGCCGCTGCGCGAGTTCATCCTGCCCGGCGGCTCGCGCGCCGCGGCGCTGTGCCACCTGGGCCGCACCGTGGCCCGCCGCGCCGAGCGCAGCGTGGTGGCGCTGGCGCGCGCCGAAGTGGTCAACGCGCCGGTCCGCCAGTACCTCAACCGCCTGTCCGACCTGCTGTTCGTCCTGGCGCGCCACGTCAACCAGGCGCAGGGCGCGCGCGACGTGTACTGGGCCAGCCGCCACGCCCGGCCGGCCGACTAGCTGTGAAGATTCAATAGGTTGTATGCATGGTTCATCCGAACCGGATTTGAGAAACTGGAAATCGCCAACCCCCCAGTTCACTCAAGGAGCCCGGCCGGATGAACACCCATAAGCATGCCCGATTGACCTTCCTACGTCGACTCGAAATGGTCCAGCAATTGATCGCCCATCAAGTTTGTGTGCCTGAAGCGGCCCGCGCCTATGGGGTCACCGCGCCGACTGTGCGCAAATGGCTGGGCCGCTTCCTGGCTCAGGGCCAGACGGGCTTGGCCGATGCGTCCTCGCGCCCGACGGTCTCGCCCCGAGCGATTGCGCCGGCCAAGGCGCTGGCTATCGTGGAGCTGCGCCGCAAGCGGCTGACCCAAGCGCGCATCGCCCAGGCGCTGGGCGTGTCAGCCAGCACCGTCAGCCGCGTCCTGGCCCGCGCCGGTCTGTCGCACCTGGCCGACCTGGAGCCGGCCGAGCCGGTGGTGCGCTACGAGCATCAGGCCCCCGGCGATCTGCTGCACATCGACATCAAGAAGCTGGGACGTATCCAGCGCCCTGGCCACCGGGTCACGGGCAACCGACGCGATACCGTTGAGGGGGCCGGCTGGGACTTCGTCTTCGTGGCCATCGATGACCACGCCCGCGTGGCCTTCACCGACATCCACCCCGACGAGCGCTTCCCCAGCGCCGTCCAGTTCCTCAAGGACGCAGTGGCCTACTACCAGCGCCTGGGCGTGACCATCCAGCGCTTGCTCACCGACAATGGCTCGGCCTTTCGCAGCCGCGCCTTCGCCGCGCTGTGCCATGAGCTGGGCATCAAGCACCGCTTTACCCGACCTTACCGCCCACAGACCAATGGCAAGGCCGAACGCTTCATCCAGTCGGCCTTGCGTGAGTGGGCTTACGCTCACACCTACCAGAACTCCCAACACCGAGCCGATGCCATGAAATCCTGGCTACACCACTACAACTGGCATCGACCCCACCAAGGCATCGGGCGCGCTGTACCCATCTCCAGACTCAACCTGGACGAATACAACCTATTGACAGTTCACACCTAGCGCCCGGCGCGCCCTTGGGCGCGCTTGGCGCGGACCGGATGGGGATTGCCCCGAGAGGACCGGCTCAGCGCGCCCGCATCTCCAGCGGGGTGCGGTGCAGGAAGCGCTCGAACGCGGCCAGAAAGGCCTGTTCGGCGGCGCTCAGCTTGCGCTGCCGGTGCCAGGCCAGGAACACATCGATCTCGGCCACGTTGTGCTCGGGCGGCAGGCGGCGCAGTTCGCCGGCCAGCACGTCCTGGCGGATCAGGTGTTCGGGCAGGAAGCTGAGCCCCACGCCGGCCACGACCATGCGGCGGATTTCCTCGAGATAGGGCGAGGTGCCCACGATACGGCCGGTGAAGCCCTGCTGGTCGCGGAAGATCGTCAGCGGCGAGAGCGTGTCGCCCAGCTGGTCGCTGGCGAAGCAGACGAAGTTCTGGTCCATCAGGTCCTCGACGCGCACGTTGCGGCGCGAGAAGAAGGGATGGTGGCGGCCGCACACCACCACGTAGCGATGGCGCAGGAACAGGCGCCGTTCCAGCGTGTCGATGGCCTTGCGGCACAGGCACAGTCCCAGCGCCGGCACCCGCTTGGCCAGCGCGTCGAGAATGGCGGCGCTTTGCATGACGTCGACGGAGAACTCCACCTTGGGATAGCGGCGGTGGAAGTGCGCCAGGAAATCGTCGTAGGCCGTGCTCTGGATCTTGCTCATCACCAGCAGCCGCAAGGTGCCCGCGATATCGTCCTCGTCCTGGATGGCGGCTTCCTCGACGCGCGCCACCATGCCGTACATTTCGCGCGCCAGGCGATAGATTTCCTCGCCCAGGTTGGTGAGGCGGAACTCGCCGCTGCGGCGGTAGAGCAGCACCCCGCCCACCGCCTGCTCCAGCCGCTTGAGCGCCTGGCTGACGGCGGGCTGGCTGAGGTGCAGCGCGGTCGCGGCGCGGCCGACGCCGCGTTCCTGCACCACGAACATGAAGGTGCGCAACAGGTTCCAGTCCAGGCGCTCGGGAGCGAGCGCCGCGGCGGATTTCTTGGGAGCAGGGCTGGCGGACATGGTTTGTGGAAGGCATGAAAAAAGGCGGCCGCGGCCGCCTTTTCCGGATGGACAGGCGGGACCTCAGGCCTTGGCCAGGCCCGCGAAGAAGCGCTCGGCGTTGTCCTCCAGGCCCTCGATATAGTAGCCGCCTTCCTGCACGATCAACGTCGGCAGCTTGAAGGCGCCGATCGCCTGGCCCAGGCGCTCGAAGCCATTGGCGCTGACCGCCACCATGGCTTGCGGGTCTTTCTCGAACACATCGAAGCCCAGCGACAACACCAGGGCGTCGGGCTGGAACAGTTCGATGGCCCGCTGCGCCTGCTGCAGGCGGTCGAAGAACACCGGCTCGGGCGAGCCGTGCGGCATGGGCAGGTTGACGTTGTAGCCATAGCCTTCGCCCGCGCCGCGCTCGTTCTCGAAGCCCGCCACCACCGGATAGAAGTTCTCCGGATCGCCATGGATGGACACGTACAGCACGTCGCTGCGCTCGTAGAAGATTTCCTGGATACCCTGGCCATGGTGCATGTCGGTATCGAGGATGGCCACGCGCTTGTAGCGTTGCGTGAGCATCTGCGCGGCGATGGCGGCGTTGTTGAGATAGCAGAAGCCGCCGGCGGCGTCGCGCCGCGCATGGTGGCCGGGCGGGCGGCACAGCGCGTAGGCATGGCGCTCGCCGTCGAGCAGGGTCTGCGCGCCGGAGATGGCGCATTGCGCCGCCCAGTAGGCCGACTGCCAGGTATGCGGGCCGACCGGGCAGCTGCCGTCGGCCAGGTAGCGGGCCGCCTGCGCCAGCACGCCGCGCAGGGCGTTGGGCTCGCGCACGAAGACGTTCGACACCACTTCGTCGCCCCAGTCGTCGGGCAACTGTTTCCAGCGTGCATGCGCCTCCCGCAGGAAGCGCAGGTAGTCCAGCGAATGGACCGCACCGATCGCGCCGGCCCCGGCGTCGACCGGTTCGCGCACGTCGAACTTCAGCTTGCGCGCGGCCTCGGCCAGGGCGTCCAGGCGCGCCGGCACTTCCTGGGGCGTGCGCATCTTGCCGCGCGAGAAATAGGTTTGCGGGTGGTGCAGCTTCTGGTCGGGATGGTAGAAGGCTTTCATGTCATGCGCTCCGCAGCGGGGCCGTCATCGCATCGGTGCGATGGTTGGCCAGGAAGATTACCGAAATCATCGACAGCAGCGAGATGCCGCTGAACAGCAGGGCCAGCGGCCACCAGTGGCCCTGGAACTTCTCGGCCAGGATGGTGCCCAGGATGGGCGTCAGGCCGCCGAAGATGGCGCCCGACAATTGGTAGGCCATGGAAATGCCGGTATAGCGGATGCGGGTGGGGAAGCTGTCGCTCACGTAGCCGGCGATCACCGCATAGTAGGCGCCCAGGCAGACCACGGCCAGGCCCACGCCCAGCGTCAGGCTGGTCAGCGTGCCCTGGTCGACCATGTTGAACATCACGTACGGCGTGAAGATCGACAGGAACGAGGTGATCAGCAGGAAGCGCCGGCTGCCGATGCGGGTGGCGATGTAGGCCGACAGCGGCGTGATGATGAATTGCATCACCGACACCACCAGCAGGCAGTCGAGGATGACGCCGCGGCTCAGCCCCACGTACTGCGTGGTGTAGGCCAGCATGAACGTGTTGGTGAAGTAGAAGCCGGCGATGCCCAGCACGTTGGCGCCCACGGCCAGGGCCAGCAGGCCGGAGGCGCCGCGCAGCACTTCCACGATGGGCGCCTTGTCGGCGGCCTGCTTCGCGGCGGCGTCCTTCAGGCGCGCCTTCTCGGCCTGCTCGGCCAGGAAGTCGGGCGACTCGTTCACGCTCAGGCGGATCGCGAAGCCCACCACCAGCAGCGCGGCGCTGAACAGGAACGGCACGCGCCAGCCCCAGTCCATGAAGGCGGCGTCGTCCAGCGAGGTCACCAGCTTGAACATCAGCATCGACAGGATCAGGCCGGCCGGGCTGCCCAGCTGCGCGAACGAGGCGAAGAAGGTGCGCTTGCTGCGGTCGGGCGAGTGTTCGCCGGCCATCAGGACGGCGCCGCCCCACTCGCCGCCCACGGCAATCCCCTGGATGAAGCGCAGCGCCACCAGCAGGATCGGGGCCCAGATGCCGATGGAGGCATAGGTGGGCAGCAGGCCGATCAGCACCGTGACCGTGCCCATCAGCAGCAGCGTGATGACCAGCGACTTCTTGCGGCCGATGCGGTCGCCGATATGGCCGAACACCGCGCCGCCCAGCGGACGCGCCAGGAAGCCCACGGCGAAGGTGCCGAACGCGGCCAGGGTGCCGTAGAAGCCGTCGACCGACGGGAAGAACAGTTTGCCGAATACCAGGGCGGCTGCCGTGGCGTAGATATAGAAGTCGTACCACTCGATCATGGTGCCGACGAATGCGGCGATGGACGCGCGCACCGGCTGATGGGTAGCCGTTTGGTGATTCCCCTGCATGTTTCTCTCGTATGACTGGCGGATGGCCGGCACGATTGCCCGGTGGCCGCCGTTGTTATACGGCCACCACTGCACATAAGAAAAATTCTATTTATTTATTCGCCATATTCGTTTGATTTACGTGACGCGCGTGGCGCGCCGCCGTGGTGGCTGTTTTGCGCCATGATCGGCCAAGAACTGCTTATGAATCAATGAATTGCGATGTTTCCGCCGGCCTGGCCCCGACTCCGGCCGCGGCCGGCGTCGGAGACGGGGGGAGTGTCGACCCTAGGGAAAACCCCGGGAGGACGGGCCGCCCGGGTTGGCGTGTTCAGCGCAGCAGGAAACGGCTGCCGGCGCTGCGGTGGCCGGCCGCGGCGCCGCTGGCCACCAGGGGAGCGCCCGGCACCCAGCCGTCGGGCGTGAGAATGGCGTCCAGGGCGATGTCGTGCGCGGCAGCCTGGTAGTCATCCGGCAGCAGCCCTTCCGACCAGGCAATGCCGATGGTGGTCGGCGACGCGCCGGCGGCCTGCCAGGCAGCCAGCGTGCGGTCGTAGTAGCCGCCGCCGTAACCCAGGCGAGCGGCGTCCAGGGTGTAGCCCAGCGTCGGCACCAGCACCACGTCCGGCACCACCGCCGGGCCGGCTGCGGGCTCCTGGACGCCATACGCGCCGGTGCGCATGGCGCTGTCGGGCGTCCAGTCCCGAAACACCAGCGGGGCGTCGCGCTCCTGGACGGCGGGCAGGCAGACGGCGATGCCGGATTCGACCCATTGCTCCAGCAGGGGCAGCAGGTCGGGTTCGTCTTCCATGGGCCAGAAGGCGGCCACGCGGGAAAGGGGGCGGCCCTGGGCGGCGGCCTGTTCGCAGGCCAGGTTGAGCCAGGTGAACAGACGTCCGCGCATCAACAGCGCCCCGCGGCTGCGCTGGCTGCTGGTCAGCTCGGCCCGGGACTGCCGCAATCGCGCGCGCAGCGCGGCTGCGGTATTCTTGGCGGTATTTTGAGTGTGCATGCGGGCCTGGCGATGAAACGAGTGCTTGAAGCAAGACGGTATCAGAAATTGGCGCTCCGTGACGCGGCCGACGGCATGCGTGGCTGGCTGCCGGTGCTGGCGCTTTTCACGGCGGCCTGTGCGCCGGTGGACGCGCAGCAACGCGCCGCGGCCAGCACCGCGCCTGCCGCGGTGCCGATGCAGGCCGCGCCCGATGCCGAACAGGCCAGGCGGCCCATCGCGGTGCCGCCGGCGGTGCTGGCCGGCTTGCCGCCGGCGCCGCAGACTCCCGCCCAGCAGGCCGTGGTGGCCGCGCGCGAAGCGTCCCAGCGCAAGCAGTGGTCCGTGCTCGGCGCGCTGGCGCCGCAAGCCAGGACGGATCCGCTGGGCATGTACCCGGAGTACTGGCTGCTGCGCTACCAGCTCTGGAGTCCGCCCGGCGGCCGCCGGCCGGACGCGGAACTGCAGCGGTTCCTGGCCGCGCATGCCGGCAGCTACCTGGAGGACCGCCTGCGCGGCGACTGGATCCAGGCGGCGGCGCGCGCCGGAGACTTCGAGACCGTGCGCCGCCTGGGGCCGGTCAAGCAGGGCAATGCGCAGATCGCCTGCGCCGGGCTCGACGCGCGCCACATGACCGGGCAGCGCGCCAGCGCCGCCGAGGCCGTGGCGGCGTTCGCGCCGGGCACGGCCTGTTGGGCCCTGTACGACCAACTGGTGGCCGACGGGGTGCTGGGCTGGGACGAGATCCAGCCGCAGCTGCGCGACGCCATCGAGGCCGGCAAGCTGTCCGATGCGCGCAAGCTGGCGCAATACATCTTCGAGCCGAAAGACCAGAAGAGCTACGACCAGATGATGAAAAACCCGATGAAGTGGCTGGTCCGCCAGGACAAGTCGCCGGTCGGGCGCAACGAGAAGGAGCTGGTCACGCTGGCCCTGGCCCGCCTGAACAAGCCGGATGTGAGCGTGGCGGACTCGTACCTGCGGCGCGAATGGTCGCGCCACCTGCCCAGGCAGAACCTGGCCTGGGTGCGCAGCCAGTACGCGCTGGTGGCGGTGCTCAACCAGGATCCGCGCGCCTACGAGTGGTACCGCGAAGCGGGCGCGGTGCGCATGACCGAGTACAGCCATGCCTGGAAAGTGCGCTCGGCCTTGCGCCAGCCGCGCATCGACTGGAAATGGGTCATCGAGGCCATCGAGGGCATGCCGCCGTCGCAGCAGGCCGAGCCCGTGTGGGTGTACTGGAAGGCCCGCGGCCAGGCCGCGCTGGGCCGCGCCCAGCAGGCCAGCCAGGCCTATGCCAGCATCGCCGACCAGTTCAATTTCTATGGCCAGCTGGCCGCCGAGGAACTGGGCCGCCGCATCACCGTGCCGCCGGCGCCCGCGCCGGTCACCGATGCCGAGATCGCCGAGGCCCGCGCGCATCCCGGCCTGCGCCGCGCGATCTACCTGTTCCGCCTGGGCTGGCGCGCCGAAGCCGTGCCGGAGTGGAATTTCTCGCTGCGCGGCATGTCCGACCGCCAGCTGTTCGCCGCCGCCGAGCTGGCGCGCGCCGAGGGCATCTACGACCGCGTGGTCAATACCTCCGAGCGCACCGCCGAGCAGTTCGATTTCAGCCAGCGCTTCATCGCGCCCTTCGAAGGCCGGGTCAGCGCCAAGGCGCGCGCCATCGACCTGGACCCGGCCTGGGTGTATGGCCTGATCCGCCAGGAATCGCGCTTCATCATGGATGCGCGCTCGCACGCGGGCGCGTCCGGCTTGATGCAGCTGATGCCGGCCACCGCCAAATGGGTGGCGGGCAAGATCGGCATGAGCGATTTCCGGCCTGGCTCGGTCAACGATTTCGACGTCAATACCGAGCTCGGCACGCAGTACCTGAACATCGTGCTGCAGGGGCTGGATGGTTCCCAGGTATTGGCCAGCGCCGGCTACAACGCCGGGCCGGGCCGTCCGCGCAATTGGCGCGCCTCGTTCGGCCACCCGGTCGAAGGCGCCATCTTCGCCGAAACCATCCCGTTCAACGAGACGCGCCTGTACGTCAAGAACGTCATGTCCAACGCCGTGTACTACGCCGCCATGTTCAGCGGACAACCGCAATCGCTGAAAGAGCGCCTGGGCAGCATCGTGCCGCCGCAGGCGGCCCTGGCCACCAACCAGCGATGAGCAGGACCGACGATCCAGGCGTTGCCGGGCTGCGGGTCTACATCGTCGGCGGCGCGGTGCGCGACGACCTGCTTGGCCTGCCGGCCGGCGATCGCGACTGGGTCGTGGTGGGCGCCACGCCCGAGGACATGGCGCGGCGCGGCTTCATCCCGGTGGGCGGAGATTTCCCCGTGTTCCTGCATCCGCGCACGAAAGAGGAATACGCGCTGGCGCGCACCGAACGCAAGTCGGGACGCGGCTACAAGGGGTTCACCTTCTACACCGGCGCCGACGTTACGCTGGAGCAGGACCTGCAGCGGCGCGACCTGACGGTCAATGTGATCGCCCGCACGCCGCAGGGCGAACTGGTCGACCCGCTCGATGGCGTGGCCGATGTACGGGCCCGCGTGCTGCGCCACGTGGGCGAGGCCTTCGCCGAGGACCCGGTGCGCATCCTGCGTCTGGGCCGTTTTGCCGCGCGCTTTGGCGACTTCAGCATCGCGCCGGAAACCATGCAGCTGTGCCGCCGCATGGTCGAGGCCGGCGAGGCCGATGCGCTGGTGCCCGAGCGGGTCTGGAAAGAAGTGTCGCGCGGGTTGATGGCGCAGGCGCCGTCGCGCATGCTGGATGTGCTGGCCCGGGCCGGCGCGCTGGCGCGCGTGATGCCCGAGTTGCACGACGACACGGCGGTGCGCGCCGAGATCGATCGCGCCGCGGCCGCGGGCCTGCCGCTGGCCGGCCGCTATGCCTTGCTGTGTCGCCATACGCCCGAGCGCGACGCGCTGGGCCGCCGGCTGCGCGCGCCGGTCGAATGCATGGATCAGGCTCGCCTGCTGCCGCTGGCGGTCGACGCGCTGGCCGCCAGCGCGACGCCGGCCGCGCAACTGGACCTGATCGAGCGCTGCGACGCCTTGCGCAAGCCCGAGCGTTTCGACGCGCTGCTGCAGGCGGCGGCGATCGTGGCGCCGGTGGACCTGTCCGCCTGGCGCGCGCGCGTGCAGGCCGTGCGCGCCATCGACGCCGGCGCGATCGCGCGGCAATGCGCCGGCGATCCGGCGCGCATCAAGCCGGCGCTGCGCCAGGCGCGCTTGCAGGCGCTGGGCGGCGCGTAGGAATTGCGCCGGCGCTACAGGGTGCCGCGCCGGTCGCCGCGGGCAAAGCCCAGCAAGGGTTCGGGCATGTCGCGGCCCACGGCCAGCACTTTGAACAGTTCGCCCATTTCCGCTTCGGACAGCAGTTTCTGCACCGGCGCCACGGCTTGCGCGTAGGCGCGCGCATCGGCCGGATCCAGCTGCGAAAGCGCGTCGAGCAGGCCGGCGTTCACCAGGAAGCGCGCCTGCGAGAGATAGCCCAGCACCTGCAGGCCGCCGGCCAGCGCGGCATCGGCCATGGCGGTGAAATCGACGTGGCTGGTGATGTCCTGCAGGCCCGGCGCGACGAATGGGTCCGCGTGGGCATGGTGGCGAAGGTGGCACATCAGCGTGCCGCCGGCGCGTTGCGGATGGTAGTACTCGCTGCGCGGAAATCCGTAGTCCAGCAGCAGCGCCGCGCCGCGTTGCAGCCACAGGCCCATGCCGCGGACCCAGGCCTCGGCTTGCAGGTTGATTTCCGATACGTAGCCGGGCAGCGGCGGCATGCGTTGCGCCACGGCTTGCGCGAGGGGGGCGTCGGCGTCGCGATCCTGCCAGGCGAATGCGCCGTCGGCGTCCACGGTGACGCCACGCTCCTGCACCGTGCCGGTCTCGCTCCAGCGAAACAGCGTGGCCGGCATGGCGTCGAGCACTTCGTTGCCGAGCACGCAGCCGGCGAACGCATCGGGCAGCTGGTCCAGCCATTGCACCCGATCGCCGAATGGCGCCAGGCGGGACTGCTGTCGTTGCCGCAGATCGGCCGAGACTTCCACGATCAGGTAGCGCGCCGGGCAGTCCATGCCAGCGAGCGCGCGCAGCACGCCTTCGGCCAGCGCGCCGGTGCCCGCGCCGAATTCGAGCACGCTGGCGGTGTCGGTTGCGCGCAGGACCTGCGCGACCTGGCGCGCCACGGTGGCGGCGAACAGCGGAGTCAGTTCGGGGGCGGTGACGAAGTCGCCGGCCGGCAGGGCCGGGCCTTGCGCATCGGCGGGCGAGGCCAGCTTGGTGGCGCCCGCGGTGTAATAACCCAGCCCGGGCGCGTACAGCGCGGCGGACATCCATTGCGAGAACGGCAGCCAGCCGCCGGCGGCGGCGATGGCCGCACGCAGGTGCCGGGCCACGCTCGCGCTATGCGCGCTGGCGGCGGGGTCGAGAGGGGGAAGCGAAGAGGAAGCAGGGCGTTGCATGACTGCTATTTTCCCATGAAGGGAAAACGCCCGGTGGAGCGCAGCGGCGCGGGCAGGCCCGCGCCGCATGGTCCGGTTGGGTCAGGCCTTAGCCGCGGCGGGGCGCGGCCGGCTTGGCAAAGCGCTTGGCGGGGCCGCCGGGGCGCTTGTCGAACGAACGGCCTTCACGCGGGGCGCCATGCCAGCCGCCTTCGCGCTGGGGATGGTCGCCGAAGCTGCGCTGCGGGCGGTCGCCGAAGTCGCGTTGCGGACGGTCACCGACGTCGCGTTGCGGACGGTCACCGAAGCTGCGCTGCGGGCGATCGCCGAAGTCGCGCTGCGGACGGTCGCCGTAGGGGCGCTGGGGACGGTCACCGAAATCGCGTTGCGGACGATCGCCGAAGTCGCGTTGCGGACGGTCGCCGTAGGGGCGCTGGGGCCGGTCACCGAAATCGCGCTGGGGACGATCGCCGAAGCTGCGCTGCGGGCGGTCGCTGGCGTCGCGTTGGGGCCGATCGCCGAAGTCGCGTTGCGGACGGTCGCCATAGGGGCGCTGGGGCCGATCGCCGAACTCGCGCGGCGCGCCGTAGCCGCCGGGACGCTTGCCGCCCATCGGCTTGCCGCCGCGGCGCGGGCCGCCCGTGCTCGGGCGCGGAGTGCGCTGCGGCTCCAGGCCGGCGATGACTTCGGCGTTGATCGACTGGCCGATGTAGTGCTCGATGCGGCGCACTTTGTGGCGTTCGGCGTGCGTGGCCAGCGTGAAGGCCTGGCCGTCGCGGCCGGCACGGCCGGTGCGGCCGATGCGGTGCACGTAATCCTCGGCCTGCAGGGGCAGGTCGAAGTTGACGGCGTGGCTGATGCCTTGCACGTCGATGCCGCGGGCGGCCACGTCGGTCGCCACCAGCACGCGCAGCTGGCCGCGTTGCAGCTGGCCCAGCGTACGGGTGCGCTGGCGCTGGTTCATGTCGCCATGCAGCGCCGCGGCGGCAAAGCCCTGGTCGGCCAGGCGGTCTGCCAGGTCGTCGGCGCCACGCTTGGTGGCCGTGAACACGATGGCCTGGTCCAGGCGCGCGTCGCGCAGCACGTGGTCCAGCAGGCGCATCTTGTGCGCGGCGTCGTCGGCGTACAGCAGGCTTTGCGTGATGTTGGCGTGCTTCTGGCGATGGCCGGCGATTTCGATGCGCTGTGGCTCGCGCATCATGCGCTCGGCCAGGCGCGCCACGCTGCCGTCCAGGGTGGCCGAGAACAGTAGGGTCTGGCGCTCTTTCGGCAGGCGCTCGATGATGGTTTCGATATCTTCGATGAAGCCCATGTCCAGCATGCGGTCGGCTTCGTCCAGCACCAGGGTGTGCACGGTATTCAGTTTGACGCGGCCGGCTTTCAGGTGGTCGATCAGGCGGCCTGGGGTGGCCACCAGCACGTCGACGCGGCGCGACAGCGCCTTGAGCTGCGCGCCATAGGGCATGCCGCCCACGACGGTGGCGGTGCGCAGGCCGGGCAGGTTGCGGCCATACGACGCCGTGGCGTCGGCGACCTGCAGCGCCAGTTCGCGCGTCGGGGTCAGCACCAGCACTTGCACGCCGACGCCCTTGTTGCCGGGCTGGTGGGCGATGCGGTTGAGCGCCGGCAGCATGAACGCGGCGGTCTTGCCGCTACCGGTTTGCGAAGAGACCATCAGGTCGGCGCCGGCCATGGCCTGGGGAATGGCAGCGGCTTGCACCGAAGTGGGTTCGGTGAAACCGGCCTCGCTCAGGGCCGAGAGAATAGTGGGCGCCAAGCCCAAGTCTTCGAAAGACATAGCTTTTCCTTGCCGCATATAGCGGCGCATATGCATGCGCCAGGCCGAACAAGGGAAAAGGTGTCGGTCCGGGCAGCGGTTGATGGAGCATCGTGCCGACCGAATCAACCGTGCGCGGATTGCGCTTGCAACTTCAAGCGCGGGGCGAAAGGAAAGAGGTCAGGAAGCGATGAGCTTCGGCATGGGCCGGCAGCGTGTAGCCGTGCCGGAAAGACTGCGTCGAATGCGCATCAAAAGCGCGTGTATGCCGAATCTGGTTTGTGCAGTGCAGCGATCATAACGCGAATTCCCCTTGACGGGAAGCATTATTTTGCTCACCCGACCAATCTACCGGTTTCTGGCCGCGTTGTTGCAGCCACGCATTGGTCTGGCGGAAATGGCCGCAACCGACAAAGGGCACCGGGGGGCGGCGCGCCGACAGGGGCGACGGGTGGTTGGCCGCCAGCACCAGGTGCCCGGCGTCGGCCGGCACCAGCGCCTGCTTGGCCTGCGCATGCGCGCCCCATAGCAGGAAGACTTTGGGGGACGGGTCGCGTGCCACCTCGGCGATCAGGGCGTCGGTGACGGTTTCCCAGCCGCGCTTGGCATGCGAGCCGGGCTGGCCGTCTTCCACCGTCAGCGAGGTATTGAGCAGCAGCACGCCCTGGCGCGTCCAGGCCGACAGGTCATGGCGCGTCGGGCGCGGATAGTCCACCGCGATCTCGTTGAAGATGTTGCGCAGGCTGGGCGGGCACTTGCAGTCGTCCGGCACCGAAAAGGCCAGGCCCTGGGCCTGGCCGGGCCCGTGGTAAGGGTCCTGGCCCAGGATCACGACGCGCACGTCCGCCGGGGCGAGCTGGTCCAGGGCGCGAAAGGGCGCGGCCGGGTAGACCACGGCGCCCTCGGCCAGGCGTTGTTCGACGTGTCCGAGAACGGATGCGAAGGCGCGCGCCACGGCGGGTTGTTCCAGGACGTGGCGCCAGGCGGCGGGCAGGGCGGCCGCCTGGGCGGCGAGCGCGGCGGGGGCGAGGCGGTTGTCGTTCGGCATGGACGCGATTGTGGCACAGGCCGGTCGGCGTTCCGGCTAGCTGTGAAGATTCAATAGGTTGTATGCATGGTTCATCCGAACCGGATTTGAGAAACTGGAAATCGCCAACCTCCCAGTTCACTCAAGGAGCCCGGCCGGATGAACACCCATAAGCATGCCCGATTGACCTTCCTACGTCGACTCGAAATGGTCCAGCAATTGATCGCCCATCAAGTTTGTGTGCCTGAAGCGGCCCGCGCCTATGGGGTCACCGCGCCGACTGTGCGCAAATGGCTGGGCCGCTTCCTGGCTCAGGGCCAGGCGGGCTTGGCCGATGCGTCCTCGCGCCCGACGGTCTCGCCCCGAGCGATTGCGCCGGCCAAGGCGCTGGCTATCGTGGAGCTGCGCCGCAAGCGGCTGACCCAAGCGCGCATCGCCCAGGCGCTGGGCGTGTCAGCCAGCACCGTCAGCCGCGTCCTGGCCCGCGCCGGTCTGTCGCACCTGGCCGACCTGGAGCCGGCCGAGCCGGTGGTGCGCTACGAGCATCAGGCCCCCGGCGATCTGCTGCACATCGACATCAAGAAGCTGGGACGTATCCAGCGCCCTGGCCACCGGGTCACGGGCAACCGACGCGATACCGTTGAGGGGGCCGGCTGGGACTTCGTCTTCGTGGCCATCGATGACCACGCCCGCGTGGCCTTCACCGACATCCACCCCGACGAGCGCTTCCCCAGCGCCGTCCAGTTCCTCAAGGACGCAGTGGCCTACTACCAGCGCCTGGGCGTGACCATCCAGCGCTTGCTCACCGACAATGGCTCGGCCTTTCGCAGCCGCGCCTTCGCCGCGCTGTGCCATGAGCTGGGCATCAAGCACCGCTTTACCCGACCTTACCGCCCACAGACCAATGGCAAGGCCGAACGCTTCATCCAGTCGGCCTTGCGTGAGTGGGCTTACGCTCACACCTACCAGAACTCCCAACACCGAGCCGATGCCATGAAATCCTGGCTACACCACTACAACTGGCATCGACCCCACCAAGGCATCGGGCGCGCTGTACCCATCTCCAGACTCAACCTGGACGAATACAACCTATTGACAGTTCACACCTAGTCGCCGAACTCTTCGATGCCGATCGCATCGTCTTCGCCGTGCCGGTCTACAACTTCAATCTGCCGGCCCAGTTCAAGAGCTATATCGACCATATCGCCCGCGCCGGCGTGACGTTCCGCTATACGGCCGAAGGCAAGCCCGAAGGCCTGGTGCAGGGCAAGCAGGTGCTGGTGCTGATCGCTCGCGGCGGCAAGTCCGAGGGTACGCCCGACGACACGATGACGCCCTACCTGAAGCAGATGCTGGCCTTCCTGGGCATGACCGACGTGACGTTCATCGCGGCCGAAGGCATGGCGATGGGCGAGCTGGCCGCCCAGGAAGGGTTGGCCCTGGCCAGGCAGCGCATCGATGCGCTGTCGCTTGATGCGCGCCAGGGTCTGGCGGCGGCCTGATCGAACGGGCGCCGGCCGCCCGGGCTGCGAGCGGCCGGCGCCGCGGCCTCAGTCGCGCAGCCGCTTGATGAGGCTGGACGTATCCCAGCGGTTGCCGCCCATTTTCTGCACATCGCCGTAAAACTGGTCCACCAGGGCGGTCAGCGGCAGGCGTGCGCCATTGTTGCGCGCCTCTGCCAGCACCAGGCCGAGGTCCTTGCGCATCCAGTCCACGGCGAAACCGAAATCGAACTGGTCGTCCACCATCGTGGCGCCGCGGTTTTCCATCTGCCAGCTTTGCGCGGCGCCCTTGCTGATCACATCCAGCACCAGCTTCATGTCCAATCCCGCGGTCTGGCCGAAAGCGATGGCTTCGGACAGGCCTTGCACCACGCCGGCGATGCAGACCTGGTTGACCATCTTGGCCAGCTGGCCGGCTCCCGGCGGGCCCACCAGCGTCACGGCGCGGCCGAAGGCGTGCGCCACGGGCTTGATGTCCTCGAACGTGGCGCTGTCGCCGCCGCACATGATGGTCAGCGCGCCATTGACGGCGCCGGCCTGGCCGCCGGAGACCGGCGCATCGATGAACTGCAGATTCAGTTCGCGCGCCGCCGCATAGAGTTCGCGCGCCACATCGGCCGAGGCGGTGGTGTGGTCGACGAAGACCGCGCCGGCCTGCATGCCGGCGAAGGCGCCGTCCGCGCCCAGCACCACGCTGCGCAGGTCGTCGTCGTTGCCGACACAGCAGAACACGATTTGCGCGCCTGCCGCGGCTTCGCGCGGCGTGGCGGCGGCCTTGCCGCCGAATTCGGCGGCCCAGGCCTGCGCCTTGGCTGCCGTGCGGTTGTAGACCGTGACCTGATGGCCCGCGCGGGCCAGGTGACCGGCCATGGGCAGGCCCATGACGCCCAGGCCCAGGAAAGCGACGTTGCGCGGGGTGGTGGTGTCGTACGTCTTCGAGCCGATGGTGGCTATGCCGGATCTCCGTTAAAGGGCGCTGTTGGGATACAGGACAGTAACCTTAACGCAATCAAAAGCCCGCGGCGAGTCCGTCGCGGCGGCTGTCGCTGGCCGCGACATAGCCATCGACCGCCGGATCCCCCAGGCGCCAGATGAACTGGCCCGAACCGAAATCCTTGTCGGCCGGCGCCGCGACCTCCACGATATGGCCGCGGGCACGCAGGGCGTCGGTCACCTGCGCGGGCATGGCGGCCTCGATATCGACCGAGAGTCCGCGGTTCCATTTCCAGCGCGGCGCATCGCATGCCGCCTGCGGCTGCTGCCGATAGTCGAGCATGCGCACCAGCGCCTGCAGATGTCCCTGCGGCTGCATGTTGCCGCCCATGATGCCGAAACTCATCAGTGGCGCGCCATCCTGCGTCAGGAAGGCGGGAATGCCGGTGTGGAACGGACGCTTGCCGCCGCCCACGACGTTCGGATGATCGGGGTCCATGCTGAAGCAGCAGCCGCGGTTCTGCAGGCTGATGCCGGTGCCCGGCACCACGATGCCGGATCCGAACCCCATGTAATTGGACTGGGTGAAACTGACCATCATGCCATTGCGGTCGGCGCATGCGAGGTAGACGGTGCCGCCTTGCGGCGCCTGCGCGGCGTTGTAGACGCGAGCGCGGCGCAGGTCGATCAGGCGCGCGCGTTCGGCCAGGTAGGCCGGGTCCAGCAGCTGTTCGACGCGAATGCGTATGTGCGCCGCGTCGGCCACGTGCGCATGGACATCGGCAAACGCCAGCTTCATGGCTTCGATCAGGATGTGCTGGGTATCCGGATGTTCGGCGGGGCGCGATGCCAGGTCGAAGTGTTCGACGATCCCCAGCGCGATCAGGGCCGCCAGGCCCTGCCCATTGGGCGGCAGCTGGTGCAACGCATGGCCGCGGTAGGCCTGGCTGATGGGCTCGACCCATTGCGGCGCATAATCGCGCAGGTCGCCCAGCGTCAGCGCCGCCTCGTGGGCCTGCGCGTGCGCCACCAGCTTCTGCGCTGTTTCGCCTTCGTAGAAATCGCGTCCGCCGCTGGCGGCAATGCGCCGCAGCGTGGCGGCCGCGCCCGCCAGCACGAAATGCTCGCCCACCTCGGGCGCGCGTCCATGCGGCAGGAAGTGTTCGGCGAATCCGGGCAGGCTGCGCAGCGGGTCCACCTGGTCAGCCCATCTTCGCTGCACCGTCGGGGGCACCGCGAAGCCGCGCTCGGCATATTCGATGGCGGGCGCCAGCACGTCGGCGAAGGGCAGGCTGCCCAGCTTGTCGTGCAGGCTGGCCCAGCCCGCCACGCAGCCCGGTATGGTCACGCTGTCCCAGCCGCGCAGCGGGATCGCGCCCTGATGCTTGCGCTGGAAATAGCCGGGGCTCCACGCCGCCGGGGCGGTGCCCGAGGCGTTCAGGCCATGCAGGCGGGCGCCATCCCAGACCAGGGCGAAACAATCCGAGCCCAGGCCATTGCTGGCTGGCTCGACCAGCGCCAGCGTCGCGGCGCTGGCCACCGCCGCATCCGCGGCGTTGCCCCCGAGCGCCAGGATGCGCAGCCCGGCCTGCGCCGCCAGCGGGTGGGACGTGGCGACCACGTTGCGCGCGAAAACAGGAATCCGGGTGCTGGGGTAGGGGTTGTTCCAATCGAACTTCATCACAAGCCGATAGACACGGGTAAACCCGTAGCTTAACGCACTCGCGGCCGATTCATGTCAAATTTGTTGTGATTGGTTGCAGTTTGAAATCTTACGGCCTGGTGCCCATGGCGTATGGGGCGCCCGTCCCTGCGGGGACCGGCACCCCGCGCGTCGGGGCAGGACAGGCATGCGGCACTGCGAAGCCGAGGCAAAAAAAAACCGGGCCCGAGGGCCCGGTTCGCGCCGGCCGGCAGGCGCCGGCTGCATCGAGGGATCATTCTTCCTCGACGAAGGTTTCCTCGCGCTTCTTGCGGATCGCCGGCAGCGCCACCAGCACCACCAGGAAGAGCGCGACGGCCAGCAGGGTCGCCGACAGCGGGCGCGTCACGAAGGTGCTGAAGTCGCCACGCGACAGCAGCAGCGCGCGCCGGAAGTTCTCTTCCATCATGGGGCCCAGCACCAGGCCCAGCAGCAGCGGCGCGCCTTCGCATTTCAGCTTGGCCCACACGTAGCCCACCACGCCGAAGGCCGCGGTCATGAAGATGTCGAACGTGTTGTAGTTCAACGAGTACACGCCGATGGTGCAGAACACCAGGATGGCCGGGAACAGGATGCGGTAGGGCACTTTCAGCAGCTTGACCCACAGGCCGATCAGCGGCAGGTTCAGCACCACCAGCATCAGGTTGCCGATCCACATCGAGGCGATCAGGCCCCAGAACAGCTCGGGGTGGCTGGTCATGACCTGCGGGCCCGGCTGGATGTTGTGGATGGTCATCGCGCCGACCATCAGCGCCATCACCGCGTTGCCCGGGATGCCCAGGGTCAGCAGCGGGATGAACGAGGTCTGCGCGGCCGCGTTGTTGGCCGACTCGGGACCGGCCAGGCCGGCCGGGTGGCCCTTGCCGAAGCGCTCCGGGTTCTTCGAGATTTTCTTCTCGAGCGTGTAGGAGGCGAACGAGGACAGCACGGCGCCGCCGCCCGGCAGGATGCCCAGGGCCGAACCCAGGGCGGTGCCGCGCACCACGGCCGGGGCGGCTTCCTTGAATTCCTGGAAGTTCGGATACAGCGAGCCGATCTTGTCGGTGATGTCGACGCGGTTTTCCTTCTGCTCCAGGTTGGTCATGATTTCGGCGAAGCCGAACACGCCCATGGCGACGATGGCGAAGTCGATGCCGTCCTGCAGCTCGGGGATGCCGAAGTCATAGCGGGCCACGCCGGAGTTCACGTCGGTGCCGACCATGCCCAGCAGCAGGCCGAGGATGATCATGGCGATGGCCTTGGGCAGCGAGCCCGAAGCCAGCACCACCGCACCCACCAGGCCCAGCACCATGAGCGAGAAGTATTCGGCCGGGCCGAACTTGAAGGAGACTTCGGCCAGCGGGGGCGCGAAGGCAGCCAGCAGCAGCGTGGCGACGCAACCGGCGAAGAACGAGCCCAGGGCGGCGATGGCCAGGGCGGCGCCGGCGCGGCCATTGCGGGCCATCTGGTGGCCGTCGAGCACGGTCACCACCGCTGACGTCTCGCCGGGTAGCGCGACCAGGATGGTCGTGGTCGAGCCGCCGTACTGGGCGCCGTAGTAAATACCGGCAAGCATGATCAGGCCGGCCACCGGCGGCAGCACATAGGTGATGGGCAGCAGCATGGCGATGGTCGGAACCGGGCCGATGCCCGGCAACACGCCGATCAGGGTGCCCAGGATGCAGCCGAGCAATGCGTACGCCAGGTTCTCGGGGGTGAACGCCACCGAGAAACCCAGCATCAGGTTGTCAAACAATTCCATGATTCATGGTCTCCTTAGTTCATGCCCAGAAACGACGGCCACAGCGGGAAAATCAGGCCGAGTCCCTTGATGAACGCCAGATAGCTGAAGACCACGAGGAAGATGCCGTTGGCAACGGCCACCTTCCAACTGAATTCGTGGCTGGCCAGGCTGCTGACTACCACGAGGATGAAGACGGACAGATAGACACCCAGCGGCTTGAGGATCAGGGCGTACAGGACGACCGAGCCCACCACCAGGAAAACGATGCGCCAATCGAAGCCTTCGACCGCTGTCTCTGTGGCTTTCTTGGACAGCGCGCTGATCAGCACGATGGCGCCCAACAAAGCCAGGACGAGCCCCAGCCAGAAAGGAAAGTATCCCGGCCCCATGCGGGCGGCAGTACCCATTTGGTAGCTGCTGGCTTGCCAGGAAAATCCCAGTCCGAGGACGATGAACATCACCCCCGACCAGAAGTCCTGTCGATTGCGTAGCTGCATGATTGGTTGGCTCCTGTTTTACAGCATGTATTTAAAAGACTGCCTGCTCCGGCTCGTGCTGGGTGGCGGGCACAAAAAAGGCACTTGGTGGTGCCGTTTGGTTTTCTGTAAATCGGCTCTTGCGTATTTTTGAAGGCCGAATGGTAATGGAGGGCAAGGGCGCTGGAAACCCTGGTTTTCCGCCAGTTGCTCGGGGTTTTCCCTAGAAATGCACCTGCAGGGGCTTGAATGTGTAACGGGATCGCGGTGGCGAAGCCGGAATGAAAGCAAATTGAAAGTTTGCAGACAGCTAGCTGTGAACTGTCAATAGGTTGTATTTGTCCAGGTTGAGTCTGGAGATGGGTACAGCGCGCCCGATGCCTTGGTGGGGTCGATGCCAGTTGTAGTGGTGTAGCCAGGATTTCATGGCATCGGCTCGGTGTTGGGAGTTCTGGTAGGTGTGAGCGTAAGCCCACTCACGCAAGGCCGACTGGATGAAGCGTTCGGCCTTGCCATTGGTCTGTGGGCGGTAAGGTCGGGTAAAGCGGTGCTTGATGCCCAGCTCATGGCACAGCGCGGCGAAGGCGCGGCTGCGAAAGGCCGAGCCATTGTCGGTGAGCAAGCGCTGGATGGTCACGCCCAGGCGCTGGTAGTAGGCCACTGCGTCCTTGAGGAACTGGACGGCGCTGGGGAAGCGCTCGTCGGGGTGGATGTCGGTGAAGGCCACGCGGGCGTGGTCATCGATGGCCACGAAGACGAAGTCCCAGCCGGCCCCCTCAACGGTATCGCGTCGGTTGCCCGTGACCCGGTGGCCAGGGCGCTGGATACGTCCCAGCTTCTTGATGTCGATGTGCAGCAGATCGCCGGGGGCCTGATGCTCGTAGCGCACCACCGGCTCGGCCGGCTCCAGGTCGGCCAGGTGCGACAGACCGGCGCGGGCCAGGACGCGGCTGACGGTGCTGGCTGACACGCCCAGCGCCTGGGCGATGCGCGCTTGGGTCAGCCGCTTGCGGCGCAGCTCCACGATAGCCAGCGCCTTGGCCGGCGCAATCGCTCGGGGCGAGACCGTCGGGCGCGAGGACGCATCGGCCAAGCCCGCCTGGCCCTGAGCCAGGAAGCGGCCCAGCCATTTGCGCACAGTCGGCGCGGTGACCCCATAGGCGCGGGCCGCTTCAGGCACACAAACTTGATGGGCGATCAATTGCTGGACCATTTCGAGTCGACGTAGGAAGGTCAATCGGGCATGCTTATGGGTGTTCATCCGGCCGGGCTCCTTGAGTGAACTGGGGGGTTGGCGATTTCCAGTTTCTCAAATCCGGTTCGGATGAACCATGCATACAACCTATTGAATCTTCACAGCTAGCCGAAAGCCAAGCCGGCTGGCGGGCGCTTATGGCGCCTGGGCCGCGCCGCAAAGCGGCAGATGCAGGTTCTACCGAATATTGCCGTGTTTCTCAGCTTGCGTGAAGAGGCCCGTTCGGTTCCCGGATGGTTTACGATAGCGCCCATGCTGCAAGACCTCGACCAACTCGCCGCCCGCATCGGGCAATTGGTGCAACGCACCCGGCATCTGCATGCCGAGCGTGACGCGTTGCGTGTCCGCCTGAACGACAGCGAATCCGAACAGCGCAAGCTCAAGCAGCGTTGCGCCGATTTCGAGACTGAGCTCCAGGCTTTGCAGGCCCGCTTGCGCGAGCACGACGGCGCCACCGCGACCCAGTTGGCCGAGGCGCAGCAGACCGAAGTCGCGCTGCGCGAGCAGCTGGCGCGCGAAGCTGCCGAACGCCAGGCGCTGGAGTCCCGCGTCAGTGCGCGCGAGGCCGAGCTGCAGGGCAACCTGCGGGCGCGCGACACCGATCTGCAGCGCCTGCGCGTGGCTGCCTCGACGGCGCGCGAACGTATCGACGCCGTGCTGGCCCGCTTGCCGGGCGCGCCGGCCGGGGAGCAACCGTAATGGAACGTGTAGACGTCACGATTCTGGGGCGCGACTACTCGCTGGCGTGTTCCGCTGAAGAAAAACCCGTGCTCATGGCCGCCGTTCGCCATGTCGACCAGCTCATGCTGCGCATCCAGGGGTCGGGCAAGGTATCCAGCAACGAGCGCATCGCCGTGATGGCGGCGCTGCAAGTCGCTGGCGAACTGCTCGCCATGAAGGCGCCGGATGGTCCGCTGGGTGGTTTGGCGGTGGGCGACTTCAAGCGTAGAATCGAGGAAATGAATTTGATGCTGGACGACGCGCTGTCCGGACAGGAAAAGCTGCTCTAGCATCAACGCGGTAACTCGCGCGCAGTATTCATGCAGTATTCATGGTTTGTCCCTGCCGTGCTCGTGACTTGGCCATACATTCTCTGAACCTATGTCTTACGGCATATGGGTTGCGGGAGTGTAGAGTTGGAGTGATCGTCTACTCGTAGACGAACCCGATGCTCTTCGGATCGCGACCACCTTGAACCTCAGGGTTCGAGATGCCGGCCTTGACGGCACAGGCGGGGCATCTATCCAGGCAGGCCTGTATCGCAGGCCTGCCTTCGGATGTCTCTCTCCCTCCCCCCACGTTCCCTCACAGGTCCACCATGCTTCGACATTCCGCGTTTTCGCTGACCCGGCTGGGTGCCGCATGCGCTGCCGCCCTGGCCCTGGCCGCCGCGCAGCCCGTCCTTGCCCAATCGCAGCCGCCCGCGGCAGCGCCGCAGGCCCAGGCCGACGGCGCTAGTTGTGAACTGTCAATAGGTTGTATTCGTCCAGGTTGAGTCTGGAGATGGGTACAGCGCGCCCGATGCCTTGGTGGGGTCGATGCCAGTTGTAGTGGTGTAGCCAGGATTTCATGGCATCGGCTCGGTGTTGGGAGTTCTGGTAGGTGTGAGCGTAAGCCCACTCACGCAAGGCCGACTGGATGAAGCGTTCGGCCTTGCCATTGGTCTGTGGGCGGTAAGGTCGGGTAAAGCGGTGCTTGATGCCCAGCTCATGGCACAGCGCGGCGAAGGCGCGGCTGCGAAAGGCCGAGCCATTGTCGGTGAGCAAGCGCTGGATGGTCACGCCCAGGCGCTGGTAGTAGGCCACTGCGTCCTTGAGGAACTGGACGGCGCTGGGGAAGCGCTCGTCGGGGTGGATGTCGGTGAAGGCCACGCGGGCGTGGTCATCGATGGCCACGAAGACGAAGTCCCAGCCGGCCCCCTCAACGGTATCGCGTCGGTTGCCCGTGACCCGGTGGCCAGGGCGCTGGATACGTCCCAGCTTCTTGATGTCGATGTGCAGCAGATCGCCGGGGGCCTGATGCTCGTAGCGCACCACCGGCTCGGCCGGCTCCAGGTCGGCCAGGTGCGACAGACCGGCGCGGGCCAGGACGCGGCTGACGGTGCTGGCTGACACGCCCAGCGCCTGGGCGATGCGCGCTTGGGTCAGCCGCTTGCGGCGCAGCTCCACGATAGCCAGCGCCTTGGCCGGCGCAATCGCTCGGGGCGAGACCGTCGGGCGCGAGGACGCATCGGCCAAGCCCGCCTGGCCCTGAGCCAGGAAGCGGCCCAGCCATTTGCGCACAGTCGGCGCGGTGACCCCATAGGCGCGGGCCGCTTCAGGCACACAAACTTGATGGGCGATCAATTGCTGGACCATTTCGAGTCGACGTAGGAAGGTCAATCGGGCATGCTTATGGGTGTTCATCCGGCCGGGCTCCTTGAGTGAACTGGGGGGTTGGCGATTTCCAGTTTCTCAAATCCGGTTCGGATGAACCATGCATACAACCTATTGAATCTTCACAGCTAGCCGCGCGCCCGAGCTGACGCTGCAGGCAACCGCGTCTTCCGAGGTCAAGCAGGATACGGTGCGCATCACCCTGTCCGCCGAGGTCGAGGCCAATGACCAGCCGGGCGCCGGCAAGAAGCTGTCGGCCGCGCTCGAGGACGTCGTCAAGCGCGCGCGCGGCGCCAAGAACATCGACGTGCGCACCGGCGGCTACAACGTGTGGCCCAATACCAACTCCAAGGGCAAGGTCATCAACTGGCGCGGCCAGGGCGAGGTCGTGCTCGAGTCCAAGGACTTCCAGGCGGCCTCGGCGCTGGCTGCCAAGCTGGGCGACAAGACCGCCATCACCAACATCAGTTTCCAGCTGTCGCGCGCCGGCCGCGAAGCCGAGGAGCGCAAGCTGCTCAGCCAGGCCGCCACGGCGTTTCGCGAGCGCGCGCTGGCCGCGGCCAATGCCTTCGGCTTTTCGGGCTATCGCCTGATCAAGCTGGACCTGGGCGGCAGCGGCGGGGCGCCCGTCCCGCGCGCGGTGGGCGCGCAGATGATGATGGCCAAGGATGCCGGCGGCGGCGCGCCCAACCCCGAGGCTCCCCTCGAGGCGGGCGAAGTCACCGTCAGCATCGCCGTCAACGGGACGGTGGCCTTGCAGTAAACAGGTACAGGCCGGCGCCGGCCAGCACCATGGGTATCGACAGCCATTGCCCCATGCTGAGTCCGGCCGCCAGCAGCCCCAGGAAGTTGTCCGGTTCGCGCGTGAACTCCACCAGGAACCGGAATGCGCCATAACCCATCAGGAACATGGCGCTTACCTGCCCCGCCGCGCGGGGCTTGCTCGAATACCACCACAGCAGCGCGAACAGGACGATGCCTTCCAGGCCCAGTTCGTAGAGCTGGGACGGGTGCCGCGGCAGCCCGTCGCCCGATTGCGGGAAGATCATCGCCCAGGGTACGTCGGTCGGCCGGCCCCACAATTCGCCATTGATGAAATTGCCCAGGCGGCCGGCGGCCAGACCCAGCGGAATCAGCGGCGCGATGAAATCGCTCACGGTGAAAAAGCCCAGCCGCTTCTTGTGGGCGAACAGCAGCATCACCACGATGACGCCGATCAGGCCGCCGTGGAACGACATGCCGCCCTCCCACAGATAGAAAATCTCCAGCGGGTTGGCCAGATAGTGGGCGGGCTTGTAGAACAGGACATAGCCCAGCCGCCCGCCCAGCACCACGCCCAGCACGCTGTAGAAAATCAGGTCTTCCAGGTCGCGCACCGTCATCGAGGTCGTATGGCCTGACGTGATGCGACGGCGGCCGAACGCATAGACCAGCGCGAAGCCGATCAGATACATCAATCCATACCAATGGATGGCGAGCGGGCCGATACGCAGGGCTACGGGGTCGATTTGAGGGTACTGAAGCATGTTCCGCCTGGCGCAAGAAGATGTCCGATAATAACCGGCGAGCGTGTTGTTCCGTAGCGCTGCCTTCCGACAGCGATCTGGCCGGCCCGGCATGGGCCTACGCACCTGGAGACAAGACCATGTCCGACAACAATCGTTCCCGTCACATTACCGAGGGCGTGGCGCGCGCGCCCAATCGGGCCATGTACTACGCGCTGGGTTACACCGAGGCGGATTTCCAGAATCCGATGATCGGCGTGGCCAACGGACATTCCACGATCACGCCATGCAACAGCGGGCTGCAGCGCCTGGCCGACGCGGCGATCGAGGCCATCCGCGTCTCCCGCGCCAACCCCCAGGTGTTCGGCACGCCGACGATTTCCGATGGCATGTCCATGGGCACCGAAGGCATGAAGTATTCGCTGGTGTCGCGCGAGGTCATCGCCGACTGCATCGAGACCGCCGCGCAGGGGCAGTGGATGGATGGCGTGGTGGTCATCGGCGGATGCGACAAGAACATGCCCGGCGGCATGATGGCGCTCGCGCGCATGAATGTGCCCGGCATCTACGTGTATGGCGGCACCATCAAGCCCGGCCACTACAAGGGCAAGGACCTGACCATCGTATCGGTGTTCGAGGCCGTCGGCGAATACACCATGGGCCGCATGGACGAAACCGACTTCAAGGCCATCGAGCAATGCGCCATCCCCGGGTCGGGTTCCTACGGCGGCATGTACACGGCCAACACCATGAGCTCGGCCTTCGAGGCCATGGGAATGAGCCTGCCTTATTCCAGCACCATGGCCAACGAGGACCAGGAGAAAGTCGCGTCGGCGGCGGAATCGGCGCGCGTGCTGGTCGAGGCGGTGCGGCGCCAGCTGCGGCCGCGCGACATCATCACCCTCGCCTCCATCGAGAACGCCGTGGCGGTGATCATGGCCACGGGCGGCTCGACCAACGCCGTGCTGCACTTCCTCGCCATCGCCCACGCGGCGGAAGTGCCGTGGAACATCGACGACTTCGAGCGCATCCGCAAGCGCGTGCCGGTCATCTGCGATCTCAAGCCGTCCGGCAGGTACGTGGCGACCGACCTGCATCGCGCCGGCGGCATTCCACAAGTGATGAAGATCCTGCTGAACGCCGGCCTGTTGCATGGCGATTGCATCACCATCACCGGCAAGACCGTGGCCGAGACGCTGGCGAACGTACCTGATGCGCCGCCGCCCGGGCAGGACGTCATCATGCCCATCGAACGCGCGCTCTACCCACAGGGGCACCTGGCGATACTCAAGGGCAATCTTTCGCCGGAAGGCTGCGTGGCCAAGATCACCGGGTTGAAGAATCCGGTCATTACCGGCCCGGCGCGCGTGTTCGATTCCGAAGACGATGCCATGGCCGCCATCATGGACCGCCGCATCCGCGATGGCGATGTGGTGGTGATACGCTACGAGGGCCCCAAGGGCGGTCCAGGCATGCGCGAGATGCTCGCGCCGACTTCCGCGCTGGTCGGCCAGGGGTTGGGCGAAACCGTCGGCCTGATCACCGACGGGCGGTTTTCCGGCGGCACCTGGGGCATGGTGGTCGGGCACGTGGCGCCCGAGGAGTTCGTTGGCGGGCCGATCGCGCTGATTCGCGAGGGCGATTCGGTTACCATCGATGCCCATCAGCTGCTGCTGCTGCTGCTCAACATCAGCGATGAGGAAATGGCGGCTCGTCGCAAGGCTTGGGCCCAGCCCAAGCCGCGCTATGTGCGCGGCGTGCTTGCCAAGTTCGGCAAGCTGGCCTGTACCGCCAGCCGTGGGGCAGTAACCGATGCATTTGAAGAGTAGTCTGGCCGCGTGGGCGGTCCTGGCCTGTCTGGCCGGCGGTAGCGCCGGCGCGCAGCCGGCGGGCGAGGCGCTGGCGCGCAACAAGAACTGTATGGCCTGCCATCAGGTCGACAGCAAGCGGGTGGGGCCGCCTTTGCGCAGCATATCCGAACGCTACGCGGGGCAGTCCGAGGCCGCGGCCTATCTGGCGGGCAAGATCCGTGGCGGCGGGCGCGGCGCCTGGGGCGCGGTGCCCATGCCGGCCCAGCCGCAGGTCAGCGACGCCGACGCGCATGCGCTGGCCGAGTGGATCCTGTCCTTGCCCGCCAAGCCCTGAGCATTCTTTCCGGAGCGAAAGCCATGTCTTCATCCCAACCGGCCGGCGCGGCCACCGAAGCAGCCGTTCTCGGGGGCGGCTGCTTCTGGTGCGTCGAAGCCGTCTTCAAGGACCTGCGTGGCGTGACCGGCATCGAACCCGGCTATGCCGGCGGCCACGTCGAGCATCCCACCTACGAACAAGTCTGCGGCAAGGACACCGGCCATATCGAAGTGGCGCGCGTCGAGTTCGACCCCGCCGTGCTGTCGTACGGCGATCTGTTGCGGGTCTTCTTCGCCACCCATGATCCTACCACCCCGGGGCGCCAGGGCAATGACGTCGGGCCGCAGTACGAGTCCGCCATCTTCTGGCAGGACGAACGGCAACGCGAGCAGGCGCAAGCCGTCATGGACGAATTGCGTGCGCAACAGGTCTTCGATGCCCCCATCGTGACCCGCCTGCTCGCGCCGGCGAAGTTCTGGCCGGCCGAAGACTATCACCGCGACTATTACGCCCTGCATCCGGAGCAGGGCTATTGCCAGTTCGTCATCGCGCCCAAGGTCGCCAAGTTCCGCAAGCAGTTCCAGGACCGCCTGGCACGCTGAGCGCGCCGCCGCGCCCGAAATGACAAGGCCCACCGCGAGGGTGGGCCTTACTCGCGCCAGGCAGGGCTCAGTCGACCTGCTTGACCACGCCTCGGCGCATCTGGTCGAGTTCGATCGATTCGAACAGCGCCTTGAAGTTGCCTTCGCCGAAACCGTCGTTGTCCTTACGCTGAATGATTTCGAAGAAGATCGGGCCGATCTGGTTTTCCGTGAAGATCTGCAGCAGCAGTCCGCCGCCGGGCGCGCCGTCGAGCAGGATGCGATTCTTCCGCAGGCGCGTCACGTCCTCGCCATGGTCGGGCAGGCGGCGGTCCAGCAATTCGTAGTAGGTGTCCGGCGTATCCAGGAACACCACGCCGTTGCGGCGCAGCGCTTCCACCGTCTGGTAGATATCGTCGGTGGCCATCGCGATGTGCTGGATGCCTTCGCCGCGGTACAGGTCCAGGTATTCCTGGATCTGCCCCTTCTCTTCGGTGCCTTCCTCGTTGATCGGGATACGGATATTGCCGCAGGGCGAGGTCATGGCCTTCGACTTCACGCCGGTCACCTTGCCTTCGATGTCGAAGTAGCGGATCTCGCGGAAATTGAACAGGCGCTCGTAGAACTCGGACCACTCGGCCATGCGGCCCTTGTGTACGTTGTGCGTCAGGTGGTCGACCAGCGTCAGGCCGGCGCCGGTGTGGTTCAGGTCGGTCTGCGCGGTATCGCGATCGATCGGCTCGAAGTCGACGTCGTAGATGCTGATGTCGCCGATGCCGCCATGGCCCTGCTTGCCGCGCCAGCGATCCACCAGATAGATGAGCGAGTCGCCGATGCCCTTGATGGCCGGTATGTTCAGCTCCATCGGGCCGCTATGCGAGTCGAACCCCCACGCGCCGAGCTCGAGCGCGCGCTTGTAGGCCTTGTTGGCGTCCTGCACGCGAAAGCCGATGGCGCAGATCGACGGGCCGTGCAGGCGCGCGAAGCGTTGGGCGAACGAATCGGGTTCGGCGTTGATGAGGAAGTTCACCCCGCCCTGACGGTACAGCGTCACATCCTTGTGCCGGTGCTTCGCGATGGCCTTGAAGCCCAGCAGTTCGAAAACCTTGCGCAACGCGACAGGATCGGGGGCGGTGTATTCGATGAACTCGAAACCGGCCGTACCCATCGGATTTTCCCAGGGTTGGAAATTCTCAGCCATGGCTGCTCTCCCTTGTATGTTGTGCAATCAATTTGCTTGAAACCAGAACGCAGATTGTAGGCAGCGAAGGCGGGCAGGCGATTGCAAATATGCCCTGGAAAAGTCTATTATCGGCAATAATATTGCCGTACTGATCAAATTTGGGGCTGATGATGCTAGGAGTTGAGTTGGATAGGACAGATCGGCGAATTCTTGCCGAATTGCAGCGCGACGGGCGGCTCAGCAACCAGGAGCTGGCCGAACGGGTTTCGCTTTCTCCCAGTCCGTGCCTGCGCCGGGTACGGCGCCTGGAGGAGCAGGGCTATATCAAGCGCTACGTGGCGCTGGTCGATGCCGAGAAAGTCGGGCTGGGTCTGTTGGCCTACGTCACCATCAAGCTGAACAAGCACAGCGGCGGCAGCCACGCGCCAATGGGCAATTTCGCCCGGGATGTCCAATTATGGCCCGAAGTGGTGGAGTGCTACGCGATGTCGGGGGACATGGACTATCTGCTGCGCATCCAGGTGGCGGACCTGGCGCACTTCTCCCGGTTCGCCATGGACACCCTGATGCAGCATCCGGCCGTGGTCGACATGAAATCCTACTTCGCACTGCAGCAGATCAAGGAAACCACCGAGCTGCGCATATAGCGGGCGCTGTATATATAGGGGGCATGGCGCCGCGCGCCGCGGCCTGTCCATATATATAGGGCCATGGCAGGGCGCCGCGCGGTCGCCATCGGCCGGCCCTTGATAAAAAGGGGGGCGGTTCATTCCAGAGGGAAAACAGCGCGGGCGCACAAAATAATTAATGAAACTGCAAAATTGGTGTCATAGCGCCAGCGTACGAATTTTTTCTGTGCTATAGTCTCGCTTCTTCGCCGCACTGATCTTTCAGCGCGACGAAGCCGGAACCGCGAATCATGCGGTTTGCAGGATCTCCGCCCAGGTGCGGGAGCCGGCAAGCCAGGGCAGGAGGCGCGGGCAGCACCGGGGCAGGGCGGGCGGGATTATGCCGATGTGGCGGTTCCCGGGGTTCTGGCAGGTGTTGTTGCACGACGGTTAACGAATCGCTGCCTTCGGGTTGCAAATTCTGCAAAAGTCGTGTTATAGTTTCGGGCTTGGCAGTTGCCGAAACCTAAGGGTTAACCCTGATGCCGATCGGCGCGGGTGCTGGGGTTTCGAGAAGTGCCAGGTGAGAGGCGCAGGCCTTGAGGAAGGGGGTGAGTCAGGTGCGGAGCAGGCGAGGCCGACTTGACAAGCTGAAAAAACTTCTTCATAATCTCGTTTCTCTGCTGCTGAAAACGCAGCGCCGGTCGGAAGGCCGGTTGGCAGGACCGCTCTTTAACAATTTAACAACCGATAAGTGTGGGCACTTGGTGCGAGCGCACGGTGGTGGCTACGGTCGTCATCGAAAGCAAAGCATTATCAAGTGCTCACTGAATGAAGTAAGGTTTTTTAAACCTCACTTCCTTTGAGCAAGCGATACGGATCCTGGTTTCGATCAGGGTCCACACACAGAGATTGAACTGAAGAGTTTGATCCTGGCTCAGATTGAACGCTGGCGGGATGCTTTACACATGCAAGTCGGACGGCAGCACGGGCTTCGGCCTGGTGGCGAGTGGCGAACGGGTGAGTAATGTATCGGAACGTGCCCAGTAGCGGGGGATAACTACGCGAAAGCGTGGCTAATACCGCATACGCCCTACGGGGGAAAGCGGGGGACCTTCGGGCCTCGCACTATTGGAGCGGCCGATATCGGATTAGCTAGTTGGTGGGGTAACGGCCTACCAAGGCGACGATCCGTAGCTGGTTTGAGAGGACGACCAGCCACACTGGGACTGAGACACGGCCCAGACTCCTACGGGAGGCAGCAGTGGGGAATTTTGGACAATGGGGGCAACCCTGATCCAGCCATCCCGCGTGTGCGATGAAGGCCTTCGGGTTGTAAAGCACTTTTGGCAGGAAAGAAACGGCACGGGCTAATATCCTGTGCAACTGACGGTACCTGCAGAATAAGCACCGGCTAACTACGTGCCAGCAGCCGCGGTAATACGTAGGGTGCAAGCGTTAATCGGAATTACTGGGCGTAAAGCGTGCGCAGGCGGTTCGGAAAGAAAGATGTGAAATCCCAGGGCTTAACCTTGGAACTGCATTTTTAACTACCGGGCTAGAGTGTGTCAGAGGGAGGTGGAATTCCGCGTGTAGCAGTGAAATGCGTAGATATGCGGAGGAACACCGATGGCGAAGGCAGCCTCCTGGGATAACACTGACGCTCATGCACGAAAGTGTGGGGAGCAAACAGGATTAGATACCCTGGTAGTCCACGCCCTAAACGATGTCAACTAGCTGTTGGGGCCTTCGGGCCTTGGTAGCGCAGCTAACGCGTGAAGTTGACCGCCTGGGGAGTACGGTCGCAAGATTAAAACTCAAAGGAATTGACGGGGACCCGCACAAGCGGTGGATGATGTGGATTAATTCGATGCAACGCGAAAAACCTTACCTACCCTTGACATGTCTGGAATCCCGAAGAGATTTGGGAGTGCTCGCAAGAGAACCGGAACACAGGTGCTGCATGGCTGTCGTCAGCTCGTGTCGTGAGATGTTGGGTTAAGTCCCGCAACGAGCGCAACCCTTGTCATTAGTTGCTACGAAAGGGCACTCTAATGAGACTGCCGGTGACAAACCGGAGGAAGGTGGGGATGACGTCAAGTCCTCATGGCCCTTATGGGTAGGGCTTCACACGTCATACAATGGTCGGGACAGAGGGTTGCCAACCCGCGAGGGGGAGCCAATCCCAGAAACCCGGTCGTAGTCCGGATCGCAGTCTGCAACTCGACTGCGTGAAGTCGGAATCGCTAGTAATCGCGGATCAGCATGTCGCGGTGAATACGTTCCCGGGTCTTGTACACACCGCCCGTCACACCATGGGAGTGGGTTTTACCAGAAGTAGTTAGCCTAACCGCAAGGGGGGCGATTACCACGGTAGGATTCATGACTGGGGTGAAGTCGTAACAAGGTAGCCGTATCGGAAGGTGCGGCTGGATCACCTCCTTTAAGAGCTTGAGTGCTCGTGTCAAGTGTCCACGCTTATCGGTTGTTGTTATATAGCTGCTGGATCGGTGGCTGCTGATCCGAGAGAGAAAGGTTTCGCGGGTCTGTAGCTCAGTCGGTTAGAGCACCGTCTTGATAAGGCGGGGGTCGTTGGTTCGAATCCAACCAGACCCACCAAGGTTTCCTGAGAGGGAAATGGGGGTGTAGCTCAGCTGGGAGAGCGCCTGCTTTGCAAGCAGGATGTCATCGGTTCGATCCCGTTCACCTCCACCAAAGCCTGTCCAGAGGATGGGTGTGGGGCGAGACCAGAAGGCGAGAGAGCAACGCTTAGTGCTGCGAGTCAGTGTTAAGCGTTGGGTTTTGGCCCGACAGCTATATATGTTCTTTAACAATTTGGAAGAAGCACAACGTAAAGTGTTCGTTTAGTAGTCGGCGCGAGTCGATGAAGACGGATACGGGTTGTGATTGCATGATTTTGTTCCAAGTCTCAAGAACTGGCTGGGCGCGCAAGCGTTTGGTCAGATGCTTTGAACTTATGAACGGCACAAGCGCGAATGAACAGCACCTATAAGACTTTAGTGTTATAGGATCAAGCGACTAAGTGCATATGGTGGATGCCTTGGCGATCACAGGCGATGAAGGACGTAGTAGCCTGCGAAAAGCTGCGGGGAGCTGGCAAACAAGCATTGATCCGCAGATATCCGAATGGGGAAACCCACCGCGCAAGCGGTATCCCTGGCTGAATACATAGGCCAGTGGAGGCGAACCGGGTGAACTGAAACATCTCAGTAGCTCGAGGAAAAGAAATCAACCGAGATTCCGAAAGTAGTGGCGAGCGAAATCGGAAGAGCCTTTACGATTTAGCATTTTGCATAGTCGAACGGAATGGAAAGTCCGGCCGTAGCAGGTGATAGCCCTGTAGACGAAATGCAGAGTGTGGAACTAGGCGTAAGAGAAGTAGGGCGGGACACGTGAAATCCTGTCTGAAGATGGGGGGACCATCCTCCAAGGCTAAATACTCGTGATCGACCGATAGTGAACCAGTACCGTGAGGGAAAGGCGAAAAGAACCCCGGAAGGGGAGTGAAATAGATCCTGAAACCGTATGCATACAAACAGTCGGAGCCTCTTTATGGGGTGACGGCGTACCTTTTGTATAATGGGTCAGCGACTTACATTCAGTGGCGAGCTTAACCGAATAGGGAAGGCGTAGCGAAAGCGAGTCCGAATAGGGCGTCCAGTCGCTGGGTGTAGACCCGAAACCAGATGATCTACCCATGGCCAGGTTGAAGGCACGGTAACACGTGCTGGAGGACCGAACCCACTAGTGTTGAAAAACTAGGGGATGAGCTGTGGATAGGGGTGAAAGGCTAAACAAATCTGGAAATAGCTGGTTCTCTCCGAAAACTATTTAGGTAGTGCCTCAAGTATTACTGCAGGGGGTAGAGCACTGTTATGGCTAGGGGGTCATGGCGACTTACCAAACCATGGCAAACTCCGAATACCTGCAAGTACAGCTTGGGAGACAGAGCACCGGGTGCTAACGTCCGGACTCAAGAGGGAAACAACCCAGACCGCCAGCTAAGGTCCCGAATTATCGCTAAGTGGGAAACGAAGTGGGAAGGCATAGACAGTCAGGAGGTTGGCTTAGAAGCAGCCACCCTTTAAAGAAAGCGTAATAGCTCACTGATCGAGTCGTCCTGCGCGGAAGATGTAACGGGGCTAAGCGATAAACCGAAGCTGCGGGTGTGCACTTTTAGTGCGCGCGGTAGGAGAGCGTTCTGTAAGCCTGCGAAGGTGGCTTGTAAAGGCTGCTGGAGGTATCAGAAGTGCGAATGCTGACATGAGTAGCGATAAAGGGGGTGAAAAGCCCCCTCGCCGTAAGTCCAAGGTTTCCTGCGCAACGTTCATCGGCGCAGGGTGAGTCGGCCCCTAAGGCGAGGCAGAGATGCGTAGCTGATGGGAAGCTGGTTAATATTCCAGCACCGTCGTACAGTGCGATGGGGGGACGGATCGCGGAAGGTCATCAGGGTGTTGGACGTCCCTGTTGCTGCATTGAAGATGGCGCTTAGGCAAATCCGGGCGCGAGAATCAAGGGTGTGGCACGAGCGAGCAAGTCTCGCGAAGTGATTGGAAGTGGTTCCAAGAAAAGCCTCTAAGCTTCAGCTGTACGAGACCGTACCGCAAACCGACACAGGTGGACGGGATGAATATTCCAAGGCGCTTGAGAGAACTCAGGAGAAGGAACTCGGCAAATTGATACCGTAACTTCGGGAGAAGGTATACCCTGGTAGTGTGAAGCGCCTGCGCGCTGAGCATGAAGGGGTCGCAGAGAATCGGTGGCTGCGACTGTTTATTAAAAACACAGCACTCTGCAAAGACGAAAGTCGACGTATAGGGTGTGACGCCTGCCCGGTGCCGGAAGGTTAAGTGATGGGGTGCAAGCTCTTGATCGAAGCCCCGGTAAACGGCGGCCGTAACTATAACGGTCCTAAGGTAGCGAAATTCCTTGTCGGGTAAGTTCCGACCTGCACGAATGGCGTAACGATGGCCACACTGTCTCCTCCTGAGACTCAGCGAAGTTGAAGTGTTTGTGATGATGCAATCTACCCGCGGCTAGACGGAAAGACCCCATGAACCTTTACTGTAGCTTTGCATTGGACTGTGAACCGGCCTGTGTAGGATAGGTGGGAGGCGCAGAACTCGAGTCGCCAGATTCGAGGGAGCCATCCTTGAAATACCACCCTGGTTTGTTTGCGGTTCTAACCTTGGTCCGTTATCCGGATCGGGGACAGTGCATGGTAGGCAGTTTGACTGGGGCGGTCTCCTCCCAAAGCGTAACGGAGGAGTTCGAAGGTACGCTAGGTACGGTCGGAAATCGTGCTGATAGTGCAATGGCATAAGCGTGCTTGACTGTGAGACTGACAAGTCGAACAGGTGCGAAAGCAGGACATAGTGATCCGGTGGTTCTGAATGGAAGGGCCATCGCTCAACGGATAAAAGGTACTCTGGGGATAACAGGCTGATACCGCCCAAGAGTTCATATCGACGGCGGTGTTTGGCACCTCGATGTCGGCTCATCTCATCCTGGGGCTGTAGCCGGTCCCAAGGGTATGGCTGTTCGCCATTTAAAGAGGTACGTGAGCTGGGTTTAAAACGTCGTGAGACAGTTTGGTCCCTATCTGCCGTGGGCGTTGGATACTTGACGGAGCCTGCTCCTAGTACGAGAGGACCGGAGTGGACGTACCTCTGGTGTACCGGTTGTCATGCCAATGGCATTGCCGGGTAGCTAAGTACGGAAGAGATAACCGCTGAAGGCATCTAAGCGGGAAACTCGTCTGAAGATTAGGTATCCCGGGGACTAGATCCCCCTGAAGGGTCGTTCGAGACCAGGACGTTGATAGGTCGGGTGTGGAAGCGCAGTAATGCGTTAAGCTAACCGATACTAATTGCCCGTGAGGCTTGATCCTATAACTCTCAAGTCTTAATTATTACCGCTGGACAGTAAGCGCCAGCGCCGTTCATACCAACACAACATACACACGCAACCCGCGTCGCTGCCAGTCCCAACCGACTGCCAGGCGCACGCTGTGCTTCTTCCAAATTCAAGCCGTTGACCCTGCGTCAACCGCTTAGCCGGTTACGCCTGACGACCATAGCAAGGTGGTCCCACTCCTTCCCATCCCGAACAGGACAGTGAAACGCCTTCGCGCCGATGATAGTGGATGTACATCTGTGAAAGTAGGTCATCGTCAGGCTTTTATTGCTCAAAACCCCGCAGCCTCACGGCTCGCGGGGTTTTGTTTTTGGGGGTACGCCCAGGCGGCTGGCCCCGCAACGGGCACGACAGCCGCGGCCGGGGGGCCTGTCCCTGCGGGGGGAAGGATACCTGCGGCCCGGGTGCCTGTCCCCGCAGGGGGACAGGCACCTGCAGACATCCCCATCTTCTGACGAACCGCCTGCAGCGTGTGTCAGTCCCCCTGCGGGGACAGACACACGCTGTGGAATCCTGCCTCGGCATCACTCCCGCCAACCGTGACTCCACCGGATGCGAGACAGGCAAGGTATTCCGGATGCCTCAGGCGTGGCAACGCAAGGCCGAAGCGATGTCCGGACGAGGTCACGGCGATGCGGATGAGGTGTTGCTGGCCTGGCCGTGCCGTGCACTTTCAAGCGCCTTGCCCACGCACGGCGGCAATTCTTCCAAGGCTCGCGAGTCGTCGTCAATACGGAGTGAACCGCCGTCAACAGCGTTGAACAGGACGCCGTCTACAAATAACAACGCCGGCCGAGGCGGGTGTGCATCTTGCGGTAAGATTGCTGTGAACTTATTCGATGGAGCAGTAATCGTGAGTGACCCCCAGACCCTTCAGCCGGGCGGTGCCCCGGATCTGCGCACGCTTACCCATGTGGCTTACGGTCTGTACGCGCTGGGCTTTTTGACCGGCGGTTTTCTGGGTATAGCCACGCTGGCTGCCGTAGTGCTGATGTACGTCAAGCGCGGCGACACCGCGGGCACGATGTACGCGAGTCATTTCGACTGGCTGCTGCGCACCTTCTGGTGGGCCTTGCTGTGGCTGGCCATCAGCGCCATCGCCACGTTGATTTTCATCGGCTGGATCGGCGTGGTGGCAACGGTGGTATGGGTGCTGTATCGCCTGATCAAGGGCTGGCTGGCCTTGCTCGAAGGCAATGCGCCGTCGAGCTACACCTGAATCGGGTGCAGGCCGCGGTTCCGCTCGCAACGGCTGGCTTCGTGCCAGCCGTTTTCGTTTGCAGGCGGCTGGTGTGTACAGCTCGCAGCAGAAGCAGGATGCAGCAGGGTGCAGCGGGGTGCGGCAGGGGCCGTCTGGCGGTGCTGCGGATGTTCGCGTGGGGGGGGGGGAGGCAGGGGAACAGCTGCGAGGCAGTGCGGACCGGATGTGGGCCAGCGCGTGCGGAGATTGCTTGAAGCGGATTGTGCCAACCGAATGCCCGCTGTTGCGGCAGGCCCGGCACTGAGACGGGAAGGGACGTACGCCGTACGCCCTTTGGCCCGATCGATTACTTCAGGTGCGCGTTGACCAGCTTGGTCAGTTCGAACATCGTGACCTGGTCTTTGCCGAAGATGGGGCGCAGCTTGGCGTCGGCGTTGATGTTGCGCTTGTTGCTGGCATCCTGCAGGTTGTGCTTTTTGATGTAATCCCAGATCTTCTTGGTGACCTCGGTACGCGGCACGGCTTCCGAGCCGATGACAGCGGCCAGCTCGGCGCTGGGGGTCAGGGGCTTCATGAACGCGGCGTTCGGCTTGCGTGCGGTCGCGGTTTTGGAGGGTGTGGCCATAATGCGGCGCTCCTTCTCTGGCTTGTTGGAAAAATAGTCCTGCGGGCCGCAGCATAACGTGTCTCTCCCCTAAAGACAAAGCCATTTATCCTCTGTAGCAACTAAAATTACTGATCGGTCCCCCTCGGGACAGCAACCTGTAACTGCCCATGTACGCCCGTTCCCCGCTCGAATCCATCCGGCTGTTTCATGACGAATTGACGGCGTTGAGGCGCGATCTGCATGCCCACCCCGAGCTGGGGTTCGAGGAGGTCCGTACTTCGGGCATTGTCGCCGGCGCGCTGGAAGCGCTGGGCATCGAGGTGCATCGCGGGATAGGCAAGACGGGCGTGGTGGGGGTCATCCGTGGCCGTACATGTGACAGCGGCCGCATGATCGGCCTGCGTGCCGACATGGACGCGCTGCCGATGACCGAGGACAACGATTTCGGGCACAAATCGACGAAACCGGGCCTGATGCATGGTTGCGGCCATGACGGCCACACGGCGGTGCTGATCGGGGCGGCGAAGTATCTTGCGCAAACCCGCAATTTCGATGGCACGGCCGTACTGATCTTCCAGCCGGCGGAGGAAGGGCGCGGCGGCGCCAAGGCGATGATCGACGACGGGCTCTTCGATACGTTTCCCTGCGACGCGATCTACGCCTTGCACAACTGGCCGGGCCTCAAGCCGGGCACGGTGGGGATCAATCCGGGTCCGATGATGGCGGCGGCCGATCGTTTCGAGATCACGATCAACGGCCGCGGCGGCCATGGCGCGCATCCTTATCAGACGATCGATCCGGTCACGGTGGCGGGGCACCTGATTACCGCGCTGCAGACCATCGTGTCGCGCAACGTCAATCCGCTCGATTCGGCGGTGCTGTCGATCGGTTCGGTGCAGGCCGGCCACCCGGGCGCGATGAGCGTGATTCCGCGCGAGGCCCGGATGGTGGGCACGGTGCGCACGTTCCGCCGTTCCGTCCAGGAGATGGTGGAGTCCCGCATGCGTGAACTGGCCAGCGCCATCGCCAGCGCGTTCGGCGCCACGGCGGAAGTGCTCTACGAGCGCATTTACCCGGCCACGCTGAATACGCCGCAGCACGCCAACCTGGTCGCCGATATCGCCACCGAGATGATCGGCCGCGAGAACGTGGTGCGTGATCTGGTGCCCTCGATGGGCTCGGAGGATTTTTCGTTTATGCTGCAGATGCGGCCCGGCGCGTATTTCCGGCTCGGCCAGGGCGGCGCCGAGTCGGGCTGTGTGCTGCACAATAGCCATTTCGATTTCAACGATGCCGTGATTCCCCTGGGCAGCGCAATGTTCAGCGCGCTGGCCGAGCGCGGCATGCCTTTGGCCGATTGAGGCCCGCTTCCATGTCCAACCAACACGCTACAGAACTTACCATCACCCGCCCGGACGATTGGCACCTGCACCTGCGCGATGGCAGCGCCCTCGAGGCGGTGGTGCTGGATACGGCGCGGCAGTTCGCGCGCGCCATCGTGATGCCCAACCTCCGCCCGCCGGTGACCACCACCGAGCAGGCGCTGGTCTATCGCGCGCGGATCGAAGCGGCGCTGCGCAAGGCGGGTGGCGATACGGCTGCCTTCACGCCCTTGATGACGCTGTACCTGACCGACAACACGCCGGCCGAGGAAATCGTGCGCGCGCATGAGTCCGGGCAGGTCGCCGCGGTCAAGCTGTATCCGGCCGGGGCCACCACAAACTCCGATGCCGGCGTGACCGACCTGCTGGGCAAGTGCGGCGCCGCGCTGGCTGCGCTGGAGCGCTGCGGCATGCCGCTGCTGGTGCACGGCGAGGTGACCGATCCGGCGATCGACGTGTTCGACCGCGAAGCGGTGTTCATCGAACGTGTCATGCAGCCGCTGCGGCGCGCGTATCCCGGCCTGAAGGTGGTGTTCGAGCACATCACGACCCGGGAAGGCGCCCACTACGTGCGCGACGCGGAAGGACCCACCGCCGCGACCATCACGCCGCAGCACATGCTCTACAACCGCAATGCGATTTTCACGGGCGGCGTGCGGCCGCATTGGTATTGCCTGCCGATCCTCAAGCGCGAGGTGCATCGCCAGGCCCTGGTCGAGGCGGCCACCAGCGGCAGTCCGCGTTTCTTCCTGGGTACCGACAGCGCGCCCCATGCGCGCGGCCTGAAGGAACATGCCTGTGGTTGCGCGGGCTGCTATACGGCCCTGCATGCAATGGAGCTTTACGCCACCGCGTTCGACGCGGTCGGCCGCCTGGATCGGCTGGAAGGCTTTGCCAGCTTCCACGGCCCGGATTTTTACGGCCTGCCGCGCAATACGGGTACGCTCACGCTGCGGCGCGAAGCCTACGAAATTCCGGCGGAGGTCGCGTTCGGCGATACGACCCTGGTGCCGCTGTCCGGCGGCGAGTCGCTCGGCTGGCGGGCCCTGGCCTGAGCCAGGGCAGGCCGGACCTTGCGAGGCCCGGCCTGCGTGTCAGGCGGAGTCGCCCCGACGCGCTTCCAGGAGTTCCCAGCGCGCGAATTTTTCTTCCAGTTCGCTTTCCAGGGTGGCCAGTTCCGCGTTGATGCGTTCGACTTCGTCCGGCGCGTCGCGGTACAGGCTGCCGTCGGCCAGCTTGCCGCTCAATTCGGCCTGACGGGCCTCGATGGTGGCGATGGCATCGGGCAGGGCTTCCAGTTCGCGCAGATCCCAGGCGCTCAGCCGTGCCGCGCGCACCGGCTTGGGGCGCGCCGCGGCGGGCTTGGCGGTTTCGGCGGGTTTCTCGGCCTTGGGCGCGGCGGCCTGGGCGGGCCGTTGCGCCTGCCATTCGTCGTAGCCGCCGACGTAGTCGCGCCAGCGGCCGTCGCCTTCGGCGGCGATGGTCTGGGTGACGACGTTGTTCAGGAAGGCCCGGTCGTGGCTGACCAGCAGCACCGTGCCGGCGTATTCCTGCAGCAGTTCTTCCAGCAGTTCCAGCGTTTCGATGTCCAGGTCGTTGGTGGGTTCGTCGAGCACCAGCACGTTGGCCGGGCGCGCGAACAGGCGCGCCAGCAGCAGGCGGGCCCGCTCGCCGCCGGACAGGCTGCTGACGGGCGAGCCGGCGCGGGCCGGCGAGAACAGGAAGTCGCCGAGATAGCTCATCACGTGCTTGCGCGCGCCGCCGATCTCCACCCACTCGCTGCCTGGGCTGATGATGTCCACCAGCGTCGCGTTCTCGTCGAGCTGGGCGCGCATCTGGTCGAAATAGGCCACCGAGACGTTGCTGCCCTGGCGCACCGTGCCGCTGTCGGGCGGCAGTTCGCCGAGCAGCAGCTTGAGCAGGGTAGTCTTGCCCGCGCCGTTGGGGCCGACGATGCCGATGCGGTCGCCGCGCAGGATGGTGGTCGAGTAGTCGTGCACCACGACCTTGTCGCCGAACGCCTTGCCGACGTCCTGGAGTTCGGCGACCAGCTTGCCCGAACGCTGGCCTTGGGCCAGCGCCAGACTGACGTTGCCGACGCGTTCGCGGCGCTCGGCGCGTTCGACGCGCAGCTGTTCGAGCCGGCGCACGCGGCCTTCGTTGCGGGTGCGGCGCGCCTCGATGCCCTTGCGGATCCAGACTTCTTCCTGGGCCAGCAGCTTGTCGAAGCGGGCCTGCTCCAGGCGCTCGGCTTCGAGCCACTGCGCCTTGCGCTCCTGCCACTGCGAAAAATTGCCGGGAAAGCTGAGCAGGCGGCCGCGGTCGAGCTCGACGATGCGGGTCGCCACCGCGTCGAGGAAGCGCCGGTCGTGGGTGATGATGACGGCCGCGCCCTTCCAGTTGCGCAGCATGGCTTCCAGCCATGCGATGCCGTCGAAGTCCAGGTGGTTGGTCGGTTCGTCCAGCAGCAACAGGTCGGGTTCGTCGACCAGGGCGCGCGCCAGCGCGACGCGCTTGCGCATGCCGCCGGACAGGCTGGCGATCGCCGCTTCGGCCGGCAGTCCCAGGCGTTCGAGCGCGGCCCGTACGCGCGCCGGCCGCTGCCAGTCTTCGGGATGGGCATGGGCGTCGCACACGACGTCGAACACCGTGCCGGTTTCATCCAGTGCGGGTTCCTGCTCGACCGTGGCCACGCGCAGGCCCGAACTGCGGGCGATGTCGCCGTCGTCGGGCTGCGTGCGGCCATCGAGCAGGCGCAGCAGCGAAGATTTGCCCGCGCCGTTGCGCCCGATCAGGCCGATGCGCTCGCCTTCCTGGATGGCGAAATCGGCGTGGTCCAGCAAGGGGTGGTGGCCGTAGGCCAGTTGAACGTCGGTAAGCGTAATAAGGGAAGCGAGGGCCATGGACAGACAGAGTGATGCGTATTGGCCTGTATTGTCGCAGGAACGCGCGGGGCGGGCAGCGCGCGGCCGGGAGCCGGGGCGCCGACTGTACTAAAATGCCGCTCGCAGGGCAGATCGGGCAATCGCGGGGGATGCAAATCCTTCGAGGAAGGTCCGGACTCCACAGGGCGGGATAGCGGCTAACGGCCGTCCGGCGACGCTGGCGGGCTTGCCCGCCGGAAAAGCCGAGGAACAGGGCCACAGAGACGAGTCTGTCATGAGGGCGCGCCTGGCGCGCACCGGCACGGCCATCTCCGTGCCGCGCCGTCCGGAAACGGGCGGCGGCATGACAGGGTGAAACGCGGCAACCTCTATCCGGAGCAACATCAAATAGGCATGCGTACGGCCGTAAGGCCGGGAAGGGCGGCTCCGTCCAAGCATGCGGGTAGGTGGCTGGAGCGGTCCAGCAATGGTTCGCCAAGAGGAATGATTGCCCGCCGGGGAAACCCGGCGTACAGAATCCGGCCTATAGATCTGCTCTGCACTGCATTTTCATGACAGCCGGCCGGAATCCGGCCGGCTGGCTTACGGCGCCCTACGTAAAACAATGAAAGCACGCGCCCAGGCCCTACTTCTGATGAATGACATTTAATAGTCGGCGCAAGCTGCTGATTTATCAGCAAGTTTTCCGCGCGCCGTTTTTACAATTGGCTCTAAGTCCTTGTTGTGATTGAAAAAATTGCAACCACGGCCTTGACCCATGAAGTTGCTTCCCGTAGAGTGGGAAAAAGTAGGAATTTGTGCAACTAAGTGGGGCAAACGGGTGTTCCAGGGAAGCAGCGCACTCACGTTGGATGCTAAGGGGCGGATCTCGATTCCGACCCGGCATCGTGACGCGCTCATGGACCGTGCCGAAGGCCGGTTGACCCTGACCCGTCATCCCGATGGCTGCCTGTTGGTGTATCCGCGTCCCGAGTGGGAAGAGAAGCGCGCGCAGATCGCGGCGTTTCCCATGTCGGCGCGTGCGCTGCAGCGTCTGCTGTTGGGCAACGCGCAGGACGTGGACATCGACGGGTCGGGTCGGGTTCTGATCGCTCCTGAGCTGCGCAACGCTTCCGGTATGACGCGCGATGTGATGCTGCTCGGTATGGGCGCGCACTTCGAGCTCTGGGATGCCGCTTCCCTGGCCCGCCGAGAGGCAGAGGACCTGGCTCAGGGAATGCCGGATGTGTTGAATCAGTTTTCGTTCTGAAGCCGGATATGGAATTCGAACATCGGCCCGTGCTGCTGGAGCCGACGGTTGACGCGTTGGTGCTGCCGGATTTCGGCGGCAAGGGCGCCCACCGTCAGGCCGGCGAGCCGGGGCCGGATGCGGCCACGCGCCTGCAGCACGGCGTCTTCGTCGACGGCACGTTCGGCCGCGGCGGACACAGCCGCGCGCTGCTGGCCCGGCTGGGCGCGCAGGCGCGCCTGGTGGTGTTCGACAAGGATCCGCAGGCGATCGCGGTGGCCCGGGAACTGGCCGCCGGCGATGGGCGGGTGGAAGTGGTGCATGGCGGCTTTGCCACCATGGCCGAGGAATTGACGGCGCGCGGCATCGAGCAGGTCGATGGCGTGATGCTGGATCTGGGCGTGTCATCGCCCCAGATTGACGATGCCGAACGGGGGTTTTCGTTCATGCGGGACGGTCCCCTCGACATGAGGATGGATACGACCCGCGGCCCCACGGTGGCGGATTGGCTGGCGCAAGCCAGCGTGGATGAGATGCGGGAGGTCATAGCAGATTATGGCGAAGAACGGTTTGCTTTTCAGGTTGCAAAAGCGATTGCTGCTTGCCGCGCAACACGGCCGCTGCACACCACGCTCCAGCTTGCCGAGTGCGTCGCCGGCGCCGTCCGCACGCGCGAAAAGGGGCAGCATCCGGCCACACGCACCTTTCAGGCTCTACGGATTTACATCAATCGGGAGCTCGAAGAGCTCGCTCGCGCCCTCGCGTCAGCTCTAGACCTGCTTGGCCCGGGGGGGAGGTTGGCGGTGATCAGTTTTCATTCGCTGGAAGATCGCATGGTCAAGCAATGCATCGCGGCGGCGGCTCGTCCGGCCGCCGCGCACGCGCGCCTGCCCTTGCGTGAAAGCGAATTGCCGCAACCGCTGGTGCGCTCGCTGGGCAAGGTTGTCGCCGACGACGTCGAAGTGGCCGGCAATGCGCGCGCCCGTTCGGCCATCCTGCGGGTGGCCGAACGCACGGGCGAGCCGCTGCCGCCTGGCGGCGGGGCTGGTTTCGTCAAGGCCGGCCGGGTGCCCGGCGAGCCGGTGCGCGGCACGCGCGCCGGTTCCAAGGGGAGGCGTCGCTAATGGGGCGCATCAGTCTCATCGTTGCCGCGTTGCTGATGCTGTCGGCCATTTCCCTGGTCACCAGCCGCTACCAGTCGCGCCAGCTCTTCATCGAACTGGGGCGTAGCCAGGCCGAGGCGCGCGATCTCGATACGAACTGGCGCCGCCTGCAGCTGGAGCGGGCCGAGCTGGCGCGCAACGCCCGCATCGACCGTGCCGCGCGTGACGACCTGCAGATGATTCCGATCGTGCCCGACCGCACGCTCTATATGAACCAGCCCGCCGGAGGCGCCCAGTGAGGCGGGTGCCTTTCTTCGACAATCCCGTGCTGCGCGGGCAGCTGCCCATGTGGCGCGCCCGTCTGGTGCTGATACTGTTGTTCGGCGGCTTTGTCGTGCTGGCCGGGCGCGCCCTGTTCCTGCAGGGCCTGTCGACCGAGTTCCTGCAGCAGCAGGGCGAGCGCCGCTACGAGCGCACGCTGACCCTGGCCGCCACGCGCGGCAAGATCCTGGATCGCAACGGCGTGGTGCTGGCATCCAGCGTGCCGGCGCGCGCCATATGGGCGATTCCCGAGGACGCCAAGCCGATCCCGCCCGAGCAGGTGGCCGCGCTGGCGCAACTGCTTCAGACGCCGGTGGCCGAGCTGCGTCGCCGGCTGGCCGACGAAGACCGCAATTTCGTGTACCTGAAGCGTCAGGTGCCGATGGACGTTGCCGACAAGATCAAGCAAATGGCCCTGCCCGGAATCCACCAGCAGCCGGAGTCGCGCCGCTACTACCCGGAAGGCGAGGTCACGGCCCACATCGTGGGCTTCAATAATGTCGAGGACCAGGGGCAGGAGGGCGTCGAGCTGACGTTCAACCAGCAATTGTCGGGCCAGCCGGGCTCGCGCCGCGTCATCAAGGATCGCCTGGGCCGCGTCATCGAGGACGTGCAGGCGGTGGCCTTGCCGGTCGACGGCCGCGACCTGCGCCTGTCCATCGACACGCGCCTGCAGTACCTGGTGTACAAGGAACTGCAGGACGCGCGCGTCGCGCACCAGGCCAAGAGCGCGACGGCCGTGGTGATCGACGTGCATACCGGCGAGGTCCTGGCGCTGGTCAACCTGCCCTCGTTCGATCCGAACCATCGCGAGACGTTCCAGGTCTCGACGCTGCGCAACCAGGCGATCACCGATACATTCGAGCCGGGTTCGATCATGAAGCCGTTCACCGCCGCGCTGGCGCTGGATCTGGGCCGCATCTCGACCGCGACCATGTTCGAGACCGGTAACGGCCGCTTTCAATACCAGGGCAGCACGATCAGCGATGTCAGCCGCAACGGCACGCTGGATCTGGCCGGAGTGCTGCTGAAGTCCAGCAATATCGGCATGACCATGATCTCCGAGAAGCTGCAGTCGCGCGAGATGTGGGATCTGTTCACAGGGCTGGGGCTCGGGCAGGCGCCCCAGCTGGGCTTTCCCGGTGCTGCGCCCGGCCGCCTGCGTCCGTGGGACCGCTGGCGCCTGATCGAGAAGGCCACCATGGCCTACGGCTACGGGCTGTCCGTGTCGCTGCTGCAGGTGGCTCGTGCCTATACCGTTTTCGCGCGCGATGGCGACATGGTGTCGCTGACGCTGGTCAAGCGCGAAAGCGCGCCCACCAGCGTACGGGTCTACAACCCCAAGACCGCCGCCACCGTGCGCGCCATGCTGGAGGCCGCAGCCGGGCCCGACGGGGCCAAGCGCGCCCAGGTTCAGGGCTACCGGGTGGCCGGCAAGAGCGGCACCGCGCGCAAGATTGTCGACGGAAAGTACAGCGCTCAGCGCCACCGCAGCTCGTTCGTGGGTTTTGCGCCTGTCTCCAATCCCAAGATCGTGGTGGCGGTCTCGATCGACGAGCCGCAGGTGGGCGGTTATTACGGTGGCGCCATCGCCGCGCCGGTGTTCTCGCGCATCGTGGGCGGCAGCCTGCGGCTGATGGGCGTGCAGCCCGACGCGCCGTTCGAGTCGACCATCGTGGCCGGCAATCCGGAGGGCGCGCGATGAGCCCGACGAATCGCCTGAACGCCGTGCAACGGCAGCACCTGGACCAGGCGCTGGCGTGGCTGCGCGGATGCGTCGCCCCGACGGCCGATCTGCGCCTGGATTCGCGCGAGATCGAGCCGGGCGATGTGTTCGTCGCCTGCCCCGGCCTGGCCAGCGACGGTCGCCAATTCATGGATCAGGCGCTGGCGCGTGGCGCCAGCGCCATCCTGTACGAAACCGAAGGCGCGTCGGTCGCGCCCGTGGGCGCGCAGGCCTTGCCGGTCGCGCAGCTGCGCACCTTGCTTGGCGCGCTGGCCGATGAATGGTATGGCCGTCCGTCGCAGGACCTGAGCGTGGTGGCGATAACCGGCACCAACGGCAAGACCTCGTGCACCCAATGGCTGGCGCAGGTGCTCACGCGCATGGGCAAGCCGTGCGGCAGCATCGGCACCCTGGGCGCGCTGCTGCCCGACGGCCAGTCGCTGGGCGGCAGCCTGACCACGCCGGATGTGCTGACCATGCACCGCACGCTGGCCCGGATGCGTGCCGCGGGCGCGCGCGCGGTGGCCCTGGAGGCCTCGTCCATCGGCATCGAGCAGGGCCGGCTGGACCATATCCGCATCGCGGTGGCGGGTTTTACCAACCTGACGCGCGATCATCTCGATTACCACGGCACCATGCAGCGCTACGAGCAGGCCAAGGCGGCGCTGTTCCAATGGCCGGACCTGCAGGCCGCCGTCGTCAATGCGGACGATCCCGCCGGCGAACGGTTGCTGGCGTCCCTGCCGGCCGCGCTGAAGACCGGCTACTCGCTGCAAGGGGCTCCCGCCGACGTCCACGCGCGCGACCTGCAGGCCACCGCGCATGGCCAGGTGTTCACGCTGGCGCTGCCCGATGGCGAAGCGCAGATCGTCACGCGCCTGCTCGGCCAGCACAATATCTCCAATCTGCTGTTGGTGGCCGGCGCGCTGAGCAAGCTGGGCTGGCCGCTGCCGCAGATCGCGCGCGAACTGGCGGCGATTTCGCCGGTCGACGGCCGCCTGCAGGCCGTGACGCCGGTGCCGTTGCAGCACCTGACCGCGGGCGCCCAAGGGGCGCTGGTGGTGGTCGATTACGCCCATACGCCCGACGCCCTGGCGCGCGCGCTGACCGCCTTGCGCCCGGTGGCGCAGGCGCGCGGCGGGCGCCTGGTGTGCGTGTTCGGCTGCGGCGGCGAGCGCGACCCCGGCAAGCGACCCGAAATGGGCCGTATCGCCGTCGAGCGGGCCGACCGGGTGGTGGTCACCAGCGACAATCCGCGCAGCGAATCGCCGCAGGACATCATCGACCAGATTCTGGCCGGCATCCCCGCCGGCATGCGCGCGGCGGTGCAGCCTGACCGCGCGCTGGCCATCATGCAGACGCTGTGGAGCGCGGCTCCCGACGACGTGATACTGCTGGCCGGCAAGGGACATGAAACCTACCAGGACATCGGCGGCCGCAAATTGCCGTTCGACGATCGCCAGTGGGCCCGGCTGGCGCTGTTGCTGCCGCATGCGGGCGCGGTGTCGACCGATACGCGCCGCATCGGCCGCGGCGAGCTGTTCGTGGCCCTGTCGGGCGAAAATTTCGACGGCCACGACTATCTGCCGCAGGCGCAGTCGGCCGGCGCCTGCGCCGCCGTGGTGGCGCATCCCGTGGCGGATGTGGCGCTGCCCCAGCTGGTGCTGGGCGATACGCTGGCCGCGCTGGGCCGCATGGGCACGGCCTGGCGTTCCAGTTTCACGCTGCCGGTCGTCGCCGTGACGGGCAGCAATGGCAAGACCACCACCAAGGAAATGATTTCCGCCATCCTGGCGCAGTGGCAGGGCGACGACGGCCGCCTGGCGACGGCTGGCAATTTCAACAACGAGATCGGCGTGCCGCTGACCCTGCTGCGCCTGCGCGCGCGGCATCGCGCCGCCGTTTTCGAGCTGGGCATGAACCATCCCGGCGAGATCGAACGCCTGGCCGCGATGGCGGCGCCGACGGTTGCGCTGGTGACCAATGCCCAGCGCGAACACCAGGAATTCATGCATACCGTCGAGGCGGTGGCGCACGAGAACGGCGCGGTCATCGGCGCCTTGCCGGAGGACGGCGTGGCCGTCTATCCGGGCGACGAACCCTACGCCGCCATCTGGGACAAGCTGGCGGGCGCGCGCCGGGTGCTGCGCTTCGGCCTGCAACCGGGCCTGGATGTCTACGCCGAGCGTGTCGTGACGCAGGCGCATGGCACGCAATGCGGCGTGGTGACCCCGGCCGGCAGCGCCGGGCTGGACCTGCCCGTGCCGGGCCTGCACAACCTGCGCAATGCGCTGGCGGCGATTGCTTGCGGCCTGGCGGCCGGCGCGCCCCTGCATACCTGCATCGCGGCGCTGGCCGGTTTCCAGGCCGTCGCCGGGCGCATGCAGCATCGGCAAATGAGTGACGGAACCGTGCTCATCGATGACACCTACAATGCCAATCCTGACTCGGCTCGCGCCGCCATCGACGTGCTGGCGCGGCTGCCCGCGCCGCGCGCATTGGTGCTCGGCGACATGGGCGAAGTCGGGGACAACGGGCCCGCCATGCATCGCGAGGTGGGCGATTACGCGCGCGAGCATGGCATCGACGCGCTTATCACGCTAGGCGAGGCCAGCCGGGATGCCGCACACGCATTCGGTCCGGCGGCGCGCGCCTGCGCATCGGTTGACGAAGTCGTGGCCGCGTTGCGCGGCCTGCGCCCGTCCAGCATTTTGATCAAGGGTTCGCGCTTTATGCGCATGGAGCGGGTAGTGACGGCTTTCAGCGGCAACAATCAGGCGCCTTCGGGGCAGGGGGACAAGCATGCTGCTTGAGATCGCCCGGTGGCTGTCCGACGACGTGCGCGCCATTGGCGTATTCGAGTACATCACGCTGCGCGCCGTGCTGGCGTGCGCGACGGCGCTGCTGATCGGCCTGGTGGCGGGGCCGCGCGTGATCCGCCGCCTGACCGAAATGAAGATCGGCCAGGCCGTGCGCGCCTACGGCCCGGAGTCGCACCTGGTCAAGACGGGCACGCCGACCATGGGCGGCGCGCTCATCCTGATCGCGATCGCCATCAGCACGCTGCTGTGGGCGGACTGGACCAATCGCTTCGTCTGGGTGGTGTTGCTGGTGACGTTCGGCTTTGGCTGGATCGGGTGGATGGACGACTATCGCAAGGTCGTCTACCGCGATCCCGAAGGCATGCCGGCCCGGCAGAAGTTCTTCTGGCAGGCGACCATCGGGCTGGTCGCCGCCGTGTATCTGGCCTTCGCCGTCTCGGCACCCGCCAATACCGAACTGTGGCCGCTCTTCAAGGCATGGGTGGGTAGCGGGTTCACGATGCCGCTGCCGACGCGGGCCGACCTGATCGTGCCGTTCTTCAAGTCGGTCAGCTATCCGCTGGGCGTGCTGGGCTTCGTGGCCCTGACCTGGGCCGTCATCGTTGGCACCAGCAACGCCGTCAACCTGACCGATGGCCTGGACGGCCTGGCCATCATGCCTACGGTCATGGTCGGCAGCGCCCTGGGCATCTTCGCCTACGTGGTTGGCCGCGTCGATTATTCCAAGTACCTGCTGTTCCCGTACATTCCCGGCGCGGCCGAGCTGATGGTGCTGTGCGCCGCCATCGGGGGCGCGGGCCTGGCCTTCCTGTGGTTCAACGCCTATCCGGCGCAAGTGTTCATGGGCGATGTCGGCGCGCTGGCGCTGGGCGGCGCGCTGGGCACCATCGCGGTGATCGTGCGCCAGGAAATCGTGCTCTTCATCATGGGTGGCGTGTTCGTGGTCGAAACCCTTTCGGTCATGGTGCAAGTCACCTGGTTCAAATACACCAAGCGCAAGTACGGCCAGGGCCGGCGGATATTCCGCATGGCGCCGCTGCATCACCATTTCGAGGTGGGCGGCTGGAAGGAAACCCAGGTTGTCGTGCGGTTCTGGATCATCACCATGATGCTGGTGCTGGTCGGCCTTTCCACACTGAAGTTGCGATGAATACGACTGAAACCTCCCGTGCCGCCGCACCGCTTGTCCTGATCCTCGGATTGGGCGAGACGGGCGTGGCCGCCGCGCGCTGGTACGCCCGCCAGGGTTCGCCCCTGCGCGTGACGGACTCGCGCGCGCAACCGGGAGGGCTGGCCGCGCTGCAAGCGGCGCTGGCCGATGCCACGGTCGAATACCGGCTGGGCTGCGGCGAGCAGTTCCCCCCGGACCTGCTCGACGGTGTGGCGCAGATCGTGCTGAGCCCGGGATTGGTGCCGCACGAGTCGCCTACCCGCGAACTGCTGGAGCAGGCCCGTGAGCGCAACGTGGAAGTGGTGGGCGAGATCGAGCTGTTCGCCCGCGCGCTGGCCGGCCTGGCCGAATCCCGAGAGTATCGTCCGCGCGTGCTGGCGATCACTGGCACCAATGGCAAGACCACCGTCACCGCGCTGACCCGGCAGCTGATCGAGGCAGGCGGGATGAGCGCGCGCGCGGCCGGCAATATCAGCCCCGCCGCGCTGGCCGCGCTGATGGATGCGCTGGACCAGGATGATCTGCCTCAGGTGTGGGTGCTGGAACTCTCCAGCTTCCAGCTGGAAACCACGCGGACGCTGGCGCCCGACGCCGCGGTCGTGCTGAACGTGACCCAGGACCACCTCGACTGGCATGGCGACATGCAGGCCTATGCGCAAGCCAAGGCCCGCATCCTCAAGCCGGCGCGCCTGGCCATCGTCAACCGCGACGATCCGTTGACGGTCGCCATGGTCGAGAGCCTGCAAGCCTTGAATGTACGCAGCTTCGGCCGCGACGTGCCCGCCCTGGTCGGTGACATGGGCCTGGAGCTGGGTCAGGGCGTTGCGTGGCTGACCGCCTGCGAATCCAACGATTTCGACGAGCCGGCGCCGGCGCCGCGACGCAAGAAGGACGCGCCGCCGCCCACCCGCGCCGGTGGCCGCATGAGCCGCCTGATGCCGGTGGATGTCCTGCGCATCCGTGGCGTGCACAATGCCCTCAATGCCCTGGCCGCGATGCAGCTGGCCCGCTCGCTCGACCTGGGCTGGGGCCCGATGCTGCGCACCCTGCGCGACTATGCCGGCGAGCCGCATCGCGCCGAACTGGTGCGCTCGATCGGCGATGTCGACTACATCAATGACAGCAAGGGCACCAACGTGGGCGCCACCGTGGCCGCCCTGGAAGGCCTGGGCCAGCAGGTCGTGCTGATCGCTGGCGGACAGGGCAAGGGCCAGGATTTCTCGCCGCTGGTGCCGGTGGTGCGCCGCCACGCGCGCGCCGTGGTGCTGATCGGCGTCGACGGGGCGGCTATCGGCAAGGTGCTCGAGCCCACCGGCGTTCCCTGCGTGGCCGCTGCCGACATGCGCGAGGCCGTGCGCCGCGCCGCCGAGCTGGCGCAGCCCGGCGATGCCGTGCTGTTGTCGCCGGCCTGCGCCAGCTTCGACATGTTCCGCAATTACCCGCACCGTGGCGAAGTATTCGCCGCGGAGGTGCGGGAACTCGCGCTCGACCGGGGAGAGGTGGCATGAGCCTGTTCGCCGAACTCACCGCCAGTGTGAACGCCGTACGGCCCGGCCGCACGCGCATGCGCAATTACGACATGCCGCTGATCGTCGCCGCGTCGACCCTGCTGCTGCTGGGCTTGTTGATGGTGTATTCGGCTTCCATCGCGTTGGCCGACGGGCCGCGCTACGCCTCCTACGGCCGCTATTACTTCGTGATCCGCCACGGGCTGTTCCTGACGGCCGGCCTGCTGGCCGCCGCCGTCGTGCTGAGCGTGCCGATCCGGGTATGGCAGCGCCTGGCCGTGCCGCTGTTCATGTTCGCGCTGATCCTGCTGGTGGCGGTGCTGATTCCCGGCATCGGCCGCGAGGTCAACGGCGCGCATCGCTGGATCCCGCTGGGACCGCTGAATTTCCAGCCCTCCGAATTGATGAAGCTGGCCGCTCTCCTGTATGCCGCGGACTACACCGTGCGCAAGCAGGAGCACATGCAGGCGTTCTCGCGCGGCTTCCTGCCGATGGCCTGCGCGCTGGGCGGCGTGGGCATGCTGCTGCTGCTGGAGCCGGACCTGGGCGCGTTCATGGTGATCGTGGCGATCGCCATCGGCATCCTGTTCCTGGGCGGCATCAACGGCAAGTATTTCAGCAGCCTGCTGGCCGTGCTGGTGGGCACCTTCCTGATGCTGATCTGGGTGTCGCCCTGGCGGCGCGCGCGCCTGTTCGCCTACCTGGACCCCTGGAACAAGGCCAATGCCTACGGCAGCGCCTACCAGTTGTCGCATTCGCTGATCGCCCTGGGGCGCGGCGAGTGGTTCGGCGTGGGCCTGGGCGCCAGCGTCGAGAAACTGCACTACCTGCCGGAGGCCCATACCGACTTCCTGATGGCCGTGGTGGGCGAGGAGCTGGGGTTCGCCGGCGTCATGCTGGTGATCACGCTGTTCGCGATCATCGTCTACCGCGGTTTCGACATCGGCCGGCAGGCCATCGCGATGGAGCGCACGTTCGCCGGGCTGGTGGCGCACGGCGTGGCCATGTGGGTGGGCGTGCAGGCCTTCATCAACATGGGCGTGTGCCTGGGCCTGCTGCCCACCAAGGGCCTGACCCTGCCGCTGATGAGCTACGGCGGCTCGGGCATCGTCATGAACCTGTGCGCGCTGGCGATGCTGATCCGCGTGGACGTCGAGAATCGCGTCATGATGCGGGGAGGCCGGGTATGAGCGCACCGACCATCCTCATCATGGCGGGCGGCACGGGCGGCCACATCATGCCGGGCCTGGCGGTGGCCGAAGTGCTGCGCGAGCGCGGCTGGCGCGTGCTGTGGCTGGGCAATCCCGACAAGATGGAAGGCCGGCTGGTGCCGCCGCGCGGCATCGAACTGGTTCCCCTGCGCTTCCAGGGCGTGCGCGGGCGCGGCGCCGCCGCGCTGCTGAAACTGCCGTTCCTGTTGGCGTGCGCTTGCGCGCAGGCCTGGCGCAGGCTGGCCGATATCCGGCCGGACGTGGTGCTGGGCATGGGCGGCTATGTGGCTTTCCCGGGCGGCGTCATGGCAGCGCTGCGCCGCACGCCGCTGGTCGTGCACGAACAGAATGCGGTGGCCGGCACGGCCAACCGCTGGCTGGCCAGGCTGGCGCGCCGCGTGCTCAGCGGTTTTCCCGGCGTGTTGCCGCGCGGCGAGGCGCTGGGCAACCCGGTGCGCGCCGATCTGTGCGCGCTGCCCGAGCCCGCCGAACGCTATGCCGGCCGCAGCGGCGCGTTGCGCGTGCTGGTGGTTGGCGGCAGTCTCGGCGCCCATGCGCTGAACACCACCGTGCCGCAGGCGCTGGCGCTGTTGCCGGAGCAGGCGCGGCCCCAGGTGGTGCACCAGGCGGGCGAGCAGCATCTGCCCGCCTTGCAGCAGGCCTATGCGCAAGCGGGCGTGCAGGCCGATTGCCGCGCCTTCATCGACGACATGGCCGACGCCATGGCCCAGGCCGACCTGCTGATCTGTCGCGCCGGCGCCATGACGGTGTCGGAAGTGGCGGCGGCCGGCGTCGCGGCCCTGTTCGTGCCGTTCCCGCACGCCATCGACGACCACCAGACCGCCAACGCGCGCTTCCTGAGCGACGCGCAGGCGGCCTGGCTGCAGCCGCAAGCCAGCCTGACGCCGCAGTGGCTGGCGCAGTGGCTGGGCCAGCGTACCCGACAAGAACTCCAGGCCGTGGCCGGCCGGGCGCGCACGCATGCGCTGCCGCGCGCCGCGGCCCATATCGCCGACGTTTGCGAGCAGGCAGCGAGGCGGGCATCATGAAACATCGCATCCAACACATACACTTTGTCGGCGTCGGCGGCTCGGGCATGAGCGGCATCGCCGAGGTATTGCTCAACCTGGGCTATACCATCAGCGGTTCCGACCTGAACGAATCCGCCGTGACGCGCCGCCTGGCCGAGCTGGGCATGCGCATCGCCATCGGGCACGACCGCGCCAACGTGGCCGGCGCCGGCGCCATCGTCACCTCCACCGCCGTGGCCGGCGACAACCCGGAAGTCCTGGCCGCGCGCGCCGCGCGCATCCCGGTCGTGCCGCGCGCCGTGATGCTGGCCGAACTGATGCGCCTGAAGCGCGGCATCGCGGTCGCGGGCACGCATGGCAAGACCACCACGACCAGTCTGGTGGCCAGCGTGCTGGCGGCCGGCGGCCTCGATCCGACCTTCGTGATCGGCGGGCGGCTGACCTCGGCCGGCGCCAACGCGCGCCTGGGCCAGGGCGAGTACATCGTCGTCGAGGCCGACGAGTCGGACGCCTCGTTCCTGAATCTGCTGCCGGTGATGGCCATCGTGACCAACATCGACGCCGATCACATGGATACGTACGGCCACGACGTGGCGCGCCTGAAGAGCGCCTTCATCGAATTCACCCAGCGCCTGCCGTTCTATGGCAGCGCCATTCTTTGCGCCGACGACGCCAACGTGCGCGAGATCATGCCGTTCGTGTCGCGGCCGATCACCACCTACGGACTCAGCCCCGACGCGCAGGTGTGCGCCCAGGACGTGCAGGCCGACGGCACCCGCATGCGCTTCACGGTGCAGCGGCGCGACCGCGACGTGGTACTGCCCGCGCTGCAGGTCGAGCTGAACCTGCCCGGCCTGCACAACGTGCGCAATGCGCTGGCGGCCATTGCCGTGGCCACCGAGCTGGGCGTGGACGACGCCGCGATCCGCGAGGCGCTGGCCGCCTTCAAGGGCGTCGGGCGGCGCTTTACCCAATGGGGCGACCTGCCGGTGCCGGCCGCGCATGGCGGCGGCATCTTCACACTGGTCGACGACTACGGCCATCACCCGGTGGAAATGGCGGCCACGCTGGCCGCGGCGCGCGGCGCCTGGCCGCAGCGGCGCATCGTGCTGGCTTTCCAGCCGCACCGCTATACCCGCACGCGCGACTGCTTCGAGGATTTCGTGCGTGTGCTGGGCTCGGCCGACGGCGTGCTGCTGACCGAGGTCTACGCGGCGGGCGAGGCGCCGCTGGTGGCGGCCGACGGCCGCGCCCTGTCGCGCGCGCTGCGCGTGGCCGGCAAGGTCGAGCCGGTCTTCGTCGAGGACGTGGGCGAATTGCCGCAGGCCATCCTCGATTTCGTGCGCGACGGCGACGTCGTGGTGGTGATGGGAGCAGGCTCGATCAGCAAGACGCCGGCCCTCGTGGGAGAACTGGCATGAGCAAGCAATTCGGCAAAGTCGGCGTGTTGTACGGCGGCCGTTCGGCCGAGCGGGAAGTGTCGCTGATGTCCGGCAAGGGCGTGCACGAAGCCCTGCTGAGCGCCGGCGTGGACGCGCACCTGTTCGACACCGGCGAGCGCAGCCTGGCGGACCTCGCCGCGGCGGGTTTCGAGCGCGTGTTCATCGCCCTGCATGGCCGCTATGGCGAGGACGGCACGCTGCAGGGAGCGCTGGAGCTGCTGGGCATTCCTTACACCGGCAGCGGGCCGCTGGCCTCCAGCCTGTCGATGGACAAGATCATGACCAAGCGGGTGTGGCTGCAGCACGGCTTGCCCACGCCGGCCTTCGAGGTGCTGGGCGGCAGCACCGAACTGCGCCTGGTGCCCGACCGCCTGGGCCTGCCGCTGATACTCAAGCCGCCGCACGAGGGCTCGACCGTCGGCATCACCAAGGTGGCGGGCTATTCGGACATGAAGGCGGCGTACGAGCTGGCCGCGCGTTTCGACGCCGAGGTGCTGGCCGAACAGTTCATCACGGGCCGCGAACTGACCGTCGCCGTGCTGGGCTCGGGCGCCGCGGCGCGCGCCTTGCCGGTGATCGAGATCGTCGCGCCCGGCGGCAATTATGACTACGAACACAAGTACTTCTCGGACGACACGCAGTACTTCTGCCCGGCCGACCTGCCCGCGGACGTGGCCGCGGACGTGGCCGCCGTCGCCGAGCGCGCCTACGCCGCGCTGGGTTGCGAGGGTTGGGGCCGGGTCGACTTCATCCTGGACCGGGAGAACCGGCCCTGGCTGCTGGAAATGAATACTTCGCCCGGCATGACCGGCCATTCACTGGTGCCGATGGCGGCGCGCGCGGTGGGCATGAGCTATGCCGACCTGTGCGTGGCCATCCTGGCCGAGGCCGCGTGCAAAGTGCGCAGCCCGGCGCGACAAGATTGAACGGGACGCTCTGTGTGGAACGACGCTCGCACCATCAACCTGATCGCCAACACGCTGGCCGTGCTGGCGGTAGCCGCCATGCTGTTGGCCGGCGTGGCGTGGGTGGCGCAGCGTCCCTATTTCACGTTGGCGGCCATCGAGATCGAGTCCATGCCCGAGACCGAGATGCACTATGTCTCGACCGGCGCCGTGCGCGCGGCGATCGCGGGGCGCTTCGGGGGCAATTTCTTTACCGTCGACCTGGACGAAGCCCGCGAGGCGTTCGAGTCGGTGCCCTGGGTGCGCCATGCCACGGTGCGGCGCATCTGGCCCAATACCTTGCGCGTGCGCGTCGAGGAGCAGCAGCCGCTGGCGCTGTGGAACGAGAACCAGATGATCAACACCTGGGGCGAAGCGTTCACCGCCAACACGGGCGAGCTGGCCGACGACATGGTGCTGCCGCACTTCACCGGGCCGGAAGGCACGGAGAGCCTGGTGGTGCAGCGCTACGCCGAGCTGGCGCGCTGGTTCGCGCCGCTGGACATGCATGTGCGCGAGCTGGTGCTCAACCCGCGCTATGCGTGGGCCGTGACGCTGTCCAACGGCATGAAGCTGGACCTGGGCCGCGATCCGGGTGCCGATGCGCCCGATCCGCACGGCCTGCCCGGCGCCTTGCCGTTCGCCGCGCGCATTCAGCGCTTCGTGCAGGCCTGGCCGGTGGTCAGCAGCCGGCTCGAAGGACGCACGGTGACGCAGGCCGACCTGCGCTACCCAACCGGATTTGCCCTGGCGCTGGCGCCGCTGCCGCCCGAGCATGCATCACATTCCAAATCGAAACCTGCCAAGAAACGCTAACGCCATGACCCGTGACATCAAGGACCTTATCGTCGCCCTCGATATCGGCACCAGCAAGGTGGTGGCTGTCGTGGCCGAGATCTTGCCCGAAGGGCGCTTCGAAGTGCTGGGCCTGGGCCAGCATGAATCGCGCGGCATGCGCAAGGGCGTGGTCGTCAATATCGAAACCACGGTCAACTCCATCCAGCGCGCCCTCGAAGAGGCCGAGCTGATGGCCGACTGCAAGATCCGCGACGTGTACGCCGGCATCGCCGGCAGCCATATCCGCAGCTTCAATTCCAGCGGCATGGTGGCCGTCAAGGACAAGGAAGTCACAGCCACCGACGTCGCCCGCGTGATCGAAACCGCCAAGGCGGTGAACATTCCCACCGACCAGCAGGTGCTGCACGTGCTGACGCAGGAGTTCATCGTCGACGGCCAGGAAGACATCCGCGAGCCCATCGGCATGAGCGGCCTGCGCCTGGAAGTGCGCGTGCACATCGTCACGGGCGCGGTCAGCGCCGCGCAGAACATCGTCAAGTGCGTGCGCCGCTGCGGCCTGGAAGTGCAGGATCTGATCCTGCAGCCCCTGGCCTCCAGCCTGGCGTGCCTGACCGCCGACGAGAAGGAGCTGGGCGTGGTGCTGGTCGATATCGGCGGCGGCACCACCGACGTCGCCATCTTCACCGGCGGCGCGATCCGCCACACGGCCGTGATCCCGATCGCGGGCGACCAGATCACCAACGACATCGCGGCGATGCTGCGCACGCCCACGCCCGATGCCGAGGAAATCAAGCTGCGCTACGGCGTGGCCAAGCAAGTGCTGGCGCGTCCCGACGAGGCGGTCGAAGTGCCGGGCCTGGGCGATCGCGGCCCGCGCCAGGTCAAGCGCCAGGCCCTGGGGGCGGTGATCGAGCCGCGCGTCGAGGAATTGTTCACGCTGATCCAGCAGGTGGTGCGCGACTCCGGCTACGAGGATCTGCTGGCCTCGGGCGTGGTGCTCACCGGCGGTTCGGCGCAGATGCCCGGCATGATCGAACTGGCCGAGGACGTGTTCCTCAAGCCGGTGCGCGTGGCGGTACCCGAATATGAAGGCAGCCTGGCCGACGTGATGCGCAACCCGCGCTTCTCGACGGTGATGGGCTTGCTGCAGGAAGCGCGCATGCAGCGTCTGCGCGGCCGCAAGGTGGCGGCGCAGACCGGCAACTTCAAGACCCTGCTGGCGCGCATGAAGGAATGGTTCATGAACTGATCAGGAAGGGACAGGTCGGGGCCTGTTCCTCGGTGCGCGCGGCGGCGGTATTGCCGGGCGGACCGGAAAGGGGAGGCGTCTCAAACCCGTTGCGGACCACGGTCGGCTTCGGCTTTGAGGCGATTCACAAAAGATAGGTTGTTGGGGAATTTTTGTGATTTGCAATTCGGACTTGTGAGGGAGTCATCATGATGAACTTTGAGATGCTTGAGAACAACGCCAAGGGGACCGTAATCAAGGTCGTTGGTGTTGGGGGCGCGGGCGGCAACGCCGTCGCGCATATGATTCGCAGCGGTGTCAGCGGCGTGGACTTCATTTGCGCCAATACCGACGCGCAGGCGCTGGCGGCTACCAATGCGCCGGTGCAGATCCGCCTGGGCCGCACCGGCCTGGGCGCGGGCGCCAAGCCCGAGCAGGGCCGTGCTTCGGCCGAGACGGCGCGCGAGGAGATTCGCGCGGCGCTCAACGGCGCGCACATGGTGTTCATCACCGCGGGCATGGGTGGCGGCACCGGCACGGGCGCCGGCCCCGTGGTCGCGGAAGTGGCCAAGGAGCTGGGCATCCTGACCGTCGGCGTGGTCACCAAGCCGTTCACCTTCGAAGGCAACAAACGCCTGCGCATGGCCGAAGACGGTATCGGCGAGCTGGGCAAGCACGTGCATTCGCTCATCGTGGTCCTCAACGAGAACCTCTACGAGCTGATGGACGACGACGCCACGCAGGAAGACTGCTTCAAGGCGGCCGACGACATCCTGCACAACGCTTGCGCGGGCATTGCCGAGATCATCAATGTCGAGGGCAACGTCAACGTCGACTTCGAAGACGTCAAGACGATCATGGGCGAGCAGGGCCAGGCCATGATGGGCACGGCCGCGGCCAGCGGTGCGGACCGCGCGCGCGTGGCGGCGGAAAAGGCGATCGCCTGCCCGCTGCTCGAAGGCGTGGACCTGAACGGCGCGCGCGGCGTGCTGGTCAACATCACCGCCAGCCGCACGCTGAAGATGCGCGAAACGCGCGAAATCATGGAAACGATCCGCAGCTACGCTTCGGACGACGCCACCGTGATCTTCGGCACCGCCTACGACGAGCAGATGGGCGAAGAGCTGCGCGTGACCGTGGTGGCCACCGGCCTGGGCCGCGAGGCCGTCCGTCCGCAACTGGTGCAGCACACCAGCGAGGCGTTGCGTACCGGCACCGACAACATGCCGGTGGGCAACATGCTGGCTGGCCAGCAGGGCGATTACCGCGGGCTGGACATGCCGTCGGTGATGCGCAACCCGCGCAGCCAGGCTTCGGCCCAGGTGCGCGCGTTGGAAAGCTCCGGGATGGACCACTTCGACATTCCGGCCTTCCTGCGCAAGCAAGCCGATTGACGTAGTGAACCAAAGAGCCGTCCTACGGCTCTAACTCCCTCAACTCCGGCCCGCCCTTTCCCCGGCGGGCCGGAGTCGGAGCGGTCCGCCTGTCCGCCAATAAAAGGGACGCATTATTTATTGGCAATGGACTTGGCTGGCAGCATTGTTCCCTGGAGGTTACAATAGCCCGGTTATGCCGGTGTCTATTGGTAGATTTCCGGCTTTCGCAAGAATAATAGAGTCGTCATGTTCCGACAGCGCAGTATTCAAAATCTCGTACGCACGATAGGCGTGGGCGTCCATTCGGGTCGCCGGGTCGAACTCACCCTGCGTCCGGCCGAGGCGAATACCGGCATTGTCTTCCACCGCGTCGACCTGCCCCAGGTCGTGGACCTGCCGGCCTCGGCCATCGGCGTGGGCGACACGCGCATGGCGTCGGTGCTGCAGCAGGGCAACGTGCGCGTTTCCACCGTCGAGCACCTGATGTCGGCACTGGCCGGCCTGGGCATCGACAACCTGCATGTCGACCTGACGGCCGAAGAAGTTCCCATCATGGATGGCAGCGCGGCCACGTTCGTGTACCTGCTGCGTTCGGCCGGCATCGTCGAGCAGAATGCGCCCAAGCGCTTCATCCGCGTGTTGAAGCCCATCGAGGTGCGCGAAGGCGAGGGCCGCAACGAAAAATGGGCCCGCCTGGAGCCGCACGAGGGTTTCGCGCTGGCGTTCTCGATCGACTTCCGCCATCCGGCCATCGATTCCACGGCCAATTTCGCCGAAATCGATTTCGCCACCCATTCGTACGTGCGCGAAATCGCGCGCGCGCGCACCTTCGGCTTCGTCAACGAGGTCGAGGCCCTGCGCTCGATGGGCCTTGCGCGTGGCGGCAGCCTGGACAACGCCATCGTCATGGACGAGTTCCGGGTGCTCAACAGCGACGGCCTGCGCTACGATGACGAATTCGTGAAGCACAAGATCCTGGACGCCATCGGCGACCTGTATCTGCTGGGCAAGCCGCTGGTGGCGCGCTACGTTGCCTACAAATCGGGCCATGCCCTGAACAACCAGCTGGCCCGCGCCTTGCTCGAACAGCAGGATGCCTGGGAGCTGGTGACGTATGAATCCCAAGCCGAGGCGCCGCAGGCGTTCCGGCACGAATGGAAGCTGGCCTGACCAGGCCTTGCCGATATCGGTTTTCGTCCTATGGCCGCGCTGAGCGGCCATAGGCTTTTTGGTGGGGATGCTCAGGCGTCCCCGGTTTGCCGGCCGCTGGCCGGCCCCGCGTCAGCGGTTCTTGTGGTGTTTCAGCAGCCGCGCCACGGCGTCGGCCAGGGGGCCGGGGCGCAAGCCCCGATGCAGCGTCTCGAAGGCATCCAGGGCAGTCGAGCCCAGGGGCTGGGCCAGCTTGGGCGGGCGTGGCGCTTTTTGTCCCGGCCGCGGCATGCCGGCTTGCACCCGGACGCTGATTTCGTTTACGTTCCAACCTTGACCTGTCAGGGTCTGGGCAATGCGCGGCGCCATCTGGCGCAGCTTGGCCGCGTGGGCCGGGCCCGGCACTGCCAACTGCAGATGCTGGTTCTCCAGCTTGGCGACCACGCACAGCGCTCCCAGCGCCGGCGGCAGGACCGCCGCCACGGCGTGCTGTATCTGCAGGTGCTTGCGCGCCGTGGCCAATACGCCGGCGCCGCGCATGTCATGACCCAGCCACCCCAGGGCGCTACGGTCGCCGGGGCGGTTGGTGGAAGAACGCGGAGGACGGTATGTGTTTCGACTGGCCATGCCGGCTCAAATAACAGGATGCAAGCTTGAAGATCGTGATTATGCATGCCCAGCCCGGGCGGGAAGGGCATTTCACTCTCGGGGGCGGGCGCCTGGCATTGCTGGTGGGCGCCACCTTGCTGACCGCCGCCATCGTGGGCGCGGCCGTGCAACGCTATATGTCCCCGTCGGCTCCGGCCGCGTACGCGGTCGATTGGCCTGCCTACGCCCAGGCCGTCAGCCCCGACCGGGATACGGCGTTCGTGCGTGAGAACGTTACCATGCTTGCCACCAAGGTCGGCACGCTGCAGGCCAAGCTGGCCAGTATCGACGGGCTGGGGCGGCGCGTGGCCCAGGTGGCCGGGGTCGCCTATACCGACCCGGAACTGGCCACCCAGCTGCAGGGCATGCCCGAGGAAGCCACCCACGTGATGGATGACCTGTTCACCGACCGGCAGCCGCCGTCGCCGGCCACGGCCGCCGACCTGGCGCAGCAGCTCGACGAGATCCAGGTACGCATGGCGCAGCAGGCCGACAACCTGCGGCTGCTGGATGCAGCCCTGACGCGCCGTTCCGCGGACAAGGCGCTGCTGCCTTCGGCCATGCCCATCACTGAATACCCCTACCTCAGTTCATCGTATGGCTGGCGCCGCAACCCGGTGACGGGCCGCTACGCCATGCACGAAGGGCTCGATTTCTCGGCGCCCAGCGGCACGCCCATCCTGGCGGCGTCGGGGGGCGTGGTGCTGGTGGCCAAATACCAGAGCGGCTACGGCAACAGCGTGGAAATCGACCACGGCAACGGCCTGATCACACGTTACGCCCACGCCTCGCGCCTGCTGGTCAAGCCGGGCGACGTGGTCGAGCGCGGCCAGGAGATCGCCCGCGTGGGCTCGTCGGGCCGTTCCACCGGGCCGCACCTGCATTTCGAGGTGCGGCTGGCCGGCCAGCCGCTGGATCCGCGCCTGTTCCTGGGGCCCCAGCAGACGGCGCCGCCCACCGTGGCCCAGGCGCCAGCCACGGCGCCCGCGGCTTCGGCGACCCGCTGAACGGCGCGTCGCGAGGCCGGATGGGGCCGCCGTGCGCACGGCAGGCCGTTGCGGTCCAGGTGCGTTAAACTGGATCGTTTCCCGGCGGGTTTGCCCGCTCAACCAGACAACAACAATCCAGTCACGGGTCTGTCCGCCGCCGTTGCGGCGCAAACCGGCCGGTGCCGCCAACGACACGCATGGTTTCTCTGCTCAAAAAACTCATTGGTAGTCGTAACGACCGCTTGCTGAAGGAATATCGCAAGCAGGTAGCTCAGATTAATAGCCTGGAGCCCAAGATTTCGGCTCTTTCCGATGAGGAATTGTCGGCAAAGACTCAGGAGTTTCGCGATCGGCATCAGCAGGGCACGTCGCTGGACGACCTGCTGCCGGAAGCCTTCGCGGTGGTCCGCGAGGCGGGCAAGCGCGTGTTCGGGATGCGCCACTTCGACGTCCAGATGCTGGGCGGGATCGCGCTGCACAACGGCAAGATCGCCGAAATGCGTACCGGCGAGGGCAAGACGCTGATGGCCACGCTGCCGGTCTACCTGAACGCCATCGCCGGCAAGGGTGTGCACGTCGTGACGGTCAACGACTACCTGGCCCGCCGCGACGCCGAGTGGATGGGGCGGCTGTACCGCTTCCTGGGCATGTCGACCGGCGTGGTGGTGCCGCAGCAGCCCAACGACGAGAAGATCGCCGCCTACGCTGCCGACATCACTTACGGCACCAATAACGAATTCGGCTTCGACTACCTGCGCGACAACATGGAGTATCGCGTCGAGGACCGCCGCCAGCGCCGCCTCTTCTACGCCATCGTCGACGAAGTGGACTCGATCCTGATCGACGAGGCGCGCACGCCGCTGATCATCTCCGGCCAGGCCGAGGACCACACCGAGCTCTACGTGCGCATGAACGCGGTGCCGCCGCTGCTCAAGCGCATGGCGTCCGAACCCAAGCCGCACGAGCCCGAGCCCGAAGGCGACTACTGGGTTGACGAGAAGAGCCAGCAAGTCTACATGTCCGAGGCCGGCCACGAGAGCGCCGAGAAGATCCTCACGCGCGTGGGCCTGCTGCCCGAGGGCGAGTCGCTCTACGACCCGCGCCACATCGCCCTGATGCACCACATGATGGTGGCATTGCGCGCCCATACGCTGTTCTTCCGCGACCAGCAGTACGTGGTGCAGGACGACGAGGTCGTGATCGTCGACGAATTCACCGGCCGCCTCATGGTTGGCCGCCGCTGGTCCGATGGGCTGCACCAGGCCGTCGAGGCCAAGGAAGGCGTCAAGATCCAGCATGAGAACCAGACGCTGGCCTCGATCACTTTCCAGAACTACTTCCGCATGTACGACAAGCTGTCGGGCATGACCGGGACCGCCGATACCGAAGCGTACGAATTCCAGGAGATCTACACCCTGGAAACCGTCATCATCCCGACCAACAAGCCGATGGTCCGCAAGGACCAGAACGACCAGGTCTTCAAGACGACGCAAGAGAAATACCAGGCGATCCTCAACGACATCCGCGACTGCCACGAGCGCGGCCAGCCGGTGCTGGTGGGCACCACCAGCATCGAGAACTCCGAGCTGCTGGCCGGCCTGCTACGCCAGGCCAAGCTGCCGCACGAGGTCCTCAACGCCAAGCAGCACGCGCGCGAGGCGGAGATCGTCGCCGAGGCCGGCAAGCCGGGCCACATCACCATCGCCACCAACATGGCCGGCCGCGGCACCGACATCGTGCTGGGCGGCAGCGTCGACAAGCAGGTCGACCTGATCCACGCCAACGAGGCGCTGAGCGAGGCCGAGAAGGAGGCGCGCATCGAAACGCTGCGTGCCGAGTGGAAACCGCTCAACGAGCGCGTCAAGCAGGCCGGCGGCCTGCGCATCATCGGCACTGAGCGCCATGAGTCGCGTCGTATCGACAACCAACTGCGCGGCCGCGCGGGGCGCCAGGGCGACCCGGGCTCGTCGCGCTTCTACCTGTCGCTCGAAGACCCGCTGATGCGCATCTTCGCCGGCGACCGCGTGCGTGCCATCATGGAGCGCCTCAAGCTGCCCGAGGGCGAGCCCATCGAGGCCGGCATGGTGACCCGTTCGATCGAGACTGCCCAGCGCAAGGTCGAGGGCCGCAACTTCGACATCCGCAAGCAGCTGCTCGAATACGACGACGTGGCCAACGACCAGCGCAAGGTACTGTATTCGCAGCGCAACGAGGTGCTGGAAGCCGCTTCCATCGGCGCGACCGTCGAGGGCCTGCGCGATGCCGCCGTGGCCGAAATGTTCCGTGGCTTCATCCCCGAGGAATCGGTCGAGGAGCAATGGGACGTCGCCGGGCTGGAAAAGGCGCTGGCGGGCGACTGGCACATCCAGCTGCCGCTGACCGATATGCTGGAGCAGGAGCCCAACCTGACCGACGAGGAACTGCTCGAGCGTGTGGTGGCGGCCGCGCGCCAGATCTACACGGCCAAGGTGGAGCAGGTCGGGGCCGAGTCGTGGGCGCAGTTCGAGCGCTCGATCATGCTCCAGTCGATCGATACGCATTGGCGCGAGCACCTGTCTGCGCTGGACTATCTGCGCCAGGGCATCCACCTGCGCGGCTACGCCCAGAAGAACCCCAAGCAGGAATACAAGCGCGAGGCTTTCGAGCTGTTCTCGGGCATGTTGGACCGTATCCGCGACGACGTGGTGCGGGTGCTGATGACGGTGCGGGTGCAGTCGGCCGAGCAGGTCGAGCAGGCCGAGGCCGATGCGGCGCAACCCCACGTGCAGAACGTGCAGTACCACCACTCCGACTACGACGAGGCGCTGGCCGACGATGGCCAGCCGCAGGGCGCGCAGCCGGTGCGCAATGTGCTGCCCAAGGTCGGCCGCAACGAACCCTGCCCGTGCGGCAGCGGCAAGAAGTACAAGCATTGCCACGGCCAGTTGGCCTGACGCACCGGAGAACGCCATGCTGCATGCCGTCGGCCGCACCGAATTCGACCATGCCGTGGTCATGGTGCGCGACCGGCTGGATGCGCTGGCGCCGCATTTCGAGCGCCAGGGCTTTCACCTCAGCGAGAAGGCGGTGCACAACCTGGGGTCGTGCAATCGCCTGATCGTGCTGGAAGGCACCTACGTCGAGTTGCTGGGCTGGCCGCCCGGCGCGCCGCCGGCGCGCAAGGAAATCGCCGACTCGCCGCTGGGCCTGGAGGCCCTGGTGTTTCGCACCTACGACGCCGAGGCGACGTACCGGCGCCTGCTCGAGGCAGGTTTCGCCGTCAATCCCGTGCAGGAACTGACGCGCGCGGCGCAGTGGCAGGGCCGCGAGGTCCAGGCGCGCTTCCATACCGTGCGTTTCGCCGAGCAGCCCATCCCGGGAATCCGGATGTACTTCTGCCGCCATCTCACGCCCGAGCTGGTCTGGAACGATGAACTCCTGTCCCACCCGAACGGCGCCCGCGGCATCGTCAGCATCGAGGCGGACGCCGCCGACGCGCAGGCCGTGGCGCAGCGCCTGGCAGCGGTGGTGGACGTGCCGGCCGAGGCCGTCGCCGGCGGCTGGGACGTACCCCTGGGCAACCTGCGGCTGCGGGTGCGGCAGGATCCGGCCTGCGCCACGCCGCGGCTGCGCACGCTGACCTTGGAAAACCGCGACGGCGCGCATTACACGCTGGATACCGGCGTCTGAGCGGCACGCATGCCGCCGGCTTTGCGCCGGCGCATGCGCGGCGCGCGCCGATGGCGCATCATAGTGGCTGAGCATGGCCTGGGTCGGGCCGAGGCCGCGCAAGGCGGCCGGCGATCCGCATGCGTGATCCATGGATGGCCGGCAGGCCGTTTTCACTGACCTTATGGGGCAGAAAATCTATGAAACCTCGAATACTGAAGGGTTTTGCGGCCAGCCTGTGCGCGTTGGCCCTGTTGGGCGCGGGTGTAGCCTACGCGCCCGCGCACGCCGACGAACGGCCGCTCGTGCTGGTCGTCCCGTATCCGCCGGGCGGCAGCACCGATATCCTGGCGCGCATCATGCAGCCGCGCCTGTCCAAGGAGTTGGGCGGGCGCGCGGTCGTGGTCGAGAACAAGGTCGGCGCGGCAAGCCAGATCGCCACCGCGTACGTGGCGCGTGCCGAGCCGGACGGCAACACCCTGCTGGTCAGCTTCGACAATCATGCGATCAACCCGGCGGTCAAGCCCAAGCTGCCCTACGACACCTTCAAGGACTTCGTGGCGATCAGCCAGACCGTGCGGTTCCCGCTGGTGGTGGGGGCCAATCCGTCGGTGCCGGGCAAGACGCTGGCCGAGTTCCTGGACGCCGCCCGCAAGCGGCCGGCCAACACCTTCAATTACGCCTCCACGGGCGTGGGCTCGCTGAATCACCTGGTGCCCGAAGAGCTGAAGCGGCGCGCCAAGGTCGAACTGCTGCACGTACCCTACGGCGGAGCGGGGCCGGCGGTGCAGGCGGTCGTGGGAGGGCAGGCGAACATGACCTGGCTGAGTTACGCGGCGTTGCGCGGCCAGATCCAGGCCGGCAAGATAAAGCCGCTGGCGGTGGCCGGCGACAAGCGCCTGAGCGACTTGCCCGAGGTGCCCACGGTGATCGAATCGGGCTTTCCCGGTTTTGTCGCCTACTCCTGGAGCGGCATGTTCGCGCCGGCCGGCACGCCCGCCGATACGGTGCGCAAGCTGACCGCGGCGTTCCAGACGGTGCTGGCCGACCCCGAGGTGAGCCGCAAGCTGAACGAGGCGGGCTTCGAAATCGTCGCCTCGGACGGTCCGGCGCTGGAACAGTACGTGCGCAGCGAGTACGAGCGTTGGGATTCGTTCATCAAGGCCAACAACATCAGCCTCGAGAACTGACGGCGGCGCCTAGTGCGGGCGTGGCGCGGCTTCCTGCACGACGTGGTTGACGCCGGTGGCGATATCGCTCTGGGCCACGCCATAGATGTGCAGGGAAATGGCAACCTCGTCGCCGGCGTTGCCCAGCCGGTGGATCTGCGCCAGGCCGGGGGTGGCGGTGACGATGTCGCCCGGGCGGCGCGCCACGGCGCCGGTGCGCAGGGCCAGCCCGAGTTCGGGGTCCCAGCGGTAATGGGATTCGGTGAGCTCGCCCTGCAGGACCCGGTAGGTGCACCAGGTCTTGTGGCCGTGCACCGGGCTGAACTGTCCCGGACGCCAGATCAGGTAGGCAATGGTGAAGCTGCCGTGCGGGTCGGCGTAGGCGACGTGCCGGCTGTAGTGATCGGGATGCCCGGCGCGCAGCTCGGGCGGCAGGTCGGCCAGCGCGCCGTTCGCGCCGGCCACGCTGGCGGCCAGTTCACGCAGCAAGGCCTGCGCCGCGTTCAGTTGCGCGGACTGCACCGAGGCGCACAAATTCTGCAGGCTGGGTGAAATAGGGACGGATACAAGCGGTGGCGTGCGCATGGGATGGACGAATGCTGACAGTCTTCCTATCCTAGGGGCTACGTTCCGGAATGGGTTTGCCAAATGGCAGGCCGGCAGGGGACGGATTAGAAAAATATTTCATCAGGAGTCGGCATGGATCTGGGTATCGCAGGCAGGACGGCGCTGGTGTTCGGCGGCAGCCGTGGAATGGGACGGGCCTGTGCCCGCCAACTGGCGCTGGAAGGAGTCAAGGTGACGCTGGCGGCGCGCACGGCGCAAACGCTGGAGCAGGCCGCGGCGCAGATCACCCGCGAAGCCGGCATCGGCGTGGGCTGGGTGGCCGCCGACCTGACCCGCGCCGAGGGTCGCGAGGCCGCGCTGGCGGCCTGTCCGGCGCCCGACATCCTGATCAACAATGCCGACGGCCCCTTGCCGGGCGACTTCCGCGACTGGAGCCGCGATGACTGGATCAGCGCATTGGACGCGATGATGCTGGGACCCATCGACATGATCCGCCGGGTGGTCGATGGCATGACGCAGCGCGGCTTCGGCCGCATCGTCAATATCGTCTCGCGCAGCGTCAAGGCGCCGCACGCGGAGCTGGGCCTGTCCAATGGCGCGCGCTCCGGATTGATCGGGTTCGTCGCGGGCCTGGCGCGGCAGACCGTGCGCCATAACGTCACCATCAACAACCTGTTGCCCGGCGCCTTCGCGACCGATGCCCAGGTGCGCCACATCCAGGGCCTGGTGGAGCAGTCGGGCCAGCCGTTCGAGAAACTGTGGGAAGAGCGCGGCCGTGCCAATCCGGCCGGCCGCTACGGCCAGCCCGAGGAACTGGGCGCGTTGTGCGCCTACATATGTTCGATGCATACCGGCTACATGACCGGTCAGAATATTCTGATCGACGGCGGGGGGCTATCCAGGCACCTATTGACGCGCACGCGCGGCGCGGGCGCTGCGGCATAATGCGCCCCTTATCGAAAAGGGCGGCCACGCGGCCTCTCACACAAGGAAGCCATTGATGCGTGTATTGGTCCTGGGGGCGGGCGTGGCCGGCATGACCGCAGCCTACTACCTGTGGCGCGATGGCCATGCCGTGACCGTGGTCGAGCGCCAGGCCGGCCCGGCGCGCGAAACCAGTTTCGGCAACGCCGGCGGGCTGTGCCCCAGCTTCGCCGGGCCGTGGGCCGCGCCCGGCATGGTGGCCAAGGTGCTGCGCATGGCGTTGCAGCGCAATGCGCCGATCCGTTTCTCGCTGGCGCCGCGGCCGCGCAAGCTGGCATGGCTGGCACGCTGGCTGGGCGAGTGCTCCGCCGAGCGCTTTCGTGTCAACAAGCTGCGCATGCAGCGCGTGGCGCACTACAGCCAGGCCTGCCTGCGCGAGATCGCCGCAGCCGGGCTGCCGATTTCGTTCGACTTCCACCAGGATGGCACGCTACAGCTGTTTCGCGGCGAGGCCGACCTGAAGGCCGTGCCCAATATCACGCGTGCGCTCGACGAGTTCGAGGTGCCATGGCAGTTCTTGAGCGGCGCCGAGGCCGCCGCACGCGAGCCGGCGCTGGCCGGCGCCGGCGCGCCGGTGGCGGGCGGCCTGTTCCTGCCGCTCGATGGCTCCGGGGATTGCTACAAATTCGTTTGCGGCATAGGCGCCTGGCTGGCCGGCCAGGGCGTGGCGTTCCGTTACGGCTGTACCGTGGCGAGCCTGGCGCAAGCCGGCGGGGCGATCGCGGGCGTGCACACCGACCAGGGATTGCTGCAGGCCGACGCCTATGTGATCGCCCTGGGCGGCAGCACACCTTTCCTGCTGCGGCCGCTGGGCTTGAAGCTGCCCATTTACCCGGTCAAGGGTTACTCGATCACCGCGCCGATCGCCGACGAGGCGCGCGCGCCGCGGGCGGCCATCATGGACGAATACAACAAGGTGATGATTTCCCGGCTGGGCCCGCGTCTGCGCGCGGCCGGCATGGCCGAACTGAAAGGGTACGGCCTGGCGATCGACCCAGGCCGCGTGGCGTTTCTCAAGCGCGTGGTGCGCGAGTGGTTTCCGCAAGGCGCCGATTACGACGCGGCGCAGGCATGGGCCGGCCTGCGGCCCATGACGCCGGACGGCCCGGCCATACTGGGGCCGACCCGCTACGCCAATCTCTACCTGAACTGCGGCCATGGCTCGAATGGCTGGACACAAGCCTGCGGTACCGGCAGGATCGTCGCAGACATCGTTGCCGGCCGCACGCCGCAGATTGACCTGGATGGCTTGACCGCCGACCGCTACACCTGACGCTATTTGGGGGTTCCCGTGGATCAAACCGATATCAAGATTCTGCGCCTGCTGCAGAAAGACGCCACCTGCTCGGTGGCCGAGATCGCCGAGCAGGTGAACCTGTCGGTGACGCCATGCTGGCGCCGCATCCAGAAGCTGAAGGACGACGGCGTGATCGCGCGCAACGCAGTGCTGCTCGACCCCAAGGCGCTGGGGCTGAACCTGACCGTCTTCGTGTCCATCAAGACCAACCAGCACAATGCCAAATGGACCGACAACCTGATCAACGCGGTCATGTCGCTGCCCAATGTGGTGGAGTTCTACCGCATGGCGGGGGATATCGACTACCTGCTCAAGGTCGTGGTCGAGGACATGGCGGCGTACGACCGGTTCTACCGGCGTCTCATCGAAGCGGTCGACTTGCTGGACGTCAGCGCCAGCTTTTCGATGGAAGTCATCAAGAGCACCACGGAACTGCCGCTGGACGCTGTGTAGAGGGGGGCGCCGAGCGCGTGCAAAAATTTTTCGCCGCGGGCGTGCGCCGTGAACGGGTTTTGCCTGGCGGGGCATGCCAGGCCCGTCATCTCGCAAGGTAATTTCTTCGGCGCCAGCGTAGCATAGCTCGCTATCCGGCTCGCGCAGCGCGTGCCGGCGCACAGGCAGAGGTGGTTTTGGTTATGTCATTGCGGGAGTCCGCCGCCGCGGCGGACGCAGGGGCCGGCCCGCTGGCCGGTTCGGCGCGCGACCTGCTGGCGCAGTGGAACGGCGGCGAGGACGTCTGGGTATTTGCGTATGGATCGCTGATCTGGCGACCCGACTTCGCCTGGCAGGAGCGCCGGCTGGCGACGGTGCGCGGGTACCATCGCTCGCTGTGCCTGTGGTCGCACGATCATCGCGGCTCGCCCGACAATCCGGGCCTGGTGTTCGGCCTGGACCGTGGCGGATGCTGCCGGGGCGTGGCGTTCCGGGTGGCCGGGCGCGACGTGCCCGAGGTCTTCCAGGCGCTATGGCATCGCGAAATGAGCGGCGGGGCATACAAGCCGCGCTGGCTACGCTGCCATACCGGGCAGGCGCCGGTGCGCGGGCTGGCCTTCGTGCCGGACCGGCGTTGCCGGCACTACGCGGGCGCGCTCAGCGACGAGCTCCTGATACGCGCCGTACGCCAGGCGGTGGGGCGTTCGGGCGCATGCCTGGATTACGTGCGGGAAACCCATCGGGCGCTCAACGAGCATGGCATTGTCGATTGGCGCCTGGGGGCGCTGGTCGACAGGCTGGCGCAGCCTTAGAACTCCCAGCGGCCAAACATGAACAGCACGTTGCCGTTGCCCTTGCCGCCCGGGATATACGTGGCGTAGAGGGTGGCATCCCTGTAGCCGGCAGAGACCAGCGGCAGGATGCCGGGAAACGGCACCCGGCTCATGATGTCGGAGCGCGAAGTCAGGAAGACGGTGTAGCCGATGCCCAGGCGGGTATCGGCGCCGATGCGGCCGATTTTCTGGAAACCATAGCCGGCTATCGGTTCGATGTCGCTGTGCGAATCGAGAAACGCCATGGCGTACAGCCCTTGCCAGTCGCCGTCCTCGTCGTAGATGCTCTTGCCCAGTCCGCCGCCCCAGGCCAGCTCGTTGAAGCTGCGGATCTTGTCGCTGCTGTACATGGCCCGGTTGTGCCACGAGTAGCCGGTCAGGTAGAGGTCGTTGCCGCCCTCATTCCATATCTGGTCCACGCGCTGGCAGGCGCCACGCGCCCAGGAAGGCCAGCCGTCACAGGCCATGGCCGTTGCCGGCACCGGCAAAAGAAAGAAAGCCAGGGACCGGAAATACTGGGTCATATGCTGCGCTAACTGTGAACTGTCAATAGGTTGTATTCGTCCAGGTTGAGTCTGGAGATGGGTACAGCGCGCCCGATGCCTTGGTGGGGTCGATGCCAGTTGTAGTGGTGTAGCCAGGATTTCATGGCATCGGCTCGGTGTTGGGAGTTCTGGTAGGTGTGAGCGTAAGCCCACTCACGCAAGGCCGACTGGATGAAGCGTTCGGCCTTGCCATTGGTCTGTGGGCGGTAAGGTCGGGTAAAGCGGTGCTTGATGCCCAGCTCATGGCACAGCGCGGCGAAGGCGCGGCTGCGAAAGGCCGAGCCATTGTCGGTGAGCAAGCGCTGGATGGTCACGCCCAGGCGCTGGTAGTAGGCCACTGCGTCCTTGAGGAACTGGACGGCGCTGGGGAAGCGCTCGTCGGGGTGGATGTCGGTGAAGGCCACGCGGGCGTGGTCATCGATGGCCACGAAGACGAAGTCCCAGCCGGCCCCCTCAACGGTATCGCGTCGGTTGCCCGTGACCCGGTGGCCAGGGCGCTGGATACGTCCCAGCTTCTTGATGTCGATGTGCAGCAGATCGCCGGGGGCCTGATGCTCGTAGCGCACCACCGGCTCGGCCGGCTCCAGGTCGGCCAGGTGCGACAGACCGGCGCGGGCCAGGACGCGGCTGACGGTGCTGGCTGACACGCCCAGCGCCTGGGCGATGCGCGCTTGGGTCAGCCGCTTGCGGCGCAGCTCCACGATAGCCAGCGCCTTGGCCGGCGCAATCGCTCGGGGCGAGACCGTCGGGCGCGAGGACGCATCGGCCAAGCCCGCCTGGCCCTGAGCCAGGAAGCGGCCCAGCCATTTGCGCACAGTCGGCGCGGTGACCCCATAGGCGCGGGCCGCTTCAGGCACACAAACTTGATGGGCGATCAATTGCTGGACCATTTCGAGTCGACGTAGGAAGGTCAATCGGGCATGCTTATGGGTGTTCATCCGGCCGGGCTCCTTGAGTGAACTGGGGAGTTGGCGATTTCCAGTTTCTCAAATCCGGTTCGGATGAACCATGCATACAACCTATTGAATCTTCACAGCTAGCTAGGGCTTGACCATCGAGCGGGGCAGGTTGATGAGGAAGTCGGCCAGGCCCTTGGCGCCTTGCGCCAGGCTGATGTGGCGCATCATCATCCGGTGCGCGCGCTCGGGATCGTGGTCGAGGATGGCCTGGACCAGCTCGCCGTGCTGCTCGTACGAGGCGCGCACCCGGCCGACGGCGATGAAGGCGTGGCGCAGATAGGCGCCGGTGCGCGCGCGCAGCGCCAGCAGTTGCTCGCGCAGGTAAGGGTTGCGGCAGCCGCGGTACAGCACTTCATGGAAGCGGTGGTTGGCCTTGCGCCAGGCCTGCGCGTCGTCGGCCTGCACCACTGGCGCGGCCTCGCGATGCACGCGGGCCAGCTCGGACCGCTCCTCGGCCGTCATGCGCTGGCACGCCATGCGGGTGCACACGCCTTCCATCTCCGCCATCAGCTCCCAGATCGCCAACAGTTCCTGCACGTCCATGCGCGCCACCACCGCGCCGCCGCGCGGCTGGCTGTCGACGATGCCCTGGACCTTGAGCTGCAGCAGCGCTTCGCGCACCGGGGTGCGCGAAACCTGGTGGCGGGCGGCCAGTGCCTGTTCGTCGATGGCATCGCCCGGCAGCAGGACGCCGTTGCGGATATCGGCTTCGAGCGCCAGCCGGATGCGGTCGCTGACCTTCATGGCATAGGGGCAAACGTGGCTTGCATGAAATTATTCGGTGGTCTATAAATATATTTATACTCTGATTAAATAATACATCAAGGGGTGTTTGGGTATGCAGGATCAACCACTGGCGCCGTCCGATCCGGCCGTTGCGCCGCCCGACGAAGCCGCCGTGCGCGCCCTGTTGGCGAGCCAGGGCATCGCCGCCAGCGAGCGCGAGGCGCGCGCGGTGGCCAGGGCGCTGGCGCGGCTGGCGGGCGCCGCGCCGGGAGGCTCGGCATGACCCCGGCCGGCCTGCCCGACGGCATTGCCGGCCTGCGCGCGCAACTGGCTGCTGGCGCGCTGGACGTGGCGCAGGCGCTGGCGCTGCAGCGCCAGGCCTGCGAGGCCGATGGCTGGCATTGCGTGGTGGCGCTGCCCGACGACGCGGGCGAGCCGCCGCAGGCATCCCTGCCGCTGGCCGGCGTGGGCCTGGCCCATAAAGATATCTTCGTGCTGCCCGGCCGCGTGCCCGAGTGCGGCGCGCGCCATCCCTGGCCGGATGCGCCGGTGCGGGCGGCCACGGTGATCCGCCGCCTGGCCGCCGCCGGCAGCCGGCCCCTGGCGGCGCTGGCGGCGAGAACCCGCGCTATCCCTTGCCGCGCAATCCGCTCGACGCGGACGCGGCGGTGGGCGGCTCGTCCAGCGGCTCGGCCGTGGCGGTGGCCGCGGGCCTTTGCTATGGCTCGCTGGGCACGGACACGGCGGGGTCGGTGAGCATTCCGGCCGCCACCTGCGGCGTGGTGGGCCTGATGCCGACGCGCGGCCTGCTTCCGGGCGACGGCGTGGCGCCGCTGGCCGGCGAACTGGATACGGTGGGCCTGCTGGCGCGTTGCGCCGACGACGCGCAAGCGGTGCTGCACGCCGCGCTCGACGCCGCGCAGGCGGCCGCGCTGGACGCGGCGGCCACGCCGGCCATGGAGCGGTGGCGCATCGCCACGTGCTGGATCCATCCCGACCCCGCGGTGCGCCTGGACCCGGCCGTGCATGCCGCGCTGGAGGACTACGCCACCGAGTGCAGCGCGCGCGGCCGGCGCCGCGAGGCGCGCCTGGCGGCCTTGCCGCAATGGATACGCCTGGCGCAGACGCTGCTGTATGCGGGCAGCGCCGCCGCGCATGCGCAGGCCCTGCGCGGGCAGGCGCCGGCGCTGGGCGCGCTGGCGCGCAACCTGGCGCTGGCCGGCGCGGCCATGCCGCCGGCCTGGGCGCATGCCGCCCTGGCGCAACGCCGCGCGCAGGTCGACGCCTTCGTGGCCGAGGCGCTGGCCGACAGCGACGTGCTGCTGACGCCCGCCTTGCCCGGCCCGGTGCCCGACTGGTCGCAGGTGCTCACCAGCTCGCCCGGTTTCGAGGCGTGGCGCCTGCTGGACCTGTTCTGCTGGCTGTCGTTCGTCAATTACCTGGGCCTGCCGGCGATCGTGTTCCCGATCGGCCGCGACGCGGCCGGGCGGCCGATCAGCGTGCAGGCCATCGCGCGCCCCGGCGGCGAGGCCATGCTGCTGGCGCTGGCGCGCCAGGCCGGGCATAGCCGTTTCGGCGGCCGGGGCTTCGCGCAGCAGCCCGGCCTTCCCCTTGCCCGTTCCCGAGAGCGAGTCTGACCATGCCCCAGCTATCCGCATCGCCGGCACTGCAGCGCTTCCGCGTCCTGGACCTGTCGCGCGTGCGGGCCGGCCCGACCTGTGTGCGCATGCTGGCCGATTTCGGCGCGGACGTGATCCGGATCGAACCGCCGCCGGGCGTCGATCCCAACGAGGCGATGTTCGCCGCCGACCGCTGGAGCGGCGATTTCCAGAACCTGAACCGCAACAAGCGGTCGCTGACGCTCAACCTGAAAAAGCCCGAAGGGATGGCGGTGCTCAGGCGCCTGGTGGCCGGCGCCGACGTGGTGGTGGAGAACTGGCGCCCGGACGTGAAAGCGCGCCTGGGCGTGGATTATGAATCGCTGCGCGCCATCAACCCGCGCATCATCCTGGCCAGCATTTCCGGCTTCGGGCAAAGCGGCCCGTATGCCGGCCGGCCCGGCTTCGACCAGATCGCGCAGGGCATGGGCGGCCTGATGTCGGTGACCGGGCTGCCCGGCCAGGGGCCGGTGCGCGCCGGGCTGGCGGTGGCCGATTCCAGCACCGGCCTGTACGCCGCCATCGGCATCCTGACCGCGCTGCTCGAACGCGAGCAGTCCGGGCAGGGGCAATGGGTGCATGCCTCGCTGCTGCATGCGCAGATCGCCATGATGGATTTCCAGGCGGCGCGCTACCTGAACGACGGCGACGTGCCCGCGCAGGAAGGCAACGACCATCCCACCAGCAGCCCCATGGGGCTGTTCGCCGCCAGCGACGGCATGTTCAACCTGGGCGCCTCGGGCGAAGGCAACTGGAAGCGCTTCTGCCAGGTGCTGGGGCAGACCGGGTGGTTGGCCGATCCGCGCTTCCAGACCGAGAAGCTGCGGGTGCGCAACCGGCGCGATCTCAACGCCCTGATCGGCGAGGTGTTCGCCGGCGGCACCGTGGCGCATTGGGTCGGCCTGCTCAACGAGGCCGGCGTGCCGGCCGGGCCGGTCTACACGGTGCCGCAGATGTTCGACGACGCGCAGGTGCGCCACCTGGACGTGGCGCGCCGCTGCCAAGCCTGGCAGGGCGGCGAGCGCGTGATGATCACGCAGCCGGTGACGCTGGCGCGCACGCCGGCCGACATCGCCCGCACCGCGCCGGGCTGGGGCGAGCACACCGACGAAGTGCTGCGCGAAGCCGGCTACGGCGAAGACGAAATCGACAAGCTGCGCGCGGCAGGCGCGGTCTGAACCACAAAGGAACCCGATCCATGAGCACGGACACCCATCCTCCCGGCCGCCTGGCCATCGACGACGCCGACGGGCTGCTGCGCGTGCGCATCGTCAACCCGGCGCGCTACAACGCCATGTCGCTGTCCATGTGGGAAGCGCTGGGCCAGGCGGTGCGCGACGCGCAGGGCCGCGACGATCTGCGCGCCATCGTGCTCGAAGGCGAGGGCGAGCGCGCCTTCGTGTCCGGCGCCGATATTTCCGAGTTCGCCTCGCAGCGCAAGGATCCCGCGCAGATCGCGCGCTATGACCGCGCGGTGACGCAGGCGCAGCAGGCCCTGTCCGAGAGCGCCGTGCCCACCATCGCGCTGGTGCGCGGCATCTGCATGGGCGGCGGCATGGGCCTGGCGCTGGCCTGCGACCTGCGCTATTGCAACGAGAGCGCGCGCTTTCGCATGCCGGCCGCGCGGCTCGGCCTGGGCTACGCGCTCGACGGCGTCAAGCGCATGTGCGACATGCTGGGGGCGGCGCGCGCCGCCGACCTGTTTCTTACCGCCCGCACCTTCGGCGGCGCCGAGGCCGGCCGCATCGGCCTGGCGCATGAAGTGTTCGCCGACGCCGACTTCACGCAGGCGGCGGCCGAGCGCGTGGCGGCGGTGGCGGGCAACGCGCCGCTGACGCTGCGCGCGGCGCGGCTGGCCCTGCGCCACCTGCTGGGCGGCGCGCATGCGCCGTCGGCCGACAGCGTGGACCAGGCCGTGCGGACCTGCTTCGACAGCGAGGATTACCAGGAAGGCCAGGCGGCCTTCCGCGAAAAGCGCCCACCGGTTTTCAAGGGGAGGTAGGCCCGCGCCGAACTCCCGCCATCGAACGGCCGCCCGCAGTCTGCTTTGGCCACCATGCAGCAAGCACAAGGGGAAATCGCATGAAAACGCTCCATCGGACGGCCCTGGCTGTCCTGTTTTCCGGGTATGCCGCGGTCGCCGCGGCGCAGTCCGCGCAGCCGCCGGCCGCGCCGCAGAAACAAGTGCTGACCATCGGCTATGTGAAGGTGGGCCATCTGTCGCCCATGATTTTTGTCTCCGAGCCGCTCAAGGCCTGCAACGTGGAGGTCAAGCCGGTCGAGTTCGTGCGCTATGCCGACGCGCGCACCGCGCTGCTGTCGGGCTCGATCGACGTGTCCGGCATCGGCCCGGCCGACCTGGCCATCGCGCTGGCGTAGGGCAGCGACAAGATCGTCGGCCTGGCCGGCGTGGCGTCATCGCCCAAGTACCTGGTCACGCGCAAGGGCGTGAAGATGGACGACTGGAAAGACCTGGCGGGCAAGCGCGTGGGCATCGCGCCGGGCTCGGCGGTGTGGTTCCAGTGGGCCGCCACCCTGGCCGAGAAGGGCATTCCGTACAACAGCTTCACGGCCGTCAACATCCAGGGCGGCGGCACCGCGTTCTTCGCCAAGAACCTGGAATACAGCCAGTCCAAGGCGGTGGGCGCCGAGCTTGGCCTGCTGGCGGCCACGCGCGAGGCGCTGCAGACCAAGCGCGAGGCGGTCAAGTGCTTCCTGTGGGCCTACCAGCGCGCCGAGAAGCAGCTCGAACAGGATCCCGAGGCGTTCGCCCAGGCCTATTCCAAGTACACCAACCTGCCGCTGTCGGTGACGCGCGAGTCGGTCAAGCTGATCAAGCTGGGCGGCGTGCTCGATCTCGACCAGCTGCGGCGCCAGGCCAAGACCTTCAACGAGCTGGGCGTCATCCCCAAGGATGTCAGCGGCCAGATCGACAAGGTCTGGGACCCGACGCTGGCCCGGGAAGTCAGGTAGGCATGTGGCGCGCCGGCGCGCCGGCGCCAAGGAGATGGCGGTGAGTTCTTCCATATTGAAGCGTCCCGCGGCTCCCGCGCCAGCGGCGCCGGCCGGCGCGCCGGCCGGGCGGGCCCTGCGGCGTCTCGGGCTGGGGTTGGCCGTGCCCGTGCTGATCCTCGTGGTGTGGCAATTGGTAGGGCAGTCGGCCGCGATGGCCGGCGTGGTGCCCACGCCGGTGCAGGTGGCGCGCGCCTGGTATGCGTGGATCTTCGGCGATCCGGGCATGGGGCTCAATCCCTACCAGGGCACCTGGGTCAGCAACGTGCAGTATTCCACCATGCGCGTGGCGCAGGGCTTCGCGCTGGCCATGGCCACGGGCATACCGCTGGGCCTGGCCATCGGCTGGAGCCGCCTGACCTCGCAGCTGCTGGACCCGCTCATCCAGGGACTGCGGCCGATTCCCATCACGGCCTGGCTGCCGTTCTCGATCGCGCTGTTCGGCATCCGCGACATGGGCTCGATCTTCCTGATCTTCCTGGGCGGTTTCTACGCCATCGTGGTCAACACCACGCAGGGCGCGCGCGACGTGGACCGCAACCTGGTGCGCGCGGCCAGCATGATGGGCGCCTCGTCGGGTCAGTTGATGCGCCGCGTGGTGCTGCCGGCGGCGATGCCGTCGATCTTCACCGGCTTGCGCATCGGCCTGGGCATTTCCTGGACGGCGGTGATCGTCTCGGAAATGGTGGCGGTCAAGTCGGGCCTGGGCTATGTGCTGTGGGACGCCTATTACGTGGGCCGCATGGACATCGTGCTGGCCAACATGGTGTCCATCGGCATGATGGGCTTTCTGAGCGACCGGCTCATCGTTGCCATCGAGCACCGCGTCCTGGCGTGGCGCATGCTGCAAAACCACTGAGGCCGCCATGTCGCACATCTCCGTTACGCAACTGAGCAAGACCTATCCCGGCGTCACCCCGGTGCATGCGCTGGACCAGATCGACCTGCAGGTCGCCGAGGGCGAGTTCGTCGCGCTGCTGGGGCCGTCGGGTTGCGGCAAATCGACTCTGCTCAACCTGATCGCCGGGTTCGAGGCGCCGTCGGGCGGCGAACTGCGCGTGGGCGGGGGCGCGGTCGCGCGGCCCGGCCCCGAGCGCGGCGTGGTGTTCCAGGAGGCGGCGCTGTTTCCCTGGCTCAACGTCTGGGAGAACGTGGTGTTCGGCCCAAAGATCGCCGGGCTGTCGCGGCGCGAGTACGCCGCGCGCGCCGAGGAGATGCTGGAGATCACCGGGCTGTCGGCCTTCAAGCGGCACCTGCCGGTGCAGCTGTCGGGCGGTATGCGCCAGCGCGTGGGCATCGCGCGCGTGCTGACGCTGGGCTCGAGGGTCCTGCTGATGGACGAGCCGTTCGGCGCGCTGGACGCGCAGACGCGCCTGACCATGCAGGAGCTGCTGCTGTCGGTGTGGCAGACGCTGCGCACCACGGTGGTGTTCGTCACCCACGACATCGACGAGGCCATCCTGCTGGCCGACACCATCTACGTCATGTCGGCGCGCCCGGGCCGCATCGCCACCCGCATCGAGGTGCCCATCGAGCGGCCGCGCTCGCTGGACCTGATCACCGGCGAGGTGTTCAACGGGTTGAAGCGCGAAATCCTCAAACAGATGCGGCACTGAGCCGCCACGCCGGAGCCCGCCATGGCCAACCCCCGCATTGCCCACGCCTTTCCCGACGACCGCGCGCCGTGCGCGCCGCCGGCCGGCGGGCGCATCATGGTGCACCTGGTCGTCAACGTCGAGAACTGGCGCTTCGACCAGCCCATGCCGCGCACGCTCATCACGCCACCGCATGGCCGCGAGACCGTGCCGGACGTGCCCAACTTCAGCTGGGTCGACTACGGCATGCGCGCCGGCCTGGCGCGCATGCTGCAGGCCATCGGCGAGCGCGGGCTGCCGGCCTCGACCAGCTGCAACGCCAGCGTCATCGACGCCTACCCGCGCGCGGCCGAGGCCATGCTGCGGGCCGGCTGGGAGTTCATCGGCCACGGCATGCACCAGCAGTCGCTCAACCATGGCGGCGGCGAGGCCGAGCTGATCGCGCAATGCCTGGACAAGCTGCGCGCCTTCACCGGTGCGCGCCCGCGCGGCTGGCTCAGCCCGGGCCTGCGCGAAACCGTGGATACGCCCGACATCCTGGCGGCCGCGGGGGTGGAGTACGTGTGCGACTGGGTGGTCGACGACCTGCCCAACTGGATGCGCGTCGAGCGCGGCGCGCTGATCCAGATGCCGTACAACCTGGAGCTGAACGACTCGGTGATCTACGCGGTGGAAAAGCATTCCTCGCCCGAATTCCTGCTGCGTCTGGAGCGCACCCTGGCCCTGTTCGAGCGCGAGTGCCGGCGCTGGCCGCGGGTGCTGGCGCTGGGCCTGCACCCGCACCTGATGGGCGTGCCGCACCGCTACGGCTATTTCGAGCAGATGCTGGACCTGCTGGCCGGCCACCCCGACGTGGTGTTCATGAACGGCGGCCAGATCGCGGATTGGTTCAAGTCCCAGTATCCTGCCCCCTGACGGGCCACCCTGTACAACCGGAGCACATATGGATCTGCAATTGGCGGGCAAGCGCGTATTGATCACCGGCGCTTCCAAGGGCATCGGGCTGGCCTGCGCGCTGTCGTTCGCGCGCGAGGGCGCCACGCCGGTGCTGGTCGCGCGCGACGCGCAGGCGCTGGCGCGCGCGGCCGACGCGGTGCGGGAGCAGACCGGCCAGGCGGCCGAGACCCACGCGCAGGACCTGGCGCTGCCCGGCGCCGCCCAGGCGCTGGCGGCGCGCGCCGGCGCGATCGATATCCTGGTCAACAACGCCGGCGCGGTGCCCGGCGGCGCGCTCGACCAGGTCGAGGACGAGCGTTGGCGCGCCGGCTGGGAGCTCAAGGTCCATGGCTATATCAACCTGGCGCGCGTCTACTATCCGCGCATGCGCGCCGCCGGCGCGGGCGTGATCGCCAACGTGATCGGCATGGCGGCTTCCAGCCCGCGCCACGACTACGTCTGCGGCGCCGCGGCCAACGCGGCGCTGGTGGCGTTCACCCGCGCGCTGGGCGGCGAGGGGCCGCGCCATGGCGTGCGGGTGTTCGGCGTCAACCCGTCGCGCACCCGCACCGACCGCGTGCTGGGCCTGGCGCAGCAGCGCGCCCAGGCGCGCTGGAACGATCCGGACCGCTGGCAGGAGACCCTCAGCGGCCTGCCGTTCGACCGGCTGATGGAGCCGGCCGAAGTGGCCGACGTCGTGGTGTTCGGCTGTTCGCCGCGCGCGGGCTACCTGAGCGCGACGGTGATCGACCTGGACGGCGGCGAGCAGTACCGCGGCGCCGCGTAATCCGGCGCGCCGCGTCCGCGCGGCGCCGCCGCTTCAGGACAGGCCGGCGGCGCGCGTGCTTTCGGCCGACAAGCCGGCCGACAGGCCGCTGGCCATGCGCGCCGCGTAGGCCATCATGCGCTCGGCGGCGCGTTCCACGCCCAGCGCCATGACCCGGTTCATCGGGCCGGTCAGGCCCAGGCTGTACAGCCCGGCCGCGCCGCCCACCTCGATGGGCACGGCCACGGCCGCCAGCCCTTCGTCGATTTCGCCGATGCACGTCGCCACGCCCGACTGGCGGATCGCCGCGTATTCCTCCAGCAAGCGCTCCTTGGACAGATTGGTCTGCGGCGTCAGCTTCTCGAACGGCTCGCGCAAGGCGCGCTTGAGCGTGGCGGCGTCCTGGAAGGCCAGGATGGCCTTGGCCGAGGCGGCCGCGTTGGGGTGCATTTCGTAGCCCGGCAGGATGAAGCCGCGCCAGGGCGTCTCGGGCGCCTCGAACGCGATCGTGCGCACCGAGGCGCCTTCGAGCCGCGCCACGAAAGCGGTTTCGCCCATCTCCTGGGTCAGCTCGCGCAGGAAGGGCCGCAGGATGGCCACCACCCATTGCGCGTCGGCGCTCATGAACGCCAGCTTGCGCAGGCGCGGGCCGGTCACGTAGGTGGCCGAGCCGGGGCTGCTGGTGGCGGCCAGCTCCAGTTCCTGCAGGGTCTTGATCAGGCGGTGCGCGCTGGCCTTGGGCAGCTCGATCATCGCCGACAGTTCGCTCAGCGCCAGGCCGTCCGGGAACGCGGTCAGCAGTTCCAGCATGCGGATATAGCGTTCGAGCGGGGGAAGTTTCTCTGTAGCCATGGGTTCGGATAGGAACGCCCGCGCGGGCGGGCCGGAAGGGTTCTGGTCTGGCCGCGCAGCGTACCCCTTCTGGGGCGGCATTGGTGCAAACACCAATGTTCTCACGTCGGCTCTGTTCTTATCATAATCGAAAATAGAGACAAAGTTCCGAAAATCGAGACTTATTTTTTTCAGGGGGCGGCCCGGCCGGACGCACCTGGTTTTCGAAGCGCAACCCATGCGCCGCCCGCGGCGCCACCCTAGCGAGGACCTTATGCTTCCCACTTCCCTCATGCGCCGCCTGGCGCTCGTCGCCCTGCCGCTGGCCCTGGCGGCCGGCATGGCGCCCACCGCCGCCGAACCCGGCGTGACTGCCGACAGCCTCAAGATCGGCATCCTGGGCAGCCTGACCGGCCCGTTCGCCATCTTCGGCTCGGGCAACCTGGCCGGCGCCACGCTGGCCTTCGAGCAGGCCAACGCCGCCGGCGGCATCCACGGCCGCAAGCTGGAGTGGCTGTCGCTGGACGACGAGTCCTCGCCGCCCAAGGGCATCGCGGCCTACAAGCGGCTGGTCGGCCCCGAGCAGGTGTTCGCCGTGTTCGGCCCGTCGGCCAGCGCCGTGGGCCAGGCCATGGTGCAGACCTTCAAGACCTCGACCACGCCGACGTTCATCTCGGTGTTCTCCACGCCCATCGTCACCGACCCGCCGCTGCCCAATGTGTTTCGCACCGGGCCGATGAACGACCGCGAGCAGGGCGTGGCCATCGCCAACTACGCGCTCGACCACCTCAAGGCCAAGCGCGTGGCGCTGATCCGCCAGTCGGACGAGTACGGCAAGAGCGGCGGCGAAAGCGTGCTGCAGCGCCTGAAGGCGCGCGGCGCCGAGCCCGTGGCGCTGGAAGTGTTCAACGTGTACGACACCGACTTCAACGCGCAGCTGACCAAGATCGCCGCGGCCAGGCCCGATGTGCTGGTGGTGTACGGCTATCCCAACCCCTCGGCCATCATCACGCGCCAGGCGCGCCAGCTGGGCGTGCAGGGCGTCGTCCTGGGCTCGAACTCGGCCGGCAGCCGCAAGTATCCGGAGATCGTCGGCAAGGCCGCGGCCGGCACGCAGAACATCATGACGCTGGAGATCCTGCCCGAGTCGTCCAGCACGCCGCAGGCGCAGGCCTTCCGCGAGGCGTTCGTGGCGCGCTTCCCGGACCTGGCGCGCCAGGGGCGTCCGGACCTGGGCGGCGCGCTCGGCTACGGCGGCGCGCTGGCGTTCCTGGAAGGCATCAAGCGCGCCGGCGCGCAGCCCACGCAGCAGGGCCTGGTCAAGGCGCTGGAGTCGCTGCAGGGCTTCCGCTGCCCACCACCTTCGGTCCCGGCGTACGCGAGGGCAACCGCGCCACGCGCATCGTGGAGGTCGGCGACGATCTGTCGCGCAGCATCCTGCCCATCGTGGTCAGCGTCGATGGCGTGAAGCAATGAACACGGCCACCCAGGACGGGCAATCCGCCCAGCTGTACGGCGTGGACCTGCGTCCCGGGCTGGCCAGCCATGGCTCGCCCGCGACCATCACCCGCACCGAGAACCTCGGCTTCGCCGCGCTCACCGGCGACAGCCATCCCATCCACTACGACGAGGCGTTCGCGGCGCGCACGCGCCATGGACGCTGCGTGGTGCACGGGCTGCTGCTGGCCTCGCTGGGCGCGTTCGGCGCCACGCCGCTGTCGCGCCGGATCGAGGACGCCATGGTCGCCTTCGTCGACAGCCAGTTCTCCTTCCTGAAGCCGGTCTTCATCGGCGATACCGTCACCAGCCATTTCGAGGTGGCGCAGATCGAGCACAAGCCGGCGCGCAACCTGTCGCTGCTGCGCTTCGACATGTGGCTGACCAACGACGCGGGCGACACCGTCATGCAAGGCAAGCACACGTACCTGGTCCGGATGCAACCGGACACCTGACAGAGGATCACCAAGCATGACTCCCGAATACACCGCCGCGCTTGAACGGTTCGACTGGCGCGCGGTACGCGGCGCGCTGGGCTGGGGCGAAGCCCACGCCGTGGACCTGGCGCACGCCATCATCGACCGCCATCGCGACAGCGGGCGCACGGCGCTGGTCTTCATCGACCAGCAGGGCTGCGAGTCGCGCCACTCGTACGCGGAACTGGCCGAGCAAAGCGACCGCGCCGCCAACCTGCTGGCCCGGCTGGGCGTGCGGCCGGGCGACCGCGTGGCGGGCTTGCTGCCGCGCGGCCCGGAAATCCTGGTCGCGATGCTGGCGGCCATCAAGATCGGCGCGATCTACGTACCCATCTTCACCGGTTTCAAGCGCGACGCCATCGAATACCGCCTGGGCCATAGCGGCGCGCGCGTGGTCTTCGCCCACGCGGCGCTGCGCGGCCAGTTGTCGGCCGTGCTGCCGGGCCAGGCGCGCTGCGTGACCGTGGCGGCAGGCGCCGCCGACACGGCCGCGGGCGATATCGATTTCGCCGCGGCGCTGCGCGAGGCCGAGCCGCGCTTCGCGGCGCAGCCGCGCGAGCGCGAGGACATCGCCGCGCTGATCTATACCTCGGGCTCGACCGGCCGGCCCAAGGGCGGCGCCATCGCGGTCAACTTCCTGGCCGCGGTCTGGCCCTACCTGACCTACGGCGCGGACATGCGCGCCGACGACGTGGTCTGGCCCACCGGCGATCCGGGCTGGGGATACGGCTTCGTGTGCTATCTGGGCGCGCTGGCCATGGGGGCGACCATTGTGTCGCTGGCGGCCAATCCGACGCCCGAGGTGTGCCTGGATGTGCTGGCGCGCCAGCGGGTCAGCAACTTCGCGACCACGCCTACCCTGTTGCGCGGCGTGATGGCGCTGGGCATGGACGCCGTGCGCGCGCGGCCCAACGCGGTGCGGGCCATATCCAGCTGCGGCGAGCCGCTCAACGGCGAGGTGGTGGAATTCTTCCAGCAGGCCTGGGGCCGCACGCCGATGGACCATTTCGGCGCCACCGAGTACGGCCTGCCGGTGGGCAACTTCAATGCGGTCGCGGTGCCGGCCAAGGCCGGCTCCATGGGCCTGCCGTTTCCCGGCTACGAGATCGCCGTGCTGGACGACGCCGGCCAGCCGCTGGCCGGCGCGCACGCCAGCGGCTGGCTGGCCAAGCGCCGCAGCGCCGACCGGCTGTACTGGAGCCATTACTGGGACGACGCCGGCGCCACCGCCGAACTGGAGCGCGGCGAGTGGATCGTCACCGGCGACCTGGCGCACCGCGACGCCGAGGGCTACTACTGGTTCGACGGCCGCGCCGGCGACATGATCAAGAGCGCGGGCTATCGCATCGGCCCGTTCGAAGTCGAGAGCGCCCTGCTGGCCCACGGGGCGGTGGCCGAGGCGGCCGTGGTCGGCGTGCCCGACGCCCTGCGCGGCGAACTGGTCAAGGCCTACATCGTGCTGCTGCCCGGCCATGCGGCCAGCCCGCGGCTGGCCGAGGAGATCCAGCTGTTCGTCAAGACCCACTGCGGCGCGCACCTGTACCCGCGCATCGTCGAGTTCGTGCCCGACCTGCCCAAGACCGACACCGGCAAGATCCAGCGCTTCGCGTTGCGCCAGCGCGCCTAGGGCCTTGCAACCACTACGAGGAAATCCAGCATGTCCAGAATCGAAGCCATCGTTCCCTATCCCTGGCATCCCGGCTACACGTACTCGCCGGCGGTGCGCATCGGCAATACCGTCTACCTGTCGGGCACCACCGCGACCGACGAGCAGGGCAACCTGGTCGGCCCGGGCGACATCGAAGCCCAGACCCGGCAGATCTACCGCAAGTTCGACCTCATCATGCGCAGCGTGGGCGGGTCGCTGCGCGACATCGTCGAGACCACCGACTACGTGCTGTCGCTGGACGAGTACCGCAAGACCGCGCGCGTGCGCCGCGAAGTGTTCGGCGATCCCTGGCCGGCGGCCACCGGCGTCGTGGTGGCCGGCCTCATCCGCCCCGACGCGCTGATCGAGATCAAGGCCATCGGAGTGCTGCCATCATGTTGATGCAAATCCTGATCGGCTCGCTCACGGCCGGCGCGGTCTACGCGCTGGTCGCGCTCGGGTTCGTGCTGATCTACAAGGGCACCGGCGTGGTGCACTTCGGCTACGGCGAGCAACTGACCTTCGGCGCCTACATGGCGCTGATCGGCCAGTCGCTGCTGGGGCTGCCGTTCGGCCTGGCGCTGCTGTTCGCGCTGGCGGCCTCGGCGCTGCTGGGCTGGCTGATCTTCGGCCTGTTCGCCGGGCCGCTGCGCCACGCCACGCTGTGGACCCGCATCATCGCCACCCTGGCCATCGGCATCGCGCTGCGCGAGGGGCTGCGAGCCTACATGGGGCCGACCGCCTGGCCGTTCCCGTTCCTGCTGTCGCAGCAGGCCTTCGAGGTGGGCGGCATCTACCTGGTGCCCGCCATCCTCGCGATCGCCGGCATCGCGGTGCTCATCCTGGCGGCCCTGTTCCTGGAGCGCACCCTGCGCGGCAAGGCGATCCTGTCGGCGTGCGAGAACCGCACAGGCGCCAGCCTGGTCGGCATCCGCGTCTCGCGCGTGTACCTGACCATCTGGATCCTGGCCTCGCTGCTGGCGGCGGTGGCCGGCATCCTGATCGCGTCGCAGCTCACGCTCTCGCCCGACATGGGCATCATCGCCATCAAGGGCTTCACGGCGGCGGTCATCGGCGGCTTTGCCAGCCTGCCCGGCGCGGTGCTGGGCGGGCTGCTGCTGGGCGTGCTCGAAGGCCTGGCCGGCGCGTACGTGTCCAGCGCCATGAAGGACGTCATCAGCTACGCCGTGCTCATCCTGGTGATGCTGCTGATGCCGCACGGGCTGTTTGGAAAACTCATCGTCAAAAAGGTGTAGAACATGCTTGCGAAAAAACTGCTGGCGTACGCCGCGGCCGCGTTGCTGTTCGGCCTGGCCTATCGATACCTGCCCGAGTACCAGCTCTACCAGGTCAGCCTGATCGCCGCCACGGCCATCATCGTGCTGGGCCTGGTCGTGGTGTGCGGCATCGCGGGCCAGATCTCGCTGGGCCAGGCCGCCTTCGTGGCGCTGGGCGGCTATGGCGCCGCCATCCTGGCCACGCGCCTGGGCGTGCCGCTTTACGCCGGCATACCGCTGGCGGCCGCGGCATGCGCGCTGCTGGGCTACCTGCTGGGCCTGGCCACGCTGCGCGTGTCGGGCCACTACCTGGCGCTGGCTACCATGGCGGTGACGGCTATCGTGCAGCTGGCCGTCATCAACCTCGACGACCTGACCGGCGGCGCGGCGGGCATGCCCATGCCGCCGCTGGAGATCGCCGGCCACGTGCTGGACAACGGCGCCTCGCTGTACCTGGTGATCGTGCCGGTGTTCGCGCTGTCGTATGCGCTGGTGCGCAACCTCATGCGCTCGCGCATCGGGCGCGCCTTCGGCGCGGTGCGCCAGGGCGAGATCGCGGCGGCCGCGATGGGCGTGAACGTGCTGCACTACAAGGCCAGCGCGTTTGCCGCCAGCGGGTTCCTCGGCGCGCTGGGCGGCGGGCTGCTGGGCGCGCTGTCGTCCTATCTCGATCCGTCGCAGTACGGCATCACGCAGACGGTGTATTACCTGGCCATCGCGGTGGTGGGCGGCATGGCCAGCCCGCTGGGCGCGCTGATCGGCAGCGCCATCTTCGTGTTCATCCCCGAAGTGCTGCAGGGCCTGCAGTCGTACCTGGGCCTGGTGTTCGCGCTCCTGCTGCTGGCCTTCATCATGCTGCGCCCGGCCGGGCTGGCCAGTTTCATCGTGCGCCCGCGCCCCGCGCCGGCCGCGCTTTCCACCGCGCCCGGGGAGGCGAGCAAATGACCCATCCCATTCTCGAGGTGGCGCGCGTCACCATGCGCTTCGGCGGCATCGTGGCCCTCAACGACGTCAGCCTGCAGGTGCGCCAGGGCGACATCCACGCGGTCATCGGTCCCAACGGCGCGGGCAAGAGCACGCTGCTCAACGTCATCACCGGCATCTACCGTCCGACCTCGGGCGCGGTGCGCCTGCAGGGCGGGCAGCTCGATCGCCTGCCGCCGCATCGCATCTGCCGCCTGGGCGTGTGCCGCACCTTCCAGAACACCGAGCTGTTCGGCGAGATGTCGGCGCTGGAGAACGTGCAGGTGGGTTTCCACCTGGCGCCGCCGTACGGCATGGCCGGCGCGCTGCTGCACGGCCCGCGCTACGCGCGCGGCGAACGCGCCCTGCGCGCGCAGGCCATGGAGCTGCTGGAGCTGGTCGGGCTGGCGCAGGACGGCGACACGCCGGCCGCCGCGCTGCCGTTCGGCAAGCAGCGCCGGCTGGAGGTGGCGCGCGCGCTGGCCACCGGCCCAGCCTGCTGCTGCTGGACGAACCGGCGGCGGGACTGCGCGCCGCCGAGATCGAAGGGCTCAACGACATCCTGCTGCGCGTGCGCCGCGAGCGCGGCCTGTCCATCCTGGTGATCGACCACGTCATGGCGCTGGTGATGAAGATCTCCGACCGCATCACGGTGCTGAACTTCGGCCAGAAGATCGCCGAGGGCCGGCCCGAGGAAGTGCGCCGGTCGCCGGCGGTCATCAAGGCTTATCTTGGGGAAAGGGGGCGCGATGCTGTCCTTGCATAACGTAGACGCCGGATACGGCGGCAAGACGGTCCTGAAGTCGGTCAGCCTGACGGTGCCGCAGGGCGCCATCGTGACCCTGCTGGGGGCCAACGGCGCGGGCAAGAGCACCACGCTCAAGGCCATCGTGGGCCTGGTGCAGCCCACGGCCGGCGCGATCGAGCTCGATGGCGCGCCCATGCCCAACCGGCGCGCCGACCAGGCGCTGGCCGCCGGCGTGGCGCTGGTGGCCGAGCAGCGCGAGCTGTTCCCCAGCATGAGCGTGGCCGACAACCTGCTGCTGGGCGGCTACCTGCAGCGCGACCGGGCGCAGGCGCGGCGCGACTACGAGTCGCTGCTGGACCAGTTTCCGCGCCTGCGCGAACGCGCGGCGCAGCCGGCCCGCACGCTGTCCGGCGGCGAGCAGCAGATGCTGGCGATCGCCCGCGCGCTGATGGCGCGGCCCAGGCTGCTGCTGCTCGACGAGCCTTCGCTGGGCCTGGCGCCGCAACTGGTGGACGACATGTTCCGCATCATCCGCCAGATCAACGCCAACGGCGCCACCATCCTGCTGGTGGAGCAGAACGTGGCGCTGGCGCTGGACGCGGCATCGTACGGGTACGTCATGGAGACCGGCGCGATCACGCTGGCGGGGCCGGCCGCCGAGCTGGCGCATTCCGAGGCCATACGCGCCTCCTATCTCTGATTTCGCCCGGAGGAAAGCATGTCGGCATTGTTCTCTGCCTTGCAGATCGGCGCCCTGGAGCTGCCCAACCGTATCGTGGTGTCGCCCATGTGCCAATACTCGGCGCGCGAGGGCCAGGCCAACGAGTGGCATATGCAGCATCTGATGCAACTGGCCCTGTCGGGCGCCGGCCTGGTGATGGTCGAGGCCACCGCGGTCGAGCCGCGCGGGCGCATCAGCCACGGCTGCCTGGGCCTGTATTCCGACGCGACCGAGGCGGCGCTGGCGCGGGTGCTGGCCGCCGCGCGCGCCGTGGCCGCGCCGCATGCGCGCCTGGGCATCCAGCTGGCCCATGCCGGGCGCAAGGGGTCGGCCGATGCGCCCTGGCTGGGCGACCGGCCCCTGGCGCCGCAAGCCGGCGCCTGGCGCTGCGTGGCGCCGTCGGCCACGCCGTTCGCCGAGGGCTGGCCGACGCCGCAGGCGCTGGACGAGGAGGGCATCGCCGGCGTGATCGAGGCCTTCGGCGCGGCCGCGCGGCGCGCGGCCCGGCTGGGATTCGACGTGGTCGAGCTGCACGCCGGGCACGGCTACCTGCTACACCAGTTCCAGTCGCCGCTGGCCAATGCGCGCACCGACGCCTGGGGCGGGACGGCGGCCGCGCGCCAGCGCCTGGCGCTGGCGGTGGCGCGACGCATGCGCGAGGCCCTGCCGGCCGGCTGCGTGCTGGGCGCGCGCATCACCGGCACTGACTGGCTGCCCGGCGGCCTGGACATCGAGGATGCGGTGTCGCTGGCCGGCCAGCTGCGCCAGGCCGGCGTGGACTATGTGTGCGTGACCAGCGGTTTCGTGGTGCGCGGGGCGCGCATTCCGTTCGGCCCCGGCTACCAGGCCGGCCTGGCCGAGCAAGTGCGCCGCCGCACCGGCATGCCGGTGCGCGCGGTCGGCGGCATCGCCGATCCGCGCCAGGCGCAGGCCATCATCGAGACGGGGCAGGCCGACCAGGTGGCGCTGGCGCGCGCGTTCCTGGCCGATCCGCGCTGGGTGTGGCGGGCCGCCGAGACCTTGGGCGCGCCGGCCTATTATGCGCCGCAGTACCGGCTGGGCGCCGGGCTGCGGGCCTAGCTGTGAAGATTCAATAGGTTGTATGCATGGTTCATCCGAACCGGATTTGAGAAACTGGAAATCGCCACCCCCCCAGTTCACTCAAGGAGCCCGGCCGGATGAACACCCATAAGCATGCCCGATTGACCTTCCTACGTCGACTCGAAATGGTCCAGCAATTGATCGCCCATCAAGTTTGTGTGCCTGAAGCGGCCCGCGCCTATGGGGTCACCGCGCCGACTGTGCGCAAATGGCTGGGCCGCTTCCTGGCTCAGGGCCAGGCGGGCTTGGCCGATGCGTCCTCGCGCCCGACGGTCTCGCCCCGAGCGATTGCGCCGGCCAAGGCGCTGGCTATCGTGGAGCTGCGCCGCAAGCGGCTGACCCAAGCGCGCATCGCCCAGGCGCTGGGCGTGTCAGCCAGCACCGTCAGCCGCGTCCTGGCCCGCGCCGGTCTGTCGCACCTGGCCGACCTGGAGCCGGCCGAGCCGGTGGTGCGCTACGAGCATCAGGCCCCCGGCGATCTGCTGCACATCGACATCAAGAAGCTGGGACGTATCCAGCGCCCTGGCCACCGGGTCACGGGCAACCGACGCGATACCGTTGAGGGGGCCGGCTGGGACTTCGTCTTCGTGGCCATCGATGACCACGCCCGCGTGGCCTTCACCGACATCCACCCCGACGAGCGCTTCCCCAGCGCCGTCCAGTTCCTCAAGGACGCAGTGGCCTACTACCAGCGCCTGGGCGTGACCATCCAGCGCTTGCTCACCGACAATGGCTCGGCCTTTCGCAGCCGCGCCTTCGCCGCGCTGTGCCATGAGCTGGGCATCAAGCACCGCTTTACCCGACCTTACCGCCCACAGACCAATGGCAAGGCCGAACGCTTCATCCAGTCGGCCTTGCGTGAGTGGGCTTACGCTCACACCTACCAGAACTCCCAACACCGAGCCGATGCCATGAAATCCTGGCTACACCACTACAACTGGCATCGACCCCACCAAGGCATCGGGCGCGCTGTACCCATCTCCAGACTCAACCTGGACGAATACAACCTATTGACAGTTCACACCTAGCGCGCCGGCATCAGGCCTGGTTCATGGCCGCGGCGCGCCGCCCGCAATGGGCGGCCAGGGCGTCGCGCAGGTCGCGTCCGGCCGCGCCCAGCCGGGCGCGTGCGTACAGCCCCAGCTGCAGGCCGTCGACCGCCGGGAAACCGTCGCGCTTGCGCAGCACCCGCAGCTCGCCGCCGGCGCTGGCCGCCGGCATCAGGCTTACGCCCAGTCCGGCGCCGACCGCCGCTACCAGGCCGGCCAGGCTGGTGCTGGCGTAGCGGATATGCCAGGGCCGGCCGCTAGCTTCCAGCGTGCGCGTCATCTCCTGGCGGTACAGCGCGCCGGCCGGGAACACCGCCAGCGGCACCGCCTCGCCGGCGGGCAGGGTGGGGCCGTCGCGCGCGGCCACCCAGCACAGCGGCTCGGGCCAGTGCGCCTGGCAGTCCGCGTCCACCTCCCATTGCTTGACCAGCAGCAGGTCGAGCTCGCCATCGCGGTAGCGCCGCAGCAGCTGGTGGCTCAGGCCGCTGTCGAATTCCAGCCGCAGCAGCGGATAGCGCGCCAGCAGCGGCGCGAGCACGGGCATCAGCGCCGCGCCCATGAAGTCCTCCGGCGCGCCCAGCCGCAGCACGGCGTTGCCCTGGGCCGCGGCCACGCTTTCGCGCGCCTCGTCGGCCAGCCGCAGGATGCTGCGCGCATAGCCCAGCAGGCGCTCGCCTTCCTCGGTGGGCAGCACGTGGCGCTGGCCGCGGTCCAGCAGCCGGCAGCCCAGGTTTTCCTCCAGGCGGATCACGTGCTGGCTGACCGTGGACTGGGTCAGGTGCAGGTGTTCGCTGGCGCGCGTGAAGTTGCCGGTATCCACCACCGTGACGAAGCTGCGCAGCAGTACGGGATCGAGCATCGCGTTTCCCACTGATATTCATTAAACCAATTAATTTCATAATACTTGAACAAACCCCGATACTGGCAGCATGTTCAAGCAAGGAGGATTGGGTATGCCCATCATCCGGTTTTATCGATGCTGGCTGGCCGCGTGTCTGGTGTCGCTGGGCGGCGCGTCCGTGGCGGCCGGCGATGCCGGCCAGGCGCTGCTGCAGGCGGCCGCCGACGGCGACGCGGCGCGCGTGAAGACATTGCTGGCCGGCGGCGCGCCGCTGGAGGCGCGCGACGCGCAAGGCAATACGCCGCTGCTGCGCGCCACGCAGGGCAACCATGCCGAGGCGGCCGGCGCGCTGATCGAGGCCGGCGCCGACGTCAACGCGCAGAACGGCATCCAGGACAGCGCCTACCTGCTGGCCGGCGCGCGCGGCTACCGCGCAATCCTGGCCCTGACCCTGGCGCACGGCGCCGACCTGAAAAGCACCAACCGCTACGGCGGCACGGCGCTCATTCCGGCCTGCGAGCGCGGCCATGTCGAAGTGGTCGACATGCTGCTGCGCGCCGGAGTCGACCCCGACCACGTCAACCGGCTGGGCTGGACCGGCCTGCTCGAAGCCATCATCCTGGGCGACGGCGGCACGCGCCACCAGGCCATCGTGGCGCGCCTGATCGAGGGCGGCGCCGACGTGAACCTGGCCGACGGCGATGGCGTCTCGCCCCTGCGCCACGCCCGCCAGCGCGGCCAGGCCGCCATCGTCCAACTGCTGGAGGCCGCCCATGCGCGCTAATTCGAACTCGAACCCGGGCGCCGCGACGCCGGACGACGACGCCCTGTTGCGCGAAGCGATCGCGCTGGCGCGCGCCAACGCGCGCGCCGGCGGCCGGCCGTTCGGCGCGCTGGTGGCCAAGGACGGCGTGGTGCTGGCGCGCGGCGTCAATCGCATGCTGGCCGACCACGATCCGACCGCGCATACCGAGTTGCTGGCGCTGCGCGAGGCGGGCAGGGCGCTGCGCTCGGCGCGGCTGGACGGCTGCGTGGTCTACGCCAGCGGCCAGCCTTGCCCGATGTGCCTGGCGGCCATGCGCATGAGCGGCGTGGCGCGCGCGGTCTACGCCTATTCCAACGAGCAGGCCGAGCCCTATGGCCTGTCCACCGCGGCGCTGGCCGTCGAGCTGGCGTTGCCGCCGCAGCGCCAGCCCGGCTTCGCCTTCGAGCACCGGCCCGGCGCCGCCGCGCCGGATGCCGACTTGTACCGCGAGTGGCAGGACGGGCCGCAAGCGCCATGACGGCCCCGCGCTTGGGCGCCGCGCCGCGCGCCTGGGCCATGCTGGCGCTGGTGGCGCTGATCGGCCTGAACCTGCGTCCCTTCCTGACCGGCCCCGGCACGGTGCTGGCCGGCATCGAAGCCGACACCGGGCTGGGCCACCTGGGCGCGTCCATGCTGACCGTGCTGCCCATGCTGCTGATGGGCGTGGGCGCCTTCCTCGCGCCCGCGGTCCAGGCGCGCGTGGGCACGCGGCGCGGCGTGCTGGCCGCGCTGCTGGCGCTGGCCCTGGGGTCGGCGCTGCGGCTGGCGGCCTGGGACGGCGCGCTGCTGGTCGCCACCGCCGCGCTGTGCGGCCTGGGGGTGGCCTACATCCAGGCGGTGTTTCCCGGCGTGATCAAGGACCGCTTCCCCGGCCGCATGGCCGCCGTCATGGGCGTGTACTCGGCCATGATGATGGGCGGCGGCGCGCTCGGCGCGCGGCTGACCTCGCGGCTGGCCGGGGGCGCCGGCGACTCGTGGCGCGCCGCCCTGGCCTGGCTGGCCGTGCCGGCGCTGATCGCCTTCGCCGCGGCCTGGCGCCACCTGGCCGAGACGCCGGCGGCGCGGCGCGATGGCGCGCTGGCCGGCACGCTGATGCGCCGGCCGCGCACCTGGCTGCTGATCGCGGCGTTCGGGCTGGTCAACGGCGGCTATTCGTCGATGGTGGCGTGGCTGGCTCCGGCCGTGCAGGCGCAGGGCTGGAGCATCGCGCAAAGCGGCGACCTGATGGTGGCCATGACCATCGCGCAGGCCGCCGCGGCGCTCACGCTGCCGGCCCTGGCCGCGCGCCGCCCCGACCGCCGGCCGTGGCTGTACGCGACGCTGGCGATGCAGGCGATGGGCTTTGCCGGCATGGCGTTCTGGCCGGCGGCGGCGCCGCTGGCCTGGGCGCTCATCGGCGGCGCCGGCCTGGGCGGCTGCTTCGCCCTGACCTTCATCGCCGCGCTCGATCACTTTTCGCAGGCCGAGCCGGCCGGCGTGCTGGCCGCCCTGATGCAGGGCGGAGGCTTTCTCATCGCCGGGCTGGCGCCGTTCGCGGTCGCGGCGCTGCGCGCGGCCACCGGCGGCTGGACGATGCACCTGGCGTGCGTGGCGATCGCGTGCCTGCTGATCCAGCGGCTCGATCCCGCCAGCTATGCCCAGGTCATGGCGGCGCAGCCTGGCGCGGCAGCGACACGTCGCGCACCCAGCGCCTGAAGGTATCGAGCGCCGGCGAGCGGCGCTTGTAGCCCTCGGGCGGCAGCACGAAGTAATAGGTGTAGTCGCCCTGGTCCACGCTCAGGTCGAAGGGCGTGACCAGGCGGCCCTCCTGCAGGTCTTTGTCGATCAGGGCCTTCTGCGCGATGGCGATGCCATAGCCCTCCAGGGCGGCCTCGTAGGCCAGCGCCGACGATTCGTATTTCATGCCGCGGTGCACGTCCACGTGTTCGACGCCGGCCGCGCCCAGCCACGCCACCCAATCGTCGGGCCTGCCGAACACGTGCAGCAGCGTCTCGTCGGCCAGGTCGGCCGGGGTGCGCAGCGCGCGGGCCTTGTGCGGCGCGCAGACCGGGATGAGCTCGTTGCGGATCAGCATGTGGCTGAGCAGGCCCTTCCACTGGCCGCGCCCCAGCATCACGCCGGCGTCCAGGTCTTCGCGTTCGAAGTCGGGCGGCGTCAGCGAGGTGTGCAGCTTGACGTCGATGTGCGGGTGCGCGGCATGGAAGCGGGCCAGCCGCGGCAGCAGCCAGCGCATTGCGATGCTGTGCGGCGCGCGCACGGTGAAGACCGCGCGCTGGCGCGGCTTGGCCGCCTCCGAGGTGGCGCGCCGCACCTCCACCAGGGCCTTGGAGATATCGCCCAGGTACTGGTGGCCGATGGTGGTGAGGACGACGCCGCGATGCTGCCGGATGAACAGCTTGCGGCCCAGGTGTTCTTCCAGCAGCCGGATTTGCCGGCTGACCGCCGACGGGGTGACGCACAGCTCGGCGGCCGCCTCGGTGATGCTGCACAGCCGGCCCGCTACCTCGAACGTCCGCACTGCATTGAGAGGCGGCAAACCATCCATGCCCGATCCCGCGTTCGCTTAAGAAAATGTAAACCATCCTAGCGATAAAGTCGTTTGAGCGCAATGTCGCCAACCCTCACTATGGCCCCGCATCCGGCGCCGTCGGCAGCCGGACGATCACAAGCACAAAGGGGGTTCAAATGAGTCGTGGATTGAGGCTTGCCTGCGCCAGATGGCTGCTGGCCTGCATGGCGCCGCTGGCGGGCGCGGCGGCCGTGGCCGAAACGTATCCGGCGCGCCCGGTCACCATCGTCGTGCCGACCACCGCGGGCGGCACGGCGGACATCCTGGCCCGCCTGATCGGGCCCAAGCTGACCGCGCTGTGGGGCCAGCCTGTGGTGGTGGAAAACCGCTCGGGCGCCGGCACGCTGATCGACACCGAGTTCGCCGCGCGCGCCCAGCCCGACGGCTATACGCTGATGATCACCTACTCGGAGCTGGCGACCTTGCCGGCGCTGAACAAGAACGCGCGCATCGACGTGGTCAAGGACCTCACGCGGGTGGGCAAGATCGGCAGCCTGCCGGTGCTGATCCTCGAGCATCCGTCGATGCCGGCCAACACCATGGACGAGCTGGTCGCCCGCCTGCGCGCGGACCCCGGCAAGTATTCGTATGCCTCCAACGGCATCGGCTCGGCGCTGCAGCTCTACACCGAGATGTTCCGCCAAGCGGCCAAGGTCGACATCATGCACGTGCCGTACCGCGGCGCGCTGGAAGCCTCGCGCGCCGTGCTGGGCGGCGAGGTGGACCTGCTGGTGCAGCTGGGCAATGGCAACGTCATCGGCTACGTGACCAGCGGCAAGGCCAAGGCCTATGCCGTGGCCTCGCCGCAGCGGCTGGCCGCGCTGCCCGACGTGCCGACCACCGCCGAGGCCGGCCTGCCCGGGCTGCAGCTGGAGGCATGGTACGGCCTGTTCGCGCCGGCCGGCCTGCCGCCCGAGCGGGTGGAGAAACTGAACCGCGACCTGGCCACGGTGCTGGCCATGCCGGATATCCGCGATCGCCTGGTGTCGTTCGGCATGCAGGTGCAGCCCGGCACGCCGCAGCAGTTCGACGCGTTCTTCCATGACGAATACCAGCGCTGGACGCGTCTCATCGAAGACGCCGGCATACAGATCAACTGAGCCGGCCGACCGCCTGGTTCATTACCCAGGAGCAGACCTTGAATTACCACCCGAGTACGCACACTCCCCTGACTTTCCATGACCGCACGCAGGCGTTCCTGGATGGCGGCGATTCGCCGCGCGACTACCTGGAGCGCTGCCTGGACACGATTGCCCGGCGCGAACCGGTGGTGCAGGGATGGGTGGTGCTCAACGAGGCGGGCGCGCGCGAGGCGGCCGACGCCTCGGCGCGCCGCTACCGCGAAGGCCGCCCGCTGTCGGCCATCGACGGGATGCCGGTGGGCATCAAAGACCTGATCGAAACCCGCGACATGCCCACCCAGATGGGCAGCCCCGCCTACACCGGCAATTTTCCCAAGCGCGACAGCGCCGTGGTGCGCGCCCTGCGCGAGGCCGGCGCGATCGTGCTGGGCAAGACGGTAACCACCGCGCTGGGGTTCCTGGACCCCGGGCCCACCACCAATGCGTTCGACCCCGAGCGCACCCCCGGCGGCTCGTCCAGCGGCTCGGGCGCCGTGGTGGGCGCCAACATGGTGCCGGTGGCGGTCGGCTCGCAACTGGTCGGCTCCATGCTGCGGCCGGCCAGCTTTAACGCCAACTGGGTGCTCAAGCCCACTTACGGCGGCATGAACCGCGGCGAGCGCCAGGGCTTCAGCCAGTCGCACGTCGGCATCCATGCCGGCTGCGCGCAGGACATGTGGACCACTTCGATCGAGATCGTGCGGCGCGTCGGCGGCGACCCCGGCCATCCGGGCCTGTATGGCGAGGCCGCGCCGCCGGCCGGGCGCAAGCCCGCGCGGCTGGCGGTGCTCGAGACCGAGGGCTGGGAGCGCCTGGACGCCGCTTCGCGCGCCGCCTTCGAGGCGGCGCTCGAGCGCATCGCCGGGCAGGGCGTGCGGATCGTGCGCCGCGCCGACTGCTCGCTGGTCGACGGCCTGGAACGCGCCATCGCGCAAGCGGGCGCGCTGTCGATGCGCCTGATTTCCTGGGAGCACCACTGGAGCCTGAAGAACATGGCCGAGCAGCATCCCGGCACGCTCGGCCCCAGCCTGGTGCGCCAGCTGGAGCTGGGCCAGGCCATGACGCTGGAGCGCTATCGCCACGACATGCTGGAGCGCGAGGCGGCGCGCCAGCGGCTGGCGGCGCTGGCCACCCAGTGCGACGCGCTGGTCAGCCTGGCCTCGAGCGGACCGGCCCCGCGCATCGCCGACCTGCGCGGCACGCCTTATCCCACCGGCGATTATTCGTTCAGCTGCGTGTCCTCGCTGCTGGGGGCGCCGGCGATCAGCGTGCCGGCGCTGGGCGTGGACGGCATGCCGGTGGGCCTGCAGGTGATCGGCCAGCCGCATGGCGACGAGCAGGTCACGGCTATCGGCCGCTGGCTGCACGCGCTGCTGGCCGCGCCGCGCTGAGCGGCGCCTGGCCGGCCGTGCCGGCCGGGCGGCTTGCCTTACTTGAGCGCCGGCGGGCGCACGAAGTCTTCCAGGCTCAGGCCCTTCTCCTTGAGGATGGCCTCGAGCACGGGCTGCAGCTTGCCCAGGCTTTCCTGCACGGCTTCGCGCACCGTGTCGACCACCACCTGGGTGCTGCGCTCGATCTCGATGTTCAGCGCATCGCCGGCCTGCTTTTCCTCGAACACCGTCATGCGGCGCGTTTCGGGAATCAGCCAGACTTCGAACCAGCCTTCCCCGCGGTCGACTTCCGAGACGGTCAGGCTGGCGCCGTTGACGGCGATATAGCCCTTGGCGAACACATACTTGCGAAACGCCGGCGGGATGCCGATGCGCAGCACGCGGTTGTTGTCCATGCTCCGGACGCGTTCGACGGCCGCGGCGAAATCGATATGGCCCGACAGCGGGTGGCCGCCGATCTCGGCGCCATCCCTGGCGGCGCGCTCGACGTTGACGCGCGCGCCGACCGCATACCCGCCCAGCGTGGTGATGTCCAGGCTTTGCAGCATGACGTCGAAGGTGGCGGTGTCGGCCGACACGATGCGCGTGACGGTCAGGCAGACGCCGTCGACCGATACGCTGGCGCCGATGGCCAGGTCGACGCAGAAACCGGCCGGGAAATCGATGGTGAAGGTGCGCAGGCCTTGCCGGTCGGCGATGCCGGCGATGGTGGCGGTGCCTTGGACGATGCCAGTAAACATACAGCTCCTGATGCGGGCGAGGCGGCGGGGCGCCTGGACAAACGACGAGAGTAACCGACTTCGCCGCCGGCGGCCGGCGCGTCCAGGCCGCCTATAGAGAAAAATAGCCGCACGATATAACTAATAATTGTAAGAAATTACCCTGCAACCCGGGATATATTAGAAATTAATTCCCGGTTTGGCCGTTTTCGAGCCAGAAGTCGCAAATATATTTTCCTGCGCGACTTCCATAATGCCGGGAACGGGGGCTGATGCTGGCAAGGCGCAGCCATACAACACATCTATAAGGGAATTTCCAATGAAGTCCATTCAATCCCGCCTGCTGGCGACCTGGGCCGTGTGCGCCGCCGCGGGCATGCTGGCCGGCCCGGCCGTGGCGAGCGGGGCCGCGTATCCCACCAAGCCCGTGACGATGATCGTGTCGTTCCCGCCGGGCGGCAGCTCGGATTTCTTCACGCGCCTGGTTGCCAACAATCTCAGCAAGATGTGGGGCCAGCCCGTGGTGGTCAAGAACCGGCCCGGCGCCGGCGGCAATATCGGCGCCCAGGCGGGCGCCCACGCGCCGGCCGACGGCTACACGCTCTACATGAGCTCGATCAACACGCACGCCATCAATCCGGGCCTGTACCAGAACCCGGGCTACGACCACATCAAGGACTTCGCGCCGATCTCCGAGATCGCCACCGTGATGAACGTGCTGGTGGTCAATCCGTCGGTGCCGGCCAAAAGCGTCAGCGAACTGCTGGCCTATTTCAAGGCCGACCCGTCCAAGGCGTTCTACGCCAGCCCGGGCGCCGGCACCTCGCCGCACCTGTCGTCCGAACTGTTCAAGCGCATGACGGATACGCCCATCACGCACGTGCCCTACAAGGGCAGCAACGCGGCGCTCACCGATGTGATGGCGGGCATGGTGCCGATGGCGATCGACAATCTTCCCGCCGCCCTGGCGCATATCAAGGCGGGCAAGCTGCGCGCGCTGGCGGTGACCTCGCCCAAGCGCTCGCCCGACCTGCCCGACGTGCCGACGATGGACGAGGCCGGGGTCAAGGGCTACGACGTCACGACCTGGTGGGCGCTGTTCGCGCCGGCCGGCACGCCGCAGCCCATCATCGCCAAGATCAACAAGGACGTGAACGCCTTGCTGGCCCTGCCCGACGTCAAGCAGAGCATCGCCAAGCAGGGCGCCGAGCCGGCGCCGTCCACGCCCGAGGAACTGGCCCGGCTGGTGGAGCAGGAGACCGCGCGCTGGGGCAAGGTCATCAAGGACGCCAAGGTCACCATCGATTGAGCAGTACGGCCGCGGCGGGCGCAGCCGCGCCCGCCGCTCATCCCGGCGCGGACGGCTTCCCTCGCGGGAGGCCGCCGCGCCTTTTCATGGCGGTGCGAACATGGATGCCACAGACAGGAAGATCATTGCGATTCTCCAGGAGAACGCGGAGACGCCGATCCAGTCCATTGCGGACCAGGTCAGCCTATCGACCACGCCATGCTGGCGGCGGGTGCAGAAGCTGAAGGAAAGCGGGGTGATCCGGCGCCAGGTCGCGCTGTGCGATCCGGTCGCGCTCAACGTGGGCGTGACGGTCTTCATTTCGGTCAAGACCAACCAGCACTCGCAGGCCTGGCTGGACCGCTTCGCCGACCACGTGACCGACATCCCCGAGGTGGTCGAGTTCTACCGCATGAGCGGCGACATCGACTACCTGATCCGCGTGGTGGTGCCCGATATCTCCACCTACGACACGGTCTACAAGAAGCTGATCCGCATCGCCGACCTGCACGACGTCAGCTCGTCGTTCGCCATGGAGCAGCTCAAGTACACCACCGCGCTGCCGGTCGACTACGCGTCGTAGCGCCCGCGGCCGCCCTCACGCGGCGCGGGCGATGCGGTTGACGTGGGTGGCGACCCGGTCGCCCTCGACGCCGTAGACGTGCAGCGAGATCGCCGTGCCGGCGCCGACATTGCGCAGCCGGTGGATGGCGTCCAGCCCCGCCAGGCTGGCCACGCAATCGCCCGGCGCGCGCGCGACCACGCGCGTGGCCAGCGCGCACTGGCCGGCCGCGTCCCAGTCGTATTGTTCCTCCTGCATGGCGCCGCGCAGCACGGCGTAGGCGCACCAGGTGAAATGGCCATGCACCGGCGTGCATTGCCCCGGCTGCCAGGCCAGCGCCACGATGCTGAAGCGCCCCAGCGGATGGGCGTAGAGCAGGTGGCGGGCGTAGTGCTCGGCGTTGCCGGCCTGCTGGGCCGGCGTCAGCAGTTCGTCGGGTTCGCGGTAGGCGGCCAGCACGCCGGCCACCGCGGCCGGGGTCTGGGCCGTGCTGGCCGCGGCGACGGCGCGGTCGATGTCGGCCGCCAGGCCGTGCAGGCGTTGCGGCTGCGCGGCGCCGGCAACCGATGTGGCATTGAAGCGCATGTCTCCACCTTATTGATGCGATGGATCCATGCTACGCGCCGGCGCGTGGAAAATAAGTGCCTTCTCGGGCGTGTCCGGGCCCGGAATTGGAATGGGCTGCTCATGGAGCAGCCCATTGCCGATCGGCACAGTCTTCTTGCGCTACGCCTCGGCCTGGGCGCGCCGGTCCACCTTGCTGGTGGCCGCCAGCGGCAGCGACTCGACGAAGAACACGCGGCGCGGATGCTGGTAGGCCGGCGCATTGGCCAGGACGTACGACTTGACGTCCTGTTCCGACAGGCTCATGCCCCGCTGCAGCACCACGAACGCCACCGGCTTGTGGCCCTTGATCTCGTCGGCCACCGGCACCACGCAGGCCTGCATGACGGCGGGCAGGCGCTCGATGACCTGCTCGATCTCGCCCGGGTAGATGTTCTCGCCGCCGCAGTTGAACATGTCGTCGGCGCGGCCGATGAAGTAGTAGCAGCCGTCGCTGTCGCGCCGGAACACGTCGCCCGAGATATACCAGCCGTCCTCGGTCAGGACCTGGCGGGTCTTGTCGGGCAGGTTCAGGTAGCCCAGCATGTTGGCGGGCGTGCGCATCCACAGCTCGCCTTCGTCGGCGTCGCGGCCTTGCGCGTCCACCAGGCGCACTTCCACGTCGGGCAGCACCCAGCCCAGCCCGCCGCCGCCCGGCAGCGCGCGGCCCTGGGTGGGGCCGAAGACGATGGGGCCGGCCTCGGTCGTGCCGTAGCCGCCGGCGATCGCGGCATTGGGGAAGGCGCGCCGCACGGCCTCGTAGAGCTGGTCGGTGGCCGGCGCCGAGCCCATGCGGATATAGCGCACGCGGGCGGTGTCGATCTGCGCCAGCGCCTGCTTTTCCTTGACCACCAGCGCCATCATGGTGGGCACCGAGGTGATCCACGTCACTTCGTGCCGTCCCAGCGCCTCGATGAAGCGATGCGTGTCGAACTGCGGCAGCAGCACGATGCTGGCGTGGGCGGCCAGCGCGAACTTGCAGTTGGCCAGCGCGTTCATGTGGAACATCGGCGCGGCCACGATGAAGCGCTCGTCGTCGAAGTCCTTGCGGTTCAGGAAGCGCGAGCGGATGGTCCAGAGCTGGCCGTCGTGCGACAGCTGCACGCCCTTGAGGCGGCCGGTCGAGCCCGAGGTGTAGAGGATCATGGCCGTGGTGCGCAGCGGCGGCGCGTACGTCTCGAACGGACCCGGGTCGAGAAATTCGTCCCATTGCGCGGTGTCGAAGCGCACCGTGTCCAGCCCGGCCGGCGCCAGCGCCGCGCGCGGCTTGTCGACGAAGGCCAGACGCGCCTGGCAGTCCTGCAGCAGGAACGACAGCGTGTCGGGCGCCAGCTTGTAGTTGACCGGCACGGCCACCATGCCCGCGCGCATGATGCCCAGGTAGGCGATCAGGAACTCGGCGCGGTTGATGCCCATCAGGGCGACGGCGTCGCCCGTTTTCAGGCCCTTGCGCAACAGGCCGCGCGCGCAGGCGTTGGCCAGCCGGTCCAGGTCCCCGTGGGTGTAGATCCGCGGCGCCTCGTGGTCGAGGCAGTCGATCAGCGCAATGGCGGCGGGGTTCTTGTTCGGGTCAGTAAGCTGGCCCAGATTCAACGACATGATTTCACCTGTAAACGGCATATCTCGAGCGGGAAAACGAAAAAAAATTCCAGAACCATTCCGTAGAATGGGATTGAATTTGCCAACCCATGTCTAGGAGCCAATGTGCACGCGTCCGATCCTTTCTCCGAAACCTATGCGCAGGCCCGCGCCAAATTCCTGGAGGCGGCGCGCGCCGCCGGGGCCGATATCCATTCCTATTGCCACGATACACAGCGCGGCCCCGACGGTGAAGCGCTGTATCTCGACGTGGCGCGCCTGGGCGGCGCGCAGGCCAGCCGGATGGTGGTGGTGGGCTGCGGCACGCATGGCATCGAAGGCTACAGCGGCTCGGCGGCGCAGACCGACTGGCTGCGCCGTCTCGATCCGTCGCGCCTGCCGCGCGACACCGGCGTGCTGCTGCTGCACGCGCACAACCCGTGGGGGTTCGCGCATGCCTTGCGGTTCACCGAGGAAAACGTCGACCTGAACCGCAACTTCGTCGACTTCAGCCAGCCCCTGCCGCAGAATCCGCGCTACGCCGAGGTGCATGCGCTGATCGCGCGCGACCACTGGGACGAGCAGGACGTCGAGGCGATATTCCGCAAGCTGTCGGATTTCCGCGAATCGGTGGGCGAGCAGGTCTATTCGGATGCCTTCAACGGCGGGCAGTACAGCCACCCGACCGGCATCTTCTATGGCGGCATGCGCCAGCAATGGTCCAACCGCGCCTTGCGCGAGGCCATCGCCACCCATCTGGCGGGCGTGCGCCAGGCCGCCTTCATCGACCTGCATACCGGCATCGGTCCCGAGCGCGGCCACGTGTTCCTGTGTTTCCACGAGGCCGGCAGCCCGGCCTACGAACGGGCGCGGCGCTGGTGGGGCGAGCGCGCGGTCAACCGCGACGGCGTGACGCACAAGGCCGTGGCGCGTTACCAGGGCCTGCTGGTCGATGCCTTCGTGGCCATGCTGCCCGAGGCCGAGACCACGGCGGTAGTGGTGGAGTTCGGCACGCTGCCGCGTCCGCGCATGCAGCGCGCCTCGATGGCGGCGCGCTGGCTGTGGGAGCACCAGGACGCCGACGGCGCGCTGCGCGCCATGCTGATGCGCGACATCCGCGAGGCGTTCTACCCCAGCGCGCCGGACTGGCGCGCCGGGGTGCTGGTGCAATCGCGCGAGATCTTCGACCGCGCCTTGGCGGGACTTGGGCAAGATTAGCGCCTACTCGGTGAGGGTCCGTCCGGCTTCGCCGCGGTCCCAGAACACCAGCTTGCGATGCAGGACCCTGATCAGCTGGCTGCCGGCGATGCCGAGCACGGCCAGGCTGATCAGCGCGGCGAACATGGTGCTGGTGTCCAGCGTGGTCGTCGCCGCGTTGATCAGGTAGCCCAGCCCCTTCGACGACGAGACGAACTCGGCCACCACCGCGCCGATCAGCCCCAGCACCACCGAGATCTGCAGCGCGGCGAAGATGTGGCTGGCCGCCGACGGGATCTTGATGCGCGTCAGGATGTGCCAGCGGCTGGCGGAGAACGCCCGCATCAGGTCCAGCAGGGCCGGATCGGTGGCCTCCAGGCCCACCGCCGTGTTGATGAACATGGGGAAGAAACAGACCAGGGCCACCATGATGGCCTTGGACTCCAGCCCGAAGCCGAACCACACCAGGATCAGCGGGGCCAGGGCGACCTTGGGCATGGACTGCAGGGCCAGCACGAAGGGATACAGCAGGCGTTCCAGCCAGCGGTATTCGGCGAACAGCACGCCGATGATGAAGGCCGCCGTGCAGCCGCCCACGTAGCCGATCGCCATGGACGCCAGCGTGAAGCCGAAATCTCCCCAGAAATCGCCCTGCACATAGCCGCGGTACAGCGCCGCCAGCACGCCTTCGACCGGCGGCAGCACGTAGTACGGCACGCCGAGGTAGCGGTTGGCGATGAACCACAGCACCAGCAGCGCGGCCAGCAGCAGCAGGGGATAGACGATGGATTTGGTGCGCTCTTTCATGTCGGCCCCCTAGTTGTGAAGATTCAATAGGTTGTATGCATGGTTCATCCGAACCGGATTTGAGAAACTGGAAATCGCCGATCCCCCAGTTCACTCAAGGAGCCCGGCCGGATGAACACCCATAAGCATGCCCGATTGACCTTCCTACGTCGACTCGAAATGGTCCAGCAATTGATCGCCCATCAAGTTTGTGTGCCTGAAGCGGCCCGCGCCTATGGGGTCACCGCGCCGACTGTGCGCAAATGGCTGGGCCGCTTCCTGGCTCAGGGCCAGGCGGGCTTGGCCGATGCGTCCTCGCGCCCGACGGTCTCGCCCCGAGCGATTGCGCCGGCCAAGGCGCTGGCTATCGTGGAGCTGCGCCGCAAGCGGCTGACCCAAGCGCGCATCGCCCAGGCGCTGGGCGTGTCAGCCAGCACCGTCAGCCGCGTCCTGGCCCGCGCCGGTCTGTCGCACCTGGCCGACCTGGAGCCGGCCGAGCCGGTGGTGCGCTACGAGCATCAGGCCCCCGGCGATCTGCTGCACATCGACATCAAGAAGCTGGGACGTATCCAGCGCCCTGGCCACCGGGTCACGGGCAACCGACGCGATACCGTTGAGGGGGCCGGCTGGGACTTCGTCTTCGTGGCCATCGATGACCACGCCCGCGTGGCCTTCACCGACATCCACCCCGACGAGCGCTTCCCCAGCGCCGTCCAGTTCCTCAAGGACGCAGTGGCCTACTACCAGCGCCTGGGCGTGACCATCCAGCGCTTGCTCACCGACAATGGCTCGGCCTTTCGCAGCCGCGCCTTCGCCGCGCTGTGCCATGAGCTGGGCATCAAGCACCGCTTTACCCGACCTTACCGCCCACAGACCAATGGCAAGGCCGAACGCTTCATCCAGTCGGCCTTGCGTGAGTGGGCTTACGCTCACACCTACCAGAACTCCCAACACCGAGCCGATGCCATGAAATCCTGGCTACACCACTACAACTGGCATCGACCCCACCAAGGCATCGGGCGCGCTGTACCCATCTCCAGACTCAACCTGGACAAATACAACCTATTGACAGTTCACACCTAGCCCGGCGCCACCCCGTAGCGCATCGCGATGCGCAGCAGCAGCGCATCGAGCTCCTGCAGGATGGGGCGGTGGTCATCGATGCGCCGCACCAGCGCCGACGGCATGGCCGGCAGGTCGATCTCCACGAAGGCGATCTGCGGCGTGGCGTAATAGCTGGCGGCGCGCTTGGTCAGCATCAGCAGACCCTGGCGCGCGTTGACCGCCTCGATGCCCTCGCGCACGGTGCGCACGATGGGGCCGTCGCCGATCGGCTTGCCGCGCGGCGTATGGCGCGGGAAATGATAGTCCTGCCACTCCTGGTTGACCGAGCCCGGCACCATGCGCACCAGGCGCTCGCGCGCCAGCAGTTCGGGGTCCAGCAAATGGGCCGCAGCGAACGGATGGTCGTGCGGCACGCACAGCATGCGCTGGTCGCGCAGCACGATGGGGCCATGGCACAGGCCATCGGCGCCAAGCGGCAGGCGGCAGAAGGCGACATCGACCGAGCCGTCGGCCACGGCGGCGTAGTGCGTGACGTAGGTCAGTTCGGTGAAGTCCAGTTCGACGCCCGGATGCGCGGCCGTGAATTCGGCCACCAGCGGCCGGTACAGCTCGTAGAATCCCCCGCCCAGAAAACCGATGCTCAGCCGGCGCTGCTTGCCGCTGGCCTGGCGCCGGCAATCGTCCAGCGCGGCCTTGAGCATGATGACCGCCGGCGCGGCGCCCTGGCGCAGCGTCTCGCCCAGCGGCGTGAGCGCCACGCGGCGGCTGGTGCGGTCGAACAGCGGCGCGCCCAGCGCGCGCTCCAGCGCCTTGACGGCTTCCGAGACGGACGACTGGCTCATGTACAGCTTTTCGGCGGCGCGGCCGAAGTGCAGCTCGCTGGCCACGGCCAGGAAACAATCGAGTTGGCGCAGGTCCATGAGGTTGATTGATCGGGATTGACGATTGATTGAATGAATAATACCGCTTGTTCCCGGCTTGGCGGCTGGGCAGAATCTGCCCATTCTAGCTTTGTTTCCAGGGAGGAGCCAGATAATGAGTGAATCCTGGCAGGGGCGTGCGGCGCCAAATGGATCGGCGGAGCCGATTGAATTCATGCTCGACGGCGATTGCATCCGGGGCACGTTCTACCGCCCGGCCGGCGCCGGCGCGCCGGTGCCGGCCGTGGTGCTGGCGCATGGCTGGTCCATGGTGGCCGGCGGCGACCTGGAAGACTATGCCGCGGCGGTGGTCAATCGTGGTCTGGCCGCGCTGACGTTCGATTTTCGCAACCTGGGCAAGAGCGGCGGCCTGCCGCGCCAGGAGATCGATCCGTATCGCCAGGTCGAGGATTTCCGCGCCGCCATTTCGTACGTGCGCGGCCGTCCCGAGGTGGATCGCGAGCGCATCGGCATCTGGGGCAGCAGCTACAGCGGCGGCCACGCCCTGACGGTGGCGGCGATCGACCGGCGCGTCAAATGCGTGGTCAGCCAGGTGCCGACGACCAGCGGCTTCTCGGCCGCCCAGCGGCGCGTGCGCTACGACAAGGCGCAGGCGCTGCAGGCCGCCTTCGAGGCCGACCGCGAAGCGCGCTTCGCCGGCGCGGAGCCGGCCACGCTGCGCATGGTCGACCCCGATCCGGAGGCGCCGGTCGCGTATCCCGGCCCCGACTCCTACCGCTACATGACCGGCGAGGCGCGCCGTTGCCCGCAATGGGTCAATGCGGTGACGCTGCGTTCGCTGGAGCTGGCGCGCACCTACGAGCCGGGCGTGTATGCACGGCGCATCGCGCCCACGCCGCTGCTGATGATCGTGGCCGCCAGCGACGGGCTGACCCCGGCCGACCTGCAGCAGGACGCTTTCAACAACGCGCAGCAGCCCAAGGAATTGCTGCTGCTGCCTGGCGGACATTACTCCGTCTATACCGACCACTTCGACCGCACCAGCCAGGCGGCGGCCGATTGGTTTGCCCTTCACCTGCGCTGACGCGCGCACACCGGAATACAAGAAAATGACACAACAGATCATGGAGACACAGGACCTGCGGCGCCGCCTGACGTCGCTGCGGGCAGCCGCCGTCGGCAACGCGCTGGAGTGGTTCGACTGGACCCTGTACGGCACGTTCTCGGCCTACCTGGCGATGAACCTGTTCGACCCGGCCGACCCGACCTCGGCGCTGCTGGCCACGCTGGGCGTGTTCGCCGGGGGCTTTCTGGCCCGCCCGGTGGGCGGCTGGCTGTTCGGCCGCATCGGCGACCGCTACGGGCGCAAGTTCACGCTGGTGCTGACCATGTGCCTGCTGGCCCTGACCAGCCTGGCCATTGCGCTGCTGCCCACCTACGAGCAGGCGGGCGTCTATGCGTCGGTCCTGCTGTTCGTGTGCCGCCTGACCCAGGGCCTGGCGCACGGCGGCGAGTCGGGCGTGGCGTATACCTATGTAGCCGAGATCGCGCCGCCGGCGCGCCGCGGCCTGTGGTCCAGTTCGGTGTTCATCAGCGTGACGCTGGGCGTGATGGCGGCCACCGCGCTGGCCGCCTTGCTGACCTCCATGCTGGGCAAGGAGGCCATGGAGGCCTGGGGCTGGCGGGTCGGCTTCGGGGTCGGCGCGCTGCTGGGCGTCTATGCGCTGTACATGCGCCGCAGCGCCAGCGAAAGCGAAGTGTTCGAGGAGCATGCGCGCCAGGCCGGCGGCCAGCCGGCCGGCCCTGCCATGACGCGCGGCCAGGCGCTGCGCATCGCCCGCAACATCGTGATGATCGCCGTCGCCTCCAACGCCACCTACTACACCTGGGTGACGTTCGCGCCGGCCACCGCCATCGCCACGCGGGGCATGGACCCGTCCGGCGCCTACACCGCCAGCCTGATCGCGCAACTGGTGTGCCTGCTGTGGCTGCCCGTATGCGGGTGGCTGGCCGACCGCTACGGCCGCAAGCCCATCGTGATGGCGTTCGGGCTGGGCGTGGCGCTGGCCGTGTTCCCGGTGGCGCACATCGTGACCGCGCAGCCCTGGACGCTGTTCGTGGCGCAATTGATCGGCCTGCTGGTGTGGGCGCTGCTGGCGGCCATCTTCCCGGCCTTCATCGCCGAACAGGTGCCGACCCAGGCGCGCGCCATGGGCGTGGGCTTCATCTCCTCGCTGTCGGTGGCCATCTTCGGCGGCACGGCGCCCTATATCAACGCCTGGCTGGGCGCGCACGACCTGGGCTGGGTCTACACCGCCTATGTCGCGGCGCTGGGCGTGATGGCATTCATCGGCGCCTTCCTGATCCGGGAAACCGCGGGCCTGGACCTGAACGACATTCCCTTGCCGGGCGAACCGGACAATGCGGCCGTCTCGCGGCGCGCCGCCTACAACTGAACCTCGACTCTCATGCAGCAGAACAACATGCAATATCAGGATCTGGCAGGAAAAATCGCCGTGGTGACCGGCGCGGGCGGCGGCATCGGGCGCGCCATCGTGGCGGCCCTGCGCGAGCAGGGCGCACGGGTGGTGGCCACCGACCTGGACCCGCAGGCGCTGGCTCAGGCCATGCGCGAATCGGGCCAGGACGTCGATTGCCGCGCCCTGGACGTCGCCGATCCGGCCGCCTCGCGCGCGCTGGCCGATGCCGTGGCGCAGCAGTACGGCGTGCTCGACATCTGGGTCAACAATGCCGGCTTCATGGCACGCATGCCGGCGCTGGAGCTCGACGAGCAGACCTGGCAGCGCACCCTGGACATCAACCTCAAGGGCACGTTCTTCGGCGCCCAGGCGGCGGCGCGCCACATGACGCGCCAGGGCAGCGGCGCCATCATCAACCTGTCGAGCTACGCGGGCATCAAGCCGCGCCCCAATTGCGCCGACTATGCGTCGGCCAAGGCCGGCGTGGCGCACCTGACGCAGTGTCTGGCGCTGGAGTGGAGCCCGCTGGGCGTGCGCGTCAACGCCATCGCGCCGGGTTTCATCGACACGCCCATGAGCAGTTGGATGCACGGCGATGCGCAGACCTACACCGAGTACATCGCCCGCATCCCGTCGCGCCGGCTGGGGCAGCCCGAGGACATCGCCGCGGCCACGCTGTACCTGGCGTCGCAGGCTTCGTCCTATGTCACCGGCCATGTGCTGATGGCCGATGGCGGCGTCTCCAAGGCCTGAGGAGGAGCACATCATGACGCAATACTGGGAAGGCAAGGCCGTGGTGGTGACCGGCGCGGCGCGCGGGCAGGGCGCCGCCGAGGTGCTGCGGCTGCTCGCCGCCGGCGCCATCGTATACGCGCTGGACGTGCTGCCGGCCGATGACGCGTGCTGGCGCGAGCTGGCCGAGGCCGCCGGGCCGGCGGCGAGTCGCCTGCATCCGCGCGTGGCCGACGTGGCGCGCGAGGCAACCTGGAGCGCGCTGGCGGCCGACCTGGCCGCGGCCGGCGCGCCGCTCTACGGGCTGGTCAACAACGCCGGCATCACGCTGCGCAAGACTGTCACCGAAACCGCGCCCGACGAATGGCGGCGCTTGCTGGAGATCAACCTGGACGGGCCGTTCCTGGCGATCCGGGCGCTGGCGCCGCTGATGCCGCGCGGCGCGGCGATCGTCAATACGTCGTCGACGGCCGGCCTGACCGGCTATTTCAGCGCCGCCTACACGGCCAGCAAATGGGGGCTGCGCGGGCTGACCCGCGCAGCCGCGCTGGAGCTGGCCGACCAGGGAGTGCGGGTAAATACCGTGTGCCCGGGCCTGGTCGAGACGCCCATGATCATGCAGCCCAACGCGGTGCACGACGCGGCGCGGGCGCGCCTGTTCCACGACGGCAACC